>CAJUKG010000004.1 GCA_910586925.1 uncultured Christensenellaceae bacterium | reverse complement strand
ACCGCGAGTACGAAAAGACTACCGACGGTATACTCGTGCTGAAGCTGTTCGGGGAACGGAGAATTTATATGAATGTGTCCAATGTCGTGATAACGACAGACGGAAGCAATATAGATATAATCATCGACGACGAACAGGTCGGCTGTGAAGCGGACGGCGGCATTACCGTTACCGTAAACGGCGAGGGTTTGAACGGTATTCCGAGCGGCGACGGTTCTAACGAAATGTTGTATATCTTGGGTGTCGTAGAGTTGACCGATGCGGTGGTTTTCCTCGATATACGGCTTGCGAATTAGATTGCGATTAAAGTCGTTTGTTGCGTAATAACCAAAAACAGAGTTGCGATTTATCGGCGTGGCGGAAAGCGTGGAAAATATCCATTCTTTCCGCTTTTATTTATTGCGCGGTTCGCGTTTTGCCGCGGCTTTTTCGTTGATTTGCAATCTGTCACATTCACTAAAATCTGTGAGGACGCATATACTAATGCGGTGAGGTGAATGTTATGTGTACGGTCGTTAAGTACAACTCGGGGGATTTCTATTTCGGGCGGACGCTCGACCATAATTGTTCGTACGGCGAAGAAGTAGTGATCGTGCCGCGGCGTTACGAATTCGCGTTGCGCGATTGCGGCGAAACGTTGCGAGCGCATTATGCGATCATGGGCATGGCGCACGTTGCGGACGACGTACCGCTCTTTTATGATGCCGTCAACGAGAAAGGGCTTGCCGCGGCGGGACTGAATTTCGTCGGGAACGCAGTTTATCATAAGCCGTGCGCGAACAAGACGAATATTGCGCAGTTCGAGGTAATTCCTTACCTGCTTGCGCGGTGCGCGACCGTGAACGAAGCGAAGCGGTTGCTCGCAGATATGAATATTACCGATACGTCGTTCGGCGCGGGGTATGAGCCTGCGCTGCTTCATTGGATGATCGCCGACGCGAAGCAAGCGATCGTCGTCGAGAGCGTCGCGGACGGACTGCATGTCTACGACGATCCCGCGGGCGTTATGACGAATAATCCGCCGTTCCCGACGCAGCTGCACAATCTGAATAACTATATGCACGTGTCGCCGCTCCCGCCGAAAAACAATTTTTCGGACAAATTGCAATTTGATGCGTACAGTCTCGGTATGGGCGGGCTGGGACTTCCCGGCGACCTGTCGTCGGGATCGAGGTTTGTCCGCGCCGCGTTCGTCGCGCTCAATTCGCCGCCGTGCGACTGCGAAAAAAAGTCGGTCGCGCAGTTCTTTCATATACTCGACTCCGTGGCGCAGCCGCTCGGCAGTTGCGTAATGCCGTCGGGCGAATATGAATCGACGATATACTCGTCGTGCTGTAACGCGACGCGCGGCATCTATTACTATAATAGTTACAATAACCGTCGCATTATAGGCGTGGATATGCATGCGGTCGGATTGGACGGGCGTAACGTTTTTCGCTATCCGTTGATACTCGACGACGAAGTGTATTTCCAGAACAAACCGTGAGCGCGGTGCGCCCGACGCTTAAAACAACCAAACAAAAACAAAAAAGTTCGGCATTGCGCCGAACTTTTTCAATGCAATAAATATTGGCGAAATATCAACCGTCTTTTTCGTATTTGATTATGTCTTCGACGTTGCAATCGAGTATGCGACAGAAATCGTCTATTTTGAGCGTGCTTATGCCTTTGCCCTTTCTCATGCGGTCGATCGTTCCGCTGCTTATGTCGTACTTGTTGATCAGCGTGTACGTGGATATTCCTTTGGCTTTGAGCGTCGCCCAAAACGGCGAATAATTTATCATGGATTTATTATATATTATAGTCAAATACTTGACAATAGCCATAATTATGACTATAATGTATGTGTCATAATTATGACTATATCGTGTCGATTTTATACGCTATCGGAGGAATTACAAATGGAAGAATACGGAAGCATGGGATTTGCGGAGGAGCCGAAGTATATCGACGGCTTCGGATTTAGATTGTTTTATGCTATTGTAATGGTACTCAATGTGGTTTGGTCGTTTGTACTTTTCCTGATGGGTATGATTAGTCGTTCCAATCCGCTCGTCGAGGCAGTGCCGTTCGGGTTTATATGTATTGTTGCGCTGTTATTGTCTGTGCTCGGTTTTATAGCGGCGATTAAAGGCAGGACGTGCATGTGGGCAAATACCGTTTCGATAGTTATAGGCGTTATTACATGTGTCGCGTTATTGGGAGTATTTGCCATAATTGGCGGAGTAAAGGGCAAAAAAGCTATCAGAATACGCGAGCACGAGATAGTCGGATTATATAATGAAAAAGAAGTCACTCGATACAGTGCGCACAGATATTCGGTAAAGCTATTGCAAATCGTTGCGGTTTCATATTTTGTAATGCCCGTGTTGTTTGTGCTTGCGCCGTTATTTGCTTTGGGGTTGGGCAAATGCAGAAAGAGGTTTATTGTGTTTGCGGTGTTCTTCTCGGTGGGGTTGGTGCTGTTCGGAGTGTTCTTCGGATTGTTCCTAACGACATTGGGGAACATGAAAGAAACTTTCCACGGAATAAATATATCATTTTTATATTGTATATTTTGGTCTGTCGGAGCGGCGTTGCTCGGAATTTTTTGGTTATGCTCGTTTATAGGATTGTGCACCTATGTACATAATCATCAGTATATCGCAAGCGTGGAACAGGACACGAAAAAGCTAAAGGGAAAAATCGGACTCGCCGAATTTCGTAAAGCATTGGTCGAAAAATCCAAAGCCCGCGACGTCGATGGATTTATCGGCGTACTTGCGGCGGCGTCGGAAGAATACGAGGCGCGGAAAGATCATATCATCGACGTTGCGACGTTCCGAGAAAGACTCGCCGTCGCGGTTGCTACGGTCGCTACCGTTGACGGCAGTGAGAGAGCGAAAGAGTTCAAAACGCAATGCAGGGGGCTGTTCGAGTCGCACGAATTCGAAATGCTCGACGCACTGTTCGAGTCGGCAACGACGCGCTTCGAAGAATGCGAAGAAACGAGCGGCGCGAACGTAAATACTCAAATGCTGCGTTCCGACGAAACATCGCCGTCTGCCGAGCACATAAAACCGAAGGCTTCGCCGCGCGTGCAAAAGGGCATAATGATAGCGATATCGGTTTTGTATGGGTTGTTGCTTTTGGGCGGAATATTGCTCGCGTCGATACCCGATTTGAGCGGGGTATTGAGCGGCATGGGGATTTGCGAAGAAATAAATGCACGCGCATACGGCATATCCATCGGCGTCATGTTTGTGGCGTTGAGTCCGTCTATAGGGTATTACTTTGCCGTACTTGCGCCCGTCGAATTGAACAAGAAAGCGAAGATAATATTATTTGCGGCATCGGCGGGACTGTGCGCGATAATGACGTCGGTATTCTTTATAATAATCAATTTTGCCACGGTGGAGATAATAGTGCCTATCCCTGTCAAAGAATTTTTCGAAACAAGCGACGTGTGGTTTATGCCTGTCAGTATGGTGTTTGCGGAATTGGGGCTGGCGATATGTTATGTACTGCTGTTGTTTAAGTTACAGCCCGATAAGATAAAAGACTTCAAACCGCAGAAAACAGGCGACGGGTTTGCGGCGAGTATCAAATACTATTTCATGTGCTTTTGCGCCACAATGCTCAAGGGATTGAAAGCGATGCTCAAATTCAAAGAGCGTTATCCCGAAATATTCGTGCTGACGGCGACGGTACTCTTGACTTGGCTCGCGTTCTTTACGTCGTTTATCTTCTCGATAGTCATGATCGCCATGCTCGTGACGGTGATAATTATGATGTTCGTCGGACTGATAGAATATTGTTATATTCCGAGTAAGCCTTATCGCAAGGCGATTGCAAAAAATGAGTACGGGCAAGAAATCGAACTCGAAGAAAATCCGTATACCGGTATTTATACCGATAGGCTCGGCAAGCAATACGAGTACGACCCGATTCACGAAAAGTTTATTCCAAAAGATTGAGTAAAGCCTATAGTATCGCATGCAACACATCATACCCGAAACGGGAATCATTGCGTTTCGGGTATGATTTTTTTTGAAATGTAGAATTTCATAAAACACCATGATCAGAAAGTTACACAAAAACAAAAAGTACCCTGTCATTTCGACCAAACGAGCGAAGCGAGTGCGCGGAGAAATCTCGTGCGGGGAGAATAATTATTGCGGATTATTTATCGGACCGTACCGTATGCTATGCAAATAATAACGTGACGCCGAACCCTTCTGCCCGCTCCTTCGTCGCGGACATCTTCCCTCGAAGGGACAACTATAATAAAGTCGATTTATAATGAGGGGCGCAGTGGGCTGCGTCCCCTACGAAACTCAACATGACAAGTCTGTTTCGCGTGGACGCTTGCGGAGCGTCGGGGACGCCGCTCTCTACAATGGAAAGAAATTGCTCGACGATTCCGTAGGGCGTGACGTACTCGGCACGCCGCATAAGATACGTCGTTGTCGAATGTCGCAATGAACGAAAGTTCGCGGAGATATTTCTTATCGTATCTCTTGAGTAATGAGGTGTAAAACGCTTGACAACGGGGAAGAAATGGGTTTATAATAAAGAGTACGCGTAAAAGTGCGCGTATATTGCTCTTATTCGTATGAGTGGGAGCGGCAATACTACTAAAAAAGGAGGTAGAGTAACGATGCCTACGATCAACCAGCTTGTTAGGAAAGGTCGCAAGAAGGTCGAGTATAAGTCCCTGAGTCCTATTCTCGATAACAACCCGCAAAAACGCGGCGTGTGCCTTTCGGTCACGACCACCACGCCTAAAAAGCCGAATTCCGCTTTGCGCAAGATCGCTCGTGTACGTCTTGTCAACAAGATGGAAGGTACGGTTTACATCCCGGGAATCGGTCACAACCTGCAGGAACACTCGGTTGTGCTCGTCCGTGGCGGCAGAGTGAAGGATTTGCCCGGTGTGCGGTATCACATTATTCGCGGTGCATTAGACACTGCGGGTGTTGCCAAACGCAAGCAATCCCGCTCGAAGTACGGCGCAAAACGCGCAAAATAGTTTTCCGTTTCGCTGCGTGCTTACGCGACGACTTGCTGTCGTTTTCGTCGATAACCGCGTTACGGGCACTCGCCGTATAGTGAACATACGACGTCGCGCCCGTGCCTTGTTCTCGGACGAAAACGCCGACGCAATCATGCCGCGGCGCACTTGCTCAACGGTTATGCGACGTATGTTTTAAGCACAACGGCGTAATGAAACAATTTTGCACTTTTGCCAAATCCGCTTGCGATATATATAATATAGAACAGGCGCACGGGGCGAAAGCCCGAAAAAATCGAATAAGGAGGCAATCATGCCGAGAAGAAGCGGGGTCCCCAAACGGGATGTTTTACCCGACCCTATTTATAACAGCAAGGTCGTTACCAAGCTTGTCAATCAGATCATGCTCGACGGCAAGAAGGGTACGGCTCAAGCTATAGTCTACGACGCTTTTAATATTATCAAAGAAAAGACGTCGCTCGAACCGGTTGACGTATTTAACCAAGCAATGGCTAACGTCAAACCGCAGTTGGAAGTAAAGGCGCGGCGCGTCGGCGGCTCCACCTATCAGGTGCCGCTCGAGATACGCGCGGAGCGTCAGCAAACGCTCGCTATTCGTTGGGTCGTCATGTTCGCACGCAAGCGCGGCGAAAAGACGATGGACGAACGGCTCGCAGGCGAGCTTCTCGACGCCTATAACAACACCGGTGCCGCTGTCAAGCGCAAGGAAGAAATGCACCGCGTTGCCGAGGCGAACAAAGCATTCGCGCATTTTAGGTGGTAATCATGGCAAGACAATTTTCTCTGGAAAACACGCGCAACATAGGTATTATGGCGCACATCGACGCCGGCAAAACGACGACTACCGAACGTATTTTGTTCTATACCGGCAAGGTGCATAAGATAGGCGAAACGCACGACGGCGGCGCGACCATGGACTGGATGGTTCAGGAGCAGGAGCGCGGCATTACCATTACGTCGGCGGCTACCACCACGCAGTGGCGCACCGGACCCGATGCGCCCATGACTCGCATCAATATCATCGACACCCCGGGACACGTCGACTTTACGGTCGAGGTCGAGCGTTCGCTCAAAGTTCTCGACGGCGCGGTCGCGGTATTCTGCGCGAAGGGCGGTGTTGAACCGCAGTCGGAAACCGTTTGGCGTCAGGCGGACAAGTACGGCGTTCCGCGTATCGCGTACGTCAATAAAATGGACATAAACGGCGCGAACTTCTTCAACGTTCTCGAAATGATGAAGACGCGTTTGGGTGCGCACCCCGTCGCTTTGCAGATCCCTATCGGCAAAGAGGACACGTTCAAGGGCATGATCGACCTTGTGACGATGAAAGCGGAGATCTACGAGGACGACCTCGGCAAGACGATCAACGAAACCGAGATCCCCGACGAGCTTAAGGCGCAGGCGGAAGAATACCGTCAGATCCTGCTCGAAGCGGTTGCCGAAACCGACGACGCGCTTATGGAAAGATTCTTCGCGGGCGAGGAAATCACCGTTGACGAGATCCGCGCCGCGGTGCGTAAAGCGACGCTTAACATGACGATGAACCCGGTGTTCTGCGGCTCGTCGTACAAAAACAAGGGCGTGCAGAAACTTCTCGACGCCGTTGTGTACTACATGCCCAGCCCGGTAGACATTGCGCACATCAAAGGCACCACGCCGAACGGCGAGGAAGCCGAGCGCAAAACGGACGATAACGAACCGTTCTCCGGACTCGCGTTCAAGATCGCTGCCGACCCGTTCGTCGGCAAGCTCGCTTTCTTCCGCTGCTACAGCGGCGTATGTCCCGCAGGTTCGTACGTGCTCAACTCGACGAAGGGCAAGAAAGAACGTATCGGACGGCTTCTGTTGATGCACGCCAATTCGCGTACTGATATCGACGAAGTGCGTTCGGGCGATATATGCGCCATAGTCGGTCTTAAGGATACGACGACGGGCGACACGCTTTGCGACGCCGCGCATCCGATCGTGCTCGAGAGCATGGAATTCCCCGAGCCGGTCATTCGCGTCGCGATCGAGCCGAAAACGAAAGCCGGTCAGGAAAAAATGACGATGGCACTCGTCAAGCTCGCAGAAGAAGATCCTACGTTCAAGACCTACACCGATCAGGAAACGGGTCAAACGATCATCGCGGGTATGGGCGAGCTGCACCTCGACATTATCGTCGACCGCTTGCTCCGCGAATTCAAAGTGGAAGCGAACGTCGGCAAACCGCAGGTCGCTTACCGCGAAACCATTCGCAAGAAAGTGGAAGCGGAAGGCAAGTATATCCGTCAGTCCGGCGGTAAAGGACAGTACGGTCACTGCAAAGTCATCATGGAACCGCTCGAACAGGGCAGCGGTTACGTGTTCGAGGACAAGACCGTCGGCGGCTCCGTTCCGAAAGAATATATCCCCGCGGTCGACAACGGTATTCAGGAAGCGCGCATGAGCGGTATCCTCGCGGGTTACGAGTGCGTCGACTTCAAAGTCACTCTGTACGACGGAAGCTACCACGAAGTCGACTCGTCCGAAATGGCGTTCAAGATCGCAGGCTCTATGGCGTTCAAGGACGGCATGAAGAAAGGCGATGCATTCTTGCTCGAACCTATCATGAAAGTCGACGTGACCCTGCCCGACGAGTATCTCGGCGACGTTATGGGTAACGTGTCCGCCCGTCGCGGCACGATATTCGGCACCGACCTCGTCAACGGCAGTCAGATCATCCACGCGGAGATCCCGCTGTCCGAGATGTTCGGTTACGCGACCGACCTTCGTTCGCGCACGCAGGGCAGAGGCAACTACACCATGCAGTTCGATCACTATGCCGAGGTGCCGCGCAACATTGCGGAGAAGGTAATAGGCGAGCGTAGCAAGGCGAATTCTTAATCGACACGCGATTATTCGCGAAAAAGGGATAAACGAAAAAATATCCCGACACAATACTATACGCCGCAGTTTTTCGGTTGCAAATTCTTTTGAAAATCGAGGTCAAAACGGTTGAGATTTTTCGGAGAATGTATTATAATATTGCTATACTGCGGACAAGCGGTGTAAATCAAAAAATAAAAGTATTCCTTGGAGGAACATAAAAATGGCAAAGGCAAAATTCGACAGAAGCAAGCCGCACGTAAATATCGGTACGATCGGGCACGTCGACCACGGCAAGACCACTTTGACCGCAGCAATCACCATGGTTCTCGCGGCTAAAGGCTTGGCGGAGCAGATGCGCTACGACCAAATTGATAAGGCTCCCGAAGAGAAGGCGCGCGGTATCACCATCAACACCTCGCACGTCGAGTACCAGACGGAAAACCGTCACTACGCGCACGTTGACTGCCCGGGACACGCGGACTATGTTAAAAACATGATCACGGGTGCCGCGCAGATGGACGGCGCGATCCTCGTCGTTGCGGCTACCGACGGCGTTATGCCTCAGACCCGCGAGCACATCGTTCTCGCGCGTCAGGTCGGCGTTCCGAAGATCGTTGTTTTCATGAACAAGACCGACCAAGTCGACGACGAAGAAATGCTCGACCTCGTCGATATGGAAGTTCGCGAACTTCTTTCGCAGTACGGCTTCGACGGCGACGGCGCACCCGTTGTTCGCGGCTCGGCTCTCAAGGCTCTCGAAGCGGCGCAGGCAGGCAATGCGAACGATCCCGCTTGCAATTGCATCATGGATCTCATGAAAGAAGTCGACGCGTATATCCCGACCCCGCAACGCGACGTGGATAAACCCTTCCTTATGCCCGTCGAGGACATCTTCACGATCACCGGTCGCGGCACCGTTGCTACCGGTCGTGTCGAGCGCGGCACCATCAAGGTCGGCGACCCCGTCGAAATCGTCGGTATCAAAGCGACGCGCGGCTCGGTTGTTACCGGTATCGAAATGTTCCGCAAATCGCTCGATTTCGCACAGAGCGGCGATAACGCGGGTATCCTTCTCCGTGGCGTAGACCGCAAGGACATCGAGCGCGGACAGGTTATCGCGAAACCCGGTACGATCACCCCGCACACCCAGTTCAAAGCAGAGGTGTACGTATTGAAGAAAGAGGAAGGCGGTCGCCACACCCCGTTCTTCAACAACTACCGTCCGCAGTTCTACTTCCGCACCACCGACGTGACCGGCAAGATCGAACTTCCGAAGGACGTAGAAATGGTCACCCCCGGCGACAACGTCACCATGACGGTCGAGCTTATCCACCCGATCGCCGCCGAGAAAGGTTTGCGCTTCGCTATCCGCGAAGGCGGCAGAACCGTCGGCTCGGGCGTTATCACCGAGATCATCAAATAAGTCGGTTACCGACCTAATTAAATCGAAACAAAGAAAACGATCTTCGCCGAAGGTCGTTTTTTTGTGCCGAAATCATCTTTTGTCATTCCGAGCAAAGCGAAGAATCTTATAAGACACGAATAATTAGAACATTGCACAATAAACATAAAAAACCTGTCATTTCGAGCGCAGTCGAGAAATCTCATTTTACGTGTCATCGAGATGTTTCGCTTGCGGGGAGCATGACAAGTTTGTTTCGCGCGACAGTTCACAATCTTTTGTCATTCTAAGCGAACGCGAAGAATCTCATAAGACACGTTGATTAGAACGATAGCAATAAATCAAAAATGCCGATTGGTAATGCGGCGGCAAGGGTCCGCGCGCCTTACGCGCTTCGGTCGAACCGGCAGGCGATGGCGGGCTTGTGTAGTCGCTCGAAACGGCGGCGATCGCCTGTTTCGGTTGCGTTCGCGCCGTGCGGCGGGTAAGATATTCGTGCGACACATTATATTGTGTCTACAAAATCGTTTACCCCCAAAATTTGCGTTGTACGGCGTGATTACGCGGTGTAGTGGTAAAAGCGAAAATTACATTACGTGTCAAATAGCGCGTATTATAGGCATTTGACGCGTTGCCTCCGAAAATATTGTTTCGGAATGGCGAAAAATATGGTCAAAACGCTTTGCAAAAATGCGGTTTTGTGGTATAATGGTTACAGTAGATCAAACGCGGGGCGGAACGGCGGATTTTGTCGTTTTGCTTGCGGGTTTGCGGAGGTTTTTTATGGCGAGAAAGGTAGATAACGGAAGTTACAACGCAAGTTCCATACAGGTACTCGAAGGGCTGGAGCCGGTTCGGAAACGCCCCGGCATGTATATCGGGTCGACGGACGAACACGGTTTGCACCACCTCATAACGGAGGTAGTCGACAACTCCGTGGACGAAGCACTCGCGGGATATTGCGATCGCATACTCGTAGAGATCACGCGCGACGGCGCGGTGTCCGTTACCGATAACGGTCGCGGCATTCCCGTCGAGATGCACCCCAAAGAAAAGGTTTCCACCGTACAGGTGGTTCTCACGAAACTGCATGCCGGCGGCAAGTTCGGCGGCGGCGGATACAAGGTGTCGGGCGGTCTGCACGGCGTCGGTGTATCGTGTGTCAACGCGCTTTCGGAATGGCTGGATATCGAGGTTTATCAGCACGGCAAGATCTACCGTCAGCGGTACAATCGCGGCGTGCCCATGAAACCGCTTGCCGAAGTGGGCAAAACCGACAAGACGGGTACGAAAGTAACATTCTTCCCCGACAGCGAGATTTTCGAAACCATAGATTTCACTTACGAAACGGTCAAAAACAGACTTCGCGAGGTCGCGTACCTCAATAAAGGGCTTGAGATCGAGCTTGTGGATAACCGCAAGGGCAGGGAGGCGAAAGACACCTTCCGTTTCGACGGCGGTATCAAGGACTATGTAGAGTATCTCAACCGCAACAAGCAAACGATGTTCTCGGAAGTCATTTACGGCGAGAAGAATTTCAAAGACAGTATCGTCGAGTACGCCATTCAGTACAACGACGGGTACAGCGAGCTTATTTATTCGTACGCGAACAATATCAATACCGAAGAAGGCGGCACCCATCTTGCGGGGTTCAAGAACGCGCTCACGAAAGTCCTCAACGACTATGCGCATAAGCAAAACCTCATAAAGGACGACGAGAAACTCGCGGGCGAGGACGTGCGCGAGGGCATCACCGCCGTTATTTCGGTAAAGCTCACCGACCCGCAGTTCGAGGGTCAGACAAAGACCAAGCTCGGCAATTCGTCGATGCGGTTGCAGGTGGAAAAGGCGGTCACCGACGCGCTCGGCACTTATCTCGAAGAAAATCCCAAAGAGGCGAAAGAACTCGTCGTTAAGACGATCACTGCACAGCGTGCGCGCGATGCGGCGCGTAACGCCCGCGATCTCACTCGGCGCAAGGGCGTATTCGAAACGGCGAGCCTGCCCGGCAAGCTCGCGGACTGCACAAACCGCGATCCGTCCAACTGCGAGATATTCATTGTCGAGGGCGACAGCGCGGGCGGCACGGCGAAACAAGGTCGCGACCGCAGGTTCCAAGCGATACTCCCGCTTCGCGGCAAGATACTCAACGTGGAAAAGGCGCGGCTCAATCACGTGCTCGAGAACGCCGAAATCAAGGCGATGATCACGGCGTTCGGTTGCGGCATAGGCGAGGAATTCGACGAGAGCAAACTGCGTTACGACAAGATCATATGTATGACCGACGCGGACGTCGACGGCAGCCACATACGCATACTGCTCTTGACGTTCTTCTTCCGCTTTATGCGTCCGCTCATCGAGCGCGGGCATGTGTACGCGGCAATGCCGCCGCTGTACAAAGTGTCGAAAGGCAAGCGCGAAGTGTACTGCTACGACGAAAAGGAACGCGACGACGCGCTCGACAGCATGGGCAGAAAGGGTTGCGATATTCAGCGTTATAAAGGTCTGGGCGAAATGAACGCCGAACAGCTTTGGGAAACGACGATGAGTCCAGAGTTCCGCACGCTCAAGCGCATTACCATGGAAGACGCTTTTGAAGCGGACGAGATATTCAGCGTGCTTATGGGCGACTTGCCCGAACTGCGTCGGCAGTTTATAGAAGAAAACGCGAAGCTCGTTACCGACCTCGACGTATAATACTCGACGCGCGCACTCATCGCGCGATGCTGGTGTAAATATTAAATAATGTACAATTCCCAACAAGAAACATCAAGGAGTTGAAATGGCTAAAAGAGGAATACGCTCGAACAAGGGCGGCGACGTAAGTTCGAAGGACTATGTAGACAATACCAAAATTTTGGAAACGCATGTTGTAGACGAGATGAAGCAGTGCTTTATCGCGTACGCCATGGCGGTCAACGTTTCGCGTGCCATACCCGACGTGCGTGACGGTTTGAAGCCTGTGCACCGCCGCATACTTTATGCGATGGGCGAGCTTGCGCTGTGGCACGACAAGCCGTACCGCAAGTGCGCGCGCGTAGTCGGTGACGTGCTCGGTAAGTATCACCCGCACGGCGATTCGTCGGTGTATGATGCGTTGGTGCGGTTTGCGCAGGACTTTTCCATGCGGTTCCCGCTCGTCGACGGTCACGGCAACTTCGGTTCGGTGGACGGCGACCCGCCCGCGGCTATGCGTTATACCGAGGCGAGGCTGGCGAAGATCGCGTCGGAAATGTTGCGCGATATCGACAAGGAAACGGTTGACTGGACGACCAACTTCGACGACTCGTTGCAAGAGCCGACGGTATTGCCGTCGCGGTTCCCCAACCTGCTCGTAAACGGTTCGGACGGTATTGCCGTCGGTATGGCGACCGCTATACCGCCGCACAATCTCGGCGAGGTCATAGACGCCATCGACGCGCTCATCGACAATCCCGAGATCACGGTGGACGAGCTTTGCAAGTTCGTGCCCGCGCCCGACTATCCGACCGGCGGTCTTATCATGGGCAGGTCGAATATCAAACGCGCTTACAAAACGGGGCGCGGCGGCGTGGTCATTCGCGCCAAGACGGAGATCGAGGAGTATCCCGTTCGCGAGGGCAGCGATCTCATGCGTCAGCGCATAGTCGTTACCGAACTTCCGTATCAGGTCAATAAAGAAAAGCTCATCGTTCAGATAGCCGACCTCGTAAAAGACAAGCGCATCGAGGGCATTGCGGACATCAAGGAAGAATCCGACCGCAGCGGTATGCGCATAGTAATAGAAGTCAAGCGCGACGCGCAGGCTCAGGTCGTACTGAACATGCTGTATAAGCATACGAACATGCAGGTTTCGCAGGGCATAATTTTCCTCGCGCTCGCAAACGGCGAGCCGAAGGTGCTCAACCTCAAAGAGATGCTCGAATACTACCTGTTGCATCAGGAAGACATAATCGTGCGCCGCACCAAACACGATCTTGCGGCGGCACAGGAACGCGAGCATATCGTCGAAGGTCTTGTCATAGCACAGGCGAATATCGACCGCGTTATCAAGATAATCAAGCAGAGCCGCGACAATGTGGAAGCGGCGGAAAAATTGATGGCGGAGTTCTATCTCTCCGACAAGCAGGCGAACGCCATTCTCGAAATGAAACTGCGCAGGCTCACAAGTCTCGAGATAGACGCATTGCAGGCGGAACTCGCTTCGCTCAAAGAGCGCATTGCGGACTACAAGAGCATTCTCGCCAATCCCCGCCGCGTCACCGATATTATCAAGAACGAACTGCAGGGCATTAAGGAAGCGTATAACAACCCTCGTCGCAGCGAGCTTGTGATCGACTACGACGAGATAGACATCGGCGATCTTATCGACCGCGAGGACGTCGTTATTTCGATGACGCATTACGGTTATATCAAGCGTTTGCCCACCACCGAATACAAGGCGCAGCACCGCGGCGGCAAAGGCGTTACCGCGCACCGTCCCAAGGAAGAAGACTTCGTCGAAAAGATGTTCGTGACCAATACTCACGACACGCTGCTGTACTTTACCAACTTCGGCAGAGTGTACGCGGCAAAGGCTTACGAAGTGCCGGAAGCGGAACGCACCGCGCGCGGCAGAGCGATAGTCAATCTGTTACAGCTTAACGACGGCGAAAAAGTCAGTGCGGTCATTCCCATCAAAGAGGACGAGTATAAAGGCAATCTCGTCATGGCGACAAAACGCGGCATGATCAAAAAGACCGCGCTCACCGAGTTCAAGCTCATACGCAAAGTGGGCAAAGTCGCTATCAAGCTCAACGAGGGCGACGAATTGATTTCGGTGCAACAGTCGGGCGGCATAGACGAAATACTCATCGCGTCGCAGAGCGGCAAGTGCATAAGATTCTCGGAGGAGAACGTCAGACTCATGGGCAGAGATACGCAGGGCGTGCGCGCAATGCGGCTCGACGAGGACGACAACGTTGTCGACATGACGATAGTCAAACCCGATTGCGACGTACTCACGGTGAGCGAACACGGTTTCGGCAAGCGTACCGATATCGACGAGTTCAGACTGCAGTCGCGCGCGGGCAAGGGTATCAAGGCAGGCACGTTCAACGAAAAGACGGGCAGGCTCGTCAATCTCAAGCTCGTCGATCCCGAAGAAGACGTCATGGTCATTTCCGATAACGGCACGATCATTCGCATGCTCGTCAAAGAGATAAGCAAGATCGGCAGAGGCTCGCAGGGCGTGCGCATGATGCGCGTCAAGAATCAAGGCACCGTCGTGTGCGTGGCGACCGCACCCCACCAAGAAGTCATAGAGGACGTCGAGGGCGGTGAAGGCGAAGGCGGCGACGTCGGCGGCGAAGAATAACAAACCGAAAGGGTTTTGCTCGCAAGGCAGAACCCTTTTTCAATTAACAATTAAAAATTAAAAATTGAGGTCGATTGATAATGCGGAGTGCAGTGGGATAAAGTCCCCAACAATAAAGTCGATTTATAATACGGCGGGTAATGACGGCTTTCCGCACTACAATGATGAAATGCCATAGCAGTCGCGGGTTGAAATTACAGTGCGAACGCAATCGTATTATTCGATCGAAAATGCGCGTTTTCGCGGACCGTGTGTGAGTTTCGGGCGACGACAGCCGTATTACGGCGTTCAAACGATTGACTTTTTGGATAAAAAGTCATATAATAGTCAAATCGGTCAAGCCGTCGCGCATATCTTTCTTTAGGCGGCGACCGATAAAAAATTTTTCGGAGGTTTTATGAAAACCATAGCAAAGAGTGCGGTAAAAGCCATCGCGGTCGTGTTCGCGGTTTTGGCTCTGTTCGCGGGCTTCCTGTTCGCCAACAGCCGCGGGCGTATGCGGACGATGCCGAAAACGTCGGACGTACGTATTACTACAAAGAATTGAAGAACAGCTCGACTGCGCAAAAGATTTACGATCTTTTCGCGAAAATGCTTGCCGACGGCAGCTTTAAGGGCGGACATTGCGAATACGATCTCGTAGCGGAAGGCGCGGTCACCGCCGATCAGGCGGTCGCTTACGCCGAAAAGAACAATCCGACCATACCCGTCGCGTTCGGCGCGGCGCGCGATGCGTTCTATATGGACCATCCCGAGCTGTTCTATGCCGACGTGCACAAAGTCGGCTTGGGCGTTGCCGCGGACAACGGTACATACAAGGTTTTTGCCGGCACGGGCAGAGCGGATAATTTCTATTCCGACTACACGGTGAGCAGTGCGTCGGAAGCGGAAACGGCTGTCGCCGAGTTCGAGAAAAAGGCGGACGAAGTCGTTAAGCTCGCAGGCAGCGGAACGGTTGTCGAGAAAATCACCAACGTAAACGATTACTTCGTCAAAAACGTCAAGTACGATTACGGCGCGAAAGCGGGTGCGGTCATGAACGGTTACGTTCACAACGCATACGGTGCGCTCGTACAGGGCAAGGCGATGTGCGACGGCTATGCCACTGCGTTCAAGGTCATAATGGATAGGCTCGATATTCCGTGCGTGCTTATTGCGGGCAACGCTTGCCAGCCGCAAGATGCCGCCACGGCGAAAGACGTAGAAACAGGCTTCGAGCCGCATATGTGGAACGCCGTCAAGGTAGACGGACTGTGGTATGCGGTCGATCCCACGTGGAACGCGACTTGCGGCAGCGGTACGCGGTATTTGCTCGTCGGCGACGAAATGCTTTCGCGCACGCATTACCCGAACGGCGAGATCTCCTCGTCGGGCTTCAAACTGCTGTATCCCGCAGTGCGTCCCACCGCTTACGGCGTGGACGTCGACGAGAACGGTTTCGAGTTCAAGGACAGCGGCAAGGTCGGCAATGTCGAGCTTGGCTATGTATCCACGTCGGTCGGCGGAGAAACGGTGCACGGACTTCAGCTCGGCGTATCGTACGACGGCAAGAACGCGAAGCAGTTGTCGGCGGAAGGCAAAGAGCTTGCGTACAGATATTACATAAACGGCGAACCGACGATGTGGTTCCATTACATGACGGTTCTCACCATGACCGAACAGATAGACACGCTTGTGGCAGATAAGTATTCCATGCTCCTCGTCGGTACCGATGCGGAAAAAGTACAGTACGCCATAGTCGCGTCCGACGTCAAACCGACGGAGTTCGGTGCTTATCCCGAAAATATAAACGGCAGCATCATTGCGGAAAGCGCGGCGTATCACAACGAGGCATACAACTCGCAAAAGAACGTTCCCCGCGCGCCGTACGTAAAGCGTTATACTCCGAACTTTAACGGTTATATCAGCAACTTCGAGCCGACGGAAATCATGCTCGAATACAGCGAGAACCTCGTTCCCGCCGACGGCAGTGCAATGACCGACGACTATCAAATACAAATAGCGTTGACCGGCAACACGCATGATGATTTGAGCAAGAATATGAAAGTGGAAAACGTTAAGTACGACTCCGCCACGAAACAGCTCAAATTCACTTTTACGCCCAGCCGTCAATACCGTCATAACAACGAACGCTACAGCTTTATTCCCGTCAACCTCGTCGGCGAAACGAGCGGGCGCGTGCCCGAAGCGGGCGGTTCGTTCTATTACAAAATGAAGCAGATAGTTTGCCCGAAAGTGTTTAACGACGGCAGACTGTATATGAAAGTATTCGGCGAACCGAAGTTCGTCGGCGCGGAGGACATGTCGCTTACCGATTTCAAGGACAAAGACGGTGCTCCGATCGTCGGCGATCAGCGCAGTCAGCTCATGCTCGTCGTGAATTCGCCGAGTAAAGCGGAAACGGCGGACATGGAATCCACCCTCCTCGAAGACAAGAATATCGGCGTCGAAAAAGATGACGTGCTCGCTTCGTCGACTTATGAAATAGATTTAATGTTGTGCGGTGTCGTGAGAAAAGTTCCCGACGGCAGTTATATGCAGGTCGGCTTCGGCTTCCCCGACGGGTACGGTCCCGAAGATGCGGGCGTAACGTTCACGGTGTATCACTACACCCGCGACGCGCAAGGCAAGATCAAGTCGGTCGAAGAAGTGCCGTGCGTAATTACCGACGTCGGAATTATCGCTACGGTCAAGAGCTTCAGCCCGTTCATGATCGCCGCCGTCAAAAGCGATGCGAAATCTACGCACAACGTGTATACGAGCGTCGTCGGCGAAGGCGGTAAGTTGGACAGAACGAAGATCGAATCGGTCGCCGAGGGCGATAGCATTTCGTATACGGTCACTCCCGAAAGCGGATATAAAGTTGATCGCGTATTGCTCAACGGCACCGAAGTGAAAGGAAAGGTAGCGGCGGAAGGCGGCAAGCTCGAGTTTACGTACGCCGAGCTTAACGGCAAGGGCGGTAACGTCGTCGAAGTGTCGTTCGTCGCGGACCGTGTCGCGAAGTTCTATTCGGAAAACAACTATACCGCGGTACAGCCGCGCGTAGTCGTAACGCAGTCGGATATGATCGAAGCCGTCGGAGTCGAGAACGCCGTCAATCCCGGCATCGACACGCCCGAAAAGAGCAATACCGTTCTCATCGTGTGCGTGGTGCTCGCAGTCGTGATAGTCGCGGCGGGCGCGGCTGTTGCGATAGTGTTCATTCTTCGCAATAAGAAGAAAGACGGCGGCGACGGCAATAACGGCGGCGGCACCGCGGTAAAGACGAGAGCGGAAACGACCGATCGCGTAAAAGATACCGCGACTGCCGAGAAGAAAGTCAAGAGCGAAGCTGCGGCAACCAAAACAGAGCATGCGGCAGCTCCGACGCAACGCGCGAACACTTCCGCACAGCGCACGACGACGCCGACGCAACGCGCGAATACTACCGCACAGCGCACGACGACGCCGACGCAACGGACGAATACTTCCGCACAGAGAAGCACGCGCCCGAGCGATAAAAAGGATAAGAAGTAACATTGCGAAAAGGTCGAGAGCAAAAACTCTCGATCTTTTTTGTGCGGAAAATGTTAAAGCATAGTTCAAACGCGCGGTCGATCGCTGTCGAATTGTAAATATATTTTCGGTTTCGGGGTTGACTATAGAATATTTATCGTGTATAATCTATGTGAACATACCGAAACGACACTTACGGAGAACGGCGATTATGCTGAAGATTGCTATAGTCGAGGACGAAAAGGCGTGGGAAGATACCTTCCGCCGATATATAATAGATTTCGGCACGGCGACGAAACGTGTTTTCGACGTGACGGTTTTCCGCGACGGCATGGATTTCGTGAGCGATTTTCGCGGGGGCGGGTTCGATATTATCCTCATGGATATAGCGATGCCGCACATGAACGGATTGGACGCCGCCAAAAAATTGCGCGAAGTCGATAAGAACGTATGTCTTATATTTATAACGACGCTCGCACAGTACGCCGTAAAAGGTTATGACGTAAACGCGTTCGACTTTCTCGTAAAACCGGTCGAGTATCCGCTTTTCGAAATCAAGTTCGCAAAAGCGGTCGGGGCGGTGGAAGCGAAAGCTGACAGCGTGTTCGTCATTTCGGGCGGCGGCGAAATGCGCAAACAGCCCGTCGGCGACATTAAGTACATAGAGAGCGAAAAGCATTATTTGTTCTTCCACACCGACGACGGCATTTTCAAAATGCGCGGCGCACTCGACGATATACGCGATTTCTTTTTCGGCAACGGATTTGTCGCGATCAATCGTTCGCTCATAGTAAATCTCGCGTATGTTGACGGCTATACCGTCGGCGAAGTGCGGGTAGCGGGCGAAACGTTGCCGCTCAGTCGCGTGTACCGCGCGGCGTTTCTCGACAAGCTCGCGGTGTATCTCGGCGGGGGTGTGTGATTTGACGTTCGCCGAGCTTTTCAAAATAGATGTTTATCACGGCTACATACTGCAGATCCTCGCCGCCGAGCTTTTGTTCATTCCCGTATTTCGGTTTCGCAAGGGGATTGTGTGGCGGAGCATAGTAGGGGTGATAGTGTATGCCGTGGTGTCGGTAATGCTGACAAACCTGATGTTGCGCGTCGTGCCCGGCTTCACGTCGTTTATAATATTTCTCGTGTCGCTCGGGCTTTGCGCGTTTTGCGTCGATAATAAATTTTCGGATGTGCTGTTCTGCTGTATCGGCGCGCAGTTATTGCAAAACCTCGCGCATAATATCGAACAGCTTTTCTACCTGCCGTTCGCGGCGAACATAAACAACGTCGGGTGGTTCTTTATATCGCTCGGTGCGATGCTCGCGGTGTATGCGTGCGGGTACGCGCTGATAGTGCGAAAGCTGATCACGCGCGAGAAAATCAGTCTTAATATCGGCGGCATTTTTGCGATAGCGATCGTGTCGGCGGTGTTTTGTTATCTCATGCAATTCCTAATGATAAGTTACGACCTGCAAAACTTATGGGTGACGGTGCCGCCGCTAATACTCTGCGACGTGCTCGCGCTCGCAGTGCAGTTCGGACTCGTCATTTACAAAAACCGCACCGAAGAAAATATTCGGCTCGAGAGCGTGCTCGCGGGCGAGAGCAAGCTGTACGACACGTACAAGCAGAGCGTCAATATTATCAATATGAAAGCGCACGACCTCAAGCATTTTATCGCGGGACTGAACCCCGCCGATCTCGACGCCGACAGCCTCGACGAGATTCGTTCGGCAGTCGAAAAGTACGAGGTGACTGCGAATACCGGCAATAAAGCTCTCGACGTCGTGCTCACCGAAAAGACGTACCTGTGTCACAAGTACGATATCGACATAATCGCCATGGTGGACGGCGCACAGCTCGACTTTATGCACAAGGCGGATATAGTGTCGCTGTTCGGCAACGCGCTCGACAATGCGATAGAACACGAAAAAACGGTGGAGGACGGCAAGCGGTGCATTTTGCTCAAAGTGTACCGCCGTGCGGAGCTTGTCTGTATTCACATAGAGAACTATTGCGACAAGGTGTACGACGTCGCGGACGGACTGCCGCAGACGACCAAATCCGACAAGGCGCACCACGGTTTCGGATTAAAGAGCATGCGGTTCATCGTGCAAAAGTACGGCGGAAACATAACCGTCGCGGCGCACGACAATCTTTTTACAGTCGATATAGTGTTACCGAATAAATCGGTCGAGAATTAAACGAGTACGGTAAAAGCCAAACAGAGCGATAACGAAAAAACGTAAAAGAACGTAAAAAAACAGAACTTGCCTAACGAAATGCAGTTTTTGTCTGTTGCGAGAATAATTTAGCGGATATGATACAATACATTTAAGCTAATAGGGAATAATCCCCGAAAAAATAAGGAGGCTTAAATGAAGATAACAAAGAGGACAAAAAACATCGTGCGCGGTGTGACCGGTATTTGTGCGGGGCTTCTTGCCGTATCGGTCGGCGGTGCGTCCATAGTCGATACGTATCGGTCGTGGATAGACGCCAACCTCGGCACGGTGAGTTCGGGCATTGTCACGGAGGACGTCGATCCGAGCGTCGATAGGTATAACTTCCGCGTCAAGAGCAAGGAACAAACGGGTTACGACCTCACGACGTCCAAAGGCATGTACGAGTACCAAAAAGCCGCCGCTGTCGAGATAGCGAGCGAGGGTATCGTGCTTCTCAAAAACAAAAAGTTCGGCGAAAACAAAACGTCGCTCCCGCTCGCGAAGAACAGCGACGTGACATTACTCGGCGTCGGCGCGTACGGCGTTTGGCACGGCGGCACCATGGGTTCCAAACCCGTTGACAGCGAAAAGATTTCTTTCGAGGACGCACTCGCGGCGCAGGGCATGAAAGTCAACGCCGAGGCGAAAGCGGCATTTTCCACCGCGCCCGGATACGGCTACACCGAATCGGTGGATAAATGGACGCAATCCACGGTTTACACTCCGAATATTTCGTCGCTAGCAAACGGTAAATTCAATCTTAAAGAGTCCTCTCCCGCGGACGTCGGGCTTGCCGACAAAGCGACGAAGGGCGGCACGGCGATAATCGTTCTCGCGCGTCAGGGCGGCGAGCAGTCGTACTATCTGCCCGGCGAAGCGGGCAAAGCGGTAGCGGGACAGTTCGACGCCGATCACGACGTGCTCGGGCTTTCCGTCAAGGAAATGGAAACGGTCAAGTACGCGAAAAAGAATTACGACAACGTCGTCGTGATAGTCAATTCCGACTGCGCCATGGATATTCCCGAACTGTTCGAGGAGAACGGCGAGTACGAGGCGGACTCCGTCGTGTGGGCGGGACTTCCCGGCACTTACGGCTGGACCGCGGTCGCGCAGGTCCTCGACGGCACCGTCAATCCGTCGGGGCGCATGGTCGACACGTACGCCGCGAAGTCGAGCGTATCGGCGGCTAATCAGAACTACGGCATATTCACTTTCGGCAATGTCGACACATCCGATAAAGTGATCACGAGCAATGAAAAAAGTGCTTGGTACATGCCCGAAGCGGAAGGCATTTATATCGGCTATCGCTACTACGAATCCCGTTACTTCGACTGCGTAAACGGTCGCGGCAATGCGTCGGTCGCGCATAAAGCTCCCAATCAAGACACCGCGAAAGCGTCGGCGACCGAGTGGAAGTATGCCGACGAAGTGGTGGCGTCGTTCGGGTACGGACTATCGTACACGACGTTCACCGAAACGATAAACTCGCTGAAAGTCGATAAAGACGGGCGCACCGTCACAGCCGAAGTCAGGGTAGTGAACACGGGAAGCACCGCGGGTAAACACGTCGTGGAGCTTTACGTAAATGCGCCGTACATCGAGGGCGGGCTTGAAAAATCGGCGATCCAGCTCATCGGTTACGATAAGACTGGCATGCTCGAACCGGGCGATGCCGAAACGGTGACCGTAACCGCCGATTTCCAATACTTCGCGTCATACGACAAAAATCTCGAGCACCACAACACCAAAGGCGCGTACGTGCTCGACGAGGGCGAGTATGCGTTTGCGATAGGCAACGGCGCGCACGACGCGCTCAACAACGTGCTTGCGGCTAACGGCAAGACCAAAACGAACGGCATGGACGAGAACGGCGATGCGAACAAAGTCCGCAAAGAAAAATTCAACCGTATCGAAATGCTTTATTCTAAAGGCGGAGAGGTAATAGAGAACCAACTGCAAGACATGGAGCTTTCGGTGTTCGACGAAGAAATAACCGAACTCTCGCGCGCGAATTGGCAGACGAGTTTCCCCAAAACTTACAGCGGACTCAACACCACCGAAGCCATGAATGCGGGCTTGCGCTGCAAAATGTACGAAGTGCACGAAACCGATAACGGCGGCAAAAAGGTCGTTTGGGGCAAGGACACGACATACACGTTTGCGGGCATGAAACCCGAGAAGGGCGAATGGATAGAATACGACGATCCGCGCATCATGGCTCTCGTCGAACAGGTCACGCTCAAGGAAGCGATTGCTTGCGTCACGCAGTGCGGCGGTCAGGATTGGGACGCCATTCCGTCCATAGAATCGCCCGCGTTCAAGACGACGGACGGTCCCGTCGGGTACGACGCCGAGCGCGGCAAACTCAGTATAGATTGGAACACCGCGAATACCGAATACGACACGGAAAAAGACGATCCGTACGGCGATATCGAAATGCGTCCGCTTCCCACCATGCCGGTCATCGGCGCGACGTTCAGCCACGAAATGGCGGAAAAGTCGGGCGAAGTGCTGTCCATGCTCGCGCTGTGGTCGGGCGTCGCCGAAGTGTGGGGTCCCGGCGTCAATATCCACAGAACGCCGTACAACTCGCGCAACCACGAATACTACAGCGAAGACCCCGTGCATCTTGCGAATATGGCTAACGACTTCGCGACGGAAGCGCAGCGCAACGGACTTATCACCTGTCTCAAGCATTACGCATTCAACGACACAGAGGCTAACCGCAGCGGACTTGCGCCGTTCATGAGCGAGCAACGCGCACGCGAGTGCGATCTCCGCGCCTTCCAAATGGCGATAGAGAATAAGACCGCGCTCGCCGTCATGACGGGCTTCAACCGCGCAGGCTCGACGTTCTGCAGCGCGCACAAAGGCTTGATTTCGGGCATACTCCGCGAAGAATGGGATTTCCACGGCTTCTGCGTGACCGACATGGTAAGCCCCGCGTACTACATGAACCCGCGCGACAGTCTTATCGTCGGCACCGACGGCATGCTCACCGCTTCTTCCGAAAACAACATCAAGAATAACGTCAACGGTTGGGGCGAGTTCACCGAGGAGAACCTCGCGAAAGATATGGACATGCAACAGGCTATTCAGGACGCAGTGCATCGCGCTATCTATATCTTCCTCAATTCCAACGTGACAAACGGCTATACGCGCAACTCCCGCCTTGTGTTCTTCCGTACTTGGTACGACAACGCACTCACGGCGGCTATAACCGTCACGGCGATACTGACCGTAGCGGGCGCGGCGGGCTATATCACCATTTCCATACTTGCGAAGAAAAAAGAAAACGAGTCCACGGAGGCTGAAAATGAAGATTAAAATAAATGTAACTTCGATAGGCGCGGCGGTAACGTTCATACTGTCGCTGGTCGCGATAATACTCTTTTCGGTCGCGTACAACGGCTGCTACGGCTACTTCGAAATGCAGTATCCCGCACTGTCCGCCGTGATCGGTTTCGGAGTAACGGCTATGCTGCTGTCGGCGGCGGTGATAATACTGCCCATGATAAAAGCGGAGGGCGTTGCGAAAAAGATAATCGACATAGCGACGGATGTGTGCATAGTGCTCGTGTGCGTGTTCATATGCTTGGCGTTGGTGTTCGCGGCAAAATCGTCGGTGTACGAAATGGCTCTCACTTGGGGCTCGGAACTGCACATTAACGAGCCGTACATGCTGTCCGTTTGCTCGAACGCGCTCGCGTCGATCATAATATGCGTCGTAGCTATGCTCGTAATGGGTGTGTCCGCGTGCATAACCAAAAAGATCTACGCGAAATAAGGCAAGACGAAATCTTATCTCGAGAGCGGGGCGGGCGGATTGCCGTTCGCCCCGTTTGTGATAAGAAAAAGGGATTTTTCGTGCGAGCCGTGCAAAATCTTTGCGTTACCGAGCTTTATGTGGTATCATTAAACGGTAGCTTTCGCGTTCGACTTGTTTCGACGGAGGTAGAGTGAATTGAAGATCAAAAAAATCGCAGCGGTAATATCCGCGCTTGCGGTCGCGACGGCTTCGTTCGCGCTTGCGGGCTGCGGCGGCGGCGACGCGCCCGCCGAAATAACGGCATGGGAAGTGCCCGACAAATACCGCGAAACGCGCACCGACGGCGCGGGAACCGTCGAGGAGTTTTCATATACCGCGCACGACTATGTGAACGGTTCGGACGGTACGGAGAAAAAAACGGCGAACATATACCTGCCGCACGGTTACGACGAAAGCAAGCGGTATAATATCGTGTATTTGCTTCACGGCACCGATCCGCAGACCGTAGACCATAAAAACACGTGGCTGTACACGATAGGCGTAAAGAACGTGCTCGACAATATGATCTACTACGGCGACATAGAGCCGCTCATCGTCGTCACGCCCGTGTTTTACAGTTACGGGCTGTTCGGCGACGACGACATGAAAAACATCAAGGATTTTTCGCAGACAAAAGTCAATTCGTCGGCGAATTTCGCGGACGAACTCAGGAAAGACATTATCCCGGCAGTGGAGAGCGCGTACTCGACGTATGCCGAGAGCGCGACGGAAGAAGATTTTATCGCTTCGCGCGATCACAGGGCTATGGCGGGACTGTCCAACGGTTGCCGTATCACTTACACCGCGGGCATGATGCATAACTTCGATTATATAAGCACGTTCGGCTGTTATTCGGCGTCCGTCGATAGCGGCGACGTTATAGCCGCGCTGACTTCCGAAAAATTCGCGAGATACAAGCTCAATTACATGTTCAACGCCGACGGCATTTACGACTTCGCGTACAATGCACACAGACGCATGTACGACGAACTGCTCGAGTGCGACAAGTTCACCGCAGATAATACCGAGTACGTGCGGATCGAGTTCGGCTATCACTCGGCGCGGTCGTGGCGGGTCGCGTTCTATGATTCGCTATTGAGGTTTTTCGTATGAACGGATTGCGTAAGATCTTGCCGACAGTTATACTCGCGGCGTTTGCGACCGCGGCAGTCGGCGAGTTTATAATATGCTTTATACGCGGGTATTCCGAACTGTGGTATTCGGTGCTCGTTCCGGGTGCGATAACGCTCGCGCTTGCCGTCGCCGCATACTTTGCGAAAGTGCGCTGGCTCAACGCCGTCGCGTCGGTCGTGTGGATAACGGTGTGCGTGCTCTTGATCGGGTTTCCCGCATACGTAATGTATCTCGGACTTATACTCGGCGGGCTGACTCTCGTCGCCGAAATAACGGAGCTTGTACTTGCGTACAAATTAAGAATTAAAAATTAAGAATTATTGTTGGATTATAATAACGAGATCGTTTCGCTTCGCGGCTGTCGTCGTTTAGGTCGAAACGATGGTACGAACGAGGTAGGTGCCGTAAACGAACTACAGCTATCGCGAGAATAACATACCTAAAACGAATAGACACGAAGCCGTAAAAAAAATCCGCTCCGAATTGCTCGGAACGGATTTTTGTTTTTCTGTAAATTATCGCAAAGGGGTTATTTCGCGAGGCTGACCGCGACTGCGCATGCGACGGTCGCGCCGACCATGGGGTTATTGCCCATGCCGATAAGACCCATCATTTCGACGTGCGCGGGAACGGACGAGCTGCCCGCGAACTGCGCATCGCTGTGCATGCGACCCATAGTGTCGGTCATGCCGTAAGAGGCGGGACCCGCCGCGACGTTGTCGGGGTGGAGGGTTCTGCCCGTGCCGCCGCCGCTCGCGACCGAGAAGTATTTTTTATCGTTCTCTTGGCACCATTTTTTGTACGTGCCCGCGACGGGGTGCTGGAAGCGGGTAGGGTTGGTGGAGTTGCCGGTAATGGAAACGTCCACTTTCTCGTGCCGCATGACCGCGACGCCTTCGCTCACGTCGTCCGCACCGTAGCAACGCACTTTCGCGCGCTCGCCGTCCGAGAACGGAACTTCGCGGACGATCTTGAGTTCGCCCGTATAGTAGTCGTACTGAGTCTGCACGTACGTGAAGCCGTTGATACGCGAAATTATGTATGCGGCGTCCTTGCCCAAACCGTTGAGAATGACGCGGAGCGGTTTTTTACGCGCTTTGTTGGCGTTGCGGGCGATACCTATCGCGCCTTCCGCCGCCGCGAACGATTCGTGACCTGCGAGGAACGCGAAGCAGTCCGTTTCTTCGCGGAGCAGCATTGCGCCGAGGTTGCCGTGACCGAGACCGACTTTGCGCTGGTCGGCGACGCTGCCGGGAATGCAGAACGACTGCAAGCCGATGCCGATGCACTCGGCGGCTTCCGCGGCGGTCTTTACGCCTTTCTTAAACGCGATCGCGCAGCCGACGGTGTACGCCCAAACCGCGTTCTCGAACGCTATTACCTGTACGCCCTTGACGATTTCTTCGACGTTGACTTTTTTCGCCAAGCAGATATCGCGCGCTTCTTCGAGCGACTTGATGCCGTACTTTTTCAGTTCGGCGTTTATTTTGTTTATTCTTCTCTCGTAACCTTCGAATGTGACAGCCATGATACCCTCCTAATCGTTGCGCGGGACGATATACTTCGCCGCATTTTCGAATCTGCCGTAATGCTTCGTAGCTTTGGCGAGCGCGTCGGTGCCGCTCACGCCTTCGCTGACGAGCTTCATCATTACGCCGAGATTGACGTATTCGTAGCCGATGATCTCGTTATTCTTGTCGAGCGCGCATTTCGTTACGTAGCCTTCCGCCATTTCGAGATAGCGCGGACCTTTGAGCTTGGTCGAGTACATCGTGCCGACCTGCGAGCGCAAGCCTTTGCCGAGGTCTTCGAGTCCCGCGCCGACGGGAAGTCCCGCGTCCGAGAACGCGGATTGGCTTCTGCCGTAAACGATCTGCAGGAACAGCTCACGCATGGCGACGTTGATCGCGTCGCAAACGAGGTCGGTGTTGAGAGCTTCGAGCAAGGTCTTGCCGGGCAGAATTTCCGCAGCCATGGCGGCGGAATGGGTCATGCCCGAGCAGCCGATCGTTTCGACGAGAGCTTCTTCGATGACGCCTTCTTTGATGTTGAGAGTGAGTTTGCAAGTGCCTTGCTGGGGTGCGCAGCAACCGCAGCCGTGGGTAAGACCGCTAATATCTTTGATTTCGCGGGCTTGAACCCACTTTCCCTCTTCGGGAATGGGCGCGGGGCCGTGATTGCAACCCTTTGCGACACATTGCATTTTTTCCACTTCGTGAGAATATTGCATAGTGAATCCGTCCTTATAGATTTTTTGTACGTTCATTATAACATATATCTGCGGCAAATAGCAAGTTTTATAGCGACATTTTGTAAAAAATAATAATCTCCGAGCGGACGAGAGCGGGCGCGATAAACGCTTGCGTTTGCTCGGCTATTGTGGTATAATCGACATATACAAGTACGCACGAACTCGTCGAGGTTTTATGAAATCCATAACGCAGTTATACAGATGCGGCATCGGACCGTCCAGCTCGCATACCATGGGACCGGCTAACGCGTGCAAATTGTTTCTCGCCGAATATCCCGACATAGACGGGTACCGCGCGGTGTTGTACGGCTCGCTCGCAAAGACGGGAAAAGGGCATATGACCGACCGCGTGATCGAACGTTGCTTCGGCGAAATTTCGGGCGGTGTCGAGTTCGATACCGATAAAAAAGATCTGCCGCACCCCAACACTATGGATATAATCGGATACAGGCGCGGCGAAGAAATCGCGCGGTGGCGGGTGACGAGCGTGGGCGGCGGCGCGATCAAGATAAAAGGCAGGAAGCACACGGACCCGCCCGAAGTGTACCCGCATAAGAATTTCGCGGAGATCTCGGCTTACTGTAAGGCGGAAGGATTGCGGCTTTGCGAGTACGCGGAGCGGTTCGAGGGCGCGGAGCTTCGCACGTACATATCGCATGTGTGGGAAGTCATGCAGCGTTCCATCGAGCGCGGACTTTCCGCGGACGGAGTGCTCGCGGGCGGACTCGAGGTCAAGCGCAAGGCGAAAACGCTGTACGGCGACAACGACGTGTTCGAAGACAGCATGACCCGCGAAAACAGGCTTGTGTGCGCGTTCGCATTCGCGGTGAGCGAGGAGAACGCTTCGTGCGGCGAGATAGTAACGGCTCCGACGTGCGGCGCGGCGGGAGTTTTGCCCGCGGTGCTGTACTACTTTAAGCGGCGGTATAAGCTAACCGATGCGCGAATTATCGACGCGATAGAAGCGGCTGGAGTGATAGGCAACGTCGTCAAAACGAACGCGTCGATAAGCGGCGCGGAATGCGGTTGTCAGGCGGAAGTGGGCACGGCGTGCTCGATGGCTGCCGCCGCGCTCGGCGAACTGAAGAAAATGGAGATCGACCAAATCGAGTATGCGGCGGAAGTCGCGCTCGAGCATCACCTCGGTCTTACGTGCGACCCCATAAACGGACTTGTGCAGATCCCGTGCATAGAGCGAAATGCCGTCGCCGCCATGCGTGCGATAAACGCCGTGAGCCTTGCGGGGTTCTTGACGTACTCGCGCAAGATCTCTTTCGACATGGTCGTCGCAACCATGTACCGCACGGGCAAAGACCTTTCTAAAATCTATCGCGAAACGGCGGAAGGCGGACTCGCGAAAGCATACAAAAACAATTAAAAACAATAATACAAAACCGCCGCTCGGAACAGAAGTTTCGGGCGGCGGTTTTGTGCTTGATGTTTTTTTGGATTAGGCAAAAGCCCAGAAGCCGAGATAGACCATGATAAGCGACACGACGATGAAGAATATCGTCATGACAACACCGCTCGCGGTCGAGCCGTAATACGAAAGTATCATCGTGCCGAGCGCGAGTGCGGTGACGATCGCCGACATGATATACGCGGCAAGCGGCATACCGTGATAAATGAAGAACGGGGTGATCGCCGTCGCTACGAACAGGGTGATCCAGAACGCCCAAGTCCAGCCGCGCACCATTCTGCCCGTTTCCGAGTGCACGCTCTCGCGAAGCACCAAGAACAGCGCGACGCCGAGATGCAGGAACAGTACGGGCGGCACGGCTATGACTACCCACCGCGGTATGATGAAAGGCAATGCGGCAGCGTTCGCGACACCGCCGAATATGCCCGAGGAGTAGGAGATCGCAAGCCCGATCCCTACGGTCGCGAGCACGCACAGCAAAAACAGCGCAGTGCCCGACAGTCTTTTTTCGTCGTTTACAATAACTGAATTTTCCATAGTGCCGTTAGTATGCGCATATATCGCTTCACTATTCATGCAAAAGTGCTTCCGACCGCTTGACAAACTGCGCAACGCTTGTTATAATATATAAAATAACACATGTTATTTATCCTCGGCGGCAATGCTTTGCGATTGTCGCAACCATTAGCAACTATTACATGAAAGCGAGATCTCGCGAAGGAGAGAGAGTATGCCGCCTGCAATCAAGACGGATAGGAAAGCTATAATAAACGCGGTCATGGAGATCGTCGACGAGAGCGGGTGGAGCGCGGTGTCGGCGCGGTCGGTGGCAGAGCGGCTCGGCATATCCACGCAGCCGATATACCGCGAGTTCGCGGACATGGACGAAGTGCGCCGCGCGGCGATCGAACGCGGGTTCGAGATATTCACCGAGTATATCGCTGACGGTGCGCTCGGGCAAGCGGTAAAGTACGTGGAGTTCGCCGCGGCAAAAGGGAATCTTTTCAACTTTCTGTTTCGCGGCAAGCATTACGAATACACGGGGCTTGACGATTTGTCGCGCAAGCTCGTTTCGGAAGACATAATAGACAGGCTCGAAGAAATCACCAAACTTCCGCGCGAAAAAGTTTACCGCGTGCATCTGTGCGTGTGGATGGCACTGCACGGACTTGCAGCAATATCCGCCGACAACCGCGTCGCCGTGAGCGGGGAAGAAATCGCGCTTTTGGCAAAAGAAATGACGCAGGGACTCGCGGCACTTTACAAAACGGAGGGAGCGAAGTAGTATGGACGCACTTGTTGCGGAAAATTTGGTCAAAGCGTTCGGGCGCGGCGACAAAAGAAAAGTCGCGGTGGACGGCGTGAGTTTCGCTGTGCATGACGGCGAGGTTTTCGGACTGCTCGGCATGAACGGCGCGGGTAAATCCACTACCATCAAAATGTGCACGGGGCTTCTCTCGCCCGACGGCGGGAGCGTGAGCGTGTTCGGTCACGATACGGTAAACGACTGTGCGGCGGCGAAAAGTTTGCTCAACGTCAGTCCGCAGGAAACGGCGGTCGCGGGTGCGCTTACCGTGCGCGAAAATCTCGAACTTATCGCCGAAGTGTACGGCGCGGGAAGAAGCGAGGCGCGGGAAAAAGCGAGCGCGATGATGAACAGGCTCAAGCTCGAGGACAGAGCGAACGACGGCGCGAAAAAACTGTCGGGAGGACTGATGCGCAGGCTGTCGATTGGAATGGCACTCATAACGTCGCCGCGGCTCGTGTTTCTCGACGAACCGACGCTCGGGCTGGACGTGGTGGCGCGGCGGGAGCTGTGGCGGTATATCCGCGAAACGAGCGAACATTCGGCGGTAGTGCTTACGACGCATTACCTCGAGGAAGCGGAAGCACTTTGCGGGCGCATAGCGATCATGGCGCACGGTAAGATCGTCGCCGTCGGAAGTGCGGACGAGCTTAAAGCGCGGGCGGGCACGGACAGCTTCGAGGACGCGTTTTTGAAACTTTCGGGGGAGGAAACGGCATGAAAAGAGCGTTTGTTTTCGCGCGGCGGAATATAAAAGAAACGTTGCGCTCGCCCGTAAGCTGGGGGTTCGGGCTTATACTGCCGATCGCGATTTTTGTAATAATGCAGATCATAGTAAAAAGTATCGGCGCGGCGGCGTCGCAAGTCCCCATGTTCATGGCGGAGCGGTTCACGGGCGGGGTCGCGATATTCGGCGGATCGTTCTTGACAATGCTCACCGCTATGAATATAAGCGGCGACCGCGCAAAAAGTTTTCTGTCGCGGCTCGTCGCGTCGCCGATGACTTCTGCCGATTTCATAATAGGATACATGCTCGGAATACTGCCGTTCGCGGTTGTGCAGAACGTCGTCGTGTTCGCGACGGCGATGTGCTTCGGACTCGTCACGGTAAATATCATACCCGCACTGCTTTTCGCCATGCTGTTTTCGTTGCTGTTCATAGCGACGGGTGTGCTGCTCGGAAGCGCGCTTCCCGATAAAAGTACTCCGCCCGTTTGCTCGGCGGTGGTGCAGGTCGCGGCACTGCTTTCGGGCATGTGGTTCGGCCTCGACATGATAGGCGGCGGGTTTGCGGTATTTTGCAGAGTACTGCCGTTCGCGCACTGCTACGACGCGATAAGATACACCCTCGTCGGCGAGTGGGAAAAACTGTGGCTTCCGATCGTCGTCGTGATCGCTTACACAATCGTCCTGTTCGTCCTCGCCGTCGTTATGTTCGGAAGAAGCAAAAAACGTGCGTGATCATACCGATTATTTATTGCATAGGCGATGGGTGCGGGTTTTGCTTGCGATAAATTCGTTATTGCATACATGTCGAATTTTCTTGACTAATCGCCCGCGAATGGATTATAATTAGTATGATAAATTCGAGAGGCGAATTATGAAACACATTGATTTGAAACAAATCGTATGCGATAAGAGTTATATCGGCAAAACCGTCGACGTTTGCGGTTGGGTGCGCACTTCGCGCGACAGCAAGAACGTCGCGTTCGCCGAGCTTAACGACGGCAGCATGCTTGAACACGTGCAAGTGGTTTTCGACAAAGCGGTGTTCGCGAACGCGGACGAGCTTTCCGCAATGCTTTCGCTCGGCGCGGCTCTTGCCGTTACGGGCAAGGTCGAGCGCGGCATGAAGAACGAAAGCGTGGAAATTCTCGCCGAAAAAGCGACGCTTTTGGGCGGCAGCGACAGCACGTACCCGCTGCAAAAGAAGCGGCACACCATGGAGTTTTTGCGCACCATTCCGCACCTTCGCGTGCGCACGAATACGTTCAATGCGGTGTTCAGAGTGCGGAGCGAACTGTCTTACGCCATTCATAAATTCTTCCACGAGAACGGGTACTACTATGTGCACTCGCCGATAATAACGGGCAGCGACTGCGAGGGCGCGGGCGAGGTGTTCAAGGTGACTACCATCGGCTACGATCCTTCGGTCAAGTCGGAAGATGAATATAACAAAAAGGATTTCTTCGGGCGACCCGCGGGGCTTACCGTTTCGGGACAGCTCGAAGGCGAGGTCATGGCGACCGCGCTCGGCAAGATCTATACGTTCGGACCGACGTTCCGCGCCGAAAACAGCAATACGCCGCGGCACGCCGCCGAGTTCTGGCAGATCGAGCCGGAAGTCGCGTTTGCCGATATAGACGACATTATCGGGATCGCGACGGACATGATCAAGAGCATAATCGCGCATCTTCTCGAGCATTGCGCCGCCGAACTCAAGTTCTTCGATGAGCGGTTCGAGCCGGGGCTTATAAAGAAATTGCAACACGTCGTGGACAGCGAGTTTGCGCGTATCGACTACAAGGACGCGATCGAAGTGCTCAAAAAATCGGGCAAGACGTTCGTGTATCCCGTCGAGTGGGGGCTGGACCTTCAGACCGAGCACGAGCGGTATCTCACAGACGAGTATTTCAAAAAACCCGTGTTCGTCGTGAACTATCCGCGCGCGATCAAGTCGTTCTACATGAAGCAAAACCCCGACGGCGTGACGGTCGCCGCCACAGACCTACTCGTTCCCGGCGTGGGCGAGATCATCGGGTGCAGCGAGCGCGAAGCCGACTACGACAAACTGCTCGCCGAAATCAAGTCGCGCGGCATGAAACTTTCCGATTATGCGAACTATCTCGATCTTCGCAAGTTCGGCACTGTGCCGCACAGCGGATTCGGACTCGGGCTCGAGCGCATGATGATGTACGTGACGGGCATGAGCAATATCCGCGACACCGTCGAGTTCCCGCGCACCAAAGACGAATTGCGATAAACAAAGCACGAAAGAGTTTGACGAAAGTCAAGCTCTTTTATATTCCGCCGAAAATCGAAAATTTGTTATCTCCGTTATATACGCTTGAAAATGTGAGCGAAATATGTTATAATCTAACGGTATGCAAGAGCATGGAACGATTTTCGACATAGTGCCCGGATCCGCAACCGATGATTTCGGCGAATGGAAAAGTTTCAGGTTTATAGATTTGTTTGCGGGGATAGGCGGTATTCGACTCGGGTTTGAAAGCGTGGGCGGCAAGTGCGTGTTTTCGTCGGAAATAGACGAGAACGCCCGCAAGACGTACTATGCGAATTTCGGCGAATATCCCTGCGGCGACATTACGAAGATCCAAGCGAGCGAGATCCCCGATTTCGATATTTTGCTTGCGGGGTTCCCTTGTCAGCCGTTTTCGATAGCGGGAAAAAAAGCAGGATTTAATCACGAAACGCAAGGCACGCTGTTCTTTGAGATCGAACGTATTTTGAGAGAAAAACACCCGCCCGCGTTTATGCTCGAGAATGTAAAAAATCTTCGGACGCACGATAACGGCAACACGTTGCATACCATAATTTCGCATTTGAAAGCACTTGGATATACCGTTTATTTCGATGTTTTGAACGCACTCGATTTCGGAGTTCCGCAGAAAAGGGAAAGGCTTTTTATTTGCGGGTTTGCGGATGACGTGGATTTCCAATTTCCCGCACCGTTGCCGAAATCGCAATATAAAACGCTATCAGATATTTTGGAAAATAACGTCGATAAACGATATTACGTGAAAGAAAGTATACGCGATTCGCGTTTGGCGAGAATGAGGGATAAAGCCTATCCCAGACCGTACATTTCTCATGAAAATATCGCGGGAGCGATCACGCCGCATTCATATTGTTCGGCACTTCGTGCGGGTGCGTCGGCTAACTATATTTTGATCAATAACGAACGTCGCCCGACGGAAAGGGAAATGTTGCGATTGCAGGGCTTTCCCGAAACATATAAAATAGTAGTCGGGTACGGTCATGTCAAACATCAGACGGGTAACAGCGTTGCGATCCCCGTAATATCGGCAGTGGCGCGGAAAATGATCGAGGCACTTAACGGTAGCGGAGTCAAAAGAAAAGGAGAACATATGGAAGCGGAATTAAAACAAGCGAAAGAGGCACTCGACGCGATAATAAAAAAATCACGGATCCATTTGTACAAACCCATTCAAATTGCGGAAACATTATATCACGATAGGGTTTGTAAAGACATAGATACTAATGATTTGGAAACGTACCGCAACAAAAGCAAGGCGTGGCGTAACGAAATCAGTATCGCATTGCTCGGCAGGAAAAGTACGTCGAGCGCGCGATTCCAAGACGATGTTTTCAATGCTATTTCTCCGCAGCAGATTACCGCCCTCGCCGAAGAAAACAGACGCACGGGCGGAGTTGTAGAGGCGTACATATATCAACGGTTTATAAATAAACACCGTCAATTATCGGCGGCATTGGATTTATGCCGTAATGCCACGCGTCAAGATTTCGACGTTAAAGCATTTATAAACTCATTTCGATCGGAAGCTGGATTGAAGCGGAGTTTGGATAAAGTGTACGAAATAATCGTATACGCGCTGTTTTCGACACTGATCGAAACAATGGATTTGAAAGTCGAGATTTCCGTAAACAAGGAAAAACTCGACATAATTAAGGAGTTTGAAGATTTTACGCGGTCGATCATGTGTATTGATTTCGATAATCATACTGCCGTGCAGGACGCTAAAGTTTTTCGTGTGGGCGTAACAAATGCCGCTGACAGAGGGTTGGATATGTATTCTAATTGGGGTCCTGCAATCCAAATCAAACATTTGTCTTTGGATGAAGAACTTGCTGAAGATATCGTTACGAGCGTAAACAGCGATAGGATCGTCATTGTTTGCAAAGCAGCGGAAAAGAATGTCATACTGTCGATTTTGACTCAAATAGGTTGGAAAAGTAAAATTCAAAGCATCATAACCGAAAAAGAATTATGCGAATGGTACGAAAAGGCTTTGCGCGGCAAATACGGCGATATTATGGGTGATAAATTGTTAAGCGCGTTGATTGAAGAAATAGCGGAAGAATTCCCATCCGTCGATAACTGTGCGGATTGTTTGAAAGACAGACATTACGAATCCATTCACAATGCGGAATGGGGCATTTAGTTTTGTATATGTATTGCAAAATCGCGGATAATGTGTTATACTCTATTAAAATAAAGTTCACGGAGGCAGTATGATTTACAAGAAATTCGGAGATATTAAGCTATCCGCGCTCGGCTTCGGTACGATGCGGCTTCCCGTTAAGAACGGAAACGATGCGGACATCGACGAGGCGGCGGCGGAGAAAATGATCGACTATGCGATGAAGCACGGCGTCAATTATTACGACACGGCGTGGGGGTATCACAGCGGCAATTCCGAACTTGTCGTCGGCAAGATCTTGCAAAAGTATCCGCGCGACAGCTTCTATCTTGCGAGCAAGTTTCCCGGTTACGATCTCGCGAACATAGACAGAGTGGAAGAAATTTTCGAGAAACAGCTTGAAAAATGTCGTGTCGACTACTTCGATTTCTACCTTTTCCACAACGTTTGCGAAATGAATATCAAGGAGTATCTCGACGAAAGCCACGGTATATTCGCATATCTCATCGAGCAAAAGCGGAACGGGCGCATCAAGCATCTCGGGTTCTCGGTGCACGGCAGTATGGATGTGCTCACGCGCTTCCTCGACAAGTACGGCAAGTACATGGAGTTCGGGCAGGTACAGCTCAACTATCTCGATTGGGAATTCCAGAACGCCAAACAGAAGGTGGAATTGCTCGAGTCGCTCGGTATTCCCGTATGGGTAATGGAACCGCTACGCGGCGGACGGCTCGCAAAACTCGACGAAGCGGACGCCGCACGGCTCAAGTCTCTACGGCGCGACGAGAACATTCCCGCGTGGGCGTTTCGGTTTTTGCAGACTTTGCCGCCCGTCACGGTCACGCTCTCGGGCATGTCTACCATGGAACAGGTGGTGGATAACATCAAGACTTTCGCCGAGGAAAAACCGCTCGATGCCGACGAACTCGCCGCACTGTACGAAATAGCGTCGGGCATGACGGCAAAAACGAAACTGCCGTGCACGGCGTGCAAATACTGCATGAGCCACTGCCCGAAAGAGCTTAACATTCCCGAGCTTGTCAAACTGTACAACGAGCACAAGTTCACTGGCGGCGGATTTCTCGCGCCGATGGCACTTTCGGTGTACGGCGAGGATAAACTGCCGAGCGCGTGCATAGGCTGTCGCAGCTGCGAAAAGGTTTGCCCGCAAGGTATCAAAGTTTCGGAAATGATGACCGAGTTCTCGACGCTTCTCAAATAAAGATCGAAGGAGTTACATAAATAATGTTGGAAGGAATTTTGACGCGCAGGCATGTCGGCATGCGCATGAAAATAACCGTTAAAGCACTCGTGTCGGCGGGGATTATCGCGCTCGCGGTAATATTGCCGCAGCTCGTGCATCTCGCGGCAGGCGCGACGGGCGGCGCGGCGTGGTTGCCTATGTACTTGCCCGTGCTCATCGGCGGGTGTTTGCTCGGTCCCGTGTGGGGACTGTCCGTCGGCGTGCTGTCGCCGATCGTGAGTTTTCTTTTCACTCTCGCTTTCGGCAATCCCATGCCCGCGGCGTCGCGTCTGCCGTACATGATAGTCGAGCTTGCCGTGTTCGCGGCGGTGTCGGGCGCGTTCTCGAAAATAATAGCGAAAAACAAATATACGGCGTTCCTCGCTGTGCCGTCGGCTTTCGTCGCGGGGCGTGCTGCGTTCCTGCTGCTCGCGGTCATATTCCAAACAGTTTCGCCGCTGTCGTTCGCCATGGCGTGGGCGCAAGTGCAGTCCGGTCTTATCGCGGTGGCGGTGCAGTGCGTGATCGTGCCCGCAGTCGTAATAGCATTGTCGGTGTTTTTCGACAGAGCGGAGGAATAGCGCGTGGGCGATTTGGCGCGAGCAAGGACGCTTCTGAACGAGCGCGGGTATACGTATGTGCTCGTAAACGGCGACGACATAGTTTGCGGTACGGAGCGCGGCGTGAAACCGCTCGTCGCGCTCGCAAGATCGGGTAGAGATTTTCGCAGCTATGCCGCCGCCGATAAAACGGTTGGCAAAGCCGCCGTGCTTTTGTACGCGCTTCTCGGCGTGAAAGAAGTTTACGCCAAAATCATGTCCGAGCAAGCGGCGGCGATGTGCGAAAAGTACGGTATATGCGCGGAGTACGGTCGGCTCGTTCCGCACATAATCAACCGCGACGGAACGGGTATGTGCCCGATGGAATCGGCAGTGAGCGGGATCGACGAACCGCTCGCCGCACTTTCGGCAGTGGAAGCCGCGCTCGAAAAACTGCCCCGCGGCGGGAAGCCTTGACAAAATCCGTCGTGCGCGGTATATTATGTTGTAGGCTTTCGAGGTGCGTATGCAAGAACCGTATTTTTGGTATGTTTTCTATGTAAAAACGAATACCGAGCCGCGCGTCATGTGCGACGTCGGGCAGTTTGTGGCGACGCACCGTTTCGAGCACGAATTCGAAGCGTTCTGCCCTGAATCGGAAGTGTATTACCGCAAATACAGGCACGTGCCCGGTCGGCAATACCGCAAGCGTCCGCTGTTCCCGGGATACGTGTTCGTGGAAACGACAATGCCCGAAACGGAATTTTTGCGCGAGTTCGGAACGTTCGTGTTCGGGTCCGCGGATATAATCAGACTTTTGCGCAGCGGCGACAACAGGATCGCGCTTCCGAGCGACGAGCGGCAACGGCTCGAATATCTGTTGCGCGGTAAGCGGTGTTTCGAGCGTTCGTCGGGGGTTATAATAGGCGACAAAGTATGCGTGACCGACGGACCGCTAAAGGGCAGGGAAGGCTCGATAACGAAAATCAACAGGCATAACCACAGCGCGGACATAGAGCTTGATTTGTTCGGCGGAAAAACCAAAGTGACCGTCGCGCTCGAAATAATAGACAGGTCGTGACGCGCGGGCGTTGTCGCGCATAGTATGTATAAGCGCGGAAAAAGACTTTTGCAAATCCGCATAAAACGATTTGACAAACAAAGACAATAGTGATATAATTGGTAAGTATCGAAAATATCCCGAGCTTGCGATAATACTTCGAGTCAATGCTTGAGTGCGGAAATGGCTCAACGGTAGAGCAGTAGCTTCCCAAGCTGAAGGTTGCGGGTTCGATTCCCGTTTTCCGCTCCATATCGAGGCGTAGCGCAGTTGGTAGCGCGCATGGTTCGGGACCATGAGGCCGCGAGTTCGAGTCTCGCCGCTTCGACCACGCAAAAACCCACCTTTAGGGTGGGTTTTTGCGTGGTCGAAGCGAACATACGTTATGATAAAGTATATGGATTTACTATTGCTATTTTAATTTATTTATGCTATAATTGTAAATAATGCAAGGATCTATCTTATAAACGAGAAATCGTGCATTTGGTATTGTTGCGGGAGAAATCATGATAAACATAGCTATCGTTGAAGATGAAGATCAATCGGCGGATATTTTGAATGACTATCTTGCCGAATATTTTACCGAAAAGGGCGAGGAGTATGCGATTGCTCGGTTTGACGAAGCCGTAAGTTTTCTCTCGGAGTATAAGGCGGTTTACGATATAGTATTTATGGATATCGAGCTTCCCGATTTGAACGGAATGGAAGCTGCGGAAAAAATGCGAATAAACGATACTCAAACGGTTTTGATATTCGTAACGAACATGGCGCAGTTTGCCGTTAAGGGTTATGAAGTAGACGCGCTCGACTTCATTGTAAAACCTGTTAAATATCCCGTTTTTTCGAGGAAATTGGATAAAGCATTGAACGTTATCGCCAAAAGGGTAAATGCTACGATCGACATTATGCTGAACGGTGTTCTCACACGGCTTGCCATTGGCGATCTGCGCTATGTGGAAATCGAAAAACACACTCTGCGCTATCATGCGGATAATACGGTCGAATGTTGGGGGACTTTGAAAAAAGTTGAAGAACAGCTTGCGCCGTACTCGTTTTTGCGTTGCAATAATTACTGTTTGGTAAACCCAAAATTTATAGTTAAAGTCGAAGAATTCGAAATAAAATTAAACGACGGTACGGTATTGCAGATCAGTCGTCCGCGAAAACAAAATTTCATGAAAGAGCTTGCTGCCTATCTCGGTAAAGGGGGCAAGGTGTTCAATGGGTAGCTCGGTATCTTTTTACAATATATATACTCTTTACAGGTTTATTATCGAGCTTATAATTTCCACCGCGCTTTTCGTTTGTTTTTTCGAGAGGCGCAAAAAGTTTCCGCTTCGGCTGGTCCTCTGTATTTTAATGTGCGTTGCGGCTTCCACTTTCAACGATCGGCTCGCGCAGTTCATGGTAGCGAAAGTTCTGCGGTACATACTGATGTTCGTTGCCGTCGCGCTTTCGGTATATATCTGTTTCGACGTCAATCTGCAAATGGCGTTTTACTGCGTCGTGAGCGGTTATACCACTCAACATTTTGCGTCTAAAATCTACCATTTTATTTTCATTATGGCACCCGCGCTGCCCGACTACGGCAAAATACTTATCAGTATAGCTGTTGTCGGCGTCGTTTACGTCGCTGCTTTTTTGTCGATTGCGCGCAAGCGCAGTGCGATGCGGGATATGGTAGTCCGACGCAACGACGTTGTTATACTGTGCTTGCTCATTACTTTGTGCATGATGGTCGTGACTAATTTTATTTCGTACGAGATGTGCGTCGGGGTATTGGCAAAGGTCGGATATTTGCTGTGCGGATTGGCGATTTGCATAATGATATACGCATTGCAGTACGGTATATTCAAAAACGCGATCGTGGAAAGTCAAAAAAGGAGCTGGAGCGTATACGCGAAATAGAGAGGAAAAACTACGAATTCACGAAAGAGACCATTGATATAATCAACGTTAAATGTCATGACTTAAAACATCAGATCTCCAAACTCGGCGGAGGGGGGATTTCGCAAGACGAAATCGACGAACTGAAAAAGCGAATGGATATTTATGATTTGTCGATAAAGACGGGCAACACCGATCTCGATATTGTCATTGCCGAAAAGAGTCTTATGTTCGAAAAAAACAAGATCGCTTTTTCGGTTATGTGCGAAGCGGAAAAATTGAATTTCATGCCGTCGTCCGATATATATTCTCTATTCGGGAACGCGCTAGACAATGCGATCGAAGCGGTGGTATTTTTGCCCGAGGACGAGAGAACGATCAGTCTCGGCATAAAAGAAATAATAGGACAGTTGTATATACATATCGAAAACCCGTATGTCGGGGAACTCATCAGAAACGGCACCGCCCTGAAAACGACCAAAGGCGACGAAGCATATCACGGCTTCGGAGTGCACAGCATCAAGCTCACCGTCGAAAAATTCGGCGGCGTACTGGAGATTTGTACCGACGACAATATATTTTCATTGGACATTCTGTTCCCTGTTTGAACAGCCTATGCAAACTCATATCAAGGTTATGCAAAAAGTATTGCAATAATTTCGTATATTATGTATTCTGCAACCGAGGTCTTGTCAGCCTCGGTTTTATTTATTCTAATAAGGAGGACATGATGAAAGTATTCAACACAAAACTTTGGCGCATTCTGATGATGGTCTTTATAGCGTTGACGGCAATTCTGATCGCCGTTACGAGTGTTGCATACTCTTTCGCGCCTATGGTCAACGACGCGCTCGGCATCGAAACGAGCAAGGTCATCGGCGAAAGCAGTAAGCAATACTACACGTCCGACTATGATAACATCGAAGAAATGTTTCAAGCAAAAGTCGAGCTTATGCGCGAGGTCGGCAGAGAGGGCACCGTTCTTCTCAAAAACGACGGACTGCTTCCCGTAAAGACGGGCAAAGTCACCGTCCTGGGTGCCGACGGCTTCGTATTCGCGACGGCGACGGGCGGCGGGTCTATGCACGGCGAGGAAGTGATCGCGACCCGCGCCGACCTTGTGACCGCATTGAAAAACGTCGGACTTACCGTGAGTACGAGCGAGAGCGATGCGGCTTCATCGGCTGCCGTTATAGTTGTAATAGGTCGAGTTTCGTCGGAAGGCAACGACGTGCCCGCAGGCTCGCTTTCTCTTACTGCGGCGGAAACGACGATGATAAACGCGGCAAAATCGGCTAACGAGAATGTAGTTCTTCTTGTCAGCGGCGACCATGTTCCCGAGATAGGCGCGTACAAAAACGACGCCGGGATCAAAGCTATTATCAAGTTCGGCAACGCGGGCTACAGAGGCGCGTACGGACTTGCCGACGTGATCGCGGGCAAGGCATCGCCGTCCGGCAAACTTGTCGATACTTGGGCTGTGAGCACGACTTCGTCGCCTGCATATCAAAATTTCGGCGACATGGAATATACCAACAGCAACAAGGTAATGGCGTCGCAGGCGAACAAATACATTTCGTACAACGAGGGTATTTATACCGATTATAAGTACTATGAAACGCGGTACGAGGACAGCGTGCTGGGGCAAGGCAACGCAACTGCCGCCGCGGGTGCGACTTCCGGTTCGTCTTGGAAATATTCGAACGAAGTGCTTTATTCGTACGGTTACGGATTGTCGTACACGAAATTTATCAAGACGATAAAGGGCGAGCCGACTTTCGATACCGAAAAGCGCACGGCTACGATAACCGTCAACGTCAAAAACGACGGCGACTGTGCGGGAAAGGAAGTCGTGCAAATATATGCGCAATCGCCATATACTCAGTACGATATTACTAATAAAGTGGAAAAAGCCTCGGTGCAACTTATGGGCTTCGGCAAGACGGGCGAACTTAACCCCGGCGACGACGAGGACGTAACGGTCACCGTCAATATGCAGTGGCTCGCTTCTTACGACTACACCAAAGCCAAAACGTACATCATGGACGCGGGCGACTACTACTTCGCCGTGGGGAACGGCGCACACGACGCGCTTAACAACATTCTCGCGGCGAAAGGCAAAAAGAAATCCGACGGCATGGATTACGACGGCGATGCGTCGCTCGCATACATGTGGCATGAGGACGAACTCGATACCACTACTTACGCGACGTCGGTGTATACGGGCGCGACGATCGAAAACCGTTTCGACGACGCCAACATAAATTATTGGCTGAGCGGTTCCGACAAGATAACATATCTTTCGAGAAACGCGTGGGACACGACATATCCCGAAAAGCTCGACCTCGCCGCGACGGCGAACATGCTGTCCGTTCTCAATGACACCAAACGGTACGAGAACGGCAAGTGGAACGACACGAAATCGCGCGCGAAATCGGACGCAGTCAACTATAACGATTATACCGACGAGTCGGCTGTAAACGACGCGGTTTCGAGCGGCAAGATAGACGTCAAAAACGTCGTCGCCATGCGCGGCGAAAAATACGACGCCGAGTGCTGGAACGAAATTCTCGATACGCTCACCGTTTACGAGATGTCGAGAATGGTCGCGCAGGGCAGATATTACATAAACGCATGCCCGTCGGTCACGTTCAATGCGGCGACGGGCGGCGACGGTCCCGCCGGTCTTACAAAGCCGTACAAATACTACTCGATCGACAAGACAAACGGCGAAAAGACGGAGATCACCGACAGTACGACTATCACCGACGGAATAACCGAGGACAAAATCAAAGTCGCGACAATGGATGCGGGCGTGTATTCGTCGGAACCTGTACTTGCCGCCACGTTCAATATGGAATTGGCGGAGCGGATCGGTGCGATGTACGGCGAGGACGGCTTGTATACGGGCACGAGCTTTTTGTGGGGACTGGGCGCGGATATGCACAGAACGCCGTACGGCGGCAGGGTGTCCGAATACTATTCGTCGGATCCCGTCCACACGACGCTGATAGGATCGGCGGTGACTAAAGCGAGCAAAGAGCACGGCGTGGTGCTTGTCGTCAAGCATTTTGCGATCAACGAACAGGAGCAAAACCGTATCGGCGTCGCGACGTTCACCAATGAACAGGCGTTGCGGGAAACGTATTTGCGCGCGTTCGAGGGCATGGCGACGTACGGCGAAATGCAGGGAATGATGACGGCTTACAACCGTATCGGGCTTATAAGCTGTACGGCGGAGTACGATCTTTGCACGACTGTGCTTCGCGAGGAATGGGGATCGCAGGCGTATTTGATTTCCGATCTCAACTCGCCGACGGCGGGGCTTTACGACGGCAATGCGGCTATTGCGGCGGGGCTTTCGACTTTCCTCAACAACGGCACTTATGACGCGACGAGCGGCGCGTACGTCAACACTACGTTGAACGTTGCGAGCATCAAGGCAGATCCCACGCTGCTTTACGCGACGCGCGAAGCCTGCCACAGAATGTTGTACAATTATATAAACAGCAATGCCGTCAACGGGATAGATGAAAACACGAGAATACTTTTCGTCACGCCGTGGTGGAAGCCGTTCCTTATAACGTTTGACGTGATATTCGCCGTTGTCGCGGTTTGTGCGACCGCCCTGTTCGTGATAAGCGTAAACGGCTATCAAGAAAAAATCGTCGGACTGTTCAAGAAAAAGAACAAAAACGGGGAGGTGCAAAATGAAGAATAAATTGAGATCTGTTTCGTCCATTGTCGCGGCGGAGTGCATTCTGATAGCAATGTCGTGCGTGCTTTTGATGGACGCGTATTCTCCCGAATCGGGAGAGAACATAGGCGGCATAATACTCTTGCTTTTCTTCGCACTCGCGGCGAATACAGCCTGTATTTTTATCGACTACTTTAAGGCATTCTCGATTGTATCGTTCATACTGTCCGTCGTGTCGTTCTGCGTCATACTCGGCGGCAGAATAAGCTATCTCGCGTTCTTTTTCAGCGGCGACGTAATGGGTACCGGACTTTCGCTGTTCTTGATACTCGCGCTCTTGTTCGTATTGGGTGCGGTAGCGGGAAGCGTGCTCGCGGTTTGCGGTAAGAACGACAGCAGCCCTTTTAGGGCGAAGGAGGTTCAAAATGAAGAAGAGTAAATTCGCGGCGGTTGCGGCGTCCGTATTCATGCTCGCGGCGTCCGCGCTCCTCACGGGTTGCTATTTCAACGGTGCCGATTACACGTTCCATTTCGGCAAGCCGGGCGGCGAAGCGCATAACCACGTCGACACGGACGGCAACGGCAAGTGCGATGTTTGCGATAACGATATGCCGACGGGCGGCGGCAGCGACGAGGAGTTTTCCTATAAAACCCCGACAAAAGCTTTTGCCGAGTGGCAGGAGTACACGAATATACAGTACGCGAAAGAGGACGTTTCGACAAAGACGATTGCGTATCAGTTTGTCAAAGAAGACGTCGATTTGAGCGGTCGCGAGTACGATATTCTCGTCAATCTCTACGACGACGGTTTCGCGCAAATCAGACAGTATAAAACCGACGAAAACTATGCGACTATCTACTACGGCTATTGGGCAAATATGGAAGACAGCATTTATATGGCTACCGTATGTCACCTGAATACGTCGATGGGCGGAACGGTTTACGGAATTTCTTATTCGTATAATCTCACGTACGAAAACGGCGCGTTTGCGGACTTCGGACTCAACGTCGCGCTCGGCTTCGCGGAGGGCGGGCAGTTCGTGCGAAATCTTATGGTAGGCGGTAGCGGCGCGGTCGTTTACCAAACCGTTAAAGACTTCGAACAGCATATCGGCGTTTCGATAACGGTGCCAGCACCGAGTGAGAAACCCGAAGAACCGGAAGAACCGATCGACCCGACCGTCAAGACGATGAAAGAGCTTACGACGAAACTCAATCTCGGTGTGGAAGTAACGTTTACACTCGCGTTTAGCAGTGACTGTTCCTTTGTAATAACAAACTCGATGGGTAACGAAGCGTTCAATGTGACGGGGAATTGGGAGCTCAAGACGTCGCCCACGCCCAAGGTCGAGTTTACGAACGTGTCGAGCGGCGAATTCGCTTACGCGCTCGGACAGAGCGGCGTGACGATGACTTGGACGGGTGCGCTCGGTCAGGCGGGCGAAAAGACTTTGACGTTCACAATGCCATCGAGCGAACTCAAAGACTTGCAGGGCGCGACGAAACCCGATCCCGTCACCGACAAAAAGGTTTTGACGACGAAACTCAATCTCGGCGTTGAAGTAACGTTCACCTTGACGATGAAAAGCGACGGGTCTTTCGTAATAACAAACTCGATGGGTAACGAAGCGTTCAATGTGACGGGTAATTGGGAGCTTAAAACATCGCCCACGCCCAAGGTCGAGTTTACGAACGTGTCGAGCGGCGAATTCGCTTACGCGCTCGGACAGAGCGGCGTGACGATGACCTGGACGGGCACGCTCGGTCAGGCGGGCGAAAAGACTTTGACGTTCACAATGCCCTCGAGCGAACTCAAAGATTTGCAGTAATATCCGCAACGTCATTCATACCGTAATACACAAAACCCACTCGTCTGTCGGCGGGCGGGTTTTCGATTGCATCATTTCAAAAGCTTGCTTTCGAAGTATGTTTGTGTTATAATGTATGCAATGTAGGAGAGATTTCAAGAGCGGGCGTCGCGCGGCGAATTTTCGGTGCGTATTTTCGGTGCGTGCCGTCGTTACGGAGGAAATGGAATGTTGTGGGTTTATATTTATACGCCGATCGCGGCGGCGGTTATAATTCTCGTCATAGCGTATCTGTCGCTTGCGGGACATAAACAGAGCGCGAAGGCTCCAGAAAGAATAGATGATCCGACGGGGTTTATTTCGGCGCGTGGCGTTAATCTTTACGACGGCGAGGGCAGGCTTTTTCGGTTTCGCGGCATAAACTTCGGGAATTGGCTGCTGCAGGAATTTTGGATGGCGGTAAGTTCGTGCGAGGGGTTCGACACGGGGCTGTACACTCAAAAGCGTGGCATGTCGGCACTTCGCGCCAACCCGAATATTGCGCCCGATGCGGCGGACGCGCTCGAGAGCATTTATATCGACAACTATATTCGCGAGGACGATTTTGCGCGTATAGCCGCGCTCGGGTTCAATTCCGTGCGCGTGGTTTTCAGCTGGTTGACGCTTATGACTCCCGACGAAAAGTACCGCGCCGAGCCGTTCAAGTACCTCGATTTCGCCGTCGAGATGTGCCGCAAGTACGGCTTGTACGCGATACTCGACCTGCACGGCGCACCCGGCTCGCAGAACATGGACATTCACTCGGGCGACGATTCGCAGTTCGATCTGTACGGCAATCCGCACAATGCCGAACTGACGTGTAAGATTTGGCGCGACGTGGCGACGCGGTACCGCGACGACAAAACGGTCGCCGCATACGATCTCCTCAACGAGCCGCGGCGCAAAGCGCACAGGTTCGGCGGAAAGCTCAACTTCGATTTTTACGACAGGCTGTATAAAGCGGTGCGCGAGGTCGACGGTAATCATTTAATACTTATCGAATGTTTTTCTTTCCCGACAAACGGCGGCAAAATCAAGCGGTACGATTGGCACAACGTATGCCTCGAGTATCATATCTACAATCTCATGCCGGTCAAGCAAATAACGTGTTTACGATTCTATAATGCCTTGCACAATCTCGCGGGCAATAAAGCACCCGTATACATAGGCGAGTGGAATGCTTTCAAGCACCCGCGCGATTGGTATGCGACGCTTAAGTATTTCGATAAGCTCGGTTGGTCGTATTCGTCTTGGACGTACAAAACGAACGCTTACTATTACAAGACCCGACGCAGGCTCAAGAATTGGGGCGTGTACGAACTCGACATGCCTGCCGTCAATCTTTACACCGCGACGGAAGAAGAAATCAAAGCGACATACTCGGCAGTCGGCACCGAGAACGCGAAAGCGACTTTCATTTACGACGTGTATGAGAACACTCTCGGCAAAGAGAGAGTGGCGGAATAATAGAAAGCAATAAACGCGGTACGATATGTTTCGTATCGCGTTTTGCCATAACCGATTGTCTTTTAATATTATTGCGCGTGTATTGACATATACCGACGTGTGTGATATAATGTAAAGAAAGGGCAATTAAATGAGAATATCCAACTTAAGCAAGACCTATAGGCTCAAAAGCGGAGAAGTGAGGGCGTTAAACGACGTGAATATGGAATTGCCCGAAAACGGAACGGTGTTTATATTGGGGAAGTCGGGAAGCGGCAAAACGACGCTTCTTAATTTATTGAGCGGGCTTGACAGTGCGGACGAAGGGAGCGTAATAGAAGTCGGCGGAAAGAACATAGTAACGTGTTCGCGAGCGGAGCGCGACGGATACAGAAATTCGCATTGCGGATTTGTGTTTCAGGAATACAACCTAATACCCGAACTCGACGTAAAAGAAAACGTCGGGCTGTCTTTGGAATTGCAAGGAAACAAAGACAATAAATCGGCAGTGGAAAATGCGTTAAAACTCGTGGAACTCGAGGGGTACGGCAATCGGAAAATCACCGAACTGTCGGGCGGGCAAAAACAGCGCGTTGCGATAGCGCGGGCGATAGTTAAAGACCCGAAAATAGTGTTTGCGGACGAGCCGACGGGCGCGCTGGATAGCGATACGGGCGAGATGGTAATGAAGCTGTTAAAGAATATATCCAAAGACAGGCTCGTAATAATCGTATCGCATGATAAAGAATTTGCCGAGAAATACGGGGATAGGATAATCGAGCTGTCGGACGGAAAAGTAGTAAGCGACAGCGACGGCGAGCATACGGAAAGCGAGCAACAGCAGAAAGACTTCAAAAAGCCGAAGCTGCCGCTCAAAACGGCGTTTAGGATAGGAAGCTCGACTTTTCGTTTGCACCCGATACGTTGCCTAATTTCGGTTTTGCTTTCGGTGATTGCTTTTGCGTTTTTCGGTGCGTCATTTAATATGGTCACAGCCGATATGCGTTCGAATTATTTGAAAGCAGTGCGAGACAGCGAAATGCAATATGCGGTTATCGCGAAAGAGGAAGTTAAGCAGTCCGGTCTTGTCGACAATTCGCTCGACAGGTTTTTCGGCGCGGATACGAGAGACTGGTATACGATGCCGCTGACCAAATCGGACGCGGAAATATTACAGCGCATTTACGGTCACTCGATATGCAAAATATTCAACGTTCGCGCATTCGAATTTAATAATTTGTTTGGCATGCCGTATAAGCAAATTTACGAGGAAACCGTGGACTTGAAAGATTATTATGCGCCTTCTACGAGCGGTTTTTGCAATATCGACGAAGCCGCGTGTGAGGAGTTCGGCTTTTCGGTAATCGGACGTCTGCCGCAAAACAAGTCCGAAGTAGCCATTAACGATAATATGCTTAACTCGTTTATTTGGGGCGGCTTGATAGATGACGGAGCAGTCGTAAACATCAAGTGTGCGGAAGATATTATAGGCAAAAAAATATATGTCGAACAACCGACTGTCAACGAAAACGGAAATTTCGGGGCGATAATTGCAGGAAAATTTAAGACGGTTGTCGGCGTCGTAAATACCGGTTGCGATAAGAGGTGTTATGAAATGCACGCCGAAATCGAATATCACCCGCACGATAAAATTTATATCAGCGACGATCTCAACGACGCATACGGCTTATTTACAGTCCCCATTACAAACAATTTTGAAGCACTTGCGGATTTTGTTTTGGACAATGAGGAAAATAATACGCGATATGTTTTTTTGTATGCTACGAGCTTGGGATATTACGGCGCTGCGGCGAATTTGGTTATATACAAGTCGTTGTTCCTGTATTTGGGCATTATATTTTTCGTTATCTCGTTTGCTCTGTTAATACGCTTTATAGTTGTTTCAATTCGCAGTCAAATGAAGCAGATAGGAATACTGTCCGCCATGGGCGCGGACTATAAAAACATTTTCGCAATTTACGGTTGTTGTGTCGGCGTCATTTGCCTTGTCGTGTATATTATAGCAATGATGCTGTGCGCGGTAGTTACGCTTATTATAAACGGTGTTGTAATGAGAGAGTCGTATGCCGGGTTTTCCGTGTTGTCGTTCAATCCGTTCACCGTGCTGTTGTTACTGGCGACAGTTGCCGTCGCGGGAATTGGGAGCTTGATTATCGCTTTTGTTAATGTAAAAAAGGCTACGACTATATCGCTCATAAATAGAGGGCAATTAAATGAGAATATCCAACTTAAGCAAGACCTATAGGCTCAAAAGCGGAGAAGTGAGGGCGTTAAACGACGTGAATATGGAATTGCCCGAAAACGGAACGGTGTTTATATTGGGGAAGTCGGGAAGCGGCAAAACGACGCTTCTTAATTTATTGAGCGGGCTTGACAGTGCGGACGAAGGGAGCGTAATAGAAGTCGGCGGAAAGAACATAGTAACGTGTTCGCGAGCGGAGCGCGACGGATACAGAAATTCGCATTGCGGATTTGTGTTTCAGGAATACAACCTAATACCCGAACTCGACGTAAAAGAAAACGTCGGGCTGTCTTTGGAATTGCAAGGAAACAAAGACAATAAATCGGCAGTGGAAAATGCGTTAAAACTCGTGGAACTCGAGGGGTACGGCAATCGGAAAATCACCGAACTGTCGGGCGGGCAAAAACAGCGCGTTGCGATAGCGCGGGCGATAGTTAAAGACCCGAAAATAGTGTTTGCGGACGAGCCGACGGGCGCGCTGGATAGCGATACGGGCGAGATGGTAATGAAGCTGTTAAAGAATATATCCAAAGACAGGCTCGTAATAATCGTATCGCATGATAAAGAATTTGCCGAGAAATACGGGGATAGGATAATCGAGCTGTCGGACGGCAAAGTAATAAGCGACGGCGACGGCGAGTATAGTGCGGTCGAACAAAAGCAAGCGGAATTCAAGAAACCGAAACTGCCTTTGAAAACGGCGTTCAAGATGGGCAGTTCGACTTTCCGCGCGCATCCGATACGGCTTGTGTTTACGTTGTTGCTTTCGGTAATGGCGTTTACTCTATTGGGGGTTGCGGTGTCGGCGTCGCTCAATTCGTACGAGAATATTTTATACAACGCCATGATCGCGGACGGTGCGGAATACAGTGCCGTGTACGGATACAATGCGCCCGAGCCTATAGATATCGTCGGGGCGGCGGACGTGTTCGGGGAAGAAAATACTTTCGGGGTCGTGCGGACGGACGGCATTGCGGCGAATAACCCCGCGCCGAGCGTGTACGACAGTATATTGCCGCATAGCTTTGCGGTAATGACCGAACAGAAAGCCGCGGTCAATCGGTTTACGATATTGGGGCGGTTGCCGACGCGCGGCGACGAGCTTTGTATAACTGCATTTTCCGCCGATATAATCGGGCGTGTGATTTTCGGCGAAAGCGAACCCGAAAGCATTGTCGGAAAAGTTTTGACGGTCGGCGATCGCGATTATACGGTAGTCGGCATTATAGATACTCGGTTTGACGCCGTGCCGTTCGACGGGTTGAAGAATACGACCGAACTCGGCGGGCTTGCGGAACTGTACTCGATAACCCTCGAGTGCTCGGTGCACAATCTCATGTTTGTGAGCGAGTTGGGCGAGTGCGATTTGGTCGTAATAAAAAACACGCGCGCCGTTACGGCGTATTTGAGAAGCAACGACAGATTTCGCGTATACAACGCCACGGTGCAGAACGCCGAAAAGTACACCGAACAGATAAAAAGGATAGGGACGTGGTCTGGCGTGCTCGCGGCGGTGTTCGGTGTTTTTGCAACGCTGTTGCTGTTGAATTTCCTGTTGCAGAGTTTTACGGACAGATACAGGTCGCTCGGCATACTCAAGGCGAACGGCGCGAACACGGCGGGGCTGTTCAAAGTGTTCTTTTGCGAAGCGGCGGTTATAAGCGGGATAGTATTTATTCTGTCGAGTATAATCACGGTCGCGGCATGCGAGTGCATGAACGCGGTTTTCGGGATAGCGTTTTTCGGCGCGTATTATTTCTCGTTGCCGCTGCTGTTTTGCGCCGTTGCGGCGATAGGTCTTGTCGGGTGCGTGCTCCCGCTTCGCGGCATTATGCGCATGACGAGTATCGAAGTTATAAACAGAGAATAGAAAATCGGAGCTTCTCGGCTCCAATCTTTCGTTAACGTTTCTTTTTCGGTTTTTTCTTTTCGGGTTCGGCTTGAGTTTCCGCTTGCGCTTTCGCTTCCGTCTCCGCTTGTTCCTGTTCTTTGACGAAGTTGTCGCGCGCCGTTTTGAACGGTTCGACTTCGTTGTCGGCGAGTATGTCGATGAGTCGCGCCGCGACGCGTTTATAGTCTGGCACGTTGTATATTATCATGTTCTTGCCGTCGGACGTCACGACGGTGACCTGTCCGACGTTGCGGCTTTCCTGCGCGAGAATTATGTTCGCCACTTCTTTCGCGGGGATCTCTTTGCCGAGCACTGTGAATACGCCGTCCTCGTACGCGAGCGGGGTTTCGGGCATTTTGCGATGATGGTAAACGCCCTTGATGCCGTTGATGAACGCGACGATCGCGGGTATCGACACGACGGCGAGCCAACCGTACCAACCGACGTTCACGCCGCAAAACAGATATACCGCGATCACTATCAGCGGCACCGTCAGCACTCCGCCGACGGCGATTTTCGCTATGTTCATCTTAAGCAGTGTTTTGCTTCTTCTTACGATAACTTCCCGTTTCATATTACAATTATAGCCCACGGCACGAAAATAGTCAACATAATTATTATAATCGGTTGACAAACCCGAGCAAATAATATAGTATAATATTGTTGATAAATCAACAAGCTATCGCGCCGCGCGGCATACTGTCGCGGACGGGCGCAAAAGGAGAGGGTCATGGTTAAAATAGTTATAGATTCGGCGGCGGATATTGCGAAGGCGGAGGCGGACGCGCTCGGCGTCGAGCTTGTGCCGATGCGGGTGCGGTTCGGGAGCGAGGAGTTTTCGGACGGCGTGGATCTGACGCACGAGGGATTTTTCGAGCGGCTCATCGAGAGCGACGAGCTGCCGCAAACGAGTCAGATAAGCGAGTTTTGCTGGGAAGAAAAGTTCGGCGAACTGCTCGAAACGGCGGACGAGCTTGTCGTCATCACCATTTCGTCCAAACTGTCGGGCACGTACGACTGTGCCGCGACGGCGGCGAGTAAGTTCGCGGGCAGGGTATACGCCGTGGACAGTCTTAACGCGTGCATAGGCGAGCGGGTGCTTATTCAGTACGCCGTGCGGCTCGCGGCGTCGGGACTTTCCGCGCGTGAGATAGCCGCGAAGCTCGACGGGAAGAAGGGAAAAATCCAGCTTCTCGCGCTGCTCGATACTTTGCACTACCTCAAGCTCGGCGGACGGATCTCCGCGGCGGCGGCGTTCGCGGGCGGAATACTCTCGATCAAGCCGGTCGTTTCGATAATGGACGGCGAAGTGAAGCTCGTCGGCAAGGCTATGGGCAGTAAGCGCGGGAACAATCTGCTCGTTCAGCTCGTGTCGAAGTGCGGCGGCATAGACTTCGGCATGCCGTTCGCGCTCGGATATTCGGGGCTTGACGCGACTATACTGAACAAGTATATCGAGGACAGTGCGCCGCTGTGGAAGGGCAAGACTGACGCGCTTCCCGTGTACCCCATAGGCAGCACTATCGGCACTCACGTCGGTCCCGGCGCGATAGCCGTCGCTTTCTTCTCCGAATAGCCCGCGCGTCGTTTTCGCATAAAATATTCGCGACTTTCGCATTATATTATCGAAACGGCGGTTTTATTTATCGCGATGTAAATATATTTCCATGCGTGTGCGGAAAACCGTCGGTTTGATTTTGTCGAAATCGGGCGATTGCATATATTGTGGAAATTTCCGAAAAATTTTTTTGAAAACCACAATATATAGTGGCAAAAAGCTTGACATTAGTTTGCGGCGGTGGTATACTGAACAAGCTTTCACTCGATCGGGTTAGGTCCCGAAAGGGGATATTCAGCATTAGCATCGGAGGTTACATCATGTATCAAGTAGTCAAAAGAGACGGAAAAAAGACGGAGTTTGACATATCCAAGATAGGTCATGCCATTCGCAAGGCGTTCGACGCGCAGAACAAGGAATACAACGATTGTATTATAGATATGATCGCGCTCCGCGTCACAGCCGATTTTTCGGGTAAAGTCAAAAACGGTCTTGTCGCCGTCGAGGACATTCAGGACAGCGTCGAGCAGGTGCTCATTCAGGCGGGCTATGCCGACGTTGCCAAGGCGTACATTCTCTACCGCAAACAGCGCGAGAAGATCCGCAATATGAAGTCCACCATACTTGACTACAAAGAACTTGTGGACAGTTACGTCAAGGCGTCCGACTGGCGCGTCAAGGAGAATTCCACCGTTACGTATTCGGTGGGCGGACTTATTCTGTCCAACTCCGGCGCGATCACCGCCAACTATTGGCTGTCCGAAATATACGACGAGGAGATAGCGAACGCGCACCGCAACGCCGACATTCACATTCACGACATGTCCATGCTTACCGGTTACTGCGCGGGCTGGTCGTTGCGTCAGCTCATCGAGGAAGGCTTGGGCGGTATTCCCGGCAAGATCAGTTCTTCGCCGGCGAGCCATCTTGCCACCCTTTGCAATCAGATGGTCAACTTCCTCGGCATTATGCAAAACGAATGGGCGGGCGCGCAGGCGTTCTCGTCTTTCGACACATATCTCGCGCCGTTCGTCAAGGTGGACAACCTCAAGTACGGCGAAGTGAAAAAGTGCATCGAGTCGTTTATTTACGGCGTTAACACTCCGTCGCGCTGGGGCACGCAGGCTCCGTTCAGCAACATCACGCTCGACTGGACATGCCCGCCCGACCTCGCCGAGCAACAGGCGATCGTCGGCGGCAAACCCATGGACTTCAAGTACAAAGACTGCAAGAAGGAAATGGACATGGTGAACAAGGCGTTCATCGAGATCATGATCGAAGGCGACGCGAACGGCAGAGGTTTCCAATACCCGATCCCCACGTACTCGATCACTCGCGACTTCGACTGGTCGGACAGCGAGAACAACAAACTGCTTTTCGAAATGGCTGCCAAATACGGCACGCCGTACTTCAGCAACTATATCAATTCGGACATGGAGCCGTCGGACATTCGCAGTATGTGCTGCCGCCTGCGTCTTGACCTTCGCGAACTGCGCAAAAAGTCGGGCGGATTCTTCGGCAGCGGCGAGAGCACAGGCTCGGTCGGCGTCGTGACGCTCAACATGCCGCGCATAGCGTACCTTTCCGCGAACGAGCAAGAGTTCTACGCACGGCTCGATAAACTGATGGATATATCCGCGCGGTCGCTCAAGATCAAGCGCGACATTATAACCAAGCTCATGGACGAGGGTCTGTATCCGTACACCCGCCGCTACCTCGGCACGTTCAACAACCACTTCTCTACGATCGGACTTGTCGGCATGAACGAAGCGTGTCTTAATGCGAAGTGGTTGCGCTCCAACCTCACCGATAAGCGCGCGCAGGAGTTCGCCAAAGACGTGCTCAACCACATGCGCGAGCGGCTCGTCATTTATCAAGAGCAGTACGGCGATCTTTACAACCTCGAAGCGACGCCCGCGGAGTCCACGACGTACCGCCTCGCGAAGCACGACAAAGAGCGTTATCCCGAAATCATCACCGCCAACGAGAACGGCACGCCGTACTACACCAACAGCTCGCACCTGCCCGTAGGCTATACCGAGGACGTGTTCAGCGCGCTCGATATTCAGGACGAATTGCAGACCCTGTACACTTCGGGCACGGTGTTCCACACTTTCCTCGGCGAGAAACTGCCCGATTGGAAGGCGGCGGCGAAACTCGTTCGCACGGTCGCGGAGAACTATAAACTCCCGTACTTCACGCTGTCCCCGACGTATTCGGTTTGCAAGAACCACGGCTATATAGCGGGCGAGGTGTATAAATGTCCGAAGTGCGGCGAAAAGACGGAAGTTAACAGCCGTATAACCGGTTACTACCGTCCCGTTCAGAACTGGAACGACGGCAAAGCGCAGGAGTTCAAGGACAGACGCACGTACAACACAATGAAATATGCCACCCCGCACACCGGTCACAAGATCGCGGCGGAATGTGCCGCGGCGGAAGAACCGCAGGTCACGGGCGAGCTTCATTACACGCTGTTCACCACTCCGACGTGCCCCAACTGCAAAGTGGCTATCCCCATGATAGAGAAAGCGGGCATTACGGTGGACGTCGTCGACGCGACGGCAAGCCCCGATGCGGCGAAGCAGTACGGCGTTAAAAAAGCTCCGACGCTCGTCGTCACAAACGGCAGCGACGTCGCGAAGTATGCGGGCGTGCCCGAAATCAAAAAGTTCCTCGGAAAGTAACAATTAAAAATTAATAATTAATAATTAAGGAAAACAACCTATGCTTGATTTTATTATAATCGGCGGCGGAACGGCGGGCTTAAGCTCCGCCGTTTATGCTTGCAGAGCGAATAAGAGCGTGCTCGTAATAGAACGGCTCGCTTTCGGCGGACAGATAGTAAATTCGCCGCTCGTGGAAAATTACCCCGGTATACCCGCGATTTCGGGCTCGCAGTTTGCGTCGGATATGTTCGACCAAGCGGAAAAGGCGGGCGCGCGGTTCGCGTTCGAAACGGTTACGAAAATACTGCCCGACAATGGATTTACGACCGTCGTCACCGAGGACGGTAAGTACGAGGGGCGTGCCGTGATCATTGCGGCGGGCTGCGAACACAGACACCTCGGCGTCGAACGCGAGGAGGAACTTACGGGTAGCGGCGTCAGCTATTGCGCACTGTGCGACGGCGCGTTCTTCAAGGACAAGCCGATCGCGGTGGTGGGCGGCGGGAATGCCGCTTTTACCGACGCGCTGTATCTTACGGGCGTCGCGAGCAAAGTGTACTTGGTGCACAGAAGAAAGGAGTTCCGCGCAGAGCAAACGCTTGTCGAGCGGGCGAAGGGCAAGAGCAATATCGAATTCGTGCTCGACGCGAAAGTAAAAGCACTCGAGGGCGGCGACGAACTGACGGGCGTCGTGCTCGATATAGCGGGCAAGGAGAAGCGGCTCGCCGTGGACGGGCTGTTCGTCGCGATAGGTCACGCGCCCGATAACGAGATGTTCGCACCCGTAAAGCTCACGGCGGGCGGATATATCGCCGCCGACGAGAATTGCAGGACGAACATGAAAGGCATATACGCGGTTGGCGATTGCCGCGAAAAAACGGTACGGCAATTAACGACCGCCGCCGCCGACGGCGCGATCGCAGTTTCCTCCGCGCTCGCGGATATGTTTTAGAAAAACCGATAAATGAGAATATATCGAAAAAACGGTAATGTAATAAATAGCCCCGATCGCCGAGGCTATTTATTCATTTTCGGGTTTTCAGTTCGTTCCAAAAGATAGTCGAGCGACACGTCGAAATAATCGGCTATTGCGATCAGTGTCGCATAGTCCGCTTCGCGTTCGCCCGATTCGTACCTGCTTATGCTGTTCTGGTTTAAGTGCAAGTCCATAGCAAGTTTGATTTGCGATATATTGCGCTGTTTTCTCAATTCTTTGATCCGCATTTATTCCGCCGATACGTAAAAATCAGTGTTCAAACCGTTGACATTATTATACCACTATGGTATAATCATAATATCCCGATTTGGGATATTTATACTTCACAACTGTAAGGAGACAAGAACACAATGGGAAAATCTGTAAAAAGCGCGACGGTTCAGCTGGCATTCTTTTTGTTGGTGCCGAGCATAATGGCGATGGCGGGCGTCGCCGTCATGTTCTTTACGAACATAGGAATAGTTTTTCTGGCGATAGCGGCGTTGGGTTCGGCGGCGGGCGCGTTCATTGTCGCCGCCAACATATTCGGACTGCGTAAGGTGAGACCGCCGCAAAAAGCGGAGCTTAACCTGTCGGTCGCCAAGTCGAAGCTGGCTTCGGTGAAATCGGCTCAATCGGAAAACGAGATCAAGGCGAACAATTCGGTGACATTACTACTTGCCGTTATTTGGTTCGTGCCCGTTGCGGCGTTCGGTTGGTTGCTGTTCATACTGTTTTGTTGCGGAAAGTTCATGCGCAAAACGCGCGCCGTGGCAAGCGATACCGACCGTGCGGATAAAATCGTTTCGACGGCGAACGGCACGCTCGAAGAAATAGTCTACTGTTTTTACCGTATGACAGACTATGCGAGCGTCTACATAAGCATAAACGAAACGAAAAGCGCGAGGCAGATGACGGAGCGGGCGCAGTGTTTGCTCGGGGTTTGGGAAAAACTGTATCCCGATAACTGATTCGGATAATAATGTATAAATTCCCGATTTGACGGCAATAATCGGGGGCATGGTTACTTATTGCACAGGTTCGGCGCGGCAGAAGCGCGCGTATTTCATGCGAAAGGACGCGATCGTTCTCGACAATATCGAAGTCGTATTTTGCGCGAGCGAGGACGGCAAGAATTATTTCGCTTACGGCGAAATGCCGTTTTCCATGTTCGGCGTGAAAGAATATCTCGACTATAAGACCGCGCTCGCAGGCGGCGGGGTGGATTATGCACTGCTCGAAAAGCTCGGCATATCGACTAAAACGCGGGTCGGGCGATTGTGCCCCGCGCAAATGCGTTGCGTTCAGCTCGCCGAAAAACTCGCGGGCGGGCGATACGGCGACGTCGTGATCAATCTCGACGGAACGCGGTATTCGCGAAAGAACGCGAAAGCACTCGCCGCGCTTATCTCGGTGTGCGAAAACGTTTTCGTGTGCGTCACCGACAAGCGGTTCGTTTCGCGCGCACCGCGCATCGACGGCGTGATGAAGTTCGGGAACGGCAGCGGCACGCGCGGCACGTTCTACAATACTCGCGCGCTCGCCGCGTATTGCGAAAAGCGGTACGGCATACCCGTAGGCAGAATATCGGTCATGTAAATAAATTTCGTTCAGCTCATCATTTTTTGCTTGACAAAATGCATTGTTTGTGATAAAATCTATGCATATTTTTATACCCGTTATTATCGACAAAGACGTCAGACGAGTTTTTCGTTGCGTCTTTTTTTGATACACGTATCAGGGTATATGCGTCGGTTTCCGAACCAAACTTCGGTCACGGCAAAAAGGAGTAGTTATGAAGCGAGCTGCGAAAAGATTATCGGCACTGTTGGCGGTGCTTACGCTCACTTTCGGTTTGGGCGTACTCGTCGCGTGCGGCGGCGATCCCGATGACGCGCCACCTCAAACGTCGGGTGCCGAATCGGGCGTGTATTACTGCATTGCGGACGAGGGCGGCGAATATACGCTCACTCTCGACGGCGGCGGGGCGTCGCTGTATGCAGGCGGCGCGCTCGACTCGGGCAAGTATACCGTCGACGGCGATTCGATTGCGTTCGTGTTCGAGAACGCGGGCGAAAAGTCGGGCAAAATAGAAGGCGCGACGATCGTTATCACGCTCGACGCCGAAATGACTTTTTACAAACGCGTTTCTTATAACGTGAAGTTCGATTGCGGCGATGCGGACGGCTTTACCGTTCCGACGCTTAACGGCATGACGGTAAAACAGCCTGCCGCGCCCGAGCGCGAAGGCTTTGCGTTCCTCGGTTGGTATGCGGATGCGGCGTACACCGAGCCGTTCCCGTTCGACATGCGGATACTTGCCGATACGACGGTATATGCGCGTTGGGGCGAGAAGCAGGTCGGTCGCGCGGAATACACCGTTCGGTTCGACTTGAACGGTGCGAACGTCGGCGCGACACCCGATAAAGTTACCACGGTCGGCGGCAAGCTGTACGATCTCCCCGAAGCCCCCGAGTATCCCGGTTACAGGTTCGACGGGTGGTGGGTGAGCATGCACAACGCTGCCGACAAGCTGTCTTTTGCATACACTCCCGAATACAAGTTCGAGGAGAACACGACGCTGTTTGCGCTGTGGTCGCCCGAAAATCTCGGCACCAAACTTGCCGCGCCGCTTGTAAACGTGGCGGAACGCAGTATTTCTTGGAACGGCACGACGGGCGTGAGCGAATACAGGGTGGAAGTGAAAAACGCCGAAACGGGCGCGACGGTGCTTCCGCTCACTTCCATAGGCGCGACCTCGATCGGCACGGTGGACTTCGCCGTTCTCGCCGCAGGCGATTACATAGTAAACGTTACCGCAATAGCTTCGTCCTCCGACGACAACTCGGACACGACGGTGCGGTATTATCGCAATAAAGCATTGAAGCGGGTCTCGCATATCGACGTGCTCGACCCCGCGCTTCTCGTATTCGGCGGCGTGCAATACGCGACGGAGTACGAGCTTAACGTTACGTGCGGCAATCCCGACCACGCGCACAACAAGACGACTATCGAAAACGGCAGTGCGACGAGCTTTTCGCTCGCGAACTGCGACATGAAGGACAGCGACGGAGCCGATCGCGGCATAACGGTCACCGTTACCGCGAAAGCGGCGGGGTTCGCGCCGTCTGTGTCCGAGGTTTTCGCGTACAGGCGCGAACTCGCGGCGATAACCTCGCTCAAGTACGACGCGGCGACGCAGACAGTGATGTGGGACGCGGTAGACAAGGCGAACGGTTATTTCGTTTCCGTGAACGGCGGCGAATATATAAATAACGGCGGCACGACGAGTTTTTCGGTAAAGGATCACGCCGCAGTCGACGGTAAGCTCGTAGTAAAGGTGTATCCCGCGACCAAAGGGTATCTCTCGCCCGAAGCCGCTACCGTCACTTGCGAGAAGCCCGCGCTTTACACTCCGCGCAACATTCGGTTCTCGGACGGCAATACGATTTGCTGGGACGCGGTGACGGGTGCGGACGGTTACGACGTAAAGGTCGGGACTTCGGTCAAGTCGGTAACGGGTACTTCCGCGAATATCGCCGAGCTTTTCGCGCTTTCGGAAGGCTCGCGGTACGAGATTTTCGTGCGCTCCAAAAACAGCGGCGGCGAATCGCTGTACAGTAACGCGCTCGTAGCGAACTATTTGACGATGGACGGACTCGTCGGGTACGAGAACGGCATGCTGTACTGGACGCCCGTTCTCGGCGGCGACCGCATGGAGATCAGCGTCAACGACGGCGAGTACGTCGCGCTCGACACCTATGCGGCGCAGGCGAGCGTCACTCTCGGAAGAGCGGGGTACAACACGCTGTCGGTGCGGTTCGTCAAGAACGAAGTGCCGTCGCGCGCGGTGAGCTTGCAGGTGTTCGCGTATGCGGTTTCGTTCGACGCGCAGAACGGCACGGCGGTTTCGACGCTGTACAAGGCGATGGGCGACGAAGTGGAGCTTGACGCCGCAACGAAAGTCAACTATGTATTCAAAGGCTGGTACAACGTTCCCGGCGGCGCGGCGAGCAACGGCGCGCTTTACGAAAACAAGTTCACGGTGACGGGCGATCTGATGCTTTACGCATACTACAGCCCCAAAACGTTCAAGGTCATTTACTCGTACGGTACGTACGGTTCGGGCAGTCTCGAATCGCAGGACGTGGAGTACAGAGAGGAATATAAACTCATAGTGCCGCGCACGAGCGAGCCGACGCAGATGTTCGGCGGTTGGTATACCGGCGATAACGGTACGGGCGTCGCGCTCACCGACGTCAACGGCAACTGCATTGCGCCGTGGTCTATACCTGCGGATACGAAAGTTTACGCGTTCTGGATAGACGACGTACTGCGTTTCGACAAGACAAGACTGCCCGGTACGAACGAGGACGTGTACAGAGTGTCGCAGGGCGGCACGCGCCGTGACGACGTAACTGTTCCCTCTACGTACAACGGACTGCCCGTCGCATTCATCGGCGCGAATGCGTTTGACGGTTCGTACGTCAAAGTATTGAACATTCCCGATACTGTGCAGATCATATCTGCGGAGGCTTTTGTCGGTTGTTCCAATCTTACCGCGGTAAATATCTACCGTGTCGAGGGCAACAACGCCATTCGCTACTACTCGCACGAGGGCGTGCTTTACGATTACGGTGCGCTCGACGATCAGCCCGAAGACAAGACGTGGCTCACTTCCACTTTGCAATTCTATCCCCGCGACAAGGCGAGCGATAACTACGAAGTGCCCGACCGCGTGACGACGATCGCGTCCAAAGCGTTCGAGCACTTGAGCAGCGGCAAGCTCAAGGCGGTCACTTTCCCGACGAGCGTCACGTATATCGCGTCTTACGCATTCTCCAATCGCGACGCGCTTGAAACCATTACTTTCAAAAATCCCGCTCGCGGCGAGCAGGTGCAAGATCTGATAATAGGCGATGCGGCGTTCTCGGGGCTTACGGGTTTGAAAACCATCAATTTCCCCGCGCGGCTCAAGAGCATGTCGGTAAAGAACTACGCGCTCGATAAGCGCGAAGCGGGTACGCCGTCGGCGTTCGCAGTCAAATACAGCGGAACGGATATGGCGGGCGCATTGAGCAATATCAAAAGCCTTTGCGAAATCAACGTCGCGGCGGGCGGAAAATATTTCAGCTCGCAGGACGGCGTGCTGTATAACTCCGACAAATCGGTGCTTTTGATGTTCCCGATCGCCAAGAAGCCGACATATAAAGATCCCGCCGACAATAATGCGCAAGCGGTAGAAGGCAAGTTCGTCGTGCCCGCGGAAGTCGGCAAGATCGGTGCGGGCGCGTTCATAATGACGAAGAACATAAGCGAGATAGTCATTCCCGCGCTTATTACGGAGATAGGCGAGTGCGCGTTCTACGGCAGTTCGGTAAAACAGGTTACGATAGAGGGCAACGACCTCGCGCCCGGCATGACGGTCGGCAGATATGCTTTCCGTCAGTGCACGTACCTCGAGCAAGTGACTGTCGCGAGCAATACGCAGATCAAAAAGCTCCAAGAGGGCGCGTTCATGGGATGCTCGAAGATCGCGGAGTTCACACTGCCGGGCAGTATGACGGAAGTGGGCGATCAGGCTTTCCGCGGCTGTTCATCCCTCACCGCACTCACTTTCGGTGCGAGCAATAACGCACTCGAGTTCGGCGACTTCGTGTTCGACGGCTGCAATAAACTCGCCACTCTCGCGCTCCCCGCGAACGCGACGAGCGTGCCCAGCCTCGGCGGCATACCCCTTCAAAACGTGATTATCGCCGAAGGCAGTAAATATCTCGAAGCGATCGACGGCGTGGTGTACAGCAAGGATAAAACGGTGCTGTACTTCTATCCCAACGCGAAAGCGGACGCAACTTACGAGATCCCGTCCACGGTGACTACGATCGCGCCGTCGGCGTTCCAAGGTGCGAAAAACCTCACATCCGTTACTATAGGCGCGAACGTGCGCGAGATAGGCGACGCGGCGTTCAAGGACTGCACTTCGCTCGCGGCTATAAATATCGAAGCGAGCGGAAGCGACCTTGCGATCGGCGGATACGCTTTTGCGGGTACTGCGGCGACGAGCATTACCGTGCCCGCCCGCGTCAAGTCGATAGGCGAATACGCGTTTGCGAATATGCCCGATCTTGCGACGTTTAACTTGCAGGCGAATCTCGCCGAGATCCCTGCGGGCATGTTGAGCGGCACGGCGATAACCGAGTTTGTTGTTAAAAACACCGTCGCAAAAATCGGCGATCATGCGTTCCTGCAAGCGGAGAGCTTGAAAACGGTGACGTTCGAGAGCGGGTCGCGGCTCGGCGTTATCGGCGACGGCGCGTTCGCCGAAACCGCGCTCACTTCTTTCGCGCTTCCGGACAGTGTGGAGATCATAGGTAACGAGGCGTTCGCTTCGATCGGCAATGCGATAGATTTGGAAATTAGCCCTTCGTCGAAATTGACGAGCATAGGCATTTCCGCATTCTATAACAGCGGTCTCGAAAATGTGTACATTCCCAAAAACGTACGCGAGATCATGCCCCAAGCGTTTGCGTATACCAACCTCACCGAGATAGAGTTTGCGCAGGACGGCACTGCCGATCTTGCGATCGGCGGATATGTGAGCGCGTTCCAAGGCTATGACGACAACTATCCGTCGTCGATGTACGGCGGGGTGTTTAAGTCGACGGAAATCACCGAAATTCATTTTCCCGCCCGCACGACGGAAGTCGGCAAAGAGTCTTTCTACCGTTGCAGAAACCTGCAAACGGTGACATTCGCGCCGAGCGGCGTCGAGAGCAGACTCACGTATATAGCCGAAGAACTGTTTAACGGCTGTTCGTCGCTTACGAGCGTCGTCGTTCCGAAATCGGTAGGCGACAGATCCCCCGCGGGCAGCGACTACCGTTATGCCATAGGCAGTAAGGCGTTCAAGGATTGCGTGTCGCTTACGGAAGTGGTGCTGGAAAAGGGTAACGTCAATGCGTTCACGATCGCAAAAGAAGCGTTCGGTGCGAGCGGCAGATACGGCGACAAAGAGATCCCCGGAATAACCGAATTCACTCTGCCGAGAAACCTCGATTATATCGGCAAAGACGCATTCGAGCGTTGCGTCAATCTGCAAAAGCTCCATATCGACGGCGATAAAGAGGACGGCAACAGCAACCTTCTGTACGGGTCGTACGACGGTGTGCTCTACACCCCCGACTTCACCGAAGTTATGCTTTGTCCTGCGGCGCGCGAAGGCAAGTTGACGCTGCACGACAATACGATACGCATTAACGCGAAAGCGTTTGCGGGTTGCTCCGCGCTCACCGAACTGTGTATTCCCGCGAATATGCCCAAGCTCGACGTGAGTCGGCTCGCGGACTGCGTCGCGCTCAACAAAGTGTCGGTAAAGGGCGAAGGCTTGTACAAAGAAGTGGACGGATTGCTGTATAACGGCGACGTGACCGAGCTTCTGTATGTTCCCGCAACGATATTCGACGGCGAAACGTCGAAGTCGATAACACTGCCCGCCACGCTCACAAAGATCGCCGATAACGCATTCTATAATATAAAGGGCTTGAAGGAAATTTCCTTCGAGAACATCACGCGTGATTTCGAGATAGGCGCGTTTGCGTTCTACGGCTGCACAGGGCTTACTTCGGTACGCCTGCCCGCATCGCTCACGAAGATAGGCAAAAACGCATTCGAGGGCTGCACCGATCTCGCGACCGTCGAGTTCGAGAACGGCTGTCGGCTCGCCGAGTTCGGCGTGTTTACTTTCGCGAATTGCTCGAGTTTGCAGGCGATACGGATCCCCGCGGCGGTCAAAGAGATCCCCGAGCTTTCCGCCGACAAAGCATATGTTCCGGACTATTGGGGCGACCTCGTTCTCGAGGATAGGTTCGGCGGAATATTCCACGGCTGTTCCGCGCTCAAGTCCATAACGTTCGAAGAAGGCAGCGTGTGCGCGGCGATAGGCAGATTCGGGTTTGCGGTGAACGCTTCGTTCAAGAAACTCGGCGGCAGCGACGAATACACGATGCTGGATCCCGACGACGACATAGAAAACAACATTCTCACTATCGAGATCCCGCAGTCGGTCAGGTCGATAGGCGAGTATGCGTTCTACGGTTGCAACAAGCTCGTCGCGATAACACTCCCCGACAATCTTCTCGCACTGCCCGACGGTTTGTTCTACTACTGCGACAAACTTTCCGCGATCAATGCGGACGGCGGTAAAAACGCTCTGCCCGATAATGTGTCGGTCATCGGTAAAAACGCGTTCTACTACTGCAAGTCGCTCGACAACCTCGCTTTGCCGCAGGGCGTTACGTCCATCGGCGAACAGGCGTTCTATTACTGCGAAAAGCTCGAAAGCGTCAATATCCCCAAAGCGACGACGGTTATCGGCAACAACGCGTTCAGCGATTGCGTCGCGCTTGCGGAAGTCGTGTTTGCGCAGGACGGCAAACTCGCTTCGCTTCCCGACGGCATGTTCAGAAATTGCAAAGCGTTGAAAAATATCGAACTACCCGCGTCGGTGTCCGCTTTCGGCAGTATGTGCTTCTCGGGTACCGGTCTGACGTCGTTCGTCGTTCCCGAAAAGGTAGTCAATATCCCGAACTCTGCGTTCCAATACTGCGAAGATCTTACGAGCATAACTCTGCACGACAGCATCGCTTCCATCGGCTCGAACGCTTTCTATCGGTCGGGACTCGTTTCGATCAACGTTCCCGCGAGCGTGCTGTCGATAGGCGATTCGGCTTTTTCGGACTGCGCATCGCTCGATACGGTCGTGATAAACGCGATGCTCACCGAGATCCCGAGCAGAATGTTTATGAACTGCACATCGCTTTCGAGCGTCGCGTTGCCGAACGGACTTGTTGAGATAGGCTCGCAGGCATTCTCCGGTTGCACGTCGCTTGTTTCGATCGAGCTTCCGAACAGCGTTACCGAAATCGGCAGCGGCGCGTTCTCGGCATCAGGTTTGCTGTCTTTCGACTTGCCCGAGAAAGTTACCGAAGTAAGCTCGCGGCTTCTCTATAATTGCGCGGGGCTTGCGCGGCTCACGCTCGGCGGCAACGTCACGAAGATCGGTTCGGAAGCGTTTGCGGGTACCGGCATCAAGTCGTTTGAAATTCCCGCGACGGTGACGAGCTTTGCGAGCGACGCGTTCGCGGGCAACGAGGATCTCACTCTCACGGTAGCCGAAGGGAACAAGTCGTATAAGCTCGTCGGTAGCGCGATGTGGAACGGCGATCAAACGAAACTGCTGTTCTTTGTCGGTGCAGTCGATTCGTTTGTGTGGACGGCGGAAACAAAAGTCGAAAGCGGCGCGTTCAGAGGCGTTACCGTCGGCAGCGTCACGATAGAAGCGGGCGTTACGGTGGACGGCTCTATGTTCGACGGCGCGACGATAACGAATCTTGTCATCGCGGACGCGGTGAAGTCGGACAGCACCGTTACCAAAACGACGATAGGGATAAGGGCGTTCCAAAAAACGAACATACAGAACGTCACTATCGGCGCAGGTACGCAAGTGGGCGATTATGCGTTCTATCAGGCGAAGCTCGGCACCGTTACGATAAAGGCGGGCGCGACGCTCGGCAGTTACGCATTCAGCGAAACGCAGGCATACTCGGAAACGGTCGCGATGGAAGTGACGTTAGGCGACGGCGTAGTGTTCTCGGGCAGTAATGTGTTCAAGAGCTCGAAAGTGTCGGCATTGACTTTCGGCGAGGGCGTCGAGATCAGGGCATCCGAAGCGTTCTGGAACTGCTATGACGTAAAGACCGTGTTTATTCCGAAAAGCACAGTGCTCGACGCTACTTGGGTGTTCGACGCTTGGAAGTCCGATCAGGTGATACTTATGGAAGCTACCGAGGCGGAAATCGAGGAATTCGTTAAGAACAAGACGTGGAACTCGTCGTGGAGAAGCAGTTGCTCTGCGCAGGTCAAGTACGATCAGACAAGACCTGCGGCGTAAAAAGACGCGTCCGCGCGGAATTTGCGATAAAAAATCGCGGATTGACGAAAATTTACGGTAAAAACAGTTTGTTTATTCACATGCTTGTGGTATAATATTGTATATAGCGTATATCGCAAGAACGGTGATCGACGGTTACCGCAACAAATCTTAAAACAGGCTATGCCCGATGTCGGTATATACAAGACGTCGGGTACGGCTGTCTTAACGGCAAACGCTTTACGGCGTTACCAAATCTAAACGGAGGTTATCATGGACCACGAAACTGTACTTAAAAGATTTCGCACCAGACTTGTCATGCACGGCGTGCTCAAATCCGCGCTGTGGGGCATAGCCGCGGGTTGCGGCGTGCTTTTCATAACAGCGTTTATCACGTGGTTATGCGGCATGGACGGCGGCATTTGGCTGTCGCTCGGGCTTGGCGCGGGGCTTGGCGTCGCGTTTGGGTTCGTTTGTTATTTTCTCAAGTACAGACCGACCGATAAGTACGTGGCGCGGCGTGTGGACGAACTCGGACTCGAGGAGCGCACGGTGACGATGCTCGATTACGGCAACGACGACTCGTATCTCGCGCAGCGTCAGCGCGACGACGCGCTTTTCGCGCTCAAATCGGCGTCCGACAAAAAAATCAAGATCGGTATTCCGCTCGTTCTCATAATTTCGCTGTGCGTCACTTCGGTGCTCGGTTGCGGCATGGGCGTTGTGAGCGGACTTGCCGAGAACGGCGTGATCCCCTCGGGCAAGGACGTAATCGACACTTCCCGCGACAGTTATTTCGAAGTGGTGTATCTAATCGACGGCGACGGCGAGATCGACGGCGACGACGTGCAGATCTTGCAGCGCGGCGAGCAGCCCGCACCCGTCATGGCGCTCGCCGCAGACGGTTGGGTGTTCGCGGGCTGGGACGACGGGCTTAAAAATCCGTACCGTCACGACAGCAAGCTCGACGAGAGCGCGATCTTCACCGCGCGCTTCATGATGATCGAGGACGGCGAGGAGGAGGAAGAAGGCGACGGCGAGGGTGACTTCGACGGCGAAGGCGATTCCGATCCCGAAGGTCCCGAGGGCGACGGCGGTCAAGCCGACGGCGGCGAGGGCACGGGCGACGGCGACAAGGGCGACGGCGACGGTACCGGCGACGGCGGTCAGGACGGTAACAATCAGGGCGGAAGCGGTCAAGGCTCGGGCGCGGGTTTCAAGTATGACGAGAAAAACCAAATTCTCGACGGCGAAACGTATTACGGCGACGAGATAGAAAACTACCGCCGCAAGCTCGAGGAAAAGCTCGCGAACAACGAGGATCTCACCGAAGCGGAACGCAGATTCATCGAGCTGTACTTCGGAAGCCTTTAGTACAATTAACAATTAATAATTAAAAATTGCGGTCGAGTTAAATAATGAAGTTTCGCGAACGGTCAAATGCGTTACATTATGCGGCGTGCCGAGGACGTCACGCCCTACGGACGCATGACGAGCGTTTCCCGATAGGCTGTAGGGGACGCAGCCCACTGCGTCCCGCAAACGACCCGACTAATTAAAGCGTAAAAGACGTTTTCGGTATGTTGTAGGCAACGCAGCCCGCTGCGTCCAGCAAACGACACGACGGTCGAAACATTACACATCAATAAATAGGGCATTGCCCGAAAATAAAAAATAAAGGAAAAACCAAATGGTATCCGAAAAGAATGTCAATAAATTCAGCGAACAGTGCAAAAACATTTTTGAGCAGGTCGCGCGCGACGTGATAGGTCAAAAAGAGGTCGTGGAAGGCACGATCATCGCGATGATAGCGGGCGGCAACGTGCTTCTCGAGGGCGTTCCCGGCGTCGGCAAAACGCGTCTTGTGCGCTCGCTCGGCAGAGTGTTCAATATGCCGTTCTCGCGTATTCAGTTTACGCCCGACCTGATGCCTGCTGACGTTACCGGCACGAACATTATCGTCAAGGGCGGCAACGGCAACTCGAGTTTTCAGTTCCAGCCGGGACCCGTGTTCAGCAATATAGTTCTCGCCGACGAGATCAACCGCGCGACGCCCAAAACGCAGTCCGCGCTTCTCGAGGCGATGCAGGAACACACGGTTACCGTCATGGGCGTGTCGAGAAAATTGAACGAACCGTTTTTCGTTCTCGCGACGCAGAACCCTATCGAGCAGGACGGTACGTATCCGCTTCCCGAAGCGCAGATGGACCGTTTCATGTTCAAACTCATCGTGCCCAACCCCGGACTCGAAGACCTCATGCAGATAGTAAGCCTCACGCAAAAGACGATGGCGGAAACTGCGGAAGCGGCGTGCAGCGGGGAAGAACTTCTTCAAATGCGCGCGACTGCGAACGCGATACCGGTTGCGGAGGACGTGTTGCGGTACGCCATGACGCTGTGCTCGGCGACGCACCCCGACAGCGAGTGCGCGACGAACGCGGCGCGTAAGTACGTGCGGCTCGGCGCAAGCCCGCGCGCGGGACAGGCACTCATTTCGGCGGCTAAAGTAAAGGCACTAATGAACGGTCGATTCAATGTTTCGTACGGCGATATCAACGAACTCGCGTATCCCGTGCTTCGTCACCGCATGAAACTCAATTTCGACGCGATCGCGGGACGCGTTACCGCCGACGAGATCATAAGACTTATAATCGAGGAACTCGGTCGTAAGTTCGATATCGGCAAAAGCGACCTCGGTCCCGAGGTCAGCACTTTCAATGCGGCAATGAGCGAACCGCTCGAGGAAGAAAAACCGCAGACCGACTCGGGCGAAGAACAGTCCGAGCAGCCTAATAAGAAGCGTAAGCGTTTCGGCAAAAAATAATCGGCGGCGTATTCATCGCGTGCTACACCCACAAGTAAATTTGCTTGCTTGCAAAGGCAAATTTACACCGTGGGTACACCGAAGGTATGCGGACTACGTTTGGCAAGTAGCCTTGGTCATGTAGGTGGGTCTACACTCCCGTCGCAGCCACAGGCTGATTTGTTGCAAACATACTACAACTATTGGGGTGAGCTGTAACCCCCACAGGTCGCGCAGCATTTGGCTGCCCCGCCTGACGCGCGACTCCGCCGCCGAAGCACGACTAATGAAACGCTAACGTATTCAGGTACAAACATGAGCTTTCTTTTACCGTTGGGGTTGTTGGGATTACTCTCGATAATCGCACTTATCTTAATCTATATAATTAAGCCCAACTTCCAACAGAAGTTCGTTTCGAGTACTTATATTTGGCGGTTGAGCTTAAAATACAGGCGAAAGAATATTCCGATCAATCGGTTCAGGAATATCTTGCTGTTTATTTGTCAGTTGCTCATTCTCACCGCATGCGCGCTCCTTCTCGCGTGGCCGGTAATACAGGAGGAGCGTCGCGATACCGTCGAGAACATCGCGATAATCGACGCTTCGGCGAGCATGCGGGTAAGCAACAACGATACGAGTCGGTTCGAGCGCGCAGTGGAAAAGGCTATCGACCTCGCGCGCACAACCGCCGAGGGTGGCGGTTTGTTTTCAGCGATACTCGCGGACGGCGACGCGCATTATATAGTGCAGCGCGCGGCGGCGGAGAACGTATCCGATACGGTAGCCGCGCTTTCCGAACTCGTCGAGGGCGACGGGAAGTGCACGTTCGGCTCGGCGGATTTCGACGGCGCGGTGGAGCTTGCCGAAGCGGTGGTCGTTCAGAACCCCGATACCGACGTCACGCTGTTTACCGCGACCACTTATATCGACAAAGGCGGTATCGAGGTGGTGAACGTCGCCGAGAAAGACGAATGGAACGCCGCGATCTTGAGCGCGGTCGCCGAAGTCAAAGACAATTACTATTCGTTCGACGTGCGCGTCGGGTGCTACGGCAGATCGGAACGGCTCACCGTGCACTGCGACGTTATGGGCGTTAATAACGAAACGGGCGAGTACGGCACTATCCATATGTCCCGTACCGAAATGTTCGACAACGTCGATCGCGAGTTCGATATTTCGTTCGGGATCGAAGAACAGCTCGATGCGGGTCGGGCGGCGGTGTATTCGTTCTCGTCGGTGCATGTGTATATCGAAGCGGACGATACTTTCCGCGACGACAATTCTTTCTATATTTACGGCGGCAATAAACCGGTCATCAAAATACAGTACGTGAGTAACGACCCGTGTATCTTCTTTCAGAACACGCTTTACGTACTGCGCGGGTTCGTCACCGACGATTGGGAGGTGGAGCTTACCACCGTCACCGAGCGCGACAAAATAGCGACGGAAGGATACGACTTCTATCTGTTTGAAACGCTCATGCCGCGCGTCATGCCCATAGACGGGCTTGTGATGATCTTCAATCCCGGCGAGGGAACGATCGAAGGACTCGGCGCGGAGTTTTCGCGGGTCCACAACGTCAATCGCGATTCCACGCTCGCAATGGGTACGCCGCACCCGATCACCGAAAAACTCGACGCCACCGAGATCACGGTGTCCGCTTATCGCGAAATACGTCTTGCCGAAGGCTTTATCGAATTGATGTATTACGAGGGCGCGCCCGTCGTCGCCGTGCGCGAAGAAAAGGATTTTACGTATATCGTATATTCGTTCTCCATACACGAATCGAGTTTGGCTGCGGTGCTCGAGTTCCCGCTGTCGTTCTATACCGTTTTCAACCGTTATATTCCCGTGACCGTGCCGAGCCGCTCGTACGTGGTCGGTTCGACGGTGCCCGTAAACGCGCGCGGGAATTCGCTCGCGGTGAGCGGGCCCGAACTCGAAAAAACGGTGGAGGAATTCCCGAGCACGATAGACGTGGGTTTACCGGGCAGTTATACGCTCACGCAGGCGGTGCGCGACGAGATACTTCAAGATAATTTCTATGTGTACGTTTCGCCGTTCGAGAGCAATATAACGAAAGAAGTCGACGCGCTCCCGCTGTTGGAGCGCAACAAAAAGACGGAATATGCCGACCGCGATCTTTTGGTTTGGTTCGCCGCGGCACTCCTTGCATTGCTGTTCGTCGAATGGTTTTTGCAGTCGCGCGAGTACATGAGGTAGGAGATAGGATAATGACGAACTTTCAAATAAACTTCGAATATCCGTGGCTTCTTCTGCTTTTGATACCCGCAATAGCTCTTACGCTGTTGCCGTATTTGCGCATGCAAAAACGCTACCGCCGTACCCGAAACCGCGTTATTTCGGTCGTGTTGCACATGGTGGTAATGGTGCTGTGCGTCACACTCGTTTCGGGCATCACGTTCTCTTACGACCTGCCCAATACCGAAAACGAGTTGCTTATAGTGGTCGATTCGTCGTTCTCGGGCAGGGACAGAGCGGACGACCGCGACAAGTTCATAGAAGAAGTGATCAACGACTGCGGGTCGAATTACCGCGTCGGCGTCGTCAAGTTCGGTTACGATCAGCTGTACGCCGCCGAGCTTTCCAACGATTCCGCGAAAGTCTATCGCGAGTACCTCGCGTCGGACGAACCGGACACGAGCGCGACGGATATCGCCGCAGCACTCACGTACGCGAGCGGACTGCTTTCCCGTCCCGAATCGGCTAAAATAGTGCTCTTGTCCGACGGTATAGAAACGGACGGCAACGCGTTTTCGGTCATTCGCGGCATCGCCGCGAACGGCACGAAAGTGGACGTCGTGCCCCTTCTCGGCGACGAGTTCGACGAAGTTCAGATAGTGGGTGCGGAAACTCCCGACCGCAACGTCGTAGTGGGCGAAACGGTGAATATTCGGTTGATTTTGCAAAGCAATGTCGGCGGCAAGGACAACGACGTTTCGATAACGCTGTCCGACAACGGCGTGCCCGACCCCGCGATCGTTCGCGAGCTTACGAAAGGCTTGCAGGCTATAAATATCCCGCATACGTTCGACAAAGAGGGTTTGCACGAATTGAGTTTCGCGCTCTCGGTGAAGAACGCGGACGGCGACACCGTGGAGCAGAACAACAGCTATTTTTCGTACATGTACATGAATGTGTTCAATCGCGTGCTCGTGGTGGAAAAAGACCTCGGTGAGTCCGAGCCGCTTTGCGAACTTCTCGAGAGCGAGGAATTCGGCATGGAAGTCACGGTGATGAACGCGGCGGCGGACGTCGATAAACTCCCGAAAAGCGTCGAGGAATTTTGCGAGTACGATCAAGTCGTGCTTGTCAATATCGCGAATAAAGACATGAAGCCCGAGTTTTTTGAAATGCTCAATGTGTACGTGAACGATTTGGGCGGCGGCATGTTCACCGTCGGCGGCAATCCCGACAAGAACGAAAACGGCGAGATCGTGCCGCACGCGTATCTGCGCCGCGACATGCAAGGCACGCTGTATCAGCAAATGTTGCCCGTGCGCGTGATCGACTACACCCCGCCCGTCGCGGTGATGATAGTCGTCGATACGTCGGGTTCCATGTCCTCCGCCGTTCCGCAGGCGAAGCGTGGCGCGCACGCGGTACTCGACGCGCTCACTTCGCGCGACTATTGCGGCGTAATGACGTTCTCCGAGGACGCGAGCGAAGAAGTGCAAGTTCTGCCCGTTTCGCAGAAGATCAAAATACAGGAGGCGATAAACGCCATTCCCGACGACGGCAGCGGCGGCACGGTATTCACCAATGCGATTTCCAAAGCGGGATCCGCGCTCGCGGCGGCGGACGTCGCGCGGCGGCATATGATAATGGTCACCGACGGCGTCGTCGACGACGAGGACGTCAAACTTTATACGAAACTCATCGAGGAAAACAGAAAGAAGGGCATTACTCTTTCCATTGTCGGCGTCGGATGCTACGGCAATTATAAAACGCTGATGGACGAAGCGTGCAAGCTCGGCGGCGGCACGTTCTATGACGCGTCGGTCTTGGGTTCGAGTATTTCTGACGCGATACAAAAAGATTTTGAAGATAATATCGTTTCCGAAATCAAGTACGGCGAGGAGTTCACCCTGCGCATCAACGAGATAACGTCGGCGGTCACCGGCATAACTCAACCCGAACTCGATAAACTGCCGTTCAAGGGCTATTACGGCACTACGCTCCGTAACGGCGCGGTCGCGCCGCTCGTCGGCGAGTTCGTGCCGATCTACGCGCAGTGGAAGTACGGCAACGGAACGGTCGGCAGTTTTATGAGCAATCTCACCGACGAATGGGCGGGGGATTTCCTGCAGTCGGATACGGGCAAGCGGTTTATCAAAAACGTGCTGTCGGGGCTGTTCCCCACGCAGGAGATAAATCTCTCGGATATAGAACTTACGTTCAAGAACGACAACTACACCACCGATATGAACGTGTACACGCCGCTCGAAGAAACGGACACGGTGTCTGTCACCGTCACGCCCAAGAGCAAAGAAGCTATCGAGTTCTATTCTCGACAGCCCGTGCGCGTTACCGCATCCGACGGCTATACGCGGTTCGGCATCGAAATAACATGCCCCGGACTGTATGAAATAACGGTGCAAAAGAAGAACGCGGCGGGCGAAGTGCTGTCCGAGCGCGTGGTCAACCGCACGTTCTCGTACTCGGCGGAGTATAATGCGTTCCCCGAAGATTCGCCGATAGGGCTTGAGTACCTCGAGGCACTCGCGACGAGCGGACGCGGCGAAATAGTAACCGACTCGCTGTCGGTATTCGAAACGTTCGAGAAATCGGTGCACCGCACGGCAGATCCGCGTATCGTCATGCTTATAATCGCGATCGTGCTGTTCGTGCTCGACGTGGCGGTGCGCAAATTCAAGTTCAAGTGGATACACGAACTTGTCCGCGACCGCAAGGCGAAACAAGAAATGGAAGCGAGGGGCGGAGATGGCGAATAACGTTTTACGACAAAGAAAAACAGTGCGCAGGCTCGGCGTTCCCGTCGCGGCGGTCGCGGTGATACTTCTCGCGATCGTGCTTCTTCTCGTCGGTTGCACGCCGTCGTTGCCGCGCCCGCAAAATCTTACGGTCAACGGCGACACGCTCGAGCTTTCTTGGCGCGCCGTGCCGAACGCGCGGTACTATCGCGTGAGCATAAACGGCGACGAGAAAAGTTCGCGGCAAAACAAGTATTCGCTCGAAAGCCTTTCGGCGGGCGATTATACCATTCGCGTTCGCGCCGTCGGCAACGAGGATACGCACGGCGAATCGGATTGGTCGGAAGAAATCGAGTTCACCCGCGAAGCGGAGATAGGACTTGCCTATAAACTGATAAACAACCGCACCGAGTACGAGGTTTCGAGCATGGGCAGTGCGACGGGCAGCGTCGTCGTTCCCGACACTTACCGCGGCAAACCCGTCACGCAAGTGGGCGACAGAGCGTTCGCCAACCGCACTCAGCTTACGGCGATCTCGCTCGGCGGGAACATAACGCGCATAGGCGATCAGGCGTTCTATAACTGCTCGTTCCTCACCGCCGCGAACGTCCCCGAGAACGTTACGTATATCGGAGAAAAGGCGTTTCAGGGCTGTCGCGTGCTCGATTCGGATATAGTCATACCGAGCGGCGTGGCGGAGATCCCGAGCAGTGCGTTCGCGAACTGTCGGTCGCTCGTGAACATTACGTTCCCGAACACGCTTATCGGCATAAGCGACAATGCGTTTATCAACTGCGAAATGCTCGACGCGTTGAAACTGCCCGACAGCCTGCAATATATCGGCGATCACGCGTTTTCGGGCTGTACCCGCACCGAGGAAATAGTTTTCGGCAGCGAGCTTAAGACGATAGGCGAAAACGCGTTCTACGCGAATACGAAAGTCAAGTTCATCACGTTCGGCGACAAGCTCGAAGATATAGGCAATTACGCATTTTCGAACTGTTCGTTGATCCTCGACATAAAGCTCGGCAAGAGCGTGAGGCGGGTGGGCGAAGGCGCGTTCCGCGGTTGCACCAACCTCGGCACCGTCACCCTCGACGACAAACTCGAAAGCATCGGCGCGGACGCGTTTTACAATACCGCCATTTGGAACGCCGAGGACAGCATGGTGTATATCGGCGATTGGTTCATTGCGCCCAAAGTCAGGACGCAACGCGGTGCGATTTACGAGGCGAGCTTAAAGAGCAATATGCCGCGCGGAATTGCCGACTATGCTTTCGCGGCGTGTAAAAATCTCGACACGCTCGTCATTCCGAACAGCGTCGAGATCATCGGCGGCTTCGCGTTTGCGGGGTGTCCCGAGCTTACCGCGGTCGCTATCGGCAGCGGCGTGCGCGTGCTCGGCGAGCGTGCGTTCACGGGCTGCGTGAAACTTCGCGCGGCGCACCTCGGCGAATATAAGAACGGCGAGCTTGGCGCAAGTTCGCTCGTAGAGATACGCGACAACGCGTTTTACGGTTGCACGCTTCTCGCAACGATAACGATTCCCGACACGGTGGAAAAAGTCGGATCGTGGACGTTCAGAAATACCGGACTTTTCGCAAGCTCGAGCGGTGCGGTGTACGCCGATAATTGGCTTGTGGATTGCAAGCCGGATATAGGCGGCACGCTCGACGTGGCGGAAGGCACGGTCGGCATAGCGGTCTACGCGTTGCAGAACGCGAAGTTCGATGTCGTCAATATCCCTAACAGCGTGAAAAGCATAGGACGCGGCGCGTTCAGCGGCTGTGCGAATTTGGTTTCGGTGACGCTGCCCGAGGGATTGAAGCGTATAGAAGATTACACTTTCTATAACTGTCATATGCTCGCTATAGACGGCTTGCCCGTCGGCGTCGAGTATATAGGTCGCTCGGCGTTCTATAAGTGCAACATGCTCGGCACGGAGAAATGTGCGGACGGCGATCAGGAGAATGCGAGCTTTACGATCCCCGCCGCAGTGAAAGAAATCGGCGCGTTCGCTTTCTACGGTTGCGGCGCGGAGGAATACGACGAGGAATCGGGCGAAACGAAACTGTACGGCGCGCGTACGCTCGAGATAGGGAACGGCGTAACGACGGTGGGCGAAAAGGCGTTTTCGCATTTCGTATCGTTGAGATCGGTGAGTATTGGCGACGGGCTTAAAACCTTGCCGACGCGTATGTTCTATCGCTGCGAAAACTTGAAATCGGTGAAATTCGGCGCGAATGTCGAAACGGTGGGAGAACGTGCGTTTTACGGCTGTGCCGCGCTCGAGGCGGTCGCGCTCCCGAACAGTGTCGCGGCAGTGGAAAAATACGCGTTCTATAACTGCGAGGGTTTGAAATCGCTCGAACTCGGCGGCGTGACGACGATCGGAGATTATGCGTTCGGCGGTTGCAAGTCGCTCGAAACGGTCGTTCTGTCCGAGAAAGTGCGGTCGCTCGGCAAACAGGCTTTCCGCGGCACCGCGCTCAAGAGCGTGATACTGCCCGCGACGCTCGAAACGATGGACGCTTATGTGTTTTACGGCTGTAACGATCTTACCGTGTACGTCGAGAGCGATAAAGACGGTGAGGGCTGGAACACCCGTTGGAATGCTTCGTACTGCCCGACGGTGTACGGCGCGACGCTTTCGCAAGATAAAAGTCATGTCGTTTCGGTGACGAAAACGGAAACGAATATAGTTAACGTCAATGAAAAAGTGTTTGTCGGTCCGCCCGTTCGCGACGGATATGCTTTCGTCGGGTGGGCGACAACTGACGGCGGCGAAGCGGTTTATGCGGCGGAAGAACTCGTGTCCGCGCCCGACGGCGCGACGCTGTACGCCGTGTGGGAAAAATCGGCGGAATAGAAAAATAAAAAAGGAAGATTAAAAATCCCTTCGCGGGACCGAACTCGCGAAGGGATTTTTCATGTCGTCGTTTATACGTTTGAAACGAGGAATAATTACAGGCATTTCTTCTTGATCGTTTTGAGCGTTTTTTCGGGCGTCGCGCCCTCGTAATCGGAAAGGTGCTCGAATTCGCTGAACGTGCCGCCGTTGTCGTTTGCCCAGCCGATAAGCCAAACGTTTTTGTCCTCGTCGGCGAGCGTGTCCGATGCCGATTTGTATTTGAATACGTAGTACGGTTCGCCGTGAGATTTTACTTTGCCGATAAGTTCTATCTCGTCGGGCTTGCGACCGAGTTCCGTGGGGTAGGTGAGCCAGTGTACGAGATCGCTCTCGGCAAGATACTCGGGTGTTTTCAGTTCGGGCGGGATGCGCGCGTCGATCTCCGCGAGTTTGTGCTTGCGAACAAGACTGTATGTAAGATCGGCGTATTCGATGTCGCGCATTAGTGCGACAATGCTTTCAGGTGCGAGCGCGCCGCCGAGCTTGAGAACGGACGATGCCGCATAGTAGCCGATATTGCTGCGCCCGAGCTTGATCGCTTTGTCGAGCATGGGGAGAGTATCGTTTGTCGGCAGGTGTCCGCATAGGTCGACGCACACTTCGAGCGCGTCGATCGCGTCGCCCGTAAGTTCCGAAAGCGATAATAGCCGAGCAAGCTCGCCGTTGGCAAGCGTCGCAAGTTCGGCGCGGGACTGTGCGGAGAGCACGTCGAATTTTTCGGAGTAGTGAAGAAGTCCGACGATCAGCCTGCCCGCTTGGAAGTCGGTGGTGAACGTTTTGCGGAGCGCGACGATCTCGGATATGCCGCTTTCTGCGGGCGGATCGGGTTCGAACGTATCGAATACGGTGCGCTCGATAAGATGCTCGGCGTCCGCCATGCCGCGAAGCGTGTTCATGATTTCGGCGTCGCCTTGGTGCAGATCGGCTCCGTGCTCGACGGCATGATCGTAATTTTTGAGCAGCAGCGAAACGTACCCGAAAATGTCGTCGCGTCGGTGCTCGTCGGTGACGTCGGGCAGTTCGCGTATCAGTTTCTCCGCTCGACTCACCGCAAATTCGACTATCGACCCGAACGCGGCGGAGTTGTCGTCAAGCTCGCTCGCGACGTTGTTCAGTAAGTGCAAAAGCGGTGCGGCTTCGCCGTAGTCGTCGATCTCGGAGATCGTGTTCAGCAGTTCTCCGACCGCTTCGGTTGCTTCGTTGTTTTTCATTTTTACCTCCCGAGAATATGGAAACGTTTTGAATTTTTCGGACGAACGGTATTTTCTTTCGCCATGTCATCGCACGCGAGATCGCGGTTCGCCGTGTGTCAAAGTAAATATATTATAACATATACGTTCCGATTTTTCAAGCATATAGCATATCGTTGATTACAGGACATTTTTTGACGGGATAGCGGAAAGATCGCAATAGAGCGATACGCTTGTCTATTCGGGAATGAAAGAAATGCGAGCACATCCGTCGGATAAAATTCTAATGTACTTGTCCGAAAATAAATCTAAATTACTTTCTATCGAAACAGGGAGAGAAATTTTCCATTCTAAACGGAATGAGTCCGGTACAATACCGAACTCATTCACCAGCATGGAGTTATTTTTGACCGACTTTTCGGGTGCATTTCATTATAGGTGTTTCCCGTTTTCAGTCATTATCTATTAAAGTATTTACAGCATATCGACAAGCGCAACGGCTTTTCGGACGCCGTCGGTTTTATCAATATCGCCGACATTAAGAACGCTCGGAATTAAAACCTCTCCGACCATTTTCCATTTCAAAAGCGCGGCGGAACGCTCGATAGGAACACGAACGCCGTCCATAACGGATAAATCATCTTCTTCGCAACAAGTAATCAAAGCACACTCCTTGCCGGAAACGTCTTTGCCGCCGACTACCAAAGAGAAAATTCTGTCTATAACGCCTTTGATCTGCGCGGGTATGGAATACCAATAAACAGGCATTGTAAATACCACGACGTCCGCTTTTTCGATAGCGGGTGCTATTAAATTAAAATCGTCGTCAAACGAACACGCTTTTCCCGTCTTAAAGCAAGTTTCGCAAGCATGGCAACCGCCGATTTTCATAAATGCGGCATCGAATCTTTCAACATTATGTCCTTTTGCTTGTGCCGCCTTAATAAAAGCGTCGGTCATAGCAAAACTGTTTCCGTTCTTTCTCGGACTTCCCGTAATAACTACAATATTCTTTTTCATAATGCAACCTCTTGAATTTATTATTGAATTGTGTTTGAATTTTGGTTATACGCCTTTGCAACGCATTTCCATTCGCCGTCCATTTTCAAAAGCAAAAGCACGTCGGTAAAATCTATTCTGTTACCCCAACCTTCTTCGAGTACGCGAACAACCGCAAGCGTTTCTTCGACGAACAGTACGTCAACTTTTGCCTTGAAGTTTTTGCCGCCCGAAACAGTATCGACATTATGATAAAACTGTTCTATAGAGCCGTGCTCGAGTTTGCCGTCAAGATACCCGAAAAGCACCGCTTCGTCGATAAACAGTTCTTTTGCATACTTGCTGTTGCCTTCCGCTACGCTTTTTACAAATTTCATAGCCGCCTGTTCTACTGCTTCGTATTCTTTAATTGTGTCTCTCATAGAGAACCTCCCGAAAAATTTATTGACATATTTATTATATTGCAGTATAATATTTTTGTCAAGTACGCACAATAAAGTGCGATACTAACAAAAAGTAGAGTGTAAAAGAGGTCGAAATGGAATTCAATAAAGCACGTTGCATCGCTTCCGAAAAATTATGCGATACGGGGTTTAGTTATACGCTTTCTCTTATAAGCGGTAAATATAAAATGACCATATTATATACACTTATGGAATTTGAAATTGTACGCTATAACGAGTTACAACGCTATATTAAAGGTATATCGTACAAAACATTGAGCCTATCGCTAAAAGAACTTGAAAGCGACGGTCTTATCATTCGTAAAGAATATCCGCAAATTCCGCCCAAAGTGGAGTATAGTTTATCCGAACGCGGTAAATCGTTAATGCCTATTTTAGACGGTATGTGCGAATGGGGCGATAAAAACAGAATACGATAATAAAAGCGCAAAAGAAAAAGAAACCGCGAGCGCGATTTCTTGTACCGAGAGGTGTGCGTATACCCCTGTTATGGTGGACTGACAGCAAACAAAGTCGAACTTATCAAATTTGACAATTTACTGCCTTTGTATTATAATAAAGAAGTATTTTAGGAGATTTCTAATGATGAAATATTATCAACTACTAATTTTAGGCAATGGGTTTGACGTGCATTGTGGGCTACAATCACGGTACAAAGATTTTTTTAGAAATGCCCTACTTGATACTATCGGAGAGCCTTTTGGACTTCGACAATTAAGAGCCAGCGTTTCAGGTTTTTGGGAAAACTTGTTGCTTGAATATCATAAAGCATACAGCGACGTAGATTATAAATGGTGCGATATAGAAACAATTATTAAAAATACTTTGATTTCTACATTTTATATCGATAAGCAAATGTCGATATGTGTATGGAAAAATGCTTTGCAAAGCACAAAATCAGGAAGCGATTCAGACGATGCAACTAAAACTACAAGAAACTCCATCATACAGTATATATATAAATATTGTATGAGATTTTTCTATAATGTATTATCACAGCAAAAGGCATATTCTGATGATGAACTGTTGCAATTACTCATCGCTCATATTTTGCAAGAATTATACAATTTTGAACAACGATTTTGCAAATATATAAAAAGCAATATTGTAAACCCTAAAAACTCAAAAGAACTTAATGAAAAATACATTGTTAATGCGATGAACCTATTAGCAACCCTAACAGGTTTTACGGATATGCGGTATGAAAACATTGATGATATTATTGAGCAACAGGACGAGGAATACTGGGAACAACTTTCACCGACGATGCGACAATCGGCTTGGAGAGAAACACATTTATTGTCGCAAGAATATACCAATTTGCACTCAACAAATATTTTAAGTTTTAACTATACCGCTCTTTTTGATATTTTAGAGGTTGAAAGTCCTTGTTGTTATAGTAATGTTCACGGAAAACTATGCAATAAAAATTGTGCAACAGGTTGTAATTCTTCAAGCATTATTTTTGGAATAGATGACGGTTTTATACAATCGAACGACCAATATGCCGGTTTAAGATTATTCAGCAAAACTTATCGGAAGATGTTTGATACAAGTTCCCCTATAAGTATTCTACCAACATTAAACGAAAATTCTGCAATTACAATTAAATTTTACGGACATTCTCTTAATGAAGCAGATTATTCGTATTTTCAAAGTATTTTTGATTATTACAATCTTTACAGCAATGATCGTGTTGCATTAGTTTTTTATTATTCAAAAGGATACGAACAAACAGATTCGATATATCGTTTAATAAATTCTTATGGCAACACACTTACAAATAAAGAGCAAGGGAAAAATTTAATACACAAATTGCTTTTAGAAAATAGATTGAAAATAGTTGAAATAGATTAAACCGTTCCGATATATTTTGCCTTTTCGGCATATGTCGGTAGCACAGATAAAAGCATAAGTCAACGGAAATAATCGGCACTTAAAATTTGAATTAGAGAAGTAACGCTTAACAGCGAGTAAACTGTTAGGCGTTATTTTTATGCACCGATTTTTTCTTTGTCGTTGACTTCCGTGTTACGGCTATTCAATGAAATTTATATTTATCTTTTCTCCGTGCTACTTCCGGTTGTTGCAGAAAAGGCAAAATTAAATAATCGGAGGTAAATCCAAAATGAAGAACAAAGTGTTCCAAGAGAATGAAAGAAAATTCTATCTTTCAGAGTTCTCGTACTACGACGGCGAATACGAGATTACGTTCAATATAGTGGACGTAGATTTCGATCGTCAATCCATCACCGTTGCAATAACTCGTGCAGGAAAGATAACGCAAGATACATTCCCGCTATTAAAAGACAATTCGGGCAATTTGTATTTTGAGTACGGCAGATTTTATGAAAATAAGATTGCTCTTGACGATTTCTGCGAGGTGGACTGAAATGCAATACAATATCTTTCAAGACAATCCCGTAATATCCGAGAACAATATACAGCGTTGGGCGCATGCAATAGCATTAAGTGCATTGAAAAAGGTATTAAGCCATTCATATAACAGAAAACTGAATAAACTCTATATGGGACTAATAAAGGACATTGAAAATTTGGAAAATCAAGACTGGGTATTCTCGGACGGATACGACCTTGCGCAAGAAGCAATGTGCTTTTTATGTGAATATATGGGAAAAGATATAAACGAAGTATGTGCTACAAGCGTAAGGGGCAAGTCCGTAAGTATAAAGACTGCCTGTTACAGCCGTATAAACCAAATGCTTATGCGAGAGAGAAAAGAAGGTTTTATATATGCGTTAAACGATAGTCAGGAAGTAATAAATTTATCTGTGCCGTTTAAGGAAGAAACCGAAGAAGACTGGACAAACGTCGATGACATCATAAAGCGAATGAGATTGACAGAAATACAGTTGCAAACTCTGAATTGTTATCTCGCCGGAATGTACTTTGAAGAAATAGTCCGTTACTTTGGCACAGCGGAATGTGCGATATGCGGACGCCGTTATGCGATACGAAAGAAATACAACAAGTATATTGCTGAATACGGAAATTAAAAAAGTTATAAATAAGATTTGTTTTGTCATATACGGCAATTAATATCTTTTAACCCTTTTACTTGACTTTTGGACTAAATATGTGCTAAAATTAGTCCAGTTTTACCATAGAGGACAGAAAAAATGAATAGCTTAATATATCTTGATACATATATTCTCCAACAAGACATGCGAGTTCGTTTGCCTAAATCAATATTAACAAACCTTAAAATTGAAAAAGGCAAAACCGAATTTGATATTTTTATAGATACAACAAATCAAGCAATAATATTAAAAACAAAAGCTCAACAAGGAGATGCTGATGTCAACTCGGAAAATTAGTGCCATTTCTCTTTTTACTGGTGCTGGCGGAATGGATATAGGCTTTGAACAAGCAGGTGTAAATATAGTATTCGCTAATGAACTTATGCCTGATGCCGCACAAACTTACAAAATTAATCGCCTAAATGCACCAATGATTAATGCCGATATTAATACGGTTATGCCATTATTAAAAAAGTTTAATGATGTGGATATTGTATTTGGCGGTCCTCCTTGTCAAGGATTTTCAGTCGCCGGTAAGATGAATCCTAACGACGATAGAAGTAAATTAATTTTTACATTTACCGATGTATTGGAAATTGTTTCTCCCAAAATGTTTGTTATGGAAAATGTCAAAGCGTTAGGGGAACTGAAAAAATGGCAATCTGTAAGAGAAGAATATATACATAGGGTTACAAATTTAGGTTATAAATGCGTACCAATCATCTTAAATGCAACAGAATATGGCGTTTCTCAAAAACGTGAAAGAGTCTTTTTTATAGGTATAAAAGACGACAAAAATGATCAATTTGATAAAAACATTCGAGAGTTAATTGAAAAGCAAAAAGAAATTGCACCTACTATTAAAACACTTTTACGTTCGCTAGGTAAAGCTGGAACCGATAGACACCCTAACACTTGTACGGCGAAAATTACTTTTGCCACGCATCCAATAATGAGAAAATCTCCATATGCAGGTATGTATTTTAATGGACAAGGACGCCCAATTAATATAGACGGGTATGCAAATACGCTTCCTGCATCCATGGGTGGCAACAAGACACCATTTATTGATGAAGAATATCTTTATGAAAATGCGAAATGCGATTGGATAGTATCATATCACAAAGGTCTTTGTGATAAAACCATAAAACCAGAATTTAAGGAAGCACCTAGTCGATTAAGACGAATCACAATTAAAGAAGCAGCAAGAATCCAAACTTTCCCTGATGAATATATTTTTTGTGGAAATAAAGGTAGTATTTATACTCAGATAGGTAACGCTGTGCCGTGCAAAATGGCAAAAGTTGTTGCTAACGCGGTCATCGAATATTTGAATTTATAGAAATATAGGAGCTTATGAAAAGCTCCTATATTGTTTTATTGATTATGTAGCTGTTGCCATAATTCTTTAACTGATAACGACGTGTTAAAGTCGTTTATATAATTATTTAATAATGAGTAAAATTCTTGTCGCCCACCTTCTGTTATATGCTGTAATAGAATTGATAGCCATTCAAAAATATCACAAAAGTAATACGTTACATTTTGATATATGTATTTACCAAGGTAACAATTTAATCCGCTCTGAATCATACCATGTGGACAGTCGTTTTTACGACAAATTACAATGATTTCGCTTATTTTTGTATCGTTTATTTCATTATAAATAGATATGCAATCAAATGAGTCGCGTATTCTTGCAATATCAAAATGCTTTACAGTAACTTCATAAACTTTATAAATATATCCATTGTATTCCTCATTTATATCGCCTGGTTTCTTACTTGTTGTGCTTGTTACAGAAGCTCTATCCTCTCCGCCAGTAACAATAATATTTGTGTGAAAGGAATTGTGATAGCTCTCTAATAAAAAAGCTACTATTTTTTGTGGAGTATTTCCGCTATCTGGTGTTTTTGTAATTAATTCATAGCACAAATTATAAATGTAATCTGGATCATTTTGTGGATCAATATTAACTGTAAGTGCAGTTAAACTTTTTGCCGACGCTATAAGCCTACGAAATAACGAAACGCCAATATCGTTTACTCGGTTATCAATATTTTCATCCTTTTCAAGATAGTCAATAATATTCACAACCGCCTTTGCTACGTCCGAAGGGCGGCGCTGCGTTGCCCAAGCCATATCTAATCCAACGGTAGCTTTTGCAACATTCAAAGGTCCAGATTTACGGTGAGGAATTTGTTTTTCAATAAAAAATTCTTTAATAGGACCTTCGTAAATCGCTCGAGGATTGCAATTATATAATTCTTTCGAAGCTTTATATTTGGGATTGAGCTTCATGCCAACAACAACCACAAGAACTATTTCTCTAAATCCCCATGCTGTTGTATCAAATAGCTTATCCATTGATGTTTTATATAATGTTTCATCTATATGACAGTTTTCTTCTGTTGCTTGCAAGTATAGAGAATCAAGAATGTTGTGGATTTTGCGATTCCTCTCGGCGGTTGTACTCATATAGCTATACCTCTAAATTTATTGATCAAGAAAAGTATAGCATATTTTTTTCAAAATTTATAGTAAAATATGGCAACTTGTCGAAAAATAATAAGTTTTTATTAGATGGCATATGGCTATGTTATTGCGATTCATATTCTTAAATTGCATTTAGGCGTGTGCTTGGGTAAACGAGTGCGCTCGCTAACGCTCGCGCACCCAAGCACACGCCTAAACCAAACACAACAAAACGAAATAACATTCCCAACAAAGGGCGACGGCTAAAATACGGCGACACGCGCAGGCTTATCGTGTCCGCCGTATTTTTTTTACGCCGTCGCCGCTTCTTACTTATTTGTTTTAGACAAGTCTTTCACGGCTTGTTTTTTTGTACCGTAAACTTTTTCAAAGTTTTTTCGTAAAAGTCCCTTGTATTTTTGCTTTTCAAGCCTTAATAGTAGAGGATATTTTATGTACATAAAAATTTTTCAAAATATTTTTTGGTTAGACCGTTATATTTCGCTATTTTCGTGGCTTTATATTGGAAGCATTTTTTGAAAACTTTTTCAAAGTGGAAAATTTCTTTCCACTTTGACTTTTAGAATATGTGCATAACTGGAAAACTTGTAACTATTTTTTCAAAGTCGAAAAAATCTTTCGACTTTGAAGTTTAGACTAAATAAAAATAAAACAAAAGGATTTTTTAACTATGGGTATCAGAGAAGCAAAAGTTTACTATGACGGCAGTCATTATATTGCAATCGACAGCAATGCCTATCCTAAACGGAAAGGCAGAAGCCGACCTAAACCGCCCGTAACGGTTGAAAAGCAGGAGTTCGACAAAGCCTACAATGAAAGCCTATCGCTGCCGAAACGCGAACGCAAAGAACATATAAACGAGGCTATGGACGGACTGTTCAAAACCGAAGAAATGCAAAAAGAATATATCGAGCGTGAAACGGAAAAGAAAAAGCGCAACCGTCTTGTGCGTATGCAGAGATTGTTCCGCAAAATTAACTTGCAGACTTGGGACTACTTCTGCACGTTTACATACGATTCCGCAAAGCATACCGAAGAAAGTTTTAAGAAGTCTTTGCTTAACTGTTTGCGCCACCTTGCTACAAATAAAGGTTGGAGATATATAGGCGCGTGGGAGTATTCTCCCGAAAGAGAAAGATTGCACTTTCACGGCATATTCATTATCCCCGAAATGATCGGGGAGTTAATCGAAGTACGGGATTGGAGTATCAAGAAACACCGTATGCAAACGACAATACAAAATACGCACTTTAACAATAAATTCGGGCGTTCGGATTTCGAGCAAGTAGAACGGCGCGAAGACGTAATATCTACCGCCTTATATCTTCTCAAATACATAGAGAAAGACAACGGCAAACTTATTATATCTCGCAATCTGCCTACATTCTTTAAGAGCGATATTGCCGACGAAGATATACTCTGCTATATGGACGAGGAAAACCGAAAAGCAATTCTCTTTGACAATTTCACCTGTATAGACGAAGGCGTGCTTATGGGACAAGTCAGCAAGGAAGTTATAGAGAAAATGCCGAAATGCAATTAGCCTTTCGTCTGCGGAGCGTAAACGACTTTGCCTGCGCCGTCAAGGGTAAAGTGCATTGCTTGTCGCAACCCTTGACGGCGTGTAAAAACAATAACCAAATAAGCGATAGAACAGTCAAAGCCGTTTCTTTCGCTCTTGCCGAAAGGCTAAAATAAATACTAATAACAGGAGTTTTGAAATATGAAAAACGCAATCATCTACGCTCGGTATTCGAGCGAGCGCCAGACCGAACAGAGTATCGAAGGACAACTTCGTATCTGCAACGAGTATGCCGAGCGCAACGGTTTACGCATAGTGGAAACCTACATAGACCGCGCCACTACCGGAACAAACGATAACCGACCTGCTTTTCAAAAGATGTTAAAAGACAGCGACGGTAACGCATCTTGGGAAATCGTGCTTGTGTATGCCATAGACCGCTTCGGCAGAAACGCTATCGAAGTTGCCGTTAATAAACAGCGATTAAAGAAAAATCATAAAACGCTTATATCCGCTACGCAACGCACTTCGGATAATATAGACGGTTCGAGAAATCTCGACGGTATTCTGCTCGAAAACGTATATATCGGACTTGCAGAGTATTACAGTGCGGAACTATCGCAAAAAGCAAGTCGCAGCTTGCAAGAGAATAGAAACAAAGGACTTTTTACAGGCGGTCGCATTCCTTACGGATACAACATCGTAGATAAGAAAGTAATCGTAAACGACGAACAAGCGAGCGTTGTGCTCGAAATGTTCAATATGTATGCAAACGGCGCAATGGCAAAAGATATTATTGCCGTACTCGAAGAACGGGGACTTTCGCACAATGGCAGGAAGTTTTTGCCGAACGCCATTTATAATATCTTGCACAATGAAAAGTACATAGGCAGATATACAATTCACGGTAAAGTCTATACAAACACCTATCCGCCAATCGTGCCGCTTGATTTATACGAACAAGTGCAACGGCGCATAGAACACAACCGCATAGGACAAGTCAGCCGAGAAACCGTTTTTATGCTTAAAGGCAAAGTATTCTGCGGATACTGCGGAAAATCTATGAACGGCGAAAGCGGAACTTCTCATACCGGTAAAGTTATGTACTACTACAAGTGCGTGAACAAAAAACGGAATACAAACAACTGTAAGAAACGCACCGTTGCCAAAGACTACTTAGAACAACTTGTTTTGGATATAGTAATGGACTTGTTTACGTCGAAAGTTAATTTGGATATTATTTGCGACGAAATAATGCGAATACACGAAAAGCACCGCGTCGAACAGTCCGTATTAAAGTTGCTTTACGAAGAAAAAGGCAAAGCGGAAAAGAGTCTTAAAAACGTAATGACCGCCATAGAAGAAGGCATAATAAACGCAACTACGAAAAACCGAATGAGTGAACTCGAACGAGAGATAGACGAACTTTCGGGCAAGATACTGACCGAAGAATGTAAACTGCAAAACGGCATAACCCGTGAAGATGTAATGGAGTATTTAACAAACGGTGTGCGAGATTTATCTCCACAGGTTTTGATAGATATACTTGTAAACAGAATAGAATTATATGACGACGAAATAGTAATATGGTTCAACTATTCCGACAAAACAAATCCCGACGATCCCGACAAAGACCGTCGGGATTTTTCTATGCCCGAAAACTATGTAATAACTGTTACAAGTCATTTTATTATAGCGACGAAGAAGATTGCGAGGAACAAGTAAAACCACCGTATAAAACAAAAACACGCCGTTATACAGCGTGTCTTGAAAAGAAAATACCCAACCAAACCTATATGGGTTCGACTGGGTTTTGACTGGTGGAGATAGTGGGACTCGAACCCATGACCTATGCGTTGCGAACGCATCGCTCTACCAACTGAGCTATATCCCCGTAAGATCTTATGCCCGTGCGGTTTCCGTGCGGGCATAAATTATTCTATCACTATATTCGTCGATTGTCAAGTGATTTACACGGTTTTTTTGCGATTGTTGGTTGCGACGAGTTTGCGACAAAAATCGCGGTTAATCTTTAATTTGCGGCGATTTTCGCTCATAGCGGATATTTTGTATTTATGTAGAGCAAAATAATAAAAAACTCGGAACAAAAGTAAAAAACTTTTGCAAAACACTTGACAAAAGGTCGGGGGGGGGTATAATTTAAGTGGTTTCAAAGTGTTGCTTTTTCGGCAGTGTGAATTCGGGTTTTCGGTGATATATGATGAGGAACGTTTTCCGAAGTGATGATTCATGTGCGGCGGAATTCCCGCAATGCATGTCTATGCGCTCCGTTCGACATTCGGCGGCGTGCGACGGAAATAACGTTCTGTTTATTGCGTCGGTCGCGCGTTTCGACGTTCTGGCGCGGCGATACATACGCAATATTTCGGTATCGGTTTATACGCGTAAGTGCGGATAAATAAAATTTCAATAAGGAGAGTGAAAAATGAAGAAAAATTCCAAAGCGATCCGCAAGGGCGTTACTACGGGCGTGCTTGCGGTTGCGGTAGGACTGGTAGGAGTAGCGGGAGGCGTTGCGGGCGCGGGCATGTCTGCGTCGGCGGAAGTCGCCAAACCGTTATTCACTTCGTCGTACTCGAGCAAAGCCGAGGCTATGCAGGCGGGCTTGGATCTCAATCTGAAGATCGCCGAAGAAGGAATGGTTTTGCTTAAGAACGAGAACAACGCGCTTCCGCTTGCCGCGGGCGGCATAGGCGGCTCGCGCATAACGGTATTCGGGCGCAACGGTACTGCGCCCGCGACGGGCGGCAGTGCCAACGGCGGCGACGCGTCGGGCGGTATCGCGGGCGTGAGCGTCAGCATTTACGACAGTCTCGAGCAAGCGGGATTCCGCATCAATCCCGTCGTGCGCGGTCAGTATGAGGCGTGGGTCGCCGAAACAAAAGAGGTGCAGGGCACCGATTGGCAGGGCAATCCCGTCACGCAACAGGTCGCGGTGTATCCCAACGACGCTTCGCTCGCGACGAAGATAACCGACATGTTCAAAGACGACAGCGACTGGGTCAAGTCGTACGACAATTACGGCGACGCCGCGCTCATAGTTTTGGGCGGCGGGTCGAACCAAATAGGCAGCGGCGCGGGCAAGCGCACGCACAGCTTGCAGCTCGATGAAGAACAGTACGATCTCGTCAAAAAGGTCGCGGGCAAGTTCGACAGAGTGATCCTGCTTCTCAATACCTGCACGCCGCTCGAACTGCGCTTGGACGAGTTCGCCGACGTAGATGCGATCTTGCAGATAGGCGAGCCGGGCGACAACGGACTCGGCGCGGTCGGCAAAGTGCTTAACGGCACCGTTTCGCCGTCCGGTCGGCTTACCGACACATGGGCGAAAGATTTTACTAAAGATCCGTCCTACTACAACTTCAACACCCGCACCGATGCCAACGGTTGGTCGATCGACGGCAACGGCGCATTCACCGGATATACCCGTTACAAAGTCGGCGAAAAGCTCACCAATACTTGGGGCGTCGGCTACGAAGAAGGTATTTACAACGGCTACCGCTATTACGAAACGCGCGGATTTACCGACGGCGATACTTGGTATAACGCGAACGTCAACTGGACTTTCGGTACAGGACTTTCGTACACCGATTTCGATTGGGAATTGGTAGGCTCGCGCGGTGTCGACGGCACGATCACGCAAAACACGTCGTTCACGTTCGATGTCAAAGTGACCAACGTCGGCAACTATTCGGGCAAGGACGTCGTCGAGCTTTACTATACTGCGCCGTACAAGACGAACGGTATAGAGAAGGCGCACGTCGTGCTCGGCGATTATGCTAAAACCGAGGTTTTGAAGCCGGGCGAAAGCCAAGTCGTGCATCTCACGGTGGACGCTCGCGACATGGCGTCGTACGACTACAATACCGCGAAAACTTACGTTCTCGAGGACGGCGAATACACGTTCAAGTTCATGGAGAACGCGCACAAAATCAAACAGTCGGGCAGTGCGGATATGACCGAATCCTTCACGCTCGACGCTACCGTCAAATGCGATACCGCGGTCACGGGCGCGAAGATCACCAACCAATTCGACGACGTAACGAAAGGTTTCGGCGATTACGGCTACACTTCCGTTTCTCGCAGCGATTTTGCGGGCACCCTTCCCGCCGAAATGACGGGGCTTGACACGACGCAGGACGGCTATGCCAAAGCGAGCGTCAAGACGATCACCGAAGAAGAATACAAGAAGTTCGCATACGACGATGCGGCGTTCAACGCGCACTATACCGATATTCCCACCGTCAAAACGGGCGACGCGTCAAAGCGCACTTCTTCGACGTACAAGTTCGTACTGTCCGATCTCATCGGCGCGGATGCAGATGATGCACGGTATCAAGAGCTTGTCGAACAGCTCACCGTCGAGGAGATGATAGACCTCGTCAACAACGGCGGCTTCCAATCCAAAGCCATTCCGTATATCGGCAAACCTTTCTCGCGCGATACGGACGGTCCCAAGGGCTGGACGGGTAACTATACCGACAGTACCGACCGCTTCAACTTCTTCGCGTCCGAGCCGATGATCGCGAGCACGTACAACAAACAGCTCGCTTACGATATGGGCGAAATTATCGGCGAGCAGGGCTTGTGGGGCAACTCGACGCAACAGGGCGGCGTAGCGTTCAACTACACCGGCTGGTATGCGCCCGGCATGAATATCCACCGCGGTTACTTCGACAGCCGTTACACCGAATACTACAGCGAGGACCCCGTTCTTACAGGCATGACTGCGGCTTCCGCATCGCGCGGCGCGAAGGCGAAGGGCTGCTATATCACGATCAAGCACTTCGCGTTCCACAACGACGGCGGCGGTGCGTCCACCTACCGCGCGGGTCCGATGGCGGCAAACGGCACGCCTAACGACGGTCTTGCGGCGTGGGTGACCGAGCAGGCTATCCGCGAGCTGTATCTCAAGGGGTACCAGATCGCAGTCGAGGACGGCGGCGCGACGTTCGCCATGGGTTCGTTTACCCGTATCGGCTACACTTGGTGCGGCGGCAGCTATGCGGTGAACACCGCGGTGCTTCGCAACGAATGGGGCTTCGACGGTGCGGTCGTTACCGACATAGTGCTTTATAACTCCGTCAATGCGTATCAGCTCATCAAAGCGGGTGCGAACCTCATGCTTGACGCGAGAGTTTACGGTCTTAACGGCGGTATTTATCTCGACAAGGCGGAAATCGACGCCATGCCCGCCGCCGACAAGAATATCACCATTCACTGTTTGCAGCAAGCGACGAAGCAGGTGCTGTACATGGTTGCCAACAGCAACGCCATGCAGATCCCTTACGGCGCGAAAGTGGTGTACAACAACACCATGGAAGTGGAAGGCGAGGAAGTCGAACTCAAACTTGCCGATGCGAAAGTAGGCACGGCGTACACCTCCGTCGCGCTCAAGAACGCCACGCTCAATACCAACACGCAGTTCTCTGATATTAAGTACGGTGTGACGGGACTTCCCGAAGGTCTTACGTTCGATGCGGCGAGCGGCACTATAACGGGCACGCCCACCAAAGCGGGCACTTACAATGTGACCGTCACCGCGACTGCGGACGGCTACCGTTCGGCGTCGGTGGAGCTTGCGCTCAACGTGAACAATGCCGACGGCACTGCGGCGGGCGTTTCGGCAGCCGACAACGGTGCGAGCGGCGTAGCGATCGCGGGGCTTGTGCTCGGCATACTCGGACTTGTTGCGGCAGGTGCCGCGATAACTCTCGTATTCGTCAAGAAGAAATAAGACGGTACGAAAATTAGATAAACGGTACGATCCCGACGCGGTAGTTTGCCGCGTCGGGCAATCGTATTAAAAGCGACCGTATATTATTGCGGTCGAAAGGCAAAATTAAAATAAATTCGATAAAGGAGTATCGACATGAAAAAGTATATAAAAAGTATGATCGCGGCGGCTCTTGCCGGCTGCATGCTCACTTCGGCGGGCGCACTCGTCGCGTGCGGCGGCAACGGCGACGGCGGGAACGGCGGGAACGGCGGGGAAACCGAATACGTGTTCGAAGCGGAATACACCGATCTCACGGGACTTGTGGGACTCGGTCCGTCGGGGTCCACGAGCGGACTCAACATGATCGCGGAATCCAAAGAAGCGAGTAACGGCGCGTTTGTCGGCAGTCTTGGCGAGAACAGCCCGCTCACGTTCAAGTTCACATCGGACAAAGACGGCACTGCGGCACTCAAAGGTATTTTCGGCAGCAACGCGCTCGCCTCCATTACGTGGACGCCCGAAGAATTCGGGATCATCGTCAACGGCACGGCGGTCACGTATACGGGATTCGGCACCGAACAGGGCGTGAACAGCGTGCAAAATTTCAAGCTGCGCACTATCGGTACGATCAACATTAAAAAGGGCGAGAACACGATCGTGCTCAAGCCGCAGAACAACAAGCACCTCAACGGTACGGTAAGCGCACCGTCGGTGGATTGCCTCAAGCTCACTACCGACGCAAAGCTCACGTTCGACGCGCACGAGGACAACCTCGACTGACGGTTCTTTTCGCGAGGAGAGTGAAATGAATTTCAAGTTTATATGGAAGCACAAAGGCACTCGCGCTTGGTTTATAACGACGTGCGTACTGCTCGTGCTTGTGCTTGTCGTGTCACTCGTCATTACGCAAGTTCCGATCATTAACAATTCGCTCGGGCTTGTGTTCGGCGGCGAACGCGCCAAAATAACGGACGATCGTCGCGACGAGCTGTACGACCGCGAATACAAGAGCAAAAAGGAAGTGCTGTCGGCGGCGGAGGACTTTGTCGTATCGGTTGCCGAGGAAGGCGTCACTTTGCTCAAAAATGAAGGCGGCGCGCTCCCGCTCGGAGCTTCTCCCAAGGTAAGCGTGTTCGGCAAAAACTCCGTCAATCTCGTTTACGGCGGGTCGGGTTCGGCGAGCGGCGCGTCCGGTTCGACGCGCGTCACGCTGTACGACAGCCTCACGGCGGCGGGGATAGCTTACAATCCCGCGCTCAAGAGTTTTTACGACGATAATACGCGCTCGGGCGGCGGGCGTCCCGATAACCCCGCCATGACGAGCGGTCAACGGCTTTCGGGATTCGCAACGGGCGAAACGGCGAAAAGCGGTTACGACGGACTGACAAGCTCGTACGCGGACTATCGCGACGCGGCGATCGTCGTATTTTCGCGCATCGGCGGCGAGGGCTTCGACCTGCCGCGCACAATGGCGACGGACTTCGGTTCGGATACCGCCGTTACGGGCGCGGAGAGCGCGACGAGCCACTATCTCGAACTCGACAAGAACGAGAAGGATCTGCTCGCTCATGTCAAGGCGAATTTCGATAAGGTGATCGTCATACTCAATACGGGAACGACCATGGAACTCGGCGAGCTGGAATCCGATCCCGATATAGACGCGATACTGTGGATGGGCTTGCCCGGTTCGACGGGTGCGAAAGCGGTCGGCAGAGTGCTCACGGGTGCGGTCAATCCGTCGGGACATACCGTGGATACCTGGGCGACGGACTTTACTCAAGACCCCACTTGGTACAACACGGGTGTGTACGGCAGTAAGTTCGGCAACAGATATATCGCGCCCGACGGCAGTTCGAGCGAGTTCGCGTTCGTAAACTACGAGGAAGGCATTTACGTCGGGTACAGGTATTACGAAACGCGCGGGTTCGAGGAGAACAAGACGGCGGAAACGCCCGACGCTTGGTATAATTCGCACGTAGTGTATCCGTTCGGTTACGGACTTTCGTACACGAATTTCGATTGGGACGTCACGTTCGATAAACCCGATGGCAGCGCGATCGCCGAAAACGACGCGATCAAAGTCACCGTCACGGTCACAAACAAAACGCAAACCCCCGGTAAAGACGTGGTGCAACTGTACTATTCCGCGCCGTATACGCCGGGCGGTATCGAGAAGTCGCACGTGGTGCTCGGCGCGTTCGCGAAAACGAAACTTATTCCCGGCGGCGGCACCGATACCGTCGAGCTTACGCTCAAAGCGTCCGATATGAAGTCTTATGATTGGTCGGACGCGAACGGGAACGGGTTCAAGGGCTACGAACTCGAGGCGGGCGATTATACGCTTATCGTCGGCACCGACGCGCACACCGCAAAAGCGCGGGCGACGTACAATCTCGCGACGGGCGTTAAGCTCGGCGAAATCGAAAATGCCGACGGCAAGAAAGTCGAAGTCAAAAACAGGTTCGACGATCTGTCGGCGGGTATATTCGGCACCGATACAGCCGCGTCGTACATGTCGCGTCGAAATTTCGCGGGAACTATGCGCACAAGCTATCTCGCAGACGGCGAGCGCACGCTCACTCCCGAACTTTTCAATGCGCTAAACGATTCCATCAAGCGCAAGTATACTACTCCCGACAGCGGCAAACCGTGGGAGGTCAAGAACGAGTCGCCGCGTACTTCGCCCGTCGACAACGGCATTTCGTTTGCGGATATGCTTAACGACGCGGACGGCAATTACGTCGGTTCGGTGTCGTTCGACGACGAGCGTTGGGAAAAACTGCTCGACGAGCTTACCGTCGACGAAATGAAAAACCTCGTCGGGTTCGGCGCGTTCCGCACGAATGCGATCAAAGGCATAAACAACGTCGTCAACAAGCCGCTCACCAACGACAGCGACGGACCGAGCGGGTTTACGAGCTTTATTTCGGGCGCGGTCATTTACGACACCTGTTCGTATCAGGCGGAGTGTCTTATGGGCGCGACTTGGAACGTCGAGCTTGCGCACCGCATGGGCGAAATGGTCGGCGAGGAAGGACTCGTCGGCAACGAAAAGGGCGACGGCTTGCCGTACAGCGGTTGGTACGCGCCCGCGGTGAATATCCACCGCAGTCCGTTCGCGGGCAGGAATTGGGAGTACTACAGCGAGGACGGTTTGCTGTCTGGCAAGTTCGCCGCGGCGGTAGTGCAGGGCGCGCGCACCAAAGGCGTGTACTGCTACGTAAAGCATTTCGCCGTCAACGATCAGGAAACCGACCGCGAGTACAACGGCATACTCGTGTGGGCGAACGAGCAGTCCATGCGCGAGCTGTATCTCGAGCCGTTTGAAATAACGGTCAAGGAAGGCAAGGCGACCGCCATGATGAGCAGTTTCAACCGTTTGGGCATGACCTGGGCGGGCGGCAGTTACGCGCTTCTCACCGAAGTGCTGCGCGACGAGTGGGGCTTCCGCGGCATGGTGATCACCGACTACAGTCTTAACCGTTACACGTACGTCGATCTCATGATCCGCGCGGGCGGCGATCTGTTTTTGACGCAAGACGAAAAAACGTTCTATATGCCCGACGACGCGACGCAGGTGACACTTCTTCGCAAAGCGACGAAGAACATTCTGTACACCGTCGCAAACAGCAATATCATGTCCGTGAGCGTGGACGGCTATGCTATGGAAACTTGGCGCATCGTGCTAATAGTGATAGATGTCGTTATCGTCGCGGCTCTCGCCGTGTGGGGCGCGCTCATCATATACTTCACGTATAAGAAAGAGAAAACGGCACCCGCCGAAGGCGACCTCGCGTCGAACGAAACGTCCGACGACGAAGAATAATCAGTGCGCAAAACATTATAATATATAGAATACGAAACAGAAAACGGATGCCGCTTATGGGGCGGTGTCATAGGGATTATTCAATTCCTAAGAGAGACGGTATAGCAGAAATGCTATGCCGTTTCTCTTTTGTCTTGTGTAGGTAAAAGTATTTGTCCCACACCGTTGAAGTAAATATCTATCCGTTGTGTCCTTCGTCCGTTAATCTTTTCCGCTTGGTACACGACTACCTTTTGCACAAACTCTCGCACAAGTTCGGGTGTAAGCTCGGTTATCTCCGTGTACTTGCGTACCGAACGCATAAATCGCGTTACGGTGTCGGACTGTTCTTTCGCTTTGGATAACTCTTGCCGTAAGAAGTAAGTACGCTCTTTGAGTTCCCGTTGCTCTTGCTCGTAAGACTGACTCATCTTAACAAACCGCTCGTCAGAAAGATTTCCGCATACTTTGTCCTCATAAAGATTTTGTATAATGCGGTCAAGTGCTTGGATACGCTTTTCGGCTTCTTCGAGTTCGCGTGTTTGGCTTTGTAGTTTCCTACGCAGTTCCTTTTCGTTCTCGTTCCGTACAATTTCCAAAAACTCTTGCTCATAGTCCTTTGCAAATGCAAGCACTCTTTGAAGATTAGTTAAAACAAAATGCTCTACGGCTTCTACGGTAATCTGATGCGAAGTACAGGTTGCTTTTTTCTTTTTGCGGTACGACGAACAGTTGAAATATTCCTTTTGTTTCATCGTTGTGCAACGGCACAGATACATCTTTTGCCCACAGTCGGCACAGTACACAAGTCCCGAAAAGATACTCATTTCGCCCATATCGGTAGGACGGCGTTTTGCTTGCCTTATGCGTTGAACGGTATCGAAAGTATCTTGGTCTATAATAGCTTCGTGTGTGTTCTCGAAGATTGCCCATTCTTCTTTTGGTAAGTCTATTTTCTTTTTGCTCTTGTAAGATTTCTTTTTTGTCCGAAAGTTTACCGTGTGTCCGAGATAAGTAGGATTGGCAAGAATTTTGTTTACACTTTGCGTTGCCCATATTTCGGGGAACTCTGTTTCTTGCGAAGTAATAGGTAAACCAACTCTGCGTTTGTAAATGGTCGGTGTTTCTCTACCGCGCTCGGTAAGTATCCTCGCTATCTGCGTCGGACCGTAACCCTGCATACAAAGCGAGAAGATTTCTTTGACTACTTTTGCCGCGTCTTCGTCCACAAGCCATTGCTGTTTGTCGTGGTCGTCTTTCTTGTACCCGTAGGGCGGTATTGTGCAAAGATGTTTTCCCGATAAACCTTTTGCTTTGAAAACGGCACGAATCTTTTTACTCGTGTCTTTTGCATACCACTCGTTAATGATATTGCGGAAGGGAGTGAAGTCGTTATCTACCGAGCTTTCGCTGTCCACTCCGTCGTTGATAGCAATAAACCTCACGTTCGCTTCGGGGAAAGTAATTTCAGTATAAAAGCCGACTTTCAGATAATCTCTACCCATACGCGACATATCTTTTACGATAATCGTTCTGACTTTACCTTCGTTCACGTCACCCATAAGCCGTTGGAAGTCGGGGCGGTTAAAGTTCGTTCCCGAATATCCGTCGTCCACATAGAAATGAGGATTGGTAAAGCCGTGTTCTTGCGCGTACTTGCCTAATATTGCTTTTTGATTCTTGATGCTGTTGCTATCGCCTTGAAGTTCGTCGTCCCGTGAAAGACGACAGTATAAGGCGTCGATTTTATCACCTCCGTTAAAGTGATTATTATGTTGCATTGAAAGCTGTGTGTTCATTCCTTGTCTCCTTTGGAATGCACACTTTCAAGCGAGTCCTTGATTACAAGTCGTTTGAGCTTGTCAAACACATTGTCTTTGGAATTGTCACTGTCATTCACTACTACGATATATTCCGTTCCGTTATACGTTTCCGTATAAGTATAGAGTTGCTTTTCGATAATTCATCCCTTTCGGGAAGTCGGGCACTTTCCTAATTAAAATTGATATAGTCCAATATCATACCCGCTACCATCCACAAGGAAGAAGAGTTACTTTTTCTCCGATACAAAGAAATCGTCGTAGCCGTCCAAAGTCTTGGCAAGAGAAGTATCTGTTTCCGCCGCTTCGTCAATCAAAGCCTTAAAGCCTGCTTCAATGAGCTGTACTTTGGTAAACCCGTACTTCGCCAAGAATTCGTTTATCTCTTCGGCATACTTTCGCGGTACGCTTGTACCCCAAACCATATACTTCGCTTTTCTTTCTTCCTTATGCTTTTCTTCATAACGCTTGTCTTTAATAGACCTATCTGTTGCCATTGTTCTTTCCTCCGCAGGGTAAATATCACTAATCGTATATATACGACCGAATATATTTTACCTTATGAAGAGTTGATTGTCAAGAGTTTATCCGCTCATAGTTGCACCTCCTTAAAATACTCTCTACTTAACCAAGGACACTTTTCTTAAAAAGTTCGGGGTCTGATGTAAAATTTCTTAAAAAAGTTTCAAAGTCCCTACATATAACCAAGCACACTTTTCTCAAAAATATTTACGCGTGGACGAAAATTTCTTAAAAAAATTTTCTCTCTACTTAACCAAGCACAGTTTTCCGTAAAAGTTGACGGTCTAAGCTCAAATTTCTTCAAATAATTTTTCATACCCCTCTATATAACCAAGGACAGTTTTTTGCATTTCACAACCGAAATGCCCAAAATTTCTTTCAAACCCTTCCATATAACCAAGCACACTTATCCTCGGTTTTGCAACCAAGAAGCACGGAATTATTTTGGGAATCAAGCCGAAATTACAAGCAGGTAAAGAGTTTTCCCAAAATCCGTAGATTTTGAAAACTGACATCGTGAACAATCGGGATACCCGATTTTCCTTTGTGGACGAAAATAAAAAACAGAATCGGGTTTCCCGATTGCTGTTCGTTCAAAATATACTAAAACTTGTTTTTGGCTATTTTCTTTACCTGCTTGTAAAAAATAAGTGATAGCCAAAATTGTTTCCCTTGCGATTTTCGACATTTTATGTTATAATTAAAAAGTATAAGTTTCGCACAGGAGTAAAGTATGGCGAATAAGTTGGAACTCACTTGGGTTGGGAAAGAAAGTGAACTGAAAATCGAGCCGAGAATATTGATAAAAAATCCTACATTAAGCAATACGGCACAAGATGAAAACACCGAGAATATGATTATTCACGGTGACAATTTGCTTGCGCTTAAAGCGTTGGAAAGCAAGTACGCGGGACAAGTCAAGTGCATATACATAGATCCGCCGTATAATACAGGTTCAGCATTTTCCCATTACGATGACAACTTGGAACATAGTATTTGGCTGAACTTAATGCGTGCAAGAATTAAGGCATTATACAACCTTTTAAACAACAACGGTTCAATGTGGATTAGTATTGACGACGACGAACGTGATTACTTAAAAGTTGTATGTGATGAAATTTTTGGAAGGAGTAATTTTGTTTGTTCGGTAATTTGGCAAAAGAAAGGAACGCGAAGCAATGATGCACGTTGGTTCTCGGATACTCACGATTATGTTTTAGTTTATGCGAAAGATAAAATAAATTGGAAACCCAATTTATTGCCGCGCCCCGAAGATAGCACAAAAGGATATTCTAATCCCGACAACGATCCAAGAGGTGTTTGGGCATCGGGACCTTGCCACGCAAAAACACCTAATGAAAAAGATATTTACGAAATCACTACTCCAAGTGGAAGAAAAATATTGCCGCCCGCCGGTACAAGTTGGCGTTTTTCAAAAGAAAAATTTGAAGTCTTGATACAAGAAAATCGGATATGGTTTGGCGAACACGGAGATAATGTGCCGCGCTATAAAAGATTTTTAACTGAAGTTCAAGATGGTTTTGTCCCGACAACATTATGGTTGCGCGATGAAGTTGGTGATAACCAAGAGGCAAAAAAAGAAGTTAAGAATGTCGATTCGAAAAATGTTTTTGCGACTCCTAAACCTGAAAGGCTAATTCAACAAATTTTAACATTAGGAAGTAATGCAGGCGACCTTGTGCTTGACAGTTTCTTAGGTTCAGGTACTACTGCTGCTGTTGCGCATAAGATGGGACGCAGATATATCGGTATAGAAATGGGCGACCACGCTTATACACATTGTAAAGTTCGTTTGGATAAAGTAATATCGGGAGAAGATAAAGGCGGCATAACCAAGTCCGCTAATTGGCAAGGTGGTGGCGGCTATAACTTTTACGAGCTTGCGCCTTCACTTGTGGTCGAAGATAAATTCGGCAACCCTATCATTAACAAAGAGTATAATGCGGATATGCTCGCGGCGGCTATGGCATTACACGAAGGTTTTACCTATGCGCCTGATGATAACTACTATTGGAAGCAAGCCAAAAATGAAAACGCTTACCTATTCACTACCACAGCACACATAACGGTAGAATATTTGTCGTCTATCGAAAGCGAAATGCAGGACGGTGAATATCTTATAATTGCTTGCCGTAGTTACGATAGCGGCGCTGACAAGGTATTCAAAAACATAAAGGTTAAAAAAATACCCCAAGTATTACTCGACCGTTGTGAGTTTGGCAAAGACAATTATAATTTGAATATAATTGATGTTCCTAATGTATCGGAGGACGATGAATAATGAGAACTCTATACCCCGAATACGACGTCAATTACATAAGCGGCTGTATGAGTTTACGCCCGCCGCAAAAGCGTAGTCTAAAAATTCTTGACGATATTTTGGACGAGCTTGATTTATACAAAGAACAAGACTTAGAACGTGCTATCGAGATAGTTCACGACTTATTTCCAACTTGTACAAATTTCGAGCGCGACTTTATGAGCCTTACTTTTGCGCTTGCTACGGGTGTGGGAAAAACGCGGCTTATGGGCGCGTTCATAACCTACCTTTACACGCAAAAAGGAATTAAGAACTTCTTTGTGGTCGCGCCTAACCTTACAATATACGAAAAACTCAAAAAAGATTTGGGGGATCCGTCAAGTGAAAAGTATGTCTTTCGCGGCATAGGGTGTTTTGCACAATTACAGCCCAACCTTATCACAGGTGAAAACTATGCGGAAAAAGGTCTTATGGGCGGTTTTTCGGATGTTACTATAAATGTGTTTAACATTTCGAAATTCAATCGCGAACTTGGGAAAATACGCAATCTTTCCGAATACTTGGGTGCAAGCTATTTTGATTTTTTAGCATCGCGCAACGACCTCGTTGTTATAATGGATGAATCACACCATTATCGTGCCGATAAAGGTATGGCAGCAATTAATGAATTAAAACCCGTTCTCGGCTTGGAACTTACGGCAACGCCGCAGGTAGAAACAAGCACGAAAACGGTTAAATTCAAAAACGTTGTATATGAGTATCCGTTGTCATCGGCTATTCGTGATGGCTATACTAAAATACCATTTGCAATGACGCGCCGCGATATTGATGTATATAATTTTGATAAAGACGATTTAGACAAAATGATGCTTACCGATGGCGTAAAGCATCACGAGCGTGTAAAAGTAGCATTACAGTTTTATGCGGCAAACAGTGGCAATCGTCCCGTTAAACCGTTTGTTTTGGTTGTATGTCAAAATACCGAACACGCCGAAAAAACATTGCAATATATTACTTCGAGCGACTTTTTTAGCGGCAAATATAAAGATAAGACCATTATTGTACACAGCAATCAAAAAGGTTCGGAGCGCGAAGAAAACATACAAAAGCTCTTAGCGGTAGAAGATTACCATAATCCTGTCGAGATAGTAATTCACGTTAATATACTTAAAGAAGGTTGGGATGTAAACAACCTCTATACTATCGTGCCACTCCGTACTGCCGCAAGCCAAACTTTACGCGAGCAAACAATTGGACGTGGACTCCGCTTACCTTACGGGAAACGAACGGATAACCAAGATGCGGATATGCTTGTAATTACTGCGCACGACAAATTCCAACAAATCATAGATGAAGCAAACAAGCCCGATAGCTTGTTAAAACGCGGCAATATTATTTATGCGGAAGATACCGAAGCAACGGAATCGGTAAGTGTTGAGCCAAACTACAAAACAAGGATACAGCAAAGCGTGTTTGACTTGGGTGCAACTCTACAAGCCGAAGGCTTTGACTCGCAGGAAGTGCAAGCGATTGCCGATGTGGTTAAAGTTGCAACCGATGCGCTTATTGAGAATTATCGTATCGTTGGGAAGGAAGGTTTATCGAGCATTAAAACGGAAGCCATTGTTCAGCAAGCGACGGAAGCTGTTGACTTGGGCGAACTTGTATCGCGGCGAAAAGATTTTACGGATATTGTGCGGCGTTTTACGGGCGAAGAACTGAATAAGCAACGCAAAATAATAGAAACAGGCACTATGCCTATACCGCAAATCAAAGTAACGCAAGACTTGAAAACAAATTATAATTTTGAGCCGTTTACGCTTGATTTTGCCGATTTTGATAGTTATGTACCTATTCTTAATGAGATAGAATACCGTAATCTTGTAAAGAGTAACGAAACAAATGTTGTAAGCGGCTCTATGCTTGATTTCAAAGCAAGTAATCCATTAAAAGTTTTGGTCAATGAGTTGCGCGATAAACCGGAAATCGATTACGACGCGCATAGCGATTTGCTATATGACCTCTTGACTTCTCTTATGGATTATTTCGGCAAAAAGTTTACGAGCGACGAGATAAAGAATATTGTTATGTGTTATAAAAAGGACATAGCAAATAAACTTTATGCGCAAATGAAGAAACACTTTGTAAGCACCGAGCCGGATATAATAGAGCAAATTACGGGTGTAAGTTACACTATCTATTCACCTAATATTATTAGGAAATCGGGCGAGAAATCAGTGTCGCTTTATACTGTTATGAAAGACGAAGAAGTGCCGAAGCACGTATTTACTGGTTTCACAAAAGCACTCCATCCGGAATATAAATTCGATTCCAATAAGGAAAGAAGATTTGCAATCGTTTGCGAAAGTTGTGCCGAAGTACAAAAGTGGTTGCGCCCCGCATCTAAACAGTTTAATTTGTTTTATGGAGATGGACAACGCTATGAGCCTGACTTTGTTGTGGAAACAGCTGACACGATGTATCTCGTTGAAATAAAAGGCGAAGACAGATATGATTCCGAACAAAATCAAGCAAAAAAGGCGCGTGCAGTAAAATATTGTAAACTTGCTACTTTATACTGCGAAGCACACGACTTAAAGACTTGGAAGTACTTATATATTCCTTCCGAGCAAGTACAAACTTCTTCAAGTTTTAATCTCTTGGCACAAAGGTTTGAGGTAAAAGAATAATTATGCTAAACTCATTAGAAGAAAGAATCTTGCAATATATTATATCGCAAAATCAAAATTCAAACAGAAGCGTTGCTGTCCGTTTTGATGGTGTATCACTTGAAGATACGATTGAATCTATAAAATCACTAACTAATAAAGGTTTAGTTCGGAATTGTTCCTCTTTAATAGGTGCTTCGGCTATGCTCTTACCAAGTGGAAAATATTACTTTGAACAAAAGGAGAAAACTATGTACGGCGTTTATTATGATAAAATAAAATTGATTGAAAGTTATATTGAACAATTACAAGCATTGAAATTAAAGGATTCTAATTCTGTCGCAACGCAAGAAGAGTCATATAGGATTGAACATTTAATTAGAGAAGTGATTACGGCATTTAATGACGAATTATCAAAAGAAACAGTTCAGTCATTTAATGTGTCATTGGGTTTTATGCCTGATAATGTTTGTATTTCTAGTTATTATAATGAGATAGATAGGGCTATTGCTTGTCTTAAAAAGATTGCCGCTGATACTAAGATTGCGGCAACAAAAGGTGATGGAATACAATTTAATATCAGCCAAAATCAAAGTCAAATTCAAAGCCAAAGTCAATCAATAGAAATCACGTTTAGTCAAGTATTAAGTGATGTTCAAAATAAAGGCTTATCTGCTGAAGATATGGTTGAGTTGACAAAACTATTAACGGAATTTGAGAATGAACGCCAAAGCAAGAAAAAGCCTTCGCTTTGGGACAAAGCCAAAAATGTGTTAAAGTATTTGTGTGATAAATCAATTGAAATAGGTATTGCGGTTTTACCTTACATAGTTGGTGCGCTTAATAAATAAAAAATGGGACTTCGATTGAAGTCCCATTTTTCTTGACTCGCCATTTAAGGTGTATTCCGATAAAAATTTAGTTTTTTGTAAATTCCCTATGGAACACACCCTTATACGGCGTCCGTTTTTCGATGCGGATCTCGTCGTCGCGCCCGCACCGTCGCGGATTTAGGCGCGTGAAAACAAAGTTATTTGTTTGACAAAACCGTTTTTCGGTGATATACTACTTACGGAGCTGATGAATAAGTTCTTGCGTCACTTAAGCATCATCTCCTTATTGAAAAGGAGATCGAATATCATGGCTAAAGTTACACCCGATATGACTATTTACGACGTACTGTGCATTGCGCCCGAGAACGAAAAAGTCGCGCAAGTGTTTTTCGATATGGGCATGCACTGCTTGGGCTGCCCCATTTCGCGCGGCGAAACGGTGGAAGAAGCGGCAATGGCGCACGGCAACGACGTCAACGAACTTGTTGCGAAACTGAACGCCGTCATAGAATAATATGAAGCTGATCGTCGGCTTGGGCAATCCCGGAGTCGAGTACCGCGACACTTATCACAACGTCGGATTCAATGCCGCGGACCTGCTCGCGTCGCGGCTTTCGGCTGTCGCCTTTCTTCCCGACAGGCGCAGTAATTCGCTGCTCACCGACGCAATCGTCGCTCGCGACAAAGTGCTGATATGCAAGCCGCAAACATATATGAATCTGTCTGGCGACGCCGTTTCCGAACTCGCGCGGTATTTTAAGATATCTACCGAAAACATACTCGTAGTGTACGACGATATAGACATAGCGAAAGGCACGGTGCGGGCGAGGACGGACGGGTCGGCGGGCACACATAACGGCATGCGCGACATAGTCTGTAAGCTCGGAAGCAGTAGTTTTCCGCGGGTGCGGGTAGGTACGGGCTTTCGCCCGCCGTACATGGGGCTTGCCGAATACGTGCTGTCGCATTTTCCGCAGTCGGAGCGCGGGCTTATGGCGGATGCGTGCGCGCTCGCGTGCGATTTCGTAGAAGAATGGTTGCGAGGCGAAAAGTGGGGAGATCTGACCCGCACCGTAAATTCGAAATAGTTTTTGTATAGTATAGACAAAGCGCGATGAGAGATATAAACAGCGTAATGTCCGCCCTCGGCGGCAGTATAGGCGAAGCCGTTTCCGCCGTTAAAGACGGTAAAAAGACGTCCGTATTCGGGTTGACCGCGTCGGACGCCTTATTGTTTTGTTGCGCATTCGACAAATTTCTGTTCGTGTGCGCGGACGTGCTGTCCGCACGCAAAGCGTACACCGAGCTTTCCATGCACTTTTCTTGCGTCGAGCTGTTGTTGCCCAAAAACAACGTACTGTTGATTTCGGGGACGGAGCGGTCGGGACAGCGATCGCGCGCGCTCTACAATATCGCGACGGGGGAAGCTCGGGTCGTCGTGACGACCGCCGAAGCGTACATGCAGATACTGCCGCGCCGCGAGGACGTTGCCGCGGCGGCGGTGTCGTTTTCGGTAGGCGGCAAGTACCGAACGGACGAAATACTGTCGCGGCTTTCCGCGGCGGGGTACAGGCGCAGCGGGCATGTGGACGAGCCGGGCAGTTTCTCTGTGCGCGGCGACATATTGGATATTTGCGCACCGTGCGGCGAGGCGGCGCGCATGGAATTTTTCGGGTACGACTGCGAGAGTATCCGCGCTCTCGATATAAGCTCGCAGAGCGCGGGGGAAAAGCTCGACGCGTTCACCGCTTATCCCGTGACCGAAACTATTTTTTCGGAACGCTCCGACGCGATAGCGAAACTGTTTGCGGCGGGCGAGAAGCGTGTGTCTGCGGGCGTGCCCGTCGAGCACAGACTCGCGGAGCGGTTGCGTACGGGCGATACCGACGGCGAGCAGACGGTGCTGTCCCTTTTCCCGCATACAACGCTTTCCGAGTTTTGCGGTATGTCTGTTATCGTCGCCGACGCTAAATCGGTTTACGACGGGTGCGTGTTTGCCTACCGCGAACACGCGTCGCGGGCGAAGCGGCTTATCGAGGCGGGCGAAGCACCGTTCTGCGCCGCAGACAATCTCGTCGCCGTGCCGCCCGCCGAACGTTGCGTGCTGTGCTTTCATTCGATAGACAGCAACAACAGATTTTTCCCGCCCGAAAAACTGTTCAAGTTCAAGAGTTTGGATCTGCCGCTGTACGGCAGGAATTTCGCCGAGCTTAAGACAGATATAAGTAATTGGCGTTCGCGCGGCATAACGGTGTGCATAGGCGCGGACATCAAGCCGTCGCTCGACGAGCTTGGCTGTTTCGACGTCGAGTATATCAGTCCGACGGCGGACGGCGGAGCGTTCTTCGACGGCGATCTCGTCGTTGTGGGTATGCGCAACGTCGGCAAAAAACGCGATCCGTTCGAGAGCGTGCGCCGCACGGGCATGCAGGAGCTTCCCAAGCCCGGCGACTACGTGGTGCACGAAACGCACGGCATAGGCATTTGCGAAGCGGTCGGAGCGGTGGACTTCGGCGGATACGAGCGCGATTATATCACCGTCAAGTATGCGGGCGGCGACGAATTGTTCGTGCCCGTCGAGAATATGGCGCGGCTCTCGAAGTACGATTTCAGCGATACTCCGCCCAAGCTCAGCAAGCTCGGCGGCGGCGAATTCGAGCGCGTGAAAGCGAAAGTCAAGTCGCGGCTCAAAGCCATGGCGTTCGATCTGCTCGAGCTTTACGCAAAGCGCGAAACGGTAAAGGGCAAGGCTTACGCGACGGACGCCGAACTCGAGGACGAGTTCGCGGCGCAGTTTCCGTACAGCGAAACGCCCGATCAGCTCGCCGCGATCGACGCGTGCATGAACGATTTGTCGGGCGGAAAGATAATGGACAGACTGATATGCGGCGACGTCGGGTTCGGTAAGACCGAAGTCGCGCTTCGCGTCGCGTTCAAAGTTATTTCGCAGGGCGGTCAGGTCGCGTTCATGTCGCCGACTACGGTGCTGTGCCACCAACATTACAACACCACAAAACGCCGCATGGACGGATTCGGAGTGAACGCCGCCGCCCTCTCGCGAGCGGAGCCTAACACCGCGCAAACGCTTAAAGGTCTTGCCGACGGCACGGTGGACATTGTGTGCGGCACGCACAAACTGCTCGGGAACTCGGTCAAGTTCAAAAATCTCGAGCTGCTCATTCTCGACGAAGAACAGAAGTTCGGCGTTTCGGATAAAGAGAAAATCAAGAACTTAAAGACGGACATCAATGTGCTCACTTTGTCCGCGACACCCATTCCGCGCACTCTGCATATGGCTATGTCGGGCATACGCGACGTGTCCATGCTCGAAACTCCGCCGACGGGACGGCTTCCCGCGCAGGTATACGTCACCGAATACTCGGACGCGCTCGCGGTGGACGCGGTCACCCGCGAAGTGGCGCGCGGCGGTCAGGTTTTTATCGTATATAATTATGTGACGGGCGGGTCGCGCACGGGCGGCATCGCCGAATATACGGGACGGCTTCAATCGCTCATGCCCGATATTAAATTCATATATGCGCACGGGCAAATGGAAAAATCCAAGCTAAATGCCGCAGTCGAGAACTTCGCCGAGCATAAAGCCGACGTCCTCGTCGCGACGACGATCATCGAAAACGGCATTGATATACCAAATGCCAATACCATGATAGTGTTCGGCGCGGAAAATATGGGATTGAGTCAAATGTATCAGCTAAAGGGACGGGTGGGCAGGTCCGACCGTGTCGCGCAGGTGTATTTCACTTACGGCAGCGAGAGCGCGCTCACGGGCACGGCACTCGAGCGGCTCGAAGCGGTGTCGCGGTATACCGAACTCGGAAGCGGCGTCAAGATCGCCGAACAGGATATGCGCATACGCGGCGTCGGTAACGTGTTCGGCGCGGAACAGCACGGGCACATGGTCAGCGTCGGGTACAATATGTACTGCAAGCTGTTGCAAGAAGCGGTCGCGGAGATAAAAGGTCAGGCTGTCCGCGCGCATAAAGACCCGGTCATGAAAGTGGATTTTACCGCCGTCATTCCCAAAGACTATTGCGACAGCGAAATGCGCGTGGAACTGTACAAGCGCATTTCGGGACTGAAAACGGCGCGGGAGCGCGACGAATTGCTGTACAGACTGAAAGACGCGTACGAGAGCGTTCCCGAAGAAGTGAAAAACCTCACCCTTGTCGGGCTTGCGAAAAACCTCGCCGCGGCGATCAATGCGACGACTGTCACGCTTCTCCGCGAGGGCGCGAAAATCGAGTTTTCGGACGTCGCCGACATATGCGGCGGGTTTGAAAAGTTCGGCGGGGTGCTGAATGCCGTCAAGACGCCGATAGTGGTTTTCGACAGCGTAAAGTCGCTTATGAAATATTTGGCGGAGTGTTCCGCAACCGCCGCGGCGTAGCGGCTTGCGAAGTTTACGGGAATATAAAAGGAAACGATTGTTATTATGGATAAAAACGCGAAAGTATACGATTGCATAGTTATCGGCGGCGGACCGAGCGGCGCGACTGCCGCGGTGTATGCCGTGCGCGGCGGTTTGTCCGCGGCGATAATCGACGGCGGCGGGTCTGCGCTTCTTCGCGCCGAGAACGTGCAAAACTATTACGGATTTTCTTCGATAAGCGGCGCGGAACTGTACCGCGCGGGGCTTGCGCAGGCGGCGTCCGTCGGTGCGGACGTGATCGACGGGCAGGTGACTTTCGTCGAGAGCGACGGCAGCGTTTTTACCGTTACGACGACGCGCGGCGTGTTTCGCGGCAGACGCGTCGTGATCGCGGTCGGAGCTTCCGGCATGCGCCCTGCGGGCATTGCGGGGCTTAAAGAGCTTGAGGGCAAGGGCGTGTCGTACTGCGCGGTGTGCGACGGATTTTTCTTTCGCAAAAAGCGGGTCGGCGTTATAGGCGCGGGCGAGTACGCAAAACACGAATACGATACGCTCAAAGCGGTCGCGGGCGAAGCGGTGCTTCTTACGAACGGCGAAACCCCGACGTGGCGTGCCGACAAAGTATATACCGAAAAGATAGCGCGCATGATCGAGCGCGACGGCAGGTGCGGCGGCGTCGAGTTCGCAAACGGCGAAACGCTCGAACTCGACGGCGTGTTCGCGGCGATCGGCGTAATGGGCGGAACGGGGCTTGCAAAGAGCATGGGCGCGTTCATCGACGAGCGCGGGTTCGTTCTCGTAGACGGGCGCGGCATGACCAACGTTCCGGGGCTGTATGCGGCAGGCGACTGCACGCCCGGGACCAAACAGATAGGCAAGGCGGTCGCCGACGGCATTACCGCGGGATTGAGCATCGTCGCCGAATTGAGAGGAAATTGACATGCGCGATACCGTTAAAAATATAGACGCGGCGATATTCGACCTCGACGGTACGCTGTTCGACTCGGTGGAAATGTGGCACGAGATCGACGAGGTGTTTTTGCGGCGGCGCGGGCTGTCGCCGACGACGGAATACAGACGCGCCATCGTCGCGCTCGGGTTTACGGCGACGGCGTATTTCACCGTCGATTATTACAAGCTGAAAGACACGCCCGAACAGCTTATGGACGAGTGGTCGGAAATGGCGCGGGAAAGGTACGCGCATACCGTGCCCCTTCTTGCGGGCGCGAGGGAGTATATCGGGGAGTGCGAAAACGCGGGGATAAAGATCGCCGCGGTGACGAGCTTATGCGCGGAGTTCGCTAACTCGTGTTTGAAAAACAACGGGATTGACGACAAGTTCGCGCATGTGTTCACCGCAGACGATACGGGGTTTGCGAAAACTTCGCCCGATATATACTTGCACGCCGCGCGCGTGCTCGGCGTCAAGCCCGAAAAGTGCGTGGTGTACGACGATGCGGCGGCGGCGATCGCCGCGGCTAAACGTGCGGGCATGACGACGGTGGCGATGCTCGGTCCGTTGTTCGATGCCGAAGCGTTCGGCGGCAACGCAGACTATATTGCCGAAAACCTGTTCGGCGCACCGAGGTTGAAAAAATGAAGTTGAAAGGTTTCGTTGCAGATAAAAAGTACGCCGTCGCGCGTGCGGTTTTGGAAGATAACGTCGCGTTCGAGGGCGCGACGGTCGTCGTCGACGACGAGAAAGCGGCTGTCATAAAATGCGGCGACATGCATAAAGCGGTGTTCGCGGATATTTCCGATTTCTCCGACTATGCGGACAGATACGGTCTGTACGGCAAACTGTGTTTTCTCGGCGCGCCGAGCGACGCGCCCGAGCGCGTAGGATTCGACGCCGAGCCGTGCACGACGTACGCGTATTTCGGCGAACTGCCGCCCGCGGCGGATATTCCGAGCGGCGTTACGGTAAAGCGGCTTGCCGCCACACTCGCGGACGTCGTACTTGAGCATTATCACAATCCCGGCGGCGGATATACGGTGCCGCGCATAGCGGAAATAATGCGGAGCAAAGGGGTGTTCGGCGCGATAAAAGACGGGCGGCTCGTCGGGTTTATCGGCAGGCACGGCGACGGAAGCATGGGCATGCTCGAGGTTTTCGACGGCGCACGGCGCATGGGGCTTGGCGGCGCGCTCGAGCGGTTTATGATAAACTACGTCATGACGTTCGGAAGGATCCCGTACTGCGACGTGTTCGAGGACAATCCCGCAAGCCTCGCGTTGCAGGAAAAACTCGGGCTGACGGCGGGGGTAGGGCATACGTTTTGGTGCGAAGTTGAGCACCGTATATAGTAAATTAACAAAATTTCCGAAAAACGGCGGTTTTTCAATCTTTTCGTTGCGTAAATTCAAAAAACACGTAAATTTACTTGCATTTTGAATTGCATATTGTTATAATGACAGTATGAAAAGTGTCGACTTGAATCCCCATTGGAATGTAAGTACGGGCGGCGAGCAGTACGAATGTGACTTGCCGCACGACGTGACGGCGAGCGCGGTGCGCGATTATTCGTGCGCGTTCGGCGAGTACAACGGTTATATTCCGGCGGCGCATGCCGTTTTTCGGAAGGCTTTGCCGCAGGTAAAGCGCGGGGTGGCGGAACTTGTCTTGTCCGGTGTTTGCGGATACGGCAGTGTTTTCGTCAACGACGAGAAGATCGGCACCTTGAACGGCTATGCCGAAACCAAATTTTTCCTTAACGACATGCTCGGCGGTTTGCACAACATGTTGCGCATCGAACTTATTTCCGTGCCCGGGCTTTCCGATAAGTATACGGGGTTGGGTATTTGCGGCGGCGCGCGGCTCGTCGTTTCGGACGAGCTTGCCGATATAGACTATCGCTCGTTGTTCGTAAAAACAGTCGTGGAGAGCGGCAGGGTTTATGCCGATACCGAGCTTTCGGTATACAACGGCGGCGACACGGGTTTGAAGCTCCTGCTCGAATGCACCGCGCTCAACGCACGCGGCAAGCGTGCGGGCAAGAAGCAACGCAAAATTTTCCTCCGCGCAGGTCAGTCCAAGTCGGTGACCGTGCGAGTAAGAATAAACAATCCTTATTTCTGGTCGCCGGACGATCCGTACGTTTATTCGATGGCGGCGCGTATAGTCATGCCCGACGGCACCGATCGAACGGCGACCGAGCCGTTCGGACTCGTGACGCGCACGCTGTCCGCGACGCGCGGGTTTTATGTCAATTCCGACAATACGTTGCTGATGGGTGCGTACATATCGCACGCGGACGCCGCGCTCGGCGGCGTGTCGCTGTTCGCAAGCGAGAAGCGCAGGCTCGAGTCGCTGAAAGCGATAGGGTATAACGCCGTGCATTACGTGGAGTGTCCCACCGATGCGGCACTCGATGCGTGCGACGCGGTGGGCATGTACGCGTATGTCGATCTGTTCGCGCATCTCGTAACGGGTAAAACTCCGTTCGACGACATAATGACCGATTATACGGTCGGCGACAAGATCAAGGCACTTCGCAATCACCCGTCGGTCACCGTTTACGGTATAGCCGACGACGTTCCCGAATGTTACGACCGAAACGGCGGGCACGCGCTTATCCGCGCGATAGCGGGCGAGATAAAGAACGCCGACGGCACGCGCCCCGTTACCGTATCCGTGAGCGAACAGGTGCCCACGACGCGCGAACTCGAGGAAGCGGGAATGCATAAACTGCATTTCGATTCGGACGCCGCGGCGATCACGTCGGCACGCGAAAAGAATATCTTCGACACTCTCACCGCGGGTGCGTTCGAAGCCGTCGACGTGTGCGGGTTCAATTATTTGTTCCCGTTGTACGAAGCCGAAAAACTCAAGCGCGACAGGCTTATACTCGGGTCTCGGACAAGCTCCGAACGCGCGTTCGACAGCCTTGACGCTACCGAGAAGAACAGCCGCGTGATAGGCGATTTCAACGATTGCGGCATAGACTATCCCGGCGGCGGCAAGCTCAACGAGATAATTACGACAAGCGGCGACCTCGACGCTATTTGTTGCGAGAAGCCGCAGGCGGTTTATAAACGCATACTGCTCGGCGAGCGCAATATAGCATACATCACCGTAGTCGATCCCGACAGCGGCGAAGTCACGGACATGTGGAACTGGCCGCGCTATCTCGGGCAGAAACTCACTGTCAACGTATATACGTCGGGCGACGTCGTCGCGCTGTATTTCGACGGTCGGCTTGTGGGGCGCAAGCTCGCGGGCAAAGTCAACAGGCATATCGCGTCGTTCGAAGTGGACTACTATCCGGGCACGCTCGAAGCGGTGGCGTATTTCAAAGGAACGGAGTGCGCACGCGCCGCACTGAAGTCGGCAGGCTCGCCCAAAGCGTTGCGTCTTGCCGCTTACGAAAAAAATCTGTCGGTGTCGCGCGGCGACGTCGGGTTCGTGACCGTGGAGGTGTGCGACCGCGACGGCTCGCTCGTGCCGTATGCGATGCGGGAGCTTTCCGCTTCCGTCACGGGCGGTACGCTCGTTGCGTTCATCAACGCCGACCCCATGCTGAGAAAGAACGCGTTCGATCGCTGTCCCGCTTACGGCGGCAGAGCGTTGGCTGTTATCCGTCCCGATCCCGCAGAGGTCAAAACGGTCGTAAAGATAACCGGCGACGGACTGCTCTCGTCCAAGATCTCTTTCAAGATAAAGAACTGAACGGTCGCGCTTTTTGGAAAGTTGCGCCGCAGACAACGCTTAAAAACAAAAATTCAGGGTATAATCTTTTTTGGAGTAATTATGAAAAAACGCAAAATCGCCGTTACAATAGCACTCGCGGCTGTCATTACCGCAACGCCGGCTTTGGCTGCATGCTCGGGCGATCACTATTCGGAAGTCAAGTTCGAGGCACAGGACACAAGCTATGCCGTGACGAGTCAGGGCGGGTCTGCCGTTTCTTACGGTAACTACGTGTATTTCATCAACGGTACGCGCGGTTACGACGACACGGAAGGCAATGCCAACGTGTGGGGCGAAGCCGTCAAAGGCGGACTTTACCGCGCCGAGCTTAAAGGCAAAGCCGTCGAGAAAGACGGACTGAAAACGTTCGCGCCCACCGCCGACGACAAAGGTTACGAGTTCGTATACGAGGAGAAAGAGGACTATTTCAAAAAGCCGATAGACGTCGTTACGACCACGAAGATCGCGCTCAAGACGATAGGTACGTCGGGATATTCGCAGGGCGGCATATTCATTTACGACAATGCGGTGTACTTCGCATCGCCCAATAACCGCAAGAACTCGACGGGCACCGTGCAAACGACGCTCACCGACTTTTTCATGATGCCGCTGTCGGGCGGCAAGCCGACGCTGCTTTACACCACGAAGCAGGACACAAGCTCGTCCGCTTACGCGTTCTATAAGTTCGGCGACAATGTGTATCTCACCGTCAACGAAGGCAGCAGTATCGTATCGGTGAAAATAGATCCGAAAAAGGCGAAAGCGGATGACCCGCAAGTGTACGAAGTGGGCGCGACGAGCGTGTATTTCCCCGTTCGCGATACTTATTACAACGGGATATCCACCGACACTCCCGAGGATTTCATCTACTTCGTCCGCAACGTCAAGGACGAGGACAAGCAACGCAGCGGCACCGTAATAGAGGCGATGCGTCCCGACGGCAGCGAGCAGTTCGTCCTGTCGATGACGGGCGCGACGGAAACGATCGAGGCTGTGCGCGACGGCGTGCTTTTCATTAAGACCAAACAAATGGGCAGCGACGTTCTCAAGTATACCAATCTTCACGATGAGTTAATGCAGTATTCTCCGACGTACAAAGAAGCGCAGAACGGCAAGAGCGCGGACGAAAAGAATGCGCCCGTGCACGGCGATATGATTTTGTCGAGCGGCGTTACGAGCTTGTATCCGTTCAGAGGCAACAGGCTTTCCAACGTCGTATACTACGTCGGCGTCGGCAGCGACAATATGTGGCTGTACGACAGCACGGGAAGCATGCACTTGATCGCTTCGGCGACGGGCACTCCGCAGTTTATTCGCGACAATTACCTGTACTATGCAGGCTCGGCGTCCGACTACTACAGAGTACCGCTGTTCAAGCACATGGACGGGTTCGGCGGCGAAGCGACGCAGTTGGCTTCCGGCACTACTTCCGCGGGGATAAGCTGCGATTACGCGGCGGGATACTTCACGTATTTCGCGGAGGTCGATCAATGGGCGAGCGGTTACACGTATTTCTACAAGCTCGACGGACGCGAGGGCGCGGAGCCGATATTCGTCGGCGATATTGCCGAAGCGGATCAGCCGACCGAAGAACAGATCAAAAACATCACCGGCGAAACCGATTGACGGTCACCGTAAATAAGCAAAGGCGTTGTCTTACGGACGACGCTTTTTCATTGTCGGCGGCGTAGGCATCGGACGGATACGGACTGCTGCGGTACGGCGGCTCGGTTACGCGGGCGGGTCCGATAATTTGCGGCTTTCCGCCCGGTTTTTGTTATCGAAAAATTTGCGGGTATATATTTTATGTGCTTGACAAGTAATTGCTATAATGGTAAAATTACAGTGGCGGGAAGTGCGTCGCGGCGAAAAACGCGACGGTATGCCGACCGAATTTTACAGGAGTGCCGTAGGGTTGAAAAATTATTATCAAATACTTAACGTCAGACCGACGGCGACAGAGGCGGACATTAAGCGCAGCTACAGGGTGCTTGCCAAGCGGTATCATCCCGACGTCAACCCCGGCGACGCAGCGGCTGCCGATAAATTTGCCGACATCAACGAGGCGAACGCGGTGCTGTCCGATCCCAAGACGCGTGCCGAGTATGATGCGAAACTGCAAGAGTCTGCATCGGCACGACTCAATCCCGAGGATATAATCGCAAAACAGCGGGCGCAGGCTCAAGCGGCGGCGCGTCAGGCGGCGTACAGGAACGGCGGGAGCGCGTCTGCGGCGGCGGCGCGTGCCAAACAGGCGGCGCAAGCGGCACAGGCACAGGCTATGCGCAATGCGCAGGCGGCTGCGGCGGCTGCCGCGGCGGCGGCACGCGGAGGTACTGCCGCGTATAATGCGCAACTTCAATTAAAAATACAGGCTATCCGCGATCAGGCATATCGCAGCGGACGCGAACACGGCGTCGCGGAAGTGCGTGCCGCGGCGGAAGCCGAGATCAATAAAATGAACGCGACTCTCCGCGCTATGAACGAGGAGAACAAACGGCTCAAAAAACGGTTGGACGAAGCGACGGCGACGAAACAACAGCTCGCCGACGCCGAGCGCGATCGCCGCGAACTCGAACAGGAATTGTTCAATCGCGATCGCGAACTGTCGCAGGAAAAATTGCACGCCAAAGATATAGAGGAGCAGTTGCAGTCGTTGCGGGCGAGCGGCGCGGGTTCGCGCGCAGAGGTCAAAGATCTCAAGTCGCGGTACAACACGCTCAATGCGGAGTGCGAAAAACTCCGTGCGGAGGCGGCGAAAGCGCAGAGCGAGATAGCATCGCTCAAAGAGGACAACGCATCGCTTAAATCGGAACTTGCAAAAGCCGATCTCACAAACAAGTCGCAGATACAGTTGCAACAGGAAAAGCGTCGGCAAATGCAGGAAGAAATAGACGAGCTTAACCGTCAGCTCGGCGAACTCAATACGGCTATGGACGATTTGCGTTCGGAAAACGAACAGTGGCAACAGTATGCGCAAAGCGAGCAGTTCCTCACCGACGCGGACAGGCGTATCGAGGAGTGGAACAAGAAGCTCAAGGTGGACAGACGGCTCGCGAAATCCACGCTTTACGGCACGCTCGGCGTGCTTATTTGGGCGACCGACGCGGAAATCGAAGAAGCGTACGTCAAGTTCAAAAAACGGTATTCGGGCAAAACCGACGAAACGATCGTCGCCAAGCTCGCCAAGATCGAGGAAGCGTACGAGGTGCTTTCCGACCCCGCGCGCCGCGCCGATTACAATATGTCGATAGAAATTACCGAAGAACGCATCGAGCAGGAGCGCAAGCTCATATCCGAGAACGAGAGCCTCATGGAAGAATATCGGAGCCGGCTCGCGGGCAAAGAGTTCTGGGTGCATTACGACGAAGTCACAGCCGCCGCGCTCGCGGGCGATGCCGTCGCGCAAAACACGCTCGGCGAGTACCTGTATTACGGCGACGAAGTCGATCGCGATTTCGAACAGGCGGTGTTCTGGTTCAAAGAGAGCGCGAAACAGAAACATCCCGACGCGATGTATCACCTCGGCGTGTGTTTCATAAACGGCGAGGGCGTGGACAAGAACAAGGAAACGGGCGAGGGCTTTATCCGTCAAGCGGCAAAACTCGGGTCGAAGGACGCGCAGCATTACGTGACCGCCGCCGCGAAAAAAGCCGCTTCCGCCGCGAAGAAAAAAACAAGTACATAACAAAAACGGCAGCTCCAAGACTGCCGTTTTTCAAATCGAAGAATGTTTTATTTTCGACCGTTTCGCGGAAAGAAAACGAGCAGCGAGCCGTGCTTGACGGAAATTTCGCCGCCGCACGTCGTTTCGTTGGATACGCCTATGGGAAAGTCGGGGGTCAGCTCGGCGTCGTCGAGCGGGAATGCGAAGTTTTTGAGCGTGACGCCCGATGCGTCGCCGCCGTATGCGAATATCGACACGGTGCCGCGAATTGACTTCGGCAGGGTGAGTTTGCCGTCGGTGATCACCGTCGCGATAAAACGTTCGTCCGAGAGATACCCGCGTGCGCCGTACGCGTTCATGTATCGAAGCACGGCATAGTTGGCAAAAGTGTGGTCGGGACGATCGCCCGTGCCGCCGTATATCGCAAACGTGCGGCACTCGCGGCGCAGTCCGAGCTTGACGGCGGCGAGCATGTCGGTGTCGTCCTTGTCGCGGCGCAGTTTTATCACGTGCGCGGCGGTGTTCTCGGGAATGTCCCCCGAATCGAAATCGCCGATAACGACGTCGGGTTCTATACCGAGCGCGACGGCATGCGCGTACCCGCCGTCGGCGGCGATGACGAGCGCGGACTTATCGAATTTCTTATGCGGCGGGTATAACGTTCCCGCACCGAAAATAACGCATAGTTTTTCCATGCGCATATTATACCACGAACGCGACCGATTATCAAGCGGTTGAAACGCATGGGCGAGATCGCACCAAATTCTCGCCCGTAAAATCTTTGACTTTCGTCGGGCGGACGGTGTATAATATACGCAAATAAATTCCCGATAAGTCGGGCGGGGAGGGGTTATGCCCAAGGTTTATGCAATGATAGCGAACGGCACCGAGGAAGTGGAGTGCCTTGCCGTAGTTGACGTACTGCGCCGCGCGGGCGCGGAAGTCACGCTTGTGTCGATCGAAAACGACCGCACGGTAACAAGCTCGCACGGCGTAAAGATCGTCGCCGACGCCGCTTCGGACGCGGTCGATCTTACCGACTGCGACGCGCTTTTCGTGCCGGGCGGCATGCCGGGTTCTTCGAGGCTCGCGGCATATAAACCGCTCGTTTCGGCGATCGGCGCGCTTCTCGAAAAAGGAAAACGGGTGGCGGCTATATGCGCCGCGCCGTCTGTCGTGCTCGGCGCGAACGGATTTTTACGCGGCAAAAACGCGGTGTGTTTTCCCGGTTTCGAGGACGGCATGTCGGGCGCGAACGTGCAGGCGGGGGCGCGGGTCGTCACCGACGGGAATATAACGACGGCGCGCGGGCTTGGCTGTGCGATCGAGCTGGGGCTTGAGCTTGTCGGACTGCTTTTCGACGCAAAGACCGCAAACGCGCTCGCGGCGAAAATACAGTTTTGAGCGCGCTCGATAGTTTATTGTCCCGAAAGGGGGAATAAAAAGCAAATAAATGGTAAAAACATATGGAAATCATTTGATTTTTTCCGTGCCTTTTAGTATAATTATAGGACAAGCTTTAATCGGTAAAGGTGTTTATAAATGTTCAAACGCATTGTTATAGGAATATTAAGCGTAGTCATCGCGGCGTGTATGCTCACAGGTTGCACGTTCTTCTCTCATGATACCGAACGCGACATGCAACAGGAAATCGCGCGTGTCAAAAGTTACGAGATCACGAACAGCGTTCGCGACGATGACGACAACGTCAAGGAAGTAAAGTATATCACGCCCGAAAAGGTCATCTATAAGCGCGACCTCATCGAGTATGTCAACAATAACGCGAGCAATCTGTCGCAGAGCTTCGGCAGCGATCTCGAGGGCTTGTACAAATATGCGGCGCGTATGCTCGTCAGCGTCGAGCTTGTCACCAACGAGGTGAACGCGCTCATCGACTGCGGCACCATCGAATGGGGTTGGACGGAAACGAACGCCGTCAAGCGCAATATTTACGCCGTGATCGACAATACCCTCACCACGCTCAAGAACAACATTCTCGAAGAACGCGACGAAGAACCGGGGTCGAGCAGTTCGGACGAAACGGTGGATAGCGACACGACGTATCCCGTCAAACCCGAGGAAAGCGGTGACGACGACGATATGGAAGAAATTGATAAAAAAGACACCGAAGAATGGTTTCCCGAAGTTTCCAAATTCCCCGGCAACAGCGGCGACGAGAACACCCGCTCGCTCGAGCGCGAAGCAATGCGTCGGTTCATCGCACTTATCGAGAGCAGCGTCAAGGACGATTTCCGCATAACCGCGGACGAGCGTGCCGCTTTCGATAAAGAAATCGAAGCGATAAACGAAAAAATCGACAACGACGGTATCGGCAGCGTGTACGAAGTTATCGGCACGTATCCAGTTACCGATAAAAGCCCGTTCGGGCATATCATGTACTACATTTCGGGCAAATCGTACGAGCGTTCGCAAAAGATATCTTCGTTGCAGAGGTATCTCACCGACGGCGTGAAAGTGGAGTATGCGGACGTGCAAAAGAGCTATGATTCGCAGCTCAATGCGCAAAAGGCACAGTATACGCAGGATATTGCCGCATACGACAAAGCCATGTCCGACGGCAGTACTACGGTGCTGTACAACGCGAATTCCAATTACTTCTACGTCAAGCACATTTTGCTTCCGTTCTCCGACGCGCAAAAGAGCGAACTCGAAGCGTTCAAGAACCGCAAGGACATCGCGAGCCTCGAGGAGAACGAAAAGGACAAACTCGTAAAAGCCAAGCGCGACCAGCTTTCCAAAGCGATCATTGCGTACCCGCACGTCAACGGCGAGGACGACAAATCCCGTCCCATGTCGGTGTCGGACATAATGGCGCATATAAGATCGGTCATGCTCGAAAAAGCTCCGAGCGTACAGAGCGCGGACGCGGCGTTCGACGATCTCATTTATTTATACAATACCGACCCCGGCGCGTTCGGCAACAGCAAGGGTTACGTAGTTAAAGAAAAGCTCAATGCGGGCGAGAACGAAACGTATATGCAGGAGTTCGCCGACGCGGCGCGGTATATGCGGCGCAATTTGCAACCGGGCGAAGTGTATTACACCCCCGTCGTTACCGATTTCGGCGTGCATATCATGTACTTGGCATCGGTAGTCAAGCAGGGCGAGGTGGGACTCAACGACTATACCACGGCGGCGCGCACCGAAACGTATTACGACCTGCTCGAAACGCCGCTTCGCACAAGTCTTGAAAACGCGGCATATACCAAGTGGGAAAACAACGTGCTGACTTACAACCTCGAGAAACAGACGGAGATCTACGAAAAAACTTTTTCCGATTTGTGGGAAGCGTAAACTAACGCGTGTTTCGATAGAATAAAGGAGAAGATATGGCAAGGTTCGGCGGATACGGACGCGGCGGCGGTGGCGGCGGCGGAATGAATATGCAACAAATGATGCAGCAGGCGCAGAAGCTGCAGGCGCAAATGGCTCAAGCCAAGGAAGAACTCGAGAACGCCCGCGTTACGGGTACTTCGGGCGGCGGAGCCGTGGCGGTCACGGTGTCGGGCACCAAACGTTTTATCTCGATTGAGATTAAGCCCGAGGCCGTCGATCCCGAGGACGTGGAAATGCTCGAAGACCTCATCACCGCGGCGGCGAACGAAGCGTATGTCAAGGCGGAAGAACTTGTGCAGAACAGTCCGCTCGCTCAGCTCGGAACTTTTTAATGAAAGAAATCAAGAGTATCGCCGTGCTCGCGGCGCGGTTTTCGATGCTGCCCGGCGTCGGACGGAAAACCGCATTGCGCTATGCAAACGCCGTTATAGACATGACCGACGACGAGGTGGACGCATTTTGTGCCGCGCTCAAAGAGGTCAAGAGTACGGTGCGGCTTTGCGAGGTGTGCGGCAATTATACAGACGGCAGTGTGTGCGAGCTGTGCAATACCCGCAGTAAGAAACAGCTTTGCGTCGTCGCGTACCCCAAAGACGTCACGGCAATAGAGAATACGGGCGCGTTCGACGGCGCGTATCATGTGCTTCACGGCACGCTGTCGCCGATGAATAACAGAACGCCCGACGACCTCAATATTAAATCGCTAATGGCGCGGCTCGACGGCGTGGAAGAAGTGATCGTCGCGACCAATCCCGACGTGGAAGGCGAGGCGACCGCCGTGTATCTCGCGCGGCTTATAAAACCGCTCGGCATAAAAGTGACGCGGATCGCGCAGGGCATATCCATGGGTTCCGAACTCGAGTATGCCGACGCCGTAACGCTGTCGCAGGCACTCGGCAGACGCACCGCGCTGTGATGCGCATAAAAAATCGGTCACGGAACGGCGAAAAAACAGAAAACCGTCGCAAAACGTTTGCAAATCGTATTACAGTGTGATATAATAAATATCGCAACGGCGGCGAGAAATCCGTTACGGTTATCATCGTCTCCCGCGCACGGTCAAATAAACAACAATGCTACTGTGGCTCAGTTGGTAGAGCAGCTGATTCGTAATCAGCAGGTCGGCGGTTCGAGTCCGCCCAGTAGCTCCAAGAGCGTCGAAATCAAAAGTTTCGGCGTTTTTTTGTGCCTTAAAAGCGTAAATCAAACGATTATCATAACCGAAAAATATGTTAAACTGATTAATTTGTGGGTACGAATTTGGGTACGGTGTCGAGAAAATCTGAAATCAACGATAGAATAGCGTTGTATTTGTTTTTCAAAACGGATAGTTTTTGTTCGTCCGTTAAACTGCCGTCGTAGAACAATGCTTTGTCGAGCTGTTCCGGGTGAGTATATGTATTTAAAGTCATGTATGGATCGGCGTGTCCCATGTATAGCGCAACTGTGTTTGGATCTAACTTTTGTACGCATATGGCTATCGTTCCGAAAGTGTGCCGCAGTTCGTGCAAATGGTAATCGGCAGTAGCTTTTTTAATTTTTCTGGTAGCGTCGGCTTTATCGAACGTAAAAAACCTGTCTTGCTTGTTAGGCTGTATTCGTTCGAGTATTCGTTTGACTAACGGAAAAAGCGGAATATCGCGATCGGACGTTTTTGTTTTCGTTCCGGGAATATGTAAGATATTGTTTACAAAGTCAATATCGGAATATCTAACGGAAATGGCTTCATTGCGTCGTGTGCCTGTAAGATAAACAAATGTATAATATAGTTTTTCCGTAAGTCTAATATTTTGCGCGGTGTAGAGCTTGGAAAAGAATTCGAGCTGATCGGAAAAACTTAATGCCCGTCCTTTGTTAGTAACGTGTTTTATTTTCGATACGTTGTCGCAAGGATTGGATTTGATTACGGATAGCTGCTTTGCATAATTGAGAATGTTGTTTATAACGCCGCGCATAACTTGCCGAGTACGGGATTTTTCTATCGTATATAAGAATTTTTCTATCTGCAATGTAGATATTTTATTTAATGTAATATCAAACCCGTTTTGGATCAGAATATCACAATACCGTTTTAATTCTTGTACGGATCTTTCTTCTATGTTTTGTTGTTTAAACGGTAGATAGATCTCCGTAAAAAAATCTGAAAGTTTCGGAACGCGCCGGGAACGGGGTAGTTGTTTGTTGCTGTCTTGTATCTCCTTTAATTTTTGGGTGAGCTTTTGCTCGATCTCGGATTTGGTTCGTCCGTATATCGAGCCGAAAGCGCGGGTGCGTAATTCTATAAGTCCGTTTTGTCGCAGTCTTATAGATCCTTTTATGTTAAGGTCGATAATCATGAGTTTTAATTCCTTGATTTGATTATCGTACCCATTGCCGGGATTTGTGTCTTGCTCGGCTTTAATGTACCCAAGCAATATGCAAATGCAGTTTTTGATTTCCGAAGATTGCTTGTCGAGAATATCGACGGCTTGTGCCATAGATCCGAGTTGGTGAACAATGAAGTCGGTTTCCATAAAAGCGTATACCCCCTTGTAAGTAGTAGGAAGTACAGTATACGATAATATGGTGATTTGTCAATAGGTATTTTTATTAATATCCTAAAATGGATTTTGTGTTTACGCCTTGGCTTTGCAAAATGCCGACGATATACCCGAGCATTAGCGCTCGTAGTTCCGGTTTAACGGCTTTGTATAGTTTAGACATATCAATAAAGTTTTTGTCGGAAATAATGTCTTGATATTCTTTTGCAAAATTGACGGCACTACTCGATAAAGCGTGTAGGGCGGTTTTTTGTTTTTCGTTGGTTTGGTCTTTGGGTTCCAATCCTATAAGCTCATCAATTGTAATTCCGTAAAATTGTGCGAGTTGTACGCACATATCAATGCTTGGAATTGTTTCATTACGTTCCCATTTGCTAATTATTTGTTGGCTGATATTTGTTTTTTTTGAAAGTGCGGTTTGAGAATATCCAAATAATTCACGTTGACTTTTTATTGCGTTCCCATAATTATACATGATGATATCTCCTTTATAATATTTTACAAAATAATTTGTTATATGTCCTTGACAAACAATAATATTTGTTATATAATTTGCGTATAACAAATATATTTGTTTAAAGGAGTGAAAACTATGGATCCAGTTGTAATTACATCAGTAGCGTGTTCGTGGGCGGTAACAATAATATCGGTAATCGGTTCAATTGTACTAATGTTTTTGATTAACAGATAGTAATCGATTTGGACTCGGATTAAATTTCAAGGAGTGAAAACTATGACAAACAATGACAAAGAAAGGGTACTGAAATTGCTATCCGACGAAGCTCGCGAATATGACGCTGATGCGGATTGGTACGACAGTCAACATGCGCAAGGTCTTTCGGAGCTCTGCCGATACGCGCAAAAAACGATCTACGATTTCATCGAAGTAGCTCGCGAAGAGTGTAAGGATGCTGACGCGATTGACGAGCTTCTTGATCAAGTAAGATACGATTACTTTAATCGTTATAAGTATTTGCATGGCGAGCATTTCGATCATTTGGCGGAATTGGCAATGTCCGGATATATGGCGTTGGGCGATATAGCTATGATTATAGAGCTCAATAAATAGGGCGGTGTAAACGAATATGTTACATGAAATCATAGATCGAGCAATGTTAAAGAGCATAACAGAAGGGTTCATGGAAGATTTTGGAATAAGCAAGCCGTACATATTGGATTACATATGTAATAATCAAGTGTACTTGTACGAGAACGCCGAAGCAAGGCGAATAGATGTCGGATCGGAGTTGTACGCGAAAATCAAAGAGCTTGAACAACAGCATAACGGGAAGATCTACGCCGTAACGCACGACTATCTTCCCGTTGTCGGCGAAACGTATTCGTTCTTGTACGTAAGCCCTTATCAAGAAGATTGGGATCATATTTTGCGTCCTATGGGTAAACGTCGTTTTATGGTTTATGCGTATGTGCAGAACGTTGAAAACGATATATGCAGTGAGTTCGGGTATGTCGTGATTGAAAGCGCTTTCGGCGAACTGCGGCGTGTGGGGTGACGGTATGAGCAAAAACAAAGTATGCGGTACGTGCGTATGGTACGTTGACGGTAAGTGTTGGTTTAATCATTCTTTCGGAGAAATTACCGATCATGCCACGACGGATAGTTGTAGATCTTGGGATACTTCGCGTGAAGAATTCTTTTGCATAAAGAAAGCCGACGTGCAAGCAATAGCGGATAACTTTAAATCTCTTCGAGAAAAGTATGGTCATAATGTTTGTTGTAAGGAATGTTTTTGGTATTGTTCCGATACCGAAGAACACAAAGGCATATGCGCTCGCACTCGGTTCGATTTGGAAGTGCTCTCCAATGCCTATGCTTGTAGTCATTTTGAGCCGGACCATGAAGATAACGGCGGTGCACCGTGAAAATACTCATAGCATGTGAAGAGAGCCAAAGAGTGTGCACGGCTTTCCGGGATAAAGGACACGAAGCATACAGTTGCGATATCGTCATGTGTTCGGGCAATCACCCCGAGTGGCATATATGGTCGGACGTAACTCCGCTGTTGAACGGTAATTGCACGTTCCGCACCTGTGACGGACAAGCACACACGGTGACGGGCAAATGGGATATGATCCTTGCTTTCCCGCCGTGCACGTATCTGTCGCGCGCCGGGAGTACAAGCCTTTTCCGTAAATCTGGCATGGATCAAGAACGATACGACCGGGGTCAACAAGCTGCGTCGTTCTTCCGATCAATACTCGACGCGGACTGCGACAAGATCTGTATCGAAAATCCCGTGCCGATCAAGATATTCGGACTACCCGAGCCGACGCAGATCATACAGCCGTACTATTTCGGCGTACCCGTGAGCAAAATGACGCTACTGTGGTTAAAGGGCTTACCGTTCTTGTGTCCGACTAACGTAGTCGAGCCGCAGTACACATTCGTTACATACCCGTTATTCAAGAATTCGAGCGGTAAGTACAAACAACGTAATCGCAGTAAGACGTTCCGAGAGATCGCGGAAGCCATGGCGTTGAGCTGGGGATAAGAGCGCTGTTCGGGATCGAAGTCAATAACCGGGGTCAAAGACCGTGGTCGATCGGCGTCGTTATGTCGCGCGGTCAGCGATCGGAGTTAATAAACGGTGTAAAAGAACGTTGTTGAGATCCGAACGAGTTTTCACAAAACTTTCACCGTAGGATCTAAACGGGTTTATATAGTCAACTTTTCCAATGAATAAATAAAGGAGCTAATCATGTCAAGAAAATCGAAGCTATTCTCCGAGTTATTATCCGAAGTTCCGGTATACGATTCTATCCCGCCGGGATATTCGGAGATCAAGGGCGCGACTACTGCGCCGCTCGGGTACAAGTGGATATCTAACAACAAGAGTTATTTCGGCGGCGAGCGTAAACAAGCACTCGTTAAATTAAATAATAAATCACCCGGCGGGGAAACGCAAAGGAGTTCAATTATGGCACAAAAACAATCGTATTCTGCGCAAGACAAATGCGATTACTATTCCAAACGAGTTAACAACCCGAAATTATCCGAGAAACAGCGGGTTTATGCGCAAAATCGCTTAAACGCGCTGTGCGGTGGTAAGAGCTCGGTTGCCGGCAAAGCAATGGTTTCCGTACCGTCGCGCTCTACCAACAGTCCGAAATATAACGACGCGCAAAAATACGCATACGGTGCAGGTATCGGCTATGCCGCGGCAAAGTCCGGTAGTCGCGTCGACGTCAAGCCCGAAAACAGGCAGTCTTTCCGTGACGGATATGGTCGCGGTCAACGGCTCAAAAAGTAATTCATTGCTGTGCTATCGGCAAGACGGGCAAGGTTTTCACTTCCAAAGTCCGCTTCGGCAATCGGGGCGGCAACGGCTATCCCCGAGCAACAGCTCGGTAGCAAATAAACGGTGAGCTAACGCCGAATCGGGCATAATGGCTGGAATATCGGCTATACGGTTAGGAGCATTATCATGGAAAAAGAAAAACAAGTGCAAACGAACGAAGTCGCAAAAGCGACGGAAGCAACAACCACTGCGTCGGTAGATCCGAACGCGATCAAGGCATACGGCGATTATCTTGTATTGCCGAAGCTTTTCATAACGCGCGAGGCTTACGTATCCAAAAACCAAAATAAGCAGTTGTGGTCGTATAATGTTGCGGTCACGTTCTATGGTCAAGAGAAGAAAGTCGGCTTGCAAACACCGGACAGCGACGAGTTCGGCAGTTCCCGTCGTGACAAGCGCGACAAGTACGGTTATCAGGTACTCGACGCTATGTTTGAAGTTTTGGGCGTTGTTCCGCTCGCAATCAAACTCAACAAGAACGCTAACGACGTACTTCGTAGTGTAGAATATTACGCTGTCGGATTTGAAAAAGTCGGCGATCAGGACGTATTGGTCGATCACATACAGCTTGTTACGCAGAAAACATCGAGCGAATCGTTGCTGCGTTCGGCTATAAATCGGCTTTCGCTTGCTAACGGGTGGGGGCTTCCTACATTGTAAAAAATGGACTGACGAGCGTGTGAGATCCACGCGAAACGGGCAAAGATAGAATGAAATTTTTATCCTTGCCCGTATCCATAACTTAAAAAGGAGAGTAAAGTAAACATGAAAAAATCAACATTAAGCGCAATAGCGGCGGTATCGGTAGTGGGTGCACTTGCTATCGGATTGGGTGCGGTATCCGATTGGTATCGGAATTGGGACATAAATACATGGTTCGGTCGCGGCGGAGATAATTCCCCCGTACAGCCCGATCCGCCCGCCACCGACGGTAAATCGAGCGACGGTGCGGTAATATCCGATGGTATAAATAACGGTATATCTATATTAAGCGCAAAGCTTCCTGTATCTGCGTATGATGCGAACGGTGTATCCGTCCCGGCGGATACTGTGTATGTTCTTACCGCAACGGTAGAGCCGACATTTACGACAAACCGTGCAGTCGATTGGGCTATATCGTGGACAGATCCGGAAAGTGCGTGGGCAAGTGGAAAGACCGTCGTTGATTATATAACCGTATCGCCGTCAAGTGACGGAGCTTTGACTGCGGTAGTTGAGTGTAAGCGTGCTTTTGGCGCGCAAGCCGTAATAACTGTCGTAAGTCGCGACGATTCTACGCTTTCTGCAACATGCTTTGTGGACTATACCGAAAAAGCGCTCGGCGCGGAATTTCATCTCTGTTATGTTTTCGGCGGACCCGAACAGGTTTTTAACGGGCGCGACAGCGTAGAAAGCATTTTTGCGATAGGCGATAAATCGGACGCCGCCGTCAATTATAATGGTACAATCATAAATACAAGCGATTGCACGTTAAAAGACACGTATACCATGACAATAGAAATCGAACCGACTGCGGCTTATAATGAGCTTGTGCCGTTTCCGTCTAATTCAAAAAAATATACAAAATCTTTGGATAATTTAAAAGGTAATACCGCTATTCGTGATGCCAACACTTCCCGTGATTGGTTTTTCCGCGACTCTGTAATGAATGAAATTTTCGGGTTAAACGTACATAAGACTTCGCAGTTTTATGCCGCGATGGGCGATAGTGGCATTAAAAATCAGTACGGTTGTATTACCGTTCGTGTAACTGCGACGGGTGAGTATAGTACATATACATGCGTTACAAAAGCTGTGTTTAATCAAAGTGCGGTTGTAGTGTCGGCAACCGACGTATCTTTAAGCGACGGTAATATCGTGTTTTAAGGGGTGTACGTATGACAAATAAGCGAACATATAACACAAACATAGTCATAGCGATTGCGTTGTTGTTGCTTATTGTGTCGGGTTCGAGCGGGTGGTATTTACTGCCCGCTTTTGCCGATACAGAGCGGAATACAAGCGCATTGACAGATCTACAAAAAGATGAAGCGTTTAATATCGACGAGTACCCCGACAATGCCGCCGACTACTCGATACAGCTTATACAAATAGCCGAAAGTACCGACGGCGGACTTGTGGTGTATACATATCAGCCGTGCCAAAAAACAACGTATCTTGTAGCGACGGAAATAAACATGTCGCAGTCCGAAAGCGTTGACGGCACACTGCCATACGGCTTGACGCTGTTAAATAGCGACGGCGTGTTTTGCAAGTATAAAGTCAACGATATTACCGTAAGCGTCGAAGCAACGCGCTATTACAACATATCGAGCATATTTCGCGATTTCATAAACGGTATAGATAAAGAAACGGGCAACGACAACACAACGGATGCCGTCGCATTCGATGTCGGCAAGCTGTACAAAGCTACAACCGACGAGAACGGCAAAATATCGTATACGTATGAAATAAAAGACACGGTTGAAATAATAGATCCTTATGCGGGTTTTCTCGAATACTTTAACGGTTTTAAGTTTTGCTCATGGTCGCATTGTCATAGTCATTTTGTTTCATTTTCGACCGATTGGGCAATAGATAGTTTGAAAGAAGCCGATGTTACATACTTTGCGCAAAAATGCTACTATCACTATTCAATGTCGAGCGGTGCGTGGACGTCCAAAGACAACCCCGTAAAAGATATTGTTACGGTAAAAGGCGAAGAAAAAGGCAGTAACGAAGCCGACGGTTTTTTAGGCAAGCAATATGAATGGGCACGTATCCAAACGGTAGACGAATTTATAAATAGCGAAAGTTTAACGGACGAAGTCAAGCAAGGCGTAAAGGGAAAACAATGGGTATTGAGATTTCTCGAAACCCCCTACGTTGAAAGCAGTACGGGCGTGTCAAGCAGCGACAGCTGGACGGAGTTATCCAAAGTTACCGTATTGCGCTTGGAATTCTATAAAAACGGTCGGCTTTATAATCTCGGTGCGGTATCGGACAAAGTAACGGGAAGCGGCAAGCCCGGTAATACAAACACCGACGAAACCGCAAGTATATGGGAGTGGCTCGAACGTGTTACGGGTATTCCGCAATGGGTGTGGATAATGCTTGCCGCGCTTATCCCGCTTGCCATTCTATTGCCCGTCTTGTCGTTCATATTCCCCGTTGTAGGTCAAGTTTTGTTGATAGCGTTAAAAGCAATCGGTAAAGCGTTTTTATGGCTGTTGCGGGGCTTGTGGTGGCTTATATGCTTGCCGTTTAAATGGATCTACCGCAAGATCCGCGGGGAATAGTCATGCTTGCGTTATATATCTCATTAGGCGTTATGGGCACTGTGGGCGTTGTAATCGCCGTCATCGTGCTTTTATTGCGTCGCCGTAGGGTAAAGCTTACGGAAGCGGATATGTGGCTTGTTACCGAATTCAGACGTTGTAACGTTATGGTGTTCGGTAAAAAGGGAAGCGGGAAAGATGTTCTTTTCGCCCATGTAATAGCTTTGCGCGGTGAAAAGCATTATAGCAATATTCCGTATAGCGATAATACCGAAGTGATTGAGCTGTGCGAAATAAATGCCGGGGATAACACTTTTGAAGATTGTATTAACGGGGATATAGAAAAATTCGATCCGCGCTTTGACGAGTGTTGCGACATTTATATAAGCGACGCCGGGATTTATTTCCCGAACACTCTGCATGAAAAGCTGGATAAGCTATATCCGTCGTTGCCTGTGTTTATGGCATTGTCACGGCATTTATATAACAACAATGTGCATACGAACTGTCAAGCTTTGGGCAGACCGTGGAAGAAGATCCGCGAGCAAGCCGACAGCTATATACAGGTATTGCGCACAAGAAACCGCGGCGATCATTTGCTTCTGTCCATAGTCGGATATGAGCAAAACGATGTAAACAGCGAGCGTTTAACGCAGGTGTGTAAGTACACGGTGCGCGTTCCCGTATGGGAATTGCAATATGACAGCAGGTATTTCCGCAACGTGTTTTTAAACCGCGAACTTACGCCGTTTGAGAAACTGAAAGAATTAATATCCGGGAGATTTTAATATGAGCTATAAAGATAAACCCAATAAGTGGCTTATAAAGGCTATAAAGACACATAAGAAAGTCATATTCGATTGTTATCAGTATAAGTATTTTGCGATCGACGAAGACGATTTTTCGCGTGTCAAGCAAGAACTATCCGATCTTGTGCATGAATTAAAGTTAATGCAATCGGAATTGATGTCAAGGCGCGGGCGGTTTTGATATGTCTAAACACGAAAAGAAAGACTGCACTACGCGTAAATGCACGTCGGAACAACAAAAGAAAGCTATACGCCGGAACTATGCCACACGCGCGGCAAGTGCCAAGTCGTCGGAAGTGTCTACGGTAAACGTTCGTATAAAAAATTACAGGGATCGGAACGGTGGACACCCGCATGTTATCGTTGACGACATAGACAATAATCACGTGTCGGTCGGATTTACTCACAGCCCGAAAAAAGGCAAAGGACATCCGAACTATGCGCTTGCGATCAATCCGCTCGGCGGACCGGGTAAAGCATATATGCGTCGGCAAGGCACGATCGCGCCGCATAGCGCGTATTATGAGTCGCGTAATGGGATAATGACTAAGCCCGACTATACGAAAGCACAAGAATACGCCGAGCGTGCCAAGCAAAAATACATAGAAAAAACACATAAAAAAAAGTAACGAAGTGCCAAACATCTCAAATCGAGCATCAGCCCTAATTCCTTGCGGAATCGTCGTTACTGTATGGTCAGTATAACATTCTTGCTAATCAAAAGTCAAGTAAAACAATGTAGTTATATTCCGCAGTTTATTTACGGTGTTGCGTATCGATGTCCATGACCGCGGTTATTCGACGTCGTTATGTCGCGCGGTTAACGAGCCGGGTGCATGAGCTGCGTTAATAAAATAGTAAACAAGGAGTGAAACCGAAAATGAAAACCACAACGATCCCCGACGGATTGGAGCTTGTCACCGATCCCGAAATTAATAAGATGTTTTCTTTTGCGCGACTTGGGCGTCAATCGTTATTTTGTAAGCCTGATGAAGATGATCTGATTCGGCGCGAAGAAGAACTTCAAAGCAAGTTGGACTTTTTTGCGAAAGCTGAAAAAGAAGACAGAGAAATAGACGAGCGCAATAAAACTTCGCATAAGTGCGCATGGGGCGCCGCGCGTATTTCGCGTTTTATAAGTCGGTATATACACTTTTACAAACAGAAGCCGAGTGCGGATAGAACGGACATTCTCGAACGTTTAGTTTGTTTAGCCGAAGAAAACAATATATCGCTTCCGTCGCCGGCGGAAATGAATTCCAAAAAACCGAAAAAGCGGCTTATTTCGGAAGTTGTTTTGGCGACTCGGCAAAATCCCGTGAAAACATACAAGGTATACTATGACGGCGAGAATATCGTTGCGTATTTGCCGGGTGAAAATAAGGCGAAAGAGCGCGAGCTCCGAGAGCGTACGCAATGGGACGATTTGTTTGATTATGAATATACTATGCTAAAATTGCAACCGGAATATTGTGAAAAAGGCAAATCGGAGATAGAGAAATCAATATTGCGAAAAGATCTTGAAACAGAAATAATAACACGTTTTTACAACATATACGATTATGACGATAAGACTGCCGACGAGCCGTGTCCGTTGTTCGTCGGGCGTAAGCTATATAATAAGACTGCGGCATTTTCCGAACGTAAAAAACGTTTTTATCGGAAGAAAGATCAGATCCGTTGGACGGCGTGGTGGACTATAACATACGACGATAATAAAATAGCGTCCGAAACCGAATTTCGGCGTAAGCTCCTTAATAAATTTCGTAATCTTTGCACCCGTAATCTATGGCGGATCATGGGCGTGTTCGAGCACGGCGAAAAGAACGGGCGATTGCACTTTCATGGTTTTTTCTATATTCCGCAAGGTAAAGAGATAGGCGAGCTCGTGCGAAAAAGTCATATGAGCGAAAAGACCGGGCAATGGCATAATTATATAGAGAATACGGAATTTGCCGAATTGTTCGGAACGAACGAATACGAAGATATTCGGGAAGCCACTCAAAAAGACGTAACCGCATTTTCGAAATACACGGTTAAAATGTTGCGCTATATGGAAAAAGGCGAAAAGGTATATTACAGTCGGCACATTCCGACTGAATTCCTTGTGGAGCTTAGCGAGCGAGATCTGCTTGTTGCTTTTTCTATAACCTGCAAGCGTCCGATGAAACGGTATGTAGTAAGCGATTTAGCCGTAAAGCGCACGAATACTACGATAGAACGAATAACACGATTGCATAAACAGACAGATCCATACGATACGGGATTGCTCGATAGCGCGGCATAGTGAAAAGCCGAGCGAATAATTGAATAAAAACACTACGGAGACCGCAAGACGGTCGTTTTTTCGTGCCGGAAAACTCCGAAAAATAGGAAAAGCAAGCCCGAATAAGGCTTTGCCGCTTCCGATCGGACGAGCACACGAGTGGAAAACGGAACTTTTATCGGAAAAAGTGACGGCTTGTCTGGGCGCGCGCCCCTGCGCGCGCCCACTCGTCAAGACAAGCAATGTCTAATGCTCAACGATCGTCGCATACGGAACAAAAAAGCGTAGTCCGAAAAAAAGTCCTATCTTTTAGATTGCAGAAGGCAAAAGGAAAAGTAAAATACTCGTACACAGTTGACGGTTCTGCGGCGTACAATGGCGCGACCGAAAAGCTACTTTAAAAGTCCTATCTTTTGAGTTGCTTTCGGCAGCGCAAAAGCACGCCGCAGAAAATACGCTGTCAAGCACACCGTGGAATAATAAGGCGGTAGCCCGTAGGGGGATTCCTTGTTATGCCGCGAAAGGTGCTTTACAGCGTATTAGGCAACGCAAACAGAAAAGAACGGCACAATAAATAAAACCGCGTGGCTGTGTTTGTCTTTCGTGATTAGCTCTGTAATCTGAAAAAGCGCATATTAAATCAAGCGGTTATGCCTAATGTTAACCGGGGTCAACAAGCTGCGTCGATAATCGAAGCCAATAAACGGTGTATGCAATGGGTACGAACATTATAGTTTGTTGTAGATATACTATATTTTGTTTTCAAGCAATTGGAAAATAGTATATGTAGTGGCTGAAAGTCTTATGAATTGATTGTACCGATAATTCGTAATCAGCAGGTCGGCGGTTCGAGTCCGCCCAGTAGCTCCAAACCCCTATCGGCTTTGCCGATAGGGGTTTTTAGCTACTGCGGCGGCTAAACCGTGTGCTACGAGAAGAATACGATTAGAATAGAAACGTGATTTTAGCACATGGTTCGCTAACCGCTTGCGCCGATAAATATGGGAATAGCGGAAAACAGTAATTATAATAAAGTAAAATTCAGTAGATAATATGTATCGCAAAGGTCGCCCGCGAGTTCCGCGGGCATTCCGCCCGATAGCTTACATATACCGATAGGGGTTTTTAGCTACTGCGGCGGCTAAACCGTGCAGTGCGGAGAAAATGCGGTTATTATTAAATCGTTTGCGAGGTTATCGCAGACGATTTTATGTTGCACTTTATGACCTAATGTAGGCATTTGAGGACAAAACGCACTATTATTTTTGCGGTCTGTTATACTGAAGGCAAGGTTGACGTATGTGGCTTTTCATACGGAAATTATCATGGGAGAATGTTGCTATGGAAAATAACGAAGCTATTACAACGGACGTCGAGGACTCGCGGGCGGACGCCGAACAAAGCGTAAAGACAGAGATCGAGCCGCAAAAAAAGCATTGCGGTTTTTCTCGATTGCTTAACAAGTATTTTCATCATATCGACCGCGGCGGAAGTTTGGGCGGCGAGATCGGCGCGGGGATAACCATGCTTATCCTTTCGGTATGCTCGATTTTTCTTACCATGCAGGTGATTGCCAATAACAACGGCGGGACGTTGCTCGCGGCGACCGAGAGTGCCGATTTTTACGTCGCGACATATCTTGCGGCAATGCTCGTATCTTTTGCGGGTACGCTGGTAATAGGTATCGTTGCGCGATTGCCGTTTGTGCAGGTGTCGAGCTTGAGTTTGACGACTACGATGATTTCGCTCGTCGGTGCCGATAACGGACTTACATACTACAATTTGATATTTATTTCGTTTATAAGCTCCGTTCTTTATGCTGCACTCGTGAGTATTCCCGTAGTGAAAAATTTCGTATATAGGGCACTGCCTGCGTCGATATGCAAGATTCTTCCCGCGGTCGCCGGCGCGATTATTATAGTTCTTGCCGTACAGTCGCTCGGTCTTGTAAACGTAAACGGGCTTTTGGCGTCCGTTCAAGGCAATGCGCCCACGGAATACGGTTGGGGCGGGGTGTTCTTTTTGCCGCAGATCGCATCGGGCTATGCTGGCGATGCGTTGTACGGCGCGATGTATGCGGGGCTTGTAGCGGGATTTCTGGCGATAATTTGCTATGTGATAATGAAATCGCTGAAGGTCAAGCATCCCGTCGGCTGGACTTTACTTATAGGCACGCTGCTCTATTTCGGGGTCGCGGCGATAATCGACATAAATCTTATTACAGGCTGGGCGCGGCTTTGGTTGATCGGTTCCGAAGATACGTTGCAAACGCATTTATCGAGCGGATTCTCGCAGCTTTTCGGTTCGTTCGGCAAAGTGTTCTCGACGGACGGCGGCGGACTCGATTTTTCTGCGTACACAGGCAATGCGGGCGTGCTCGTAATCGGGGGCATGCTGTGCTTTTTGATGCTGTCCATGTATGACGGTCAAGCCGCGATAGAGGCGACGTCGGGCAATCTCGGCGTAAACACCGATACGCCCAAAGGTGTTTGGATAGCGCAGGCGTGCAATGCGGGCGCGGGTGTGGTTTCAGCCGTTTTCGGCACGACGCCCGTCGCGCTCGGCAAACAAGCCGTTGCGGGATCGGACGACAACGCCAAATCGGGCATATCGTCTATAGTGGTCGCCGTTGGACTGTTGGTGTCGATGTTTGTGTGGATCGTTCCCGCGCTTATGGCGACATACGTCAATCTCGACATTGCGTTTGCCAACGGCGAATACGGGCATTACGACATGGGGTCGTTGCAGATGACGCTGTACTGCACGTTCGGCGTTGCGGATGCCGTGATGATCGCTATGGGTATTAAAATGATGAAAAGTCTCGGCGATCTCGATTACAAAAATACGATGGAATGGGTGCCCGCGATAGTAACGCTCGTGTCGGCGGTGTTGACCGTTAATCTCGCTTACGGCGTGGCGTTCGGCGTCGTCGCGTATTGCATTATCAAGCTGTTCGCGTTCGCCAAGGACGGCGAAACGCTCGGCGCGGCGATAAAAAACAATTTTGTGGCGAACGTCAAGACGTTCCCGATACCGACTGCCGTGCTCGGCGCACTGTCGCTTACAATGCTTTTAATGCTATTGCTTTGAAACCGAATACATACGTAAAGGAGGTAAAATGCTCCGCAACGTCGAGTCGCACGTTTATTCGGCGGCGATGCGGGAAAAGGAAAATGATGAAACGGCTTTGTGCGATATTCGCCTTTGAGCATAATGCCTACCGCAGAAAAGGCGAGAAAACATTAAAATTTTTCGGAGGATAATATGACAAAAAGAAAGACTGCGGGTATAGGAATACTCGCCGCAATCGTTATCGTCGCGCTCGTTCTTAACATTGTGCTCGGCATCAACATGCAGAACATTGCTTTGGCTAACGGGACGCAGGGCAACGGTATCACGAACAACACATACACGTCGGACGAATGTTACGAAGAAGGTTACGACGTTTGCGTAAACATAGCGGGCGAAGGTGCGGTGTTGCTCAAAAACAAGAACAACAAACTCCCGCTCGCCGAAAACGAGAAAGTTTCCATTCTCGGCGCGATGTCGTTTAACTACGTGCTTGGCGGTACAGGGTCTGCGGGCGGCAAGGACGATAACAACACCGTCATGATGAATCTCGCGTTTGAAGAAGCGGGCATGGACGTGAACACCGAACTGTGGAACGTTTTGAAAGACGCATGCGGCGGCGCGAGAGCGAAAAATGCGAAGTACGACGGGATAACGTCGCAGAATTGGACGGGCTACACGACGATCAACGAGTTTTCCAAAAACACTTACGATACGTATTTCAAGAGTGCGATCGGAACGTACGACAAGACCGCTATCGTCACGTTTGCGCGGTCGGGATCGGAAGGCGCGTCGCCTACTATGGATATAGAGAATACCGGCAGCACGCTTAACCGCACTTATTTCGAGCTTTCCGACCGCGAAAAGGATCTGCTGACATTCTGTAAGGAAAATTTCGAGAGCACGATCGTGCTTATAAATTCGGCGGCACCTATGGAATGCGGATTTATCGACGACGATAAATACAATATCGACGCAGCACTGTGGATAGGGCATCCGGGCGAAGCGGGCATCACGGGCGTGGGAACGATACTCACGGGCAGGGTAAATCCGTCGGGCAAGCTCGTAGACACTTTCGTTTACGATATGTCCACCAATCCCACTTATTATAACCTTGCGGTGTCGGGCAACGATTCGCCGTCGTACGAAAACGTGAACGGCGCGGCTGCCAAGTACTATCAGTACGAAGAAGGCATATACATGGGCTACCGCTACTACGAAACGGCGGACGCGCTCGGATATTTCGATTCCGCGGCGTTCACCGCACACGAATTCAAAAACGGCAAAGTTGTCGGATACGACAGTGTAGTGCAGTTCCCGTTCGGTTACGGATTGAGCTACACTACGTTCAAAAAGACGATAACTTCCGACGACGTCAAGCTCGCCGTGCACGGCACGAACTCGATCACCGTCAAGGTGGAAAACACGGGGAGCGTAGCAGGCAAAGAAGTTGTGCAGTTGTATATGGAAGCACCGTTTGCAACCGATACGAACGCTTTCGGGATCAAGGGCAGAGGACTCGAAAAGCCGAAAGTAGCACTCGTAGGATTTGCAAAGACAGGCATCATTCAACCGGGCGGAAACGAAACGGTTACGATCGCCTTCGATACCGACGAACTTGCGTCGTTCGATCAGTACAATCAGCGTTGCTACGTGCTCGAAAACGGCACTTATTATTTCAACGTGCAGAACGACGCGCATTGCTGGTCGCAGACGTCCTCGGCGGATAATGCCGTAACTGCGAGTAAGAGCGTAACTCTCTCCAAGCCGATCATCTATAAGACGCAACCAGCTTCGGGTGCGGTGTCCGGTGCCGAGTATGCGGAAAAACGCGCAAGCGACGCCGTAACGGCGCAGAATACAATGGACGACGTAACGGCGGGCGACGGTTGCATGGTAGACGGTTATCTGTCGAGAAGCAGCCTCGAACTGTTCTCGAGCCAGCTCGATTCGATAATGGCGCATGAATCCAACGGTACGACCAAAGAAACCGCGCGTGCAAGCCTTGCGACGGTGCTCAACAGCAACGGTCAAGCGTCCAACGAATATACTTTCGAGTTCTACATGAACGGCGAAAAGACGACGGTCACGAAAACGCTGTATGCTTACGGCAATACGAGTGCGAGCTATGCTTCCGTAACTCCCGACGGGTCGAGCGTCAACGACGACAAATATAAAGTAGAATGGGACAAAGTTTACTACGTGGAAGAAGACGAAGAAGGCAATCCCGTCAAGGATGACGACGGCAATCCCGTTCTTTATGACAGTTACGATCAAATAGCTTCTGGCAAGTACCACAAGTTTGCCGTAACCGATATGATCGGCGTGGAAAACGAAGAACTTTGGACGAAGCTCGTATCCGAAGTATCCTTGGATACCGCTATCGAAGTTCAGGGCTATTCCGGCTGGCTCGTCAAGCCGATAAACGAGGTCGGGAAAGCAAACCGTCTTACGGTCGACGGACCGGGCGAACCGGGTAACGGCGGCTATGCGGGCGGCACATGGTTCCCGTGTGCGGTACTCATCGCGGCGACCTGGAATGTGGATCTTGCGAGAGCGGAAGGTGTTGCATACGGCAATCAGTGCGTGCTGTTCGGCATAGGCGGTGCGTACGCTCCCGCTATGAATACGCACAGAAGCCCGTTCGGCGGACGCAACTTCGAGTATTACAGCGAGGACGGTTTCATCGCGGGAATGATCGGCGGTAACGCGGTCGCGGGTATTCAATCCACAGGTACAAACGTCTACATCAAGCACTACGCACTCAACGATAACGATACCAACCGCGGCGGGAACTGCACTTGGGCGAGCGAGCAGGCTATACGCGAAATTTATTGCCGTCCGTTCGAGATAAGCTGCAAGAAGTTCGATGCCGACGGCATTATGGCGTCGCTCAACCGTATAGGACCCGCATGGGCGCACACCGGTTTCTACGTGGATATGACGCGCACCGAATGGGGATGGGAAGGCATGCTCATAACCGACGGCGATGGCGGCGACGGCGACTGCTATAACAACCCTACGTTCTGGCTCATGGCGGAAGGCGCAATGCTCGCGCGCGGCACGTACGTAAACAACTCGCGCACCGAGTCGGTCTACGGCACGGGAAGTTATACCACCGCTTACGGTCAATACAAGCTTGCGAAGGTAGTCAAACACATACTTTATCAGTACGCTTCGGCGTATCCCACGCCCGTCGTTCCGAGCTATCTGTGGACTATCGGTTGGATAATCGCCGACGCAGTGCTTGTTGCGGGTGCGGTACTCGTGCTGATATTCATGGTACTCAAAAAAGAAAAATCCGAGTAAAGGGGAAAATACGATGAAAAAGATCAATAGTGTAATTACGATCGCGACGGCGGTCGCCGTCACTCTCTCCGCGGCATGCGCGCTCACGGCGTGCGGCGACGATGCTAATGCGAACGTTTTGCCCGCCCCGACGAATTTCACGTTCGACGAGCAAACGGGCGAGTTCTCGTTCGACGGCGTGGAAAATGCGGGATACTACTATGTGCGGTATTTCGGATATAACGAAATCAAAGATGCCGACGATAATATTTATTTGCAAACGAGCGAACGCATTTCGGGCGGTGTCGGCAAAAAATCGGGGACCCTCGATATGTCGTCGGCGGTCTGCGGTGCGTATCGCGTAAAATTGCAGGTATTCGCGCCGTCGGGTACCGACTACAAAGCTCCTCCGCCCGTTATGAAAGTTTTTTACAAGCAGGAGGGCGTAAAGCTCATCACACCGCAGTTCAAGCTCACGTCGAACGGCAATCGCTTGACGATACACGCAGACGAATACGTTTTCGCGACGTACTTGCAGTATCAGCAATTCCCGAACATAACGTACATCGTCAAGGATTCTGGAGGAAACGTCGTACAGGAAATCGAGCATCTCAAAAGCGATTTGATCTACGATCTCAATTTGACGAAAATGATGAATCTGTATGCGTTTAACGATTCCGCGACAAAGACGCTAAACGTATCGCCGGGCACGTATACCGTTCAAGCCGTTGCCAAAACTCCGACTCTGGATAAGAAGTACGTAACCGACGCAGACGTGTCGGAAACCGTGTCGATCACGGTGACTGCTACCGGCGAAAGCTCTGCGCAAACAACGCTGTTCGAAGAACCGACAATGGCGCAGTTCGGGTCGGGCGGAGTTGTCGGAAACGGCAAGTATGCGAAAAACAATCCGCAAATCATCGAATATACGGGTGTAAGTTTGTCCGTAAGCGACGAGTTTGTTACCGACGAATTCGGTATGCCCGACAGTTTCGAGCTTAAAGTATCCACCGATAAGTTCGGAAAGATAACGGCGACGAAAGGAACGCCGGGCGACGGCGAAGCGGCGCGGTACGACCTGTCCAACGAAAACGGCAAAGTCACGGGGTCTATAGTGTTCGCCGGCGGTAAAGTCAAGGTGTCGCTGTCGGTGGCCGATCCGAAATCGTATTTTGCACACTTCACGGGTACGATGTCGGCGAGTGCGTCGTACAATTACGTAGTTAACGAAAACGGTACGTATAAGATAACCAAAGCGCAAGGCGGCGGACCGGGCGGACCGCGTTGGATGTAATGCGATAAAATGCGTATAGAAAAACGAAATAAAGAACTTCGGGTTTTCCCGAGGTTCTTTATGGCGTTTTTTCGATAAAGTGTTGAAAACGGTAGCCTATAGTGGTACAATATTGCCGTGGGATCATAAACCGTCTATTCGGCATAAAGCCTATCAATGTCAATACGAAAGGAGAATTCGATGCTTAATATTGCGGTCGTAGATGACGACGAACAGTCGCGAGAACTGATATTGAGTTTTTTGAAAAAATACGAAGGCGAATACGGCGAGAAGATAGTGCCGTCGTGCTTTGCCGACGGTAAAGAGTTTATATTCCGTGAAGAAAAGAAATTCGACGTGATACTCATGGATATAGCGATGCCGGAAATGAACGGCATGGATGCCGCAAAAAAGTTGCGAAGCCGCGATCCGTTTGTGCCGTTGATATTCATTACCAATCTTTCGCAGCTCGCAATAAAAGGGTACGAAGTGGACGCAATGGATTTTATCGTAAAACCCGTTTCGTATTATAATTTCGCGACAAAGCTGAAAAGAGCTATCGACACGGCACATAAGCAAGCGGATATGTCTATAAGTTTTTTTACGAAAGACGGGTATGTCAAGATATTCGTCAACGACATTGTGTATGTCGACGTGTTCGGACATACCGTTACTTATCATACCGTAAACGGAGATTTTTCGGTTCGCGGTACGCTGACCGAGGTAGAGAACATGCTCGAAAAGCGGGATTTTTCGCGCAGCGATAAATGTTATATAGTCAATCTGAATTATGTCACCAAAATAGAAGGGAACAGCGTGTTTGTCGGGGATGCCGAGCTTACCGTAAGCCGCCATAGAAAAAAAGCGTTCTTGCAAGATTTGACGCGGTTCGTCGGATCGAATAACGGTATAGACGTTCGCCGCGCGCACGGCAAGCGCGACGTTGACGGGGAATAGGGGGACGACGGAATGGTATTGTATTTGCCCGGTTTACTGTATCTGTTTTTGCAGATATTCGTGTTCGGAATTATACTGTGCATGAAAGCTCGGAGAAGAAAATATTTCGTGTTGCGATTTGCGCTATCCGCTGCGGCAGGGCTGGGGGTATGCACGGGTTTGAACTTTGTGCATATAGGCGGATGGCGATTATATATATTTCCGTTCATATGTAATTTCGGCGTATACATTATTTCATTCAAAATTTCCTGGTTCCACGCGCTGCTGTTTGCGGTCATGGCGTACTCGGTTCAGAACTTTATATTCAATACCGCAATGGTGATGTCGTTTATATTCGGGATACGCGGTGCCGTCGGAGCTTGGTTGATGGATATTCTTATCGTACCGATAGCCGTGGCATATTATTTTTTCGTCAAGCGACTCGACTATGATGCGGCTTTGCAAAAGAAAAATTTTCTGATGCTTGCCGTTTGCGCTATTCTGTTGCTATTGGTGTACGTGCTGAATTCGGTGCTTCCGGGCAGCGATGCCGACGCCGCGAAAATTACGGCGCGAAGCATGATCGCCCTTTGTATATTGCTATTGCAATGGATAGTATACCTTATTCTCGGTCGCGATGCCGAAAAATCGGAAAAAGAGGAAATAGAAAAACGGATGAGAATGGAACAGGAACAGTTCTCGCGTTTGCGCGAAAATATAGACGTCCTCAATCTCAAATATCACGATCTGAAGTATCTGTTGAAAAGCAGCGGAAATTCAATCGACGAAGCGGAATCCGACGATATAGGAAAACTTATAGACAGATTCGACAGCTTTGTGCAGTCGGGCAATCAGGATCTCGACATAGTTCTTACCGAAAAACGGATGACGAGCGAAAAATTCGATATAACGTTTAATGTGATCGCCGACGGCAAAGCTCTGTCGTTTTTGTCGCACGGCGAAATATACTCGCTGTTCGGCAACCTTTTGGATAATGCGATAGAGTATCTGCAAACCGTTTCGGATATAGAAAAGCGCACGCTCGGTCTGTATATTCACCGTAACGGTAATTTTGTGGGGATTCGTCAAGAAAACTACTGCGCGGAAGTTTTGGAATTCGAAGACGGTTTGCCCAAAACGAAAAAGTCAAAAGATTATCACGGCTTCGGATTGAAAAGCGTCAAATATATCGTGGAGAAGCATAACGGCACAATGTGCGTAGAGCAAAACGATAATTGCTTTACCGTAAATATCATGTTCCCGACGTCCGATCTGTAATTGGGTTTGTATGTTTCCGTAAAATAAAAATTTCTGAAAAATATGCAAAAAACAGTTGACATATGCTGTTATATAGCGTATACTGTTATTGAACAGTTGAATGATTGTTCAAGTATTGGAGGTCGTTATGGCAGATATGAACAATAAAAGTTCGGCGCAGGCTATTCGCGATATGCTGCCGGACGAAACCGAGATATACAATCTTGCGGAACTGTTCAAGATGTTCGGCGATCCGACGCGGGCGAAGATACTCAAGTGCTTGCAGATCCGCGACCTGTATGTGGGCGAGATCGCCGATATACTCGACATGACGGTTTCCGCCGTTTCGCATCAGTTGCGCGTATTGCGCTCTGCGAAGCTCGTCAAGGGCACGAAGGAAGGTAAAGAGGTCAAGTATTCGCTCGACGACGATCACGTGACCAAAATCCTCGAGTACGGCTTGACCCACGTCAACGAACAAAAATAAATCACAGGGCGCAGATCCCTGTTTTTTAACGGCATACACTTGAACATTTATTCAATAATGCAAATACTCAACAATTTCGGTCGAGGTTTTCGTCACGATTGTGCGGGGCGCGATACGAAATCGAAACGGAGGTTATTATGAAAAAGGTATACAAACTCGAAGATCTCGATTGCGCGAACTGCGCGGCGAAGATGGAACGGCTTATTGCGAAAGTGGACGGCGTGTCTGCTGTCAATATAAGTTTCATGAGTCAGAGGCTGACTATCGAGGCGGACGACGGGCGATTCGACGACATTATGAAAGAAGTGGTAAAGCTCTGCAAGAAAGTCGAGCCGGACTGTCGCATACTGTTGTAGGAGCGTGCCATGAAATCGACTGCAATGAGTAGAAAGCAGAAGCGCAATCTCGTTCGCATACTCGTCGCTCTCGGGCTTTTCGCGGTTATTTTCGCCGTCGATAAGAGTATTGTGCTCGCAGACGTGTTCGAGTCCCCGCTCGGGTGGTTGTTCCCGTTCGCGCTTTATCTCGCCGTGTACATAATCATCGGGTACGACGTGCTGTGGAAAGCGGTGCGAAATATCGCGCACGGTCAGGTGTTCGACGAGAATTTTCTTATGTGCGTTGCGACGCTCGGCGCGTTCGGGCTTGCCATATATCGCGGCGTGTCGGGACAGGAGATCGAAGGGTTCGACGAGGCGTGCGCGGTGCTTTTGTTCTATCAAGTGGGCGAGTGGTTTCAAAGCTATGCGACGGGTAAGTCGCGAAAATCCATTTCTTCGCTCATGGACATACGTCCCGACTATGCGAACGTCAAGCGCGACGGCGATCTCGAGCGCGTCGATCCGAGCGAGGTCAAGGCGGGCGACGTAATAGTAGTCAATCCGGGCGAGCGCGTTCCGCTCGACGGCGTGATCGTTCGCGGCGCGTCTACGCTCGACACGAAAGCACTCACGGGCGAGTCGCTTCCGCGCGACGTTTGCGAGGGCGGCGAGGTGATTAGCGGGTGCGTGAATCTCACGTCGCAGATAGAAGTGCGGGTCACCAAAGAGGTTTACGACAGCACGGTGTCCAAAATTCTCGACCTTGTGGAGAACGCGTCGTCGCAAAAATCCAAAGCGGAAAACTTCATCACGAAGTTCGCGAAATTCTACACTCCCGCAGTGGTGGGTATCGCGGTGTTGCTGTGCGTACTGCCGGGAATAATAACAGGCGATTGGTCGGTTTGGGTATACCGCGCGTTGAGCTTCCTCGTCGTGTCGTGCCCGTGCGCACTCGTTATATCCATTCCGCTGTCGTTCTTTGCGGGGATCGGCGCGTCGTCGCGGTACGGTATACTCGTCAAGGGTTCCAACTACCTCGAAAAGTTCAATCATGCGAATATATTCGTGTTCGATAAAACGGGTACGCTGACGAAAGGCAATTTCGCGGTCACGAAGATCTCGCCGAGCGAAAACGGCGACGAGATCCTGCGGCTTGCGGCGATCGCCGAACGCGATTCCGATCACCCGATCGCAAAGTCGATCGTCGCGGCGTACGGCAAGCCCGTCGAGGGCGGCTACACGCTCACCAACGTCGCGGGCGCGGGCATAATCGCAACGAACGGCAAGTCCGTCGTGTACTGCGGCAACGCGAAACTCATGACCGATAACGGCATCGAGTTCGTAAACGAAACAGATCTCGGAACGGTCGTGTATGTCGCGCGCGACGGCGAGTTCGTCGGGTCGATACTCATTGCCGACGAAATCAAACCCGAAACCAAAGAGGTAATAGACGAGCTTAACGGCATGGGTTGCAAGACCGTCATGCTGACGGGCGACAACGAGGGTATAGCGTCGAGCGTCGCGACCGAGCTGGGCTTGACCGAGTACCGCGCGGGATTGCTTCCGCAAAACAAAGTGGAAGAAGTGTCGCGCATGACGGAGGAGAAAGACAAAAAGGACGTGCTGTGTTTCGTCGGTGACGGTATAAACGATGCGCCCGTACTCATGCGGTCTGATATAGGTATCGCAATGGGCGGCGTCGGCAGCGACGCGGCTATCGAGGCGTCGGACATAGTGCTCATGAAAGACGATCTGCGCGGCATTTCGCTCGCGAAGCGCATTGCGAAAAAGACGATGGCGATCGTCACTCAGAATATCGTGTTCTCGCTCGTTGTCAAGCTCGCGATACTCGTGTTGTCGGCGTTCGGCATTACGAATATGTGGGTGGCGGTGTTCGGCGACGTCGGCGTCGCGGTGCTTGCGATACTCAACGCGATACGCGTCAATTCCAAATATAAAAAGCCGAGATCGAAAACTGCGATCGGAGCGACGGCGGCGTGACGGGATAATGTTTTGCGCGAATAAAAGTTGACTTTTGTGCGGAAAAGTTATATAGTATATGTATTATGGATATACGCGATACGGTAAAAGAACTTTTCGATCCGACTTTCGAGAGGATAGGCGACAGCGACTTGTCGTACGACCAAAAACGCGCACTGCTGTATAACCTGTACTGCTTTGCGTGTGCGGTCTATCCCGATTATGCCGCCCGCCCGTATTCCACGCTGTTCGAGTACGGCTGTTGCTTCCTGATCGAGCCGGAACGTCACCCCGACTATTCGGCGGACGATCCCGAGTTCACGCATACTGCGGCGGCTTCGGACGTGCTGCCGAGCGGCGGGCGTTGGTTCGAGCGGAATGGTAAGCATTTCATAAAGTACGACTACGGCTCGCCGCTGTTCGGACGGCTCGTCACGGCGGGAACGATACCGCCGCAGGACGTGACGCCGATTGCGCAGATCTCGCTGTACGCGGCTGTGTATGCCGCATGCAATCTTATAAAGGAATTACGTCCGTTGTGGTATACGTACTACTTCTATCTCGATGCGACGAACGAGCCTGTGGACGAGGAGTACGACGACAAGCTCAACGAACTTCTGCACGACAAAAAGGTGTACGATGGCGCGCTCGACGTGCGCGGGTCTATGCTGATAGGCGACGAAGCGGAACTCGACGGATCGCAGAAACTTCTTAATTGGTATAAGCCGTTCATCGACTACCGCCGCGATAACATCTTTGCGGTGTTTGAAAAGCGTATGGCGAAAGGCGATTACGAATTCGTGTGCGAGTACACGACGGCAATGCTCGCATGCTATCCCGACAGCGTGGGACTGATGAATTGGAACGCCGCATCTCGTTCGGAAAAAATAGCCCGCGACCGTGACGCGAAAGGCATAACCGAACTCATTCGCGACCTAAAGGAGTACGCCGAAGCCTCGAACAATTCGCCCGTGATCACGAAATACCTAAAGCTCGCCGAGCTTATGAAAAAGAACCTCGACAGCATGTAGACAATTAAGAATTAAGGATGCTATTAAGAGATTTCTCCGCTCGCTTCGCTCGGTCGAAATGACAACGGGGGAGCGTGTTTGTCGCGGACGGTCGGAAAATGCGTTACATTATGCGGTGTGCCGAGGACGTCACACCCTACAAAATAAGACACGATAATTAGAACGATTAAAACAACAACAAAAAGCACCCTGTCATTTCGAGCGCAGTCGAGAAATCTTTTAATTATTAAGTCGACAATAATTATTAATTGTTAATTTTTAATTATTCATTAAAAAAGAGTTTACTTTGCGGCAAACTCTTTTTTTACGGTTTGTTATTTCTTTATGAATGTCAGGCACTCGGCGCAACCGCTGTCGTCGGTGGAAACCGTGATGCCGTTGGCGATACATTTCTGTGCGCGATTGAACAGGCAGGGCGCGTCGCATTTTACCGCCGTATCTACCGAGAAGTCGGGCTTCGAGAATTCCGCCGCGCTTTCGGTATTGAGATTGAGTTCGTTGTCGGCGGGTTCGTAAGTGGTGCAGGCAGTGCCGCTCGACACGCTCACGTTACGCGCACAGCAGCAGTAGCCGTGGTTGTACTTGCAATTTTTTTGTCCGCATTTGAGATCGTACATTTGTTAACACTCCTTTTATGTTTGTACCGATAGTATTTCCGATTGCATGCCTATTATACGGCGATACGGCGCAAATTATGTTGATTTTGCCGCGCGGTTGTGGTATTATTTAAGCGGGTATGAAAGACGTGTTCGAACAATTCAAGGTCAAAGCGGGTTTCGCGTCTGCCGAGCGGATTGCGCGGCTTCGCGGCGTACCGTCGCGCCCGTTGTCGGTATGGGAAGCGTGTTTATACTTCGCGCTGCCCGCGCTGTTCATGCTCGTAGGGTTTATTCCCGCGGCGGCATTGTTCGTTCTCCCCGAGATCCTCGCATTGCTGTATTTGCTGTACAGGCGGTTCGGGATATATTTTCCGTTTTGCTGTATCGGCACGTATATGCTCGTCGCGCTCGTTCTCGATTACGATATACTTACCGTAATTTACGGCGTTTCGCTCGTCGTCGGGCTGTGCGGCGCGGTGGTCGGCTGCTGTATTTCGCCGTACCTTGCTAGCGTGGCTATGTCTGCCGTGCTGTCGGCGGTCGGAGCGGTGATAGGCGTTGCGATCGTGCTTGCCGCGAGCGGTACGGGGATTTCCGCTACGGCTTCGTCGTACGTTCTTTCGCACGGCGACGATCCCATGGTGAATTTCTTTGCGCGCGATTATTACAATTCGGCTACGGTCGCGCCCGACGAGGAGAAACTGCTCCCCGACGACGAAGGGTATTACGCCGCCGCACTCGGCGCGTTTGCCGAGCGTGCGGGCGAGGACACTGAGCATTATATTTGGTACTACTGTATCCATTACGGCGGGGTGTGCGGCGCGTTCGTGTTTTTCGTAGCCGCCGTCGTAAACAAGCGTACCTCGAGCGCGTACGACGTCGGCGCGACGGAGGAGAGCTTGATAAAGAGCACGCGCGCGCTCGGCGGAGTGCGCCCGCCGCAAACGGATATAGCGGACATGAAACTGCCGCGCGCGTTCCTGCTTTCGTGCGTATTGCCGGCGTTTATCGCGTCGGTGGTGCTGTACGCGGTGGGCGGATATGATTTTCTCACTTCCACCGTCACGCATACTTTCGTGACATTGCCGGGCGCGTTCGGGTGTTTTACCCTTCTCGCGTTCTTCGTGAGATTTTGTAAAGGCAGGCTGAAAGCGGTCGCGACCGCCGCGCTCGTCGTTCTCGGCGTGGCGGCGACGGTGCTTCCGATAGTGCTGTTCGTGCTTGCGATAATCGGTATATGCGATTGCGTGATAGATATTCGACATTGGGTGCTGTATATTCTGTCCCAATGAACGTTCGGGTTTTGTCGAAAGACTTGACAATTTCCCGCGTGTTTGATACAATTACACATAGTGACGTTCGCGAGTGACGGTCGCGGACGGATAGGAGAAAAGACATGAAAGTTATTCTGCTCAAAGATGTAAAAGCGCAAGGAAAGCAAGGCGATATCGTCGAAGTATCCGACGGTTATGCGCGGAACTATCTGTTCCCCAACAATCTCGCAAAGCCTGCGACGGCGACTGCGCTGAACAGTATCAAGATAGCGAACGAAGCGGCGGCGCGGCGGCGTCAGATCGAGCACGACGAGGCGGTCGAGCTTTGCAAAAAGCTCGCGGGGCTTACCGTCACCGTAAAAATCAAAACGGGCGCGAACGGCAAGCTGTTCGGCGCACTCAATACCGCGGCGGTGTCCGACGCGCTCAAAGCGTACGGCGTGGAACTCGACAAGAAAAAAATAGTGATCGCCGAGCCGATCAAAGCTCTCGGCAGATATACGGTCACGGTCAAGCCGTTCGCCGAAGTGTCGGGCAAGCTGAACGTCAATGTCGTAGCGGCGGAGTAGCTCGACGCCACAATGTCGCGCGCTTTTTATGCGTGCGTCGTGTGTGTTCGGTTTTTCGATCGTAATGTAAAAATTCGCGGCGTGGATTTTGTGTGCCGCGATCGAAATAAAAATTCATTCGGGATCTTCCCGACAAGGAGTTAAATATGGCAGTCAAAGACGATAACAAAGCGGCAAGCAACAGGAAACTTCTCAACCGCAATCTCGCGCAAATGCTCAAGGGCGGCGTCATTATGGACGTCACCAATGCGGAACAGGCAGTGATCGCCGAACAGGCGGGTGCGGTCGCCGTCATGGCACTCGAGCGCGTTCCTGCGGACATTCGCAAAGACGGCGGCGTTGCGCGTATGTCCGATCCGAAGATGATAGCCGAGATCCAAAAAGCGGTATCCATACCCGTAATGGCGAAAGTGCGTATCGGGCATTTCGTCGAGGCGCAGATCCTCGAAGCTATTAAGATCGACTACATAGACGAGAGCGAAGTTCTCACTCCCGCCGACGATATGTACCATATCGACAAGACCAAGTTCGATACGCCGTTCGTGTGCGGCGCGCGCGATCTGGGCGAAGCCCTTCGCCGTATCGCCGAGGGCGCGTCCATGATCCGCACGAAAGGCGAAGCGGGCACGGGCAACGTCGTCGAAGCGGTCAAGCACATGCGTAAAATGCGTTCGCAGATCGCCGAGGTCTCCGCGCTCCCCGCGGAACAGCTTGCGACGTACGCAAAAGACATCGGCGCACCGCTCGATCTTGTCCGCGCGGTCGCGAAGAATAAAGCTCTCCCCGTCGTCAACTTTGCGGCGGGCGGCATAGCTACTCCCGCAGACGCCGCCCTCATGATGCAGCTCGGCGCGGACGGCGTGTTCGTCGGTAGCGGCATATTCAAGTCCGCCGATCCCAAACAACGCGCCGAGGCGATCGTCAAAGCGGTCGCGTACTACAACGATCCCGCGATCCTCGCGGGCGTGAGTTACGGGCTCGGCAAAGCGATGGAAGGTCGCGACGTCGAAAGCATGACCGACGCGGAACGTCTCGCAAAACGCGGTTGGTAATTACCGCCTCGTGTTTGCTTACGCGACGTCTTGCTACCGTTTTCGGCGATAACCGCGTTGCTCGCCTTTGTCGTATAGTAAACATACGACGGCAGGCGACGCGCCTTGTTCTCGCTCGAAAACGTCGACGCAATACGTTCGCGACGCAATCGCTCGGCGGTTCGCTTCTCGTTTACTTACGCGATGATTTGCTGCCGTTCTTGGCGATAACCGCGCGATTATGACGTAAATATTATAACATAATAGCATTTATTGACACACGGAGTTGAATATGAATATAGGAGTATTGGCATTACAAGGCTCGGTTAAAGAGCACATGAAGATGATAACGTCGGTTAATAAGAAGATCGGTGTTGTCGCCGTTCGGACTGTGGACGAACTTGCCGCAGTGGACGGACTTATTATTCCGGGCGGCGAGAGCACGACGCTCCGTCGGCTGATGGACTCGTTCGGACTGACGACGCCCGTTCGCGAGAGAATACTCGCGGGCATGCCGGTATGGGGTACGTGCGCGGGACTTATTCTTCTCGCCAACCGTATCGAGGGCGAAACGTCTTGCCTCGGCGTGCTCGACATCGACGTAAAGCGCAATGCTTACGGACGGCAGATAGACAGTTTCGTGGCGGACGAGGATTTCGCGGGCATGTACATGCCGATGGTGTTCATTCGCGCGCCGAAGATCACGCGCGTGGGCGAGGGCGTGGAAGTGCTCGGCGAGCATGACGGCGATCCCGTCGCGGTGCGTTGCGGCAATATTCTCGCGACGGCGTTCCATCCCGAAATGACTCGCGACAACCGTGCGCACAAGTATTTTATTTCCATGATCGACGCGAAGGAATAATGAAAATTCGTCGAAAAAATTCAGAGACCGTCCGAAATACCGTCGGGTTGGTTTTGGGCGGTGGAGGAGCGCGCGGGTTTGTACAGGTCGGCGCGCTCGCCGCTTTTATAGAGGACGGCATAGACTTCGATCTCTGTGTCGGAACGTCGGTCGGGAGCATAGTCGGCGCGTTGTACTGTGCGGGCGTCGCGGTAGATGATATCGTCGCGACCGCGGATAAACTCGAGTTCGGCGATCTGCACGGCAGTATTCTCATTAAGCCCGACGATCCGCGCAAGATAGGCAAGGCGATCTATCCGCTTATCGGCGATGCGAAGATAGAAAATCTGTACAAAAAATACGCGGCGGTGGCGACCGATCTCAAGACGGGCAAGCGCGTGATCCTCGACAGCGGGTCGGTGCTCGACGCAGTGTCCGCGTCGTCCGCTTTCCCGATAGTGTACTCGCCGCTGACGGTGAACGGCATGAATCTTTCGGACGGCGGACTTACCGACAATATCCCCGCCGACGTGGCGCGGCTTCTCGGTGCGGATAAAGTGGTGACGGTGGACGCGCACGGCGCGCGCGGAAGCGGCACCGACGGCAAGGGGATCTTCGACGTTCTGAAAGCGATGTTTTCGATAATGAGCGCGAACGCGTCGACGGTCGGGCTTATGCAATCGGATATAGTCATCGCGCCCGACACCTCGTCGTACCGTGCCGCGAGCAAGAACGGCTATCGCGAAATGATCGAGATCGGATACAACGCCGCGAAAGCGGTGTCGGAAGATATCAAGAAATTGTTTATACCGCAACCGTAAGATCGAGTGGAGAATTATGAGTAAAAAACTGAAAAAATTTATGATCGGCGAAGTGATTTTCTTGGTCGTGCTCGCTATAGCGATAGGCGTGTCGATGGCGTGGTCGCAGGACATAGAGCTTGCGCTCGGCTTGTTGTATCAAACGACGGAAGAAGTGCCCGAGGAGGACATAGTAATTATAGACAGGCGCAACGCGGGCGAGGTCGCGCTCGCGACGGACAGCGAGCTTGCGGTGCATTTCGTGGACGTCGGACAGGGCGACTGCGCGGTCGTTTGCCTTCCAGACGGCAAGAACATGGTGATAGACGGCGGCGATAATAAAGCTTCCGTCGAAAAGTCTATCAAAGAATTCATGGATAATACGTTCGACGCGAGCTTCGAGTATTTCGATTACGCGATACTCACGCATGCCGACGCCGATCATTGCGGCAGTCTCGATTACATGCTCGAAAATTACCCTGCGCGTGTGGTGTACCGTCCCAACGTGGAGGCGGTAGGCACTGCCGCCAATCCTTATGTCGATCCCGGCAAAGCGGACTTGACTCCCGACGCGTTGAGCAAAGTTTCCGCGTCGTATGCGAAAGCGGTCGCCGCCATGTACGCGGCAAACGCCGACTTCACGCCGACGGTATACGTCACCGATCCGAGCAACTCGGAATACGACATTACGGGCGGCGAGGGCGACGGCGAGTATTCGCTCACATTCTATTCTCCGTTGTCCGATAAATATAAAGGCGAAGGGGCGGACAATAACTATTCGCCTATTATGATACTCGAGTATCGCGGATTCAAATACGCCATGTCCGGCGACGCCGAGGAAGGCAATCTCGAAGAATTCGTGGCAAAAGTCTCCGCCGCGAAATCGGACGGCGTGACCGACAAGTATGACGCGTTCGACGATAATTATTGCGTGAACGTAATTAAAGCGGGGCATCACGGCTCGGAGAACGCGACGACGCCCGAGTATCTCGAAACGATCACTTCGCCGTCGGGCGCGAAAAACGCGTACTGCGTGATTTCGTGCGGCGCGGGCAATAAGTACGGACACCCGGACAAAGCCGCAATAGACAGATATACCGCGATCGGCGTGCCCGACGCGAATATTTTGCGTACCGATATAGCGGGCGACATAACGATCTCGGTGCGTATGGACGAAAACGGAGTGTTCAAAATGTTTTATGGCGAGCAGTCGAGCGAAGCGGGCAAGCCCGTCGATCCCGACGACGAAGAAGAATACGAGCCGCCCGTCGGCGAAGCGCACTATGTCTACATGGAAGTGAACGGCGTGAAGCTCACTTGGGGACTTGTCGCGTGGTCGGTATACGGCGTGATCGTCGTCGGCGCGGTGCTTCAGATTTTGAGCATGGCGTTGCGCTCGACGCGTAAAAAATAGAATTGCGACCCGAAAGTGTATGTAGAGAACATAAAGGTAAAAGATTACCGTAATGCGGCAGAGCGCGATATAACGCTTTGCCCCGAGCGCAATGCGTTCGTAGGCGAAAACACCCGCGGCAAGACCAACATTTTGGAAGCCGTGTACATTTCGGGTGTGGGAAAATCGTTCCGCACGCCGCGCGACGGCGAGCTAATAAAAAGCGACTGTTCGCGCGCGTTCGTTACCGTCACCGTCAGAAAGTACGACAGCTCGGAAACGGTAAAAATAATCCTCGACCGCGCGAGCAAAAAGCGCGTCGCGATAAACGGACTGCCCATAACGAGAATGAGCGAACTCATGGGCGTGTGTCCCGTGGTGCTGTTCTGTCCGAACGGATTGAAAATCGTCAAGGACGCGCCGAGCGACAGACGGCAGTTCATGGATATATCGCTTTGCCAGATCTCCAAAACGTACTTCGCCGCACTGTCGCAGTACGAAAAGATTTTGCAGAGCCGTAACGCACTGCTCAAGAGCGGCGGTGCGAACGACAACACGCTCGCGCCGTGGGACGAACTGCTCGCCGACGTCGGCGCGAAGATAGTCAAGAGCCGCCGCGGGTTCGTAAAATCGCTCATGCCGATAGCTGCCGAGCGTCACAACTTCCTGTCGGGCGGCAAGGAGAAGCTCGCGCTCGAGTACGAGGGCGCGGAGGGCGAGGACGGCGCGGAGATCAAAGACCGATTGCTCAAAAAGTTCGTCGCCGACAGGCAAAGCGATTACAGGCTCAAGTATACGCATACCGGTCCGCATAAGGATGACATAAAGATCACGGTGGACGGAGTGGACCTTCGCGCTTACGGGTCGCAGGGTCAGCAACGCACCGCCGCGCTCGCCATGAAACTCGCCGAAATGAAACTGTTGACCGAAGTGATAGGCACGTCGCCCATACTCTTGCTTGACGACGTATTCAGCGAGCTTGACGCGGGACGGCGTAAGCGGTTGCTCGATGCCTTGGACGGATTTCAGTCGCTCATCACATGCACCGATAAAACCGATTTCGTCGGATATGACGTTAATATCGTGGAGTTTAATTAAAAATTAAGAATTAACAATTAAAAATTGCGGACGATTAAATTGTATAAGATTTCTCCGCGCACTCGCTTCGCTCGTTTGGTCGAAATGACAGCGGGGGAGTGGGGTCGTCGTGTCGGTCGAAATGACAGCGGGGGAGCGGGGTCGTCGTGTCGGTCGAAATGACAGCGGGGGAGTGTGTCAGCCGCGTGCGGTCGAAATGACGGAGCGGTGTGCGATCGTGTAATACGAGGCGTTCTTCGCGCCGCGCTCGGTTTTTCGCATATACGCCGTTTTTCGCGCAATTAAGCCATAAAAGTCGCGCACGGTTATGATATAACTGTGTATATGGGCAAAACATTCGCGAAAATCAAACCGATACAGCCGCTTGCGGCGGTCACGCTGGTCGTATTGTGCTGCGGCGGCAGTGTGTACGGACTCACGCCGTTCGGCACGCCTATGTACTGTGCGGTGGCGAGCGGGATAAACATAGCATTCGTCGCACCGATATACTTGCTGTGTGCGTTCCTTTTTACTTTCGACGTGTGGCGGCTCTACGCCGCGGGCGCGGTCATCGCGGTGTCGGCGGCGGGGTGGTTGCTGTCGTTGAAGTTTCCCAAACGCGGCGGCGGACGGATAGCGAAGTCGCTCGTAACGGCGATCGCGATAATCGCCGAAACAGTCATTTCCGCGCTGTTCGTGCCGATCGCGGACGCCGTGATCACGGGCGTCGTCGCGGCGGTATTTACATATTTCGCGCTCAATCTTTCCGATTGCGTGCGCGACGGTTTCGCATACAGGCTGGGTGCCGTGCAAGCGGCGTCGGTGTGCGTCGCGGCGTTCGTCGCGGGGCTTGCTTTTTCTCGCGCCGAGACGGCGAACGTTACGGTCGGACTCGTCGGCGGCGCATTCATGCTGCTTATAGGCGTGCTTCTCGGCAAGAAACAGGCGGTGTGTCTCGGCTGTTCCGTTGCGGTGGGCGCGGGGTTCAACGGGAATACCGCGTTCGTGCCCGCGCTCGTGATGTTCGTGCTTATCGCCGTAGTATTCGACAGATTGCCCCGCGCGGTGTACGCATTGACGGCGACGGGGGTGTTCGCGGCGGTTGCGGTGCTGTTCGGAGCGGACCCCGTGATCGCACTGTGGGATACGCTGTGCGTCGCGGGCGGCGGATTGCTGTTCGTCATACTGCCGAGGCGTGCGGTCGCGCGGGTGCGCGCGTATTTCGATTACGACGGTTCGACGGGGCTTGCGGTGCGACATTATATCAATCGCACCCGCGCCGATGCGGGCGACGGCATGCTTGCGGTCGCGACGGTGTTCGACGAAACGGCGCGGCTGTTGAACGCAATGAATCCGCCCGCGCCCGATTTTGCGTCGCTCGGCGGTTCTCTTGCCGACGGGATCTGTCCGTACTGCCCGAAGTACAACGAATGTAACAGGGATGCGGCGGGGGAGGCGTTCGCAGAGCTTGCGGAAAAAGCGCACGGCGGCAGGGCGATACTCGCAGAACTTCCCGAGTTCTTTACGCGCGACTGCATAAAGACGGTGGACGCGGTGAGCGCGGCGACGGCAATTACCAAAGCCGCGCGGGAACGCGAGGCGGAGCTTGCCACCGAGGGCAAGGCTAAAGCGATCGTGACGGAGCGGCTCGCGGCGGCGTCCGACGTGCTCGAACAGCTCGGCAAAGCGAAGGCGCAGCCGGTCGGATTCGACGGCGAGGCGGAAGCGGCGATTGCCGCCGAACTCAACAACAGCGGCGTGCCGTGCGCCGACGTGTTCTGTTCGCAGGGCGGCGTGACGGCGATCGTCCGCACCGAAAACGCCACGCATGCGAGCATAGGCAGGGCGGTCAGCGTGTGCTTAAAGCGCAAGTACGAAGTCAGCGCGATCGAAAAAACTCAGGCGGCGGGGTGGAGCGTCGCGACGCTCAAAAAGCGACCTATGTACGAAGCGGTGTATGCTCGCGCGGGGCTGGGCAAGAACGGGATCACGGGCGACAGTTACACGTTCAAGCGGATAGGCGATAAGTTTTTGACCGCGCTTCTCGACGGCATGGGGTCGGGAGTTCGGGCTTGCGAAAGCTCGAGCGCGGCGGTCGAGCTTATAGAATGTTTTTACCGTGCGGGGTTCGACTCGCAGTCCGCGCTCGTCGGAGTGAACAGGTTTTTGAAACTGCCGTCGGCGGAGAACTACTCGGCGGCGGACGTCGTGGTGTGCGATCTCGATACGGCGAGCGTGGATATAATAAAAATCGGCGCGCCGCCGTGCTATATCAAGACGCAGGACACCGTACTCAAGATAGAGGGCAGTTCGCTCCCGATAGGGGTGCTCGACGAAATGCGTCCGTTCGTTACCACCAAAAAACTGTATCCCGGGCAAATGCTCATGCTCGTTACGGACGGCGTCGGCGACTGTTTTCAGGGCGACGAGCTTGCGGAATTCATAAACGGACTGTCCGCGTTCAATCCGCAGACGGCGGTCACGGCGGTGCTCGACCGCGCGCTCGCACTGTCGGGCGGAGTGCCTAAAGACGATATGACCGCGATCGCATTCAGACTTTTCGACGCGCCGAAAAAGAACAAGAACAAGCTCGCGACGGCAAAATAGATGATAAAATGCGGGCGCAATCGTAATTTGTGCACCGAAACCGTCAGTTTATGCCGAAAGTATTGCAATTATCTTAAATATATGTTAAAAAATAATCGGATGCGGCAGTTATAACGGTCAGCCGCACATGCGTTTCGGAAACGCACTCATTTTCCTCCTTTTCTTCTTCCTAAACACAGTGCCGACCCTTCGGGGTCGGTATTGTGTTGTGCGAAAATATCGGGAAGCAGCGTCGGGCAAATTTCGCGCGCATTGCGATTATGTACCGTCTTTTGATTGACTTTTGACGATAAATGTTATAAACTAAAGTCAAGAAGGTCATTACAATTTATGAATAAAGACAAAATTCGCAATGTTGCAATAATAGCGCACGTCGATCACGGCAAGACGTCGCTTGTCAACGAATTGCTCAAGCAGGGCAATGTTTTTCGTGACAATCAAACGGTAGCCGATCGAGTAATGGATTCCAACGCGCTCGAACGCGAGCGCGGTATCACCATACTTTCCAAAAACGCTTCGTGCATGTACGACGGGTTCAAGATAAACATAGTTGACACGCCCGGACACGCCGATTTCGGCGGCGAAGTGGAGCGCGTGCTCAAAATGGTGGACGGCGCGCTTCTCGTCGTGGACGCATTCGAAGGACCGATGCCGCAAACGCGGTTCGTGCTCGAACGCGCGCTCGCTTTGGGACTCAAGATTATCGTCGTCGTCAACAAGACCGACCGTCCCGACGCACGGCTCAAAGAGGTAGTGGACGAAATACTCGAACTGTTCCTCGACCTCGACGCGAACGACGATCAGCTCAACAGTCCGTTCGTGTTCGCTTCGGCGCGTGAAGGCGTGGCGTCAAAGAACATTACCGATCACGGCAGGAATATGCAACCGCTTTTCCAAACGATCATCGAGCATATCCCCGCGCCCGCGGGCGATGCGGACAAGCCGCTTTCGATGCTCGTTTCGAGTGCCGAGCACAATGAGTACGTCGGTAAGCTCGCCGTCGGCAAGATCGGCAACGGCAGTATTTCCGTCGGAAGCAACGTCGTACTCACCAACTATCACGACAAAGCCAAGAATATCAAGAGCAAGGTGGTAAGCCTTTTCACGTACGAAGGACTGAAGCGCGTTCCGACCGACACCGCGTCGGTGGGCGATATAGTGTGCGTTTCGGGTATCGACGGCGTTATGATAGGCGATACGATTTGCTCGGAAGACGACATAACGCCTATCGAGTTCGTCAAGATCGCCGAGCCGAGCGTGGAAATGACGTTCATGGTAAACGATTCGCCGCTTGCAGGCAAGGAAGGCAAGTACGTGACGAGCAGGCACTTGCGCGACAGGCTGTACAAAGAAGCGGTAAAAGACTTGTCGCTCCGCGTTTCGGACGGCGCGACGGCGGACAGCTTCGTCGTGTGCGGCAGAGGCGAAATGCACCTCTCGATACTTATAGAAACAATGCGCCGCGCAGGCTACGAATTTGCGGTAAGCATGCCCAAAGTTCTCATCAAGACGATAGACGGCGTGAAGTGCGAGCCTATCGACCGCGTATTTATCGACGTGCCCGAGGGTTGCGTCGGCACGATCATGAGCAAAATGGGCACGCGTAAAGGCGAGCTTGTCGATATGGTCCCGCACGGCAGTCGTATCAAAATGAATTTCAAAGTGCCCGCCCGCGGCATGTTCGGGTATCAAAGCGAACTTCTCACCGATACAAAGGGCGAGGGCATAATGGCGAGCGTGTTCGACGGTTACGAGCCGTACAAGGGCGAGATCAACCGCCGCGAGTTCGGCTCGCTCATCGCGCACGAAGAAGGCGAGTCGATAGTTTACGGGCTTTTCAACGCGCAGGAACGCGGCACGCTGTTTATAGGCGCGGGCGTGCCCGTGTATGCGGGCATGGTCGTGGGACTCAATCCGCGCGGCGACGATATAGTAGTCAACGTGTGTAAGCGCAAGCACCTCACTAATACGCGAAGCTCGGGCAGCGACGACGCGCTCAAGCTAATCACGCCCATGCGCATGACGCTCGAGGACTGCATAGAGTTCCTTGCGGACGACGAAATTCTCGAGGTCACGCCCAAAAGCCTGCGCATAAGAAAACGCCTTCTCGACGCCACCGCGCGTATGCGCGAACGCGCCAAAATTTTGGGTTTGGGTAAACATGCGAACGATTGAAGCATCGTCTTGCTATGAATTTCCGCGTTGCGTTCGTCTAAAGTCCGCGGACGTAGCTCCACTACGACCGCAGTCTTTATCCTTCGTATCGCGAAAATTCACGACGCAATCCAACACTTCTATTGTCGCAGTTTACCGGTAAACACGCCAACGACTAAAGCGCGTATATGCGTCGATATGCTTCGACGCGGTAGCGAAACTGTACGGAATAAACTCACAAGGAGATAAAATATGGCACAGCAAACGGTGCTCGTCGTCGACTTCGGCGGACAGTACAATCAGTTGATAGCGCGCAGAGTACGCGAAGCAAACGTGTACTGCGAACTCATATCTTTCGAGAAAATTCGCGAGAAGATAGAGGAAACACACCCGATCGGAATTATATTCACGGGCGGACCCGCGTCCCTCCTCGAGCCGAACGCGCCGCGTATCGACGCGGAAATCCTCGGAATGGGCATACCCGTGCTCGGCATTTGTTACGGCTGTCAGCTCATAGCGGGAACGCTCGGCGGCGCGGTGGGTAACGGTCCGCGCGAGTACGGCAGACGCGAACTCGCGATAAAAGCGAAAAAATCCAAGCTGTTCGAGGGCGTGTCCGCAAAATCGACGTGCTGGATGAGCCATACCATATACATAGAAAAACTGCCCCAAGGCTTCGTGACGTCCGCCGTCACCGAAACGTGCCCCGTGGCGGCTATGGAAGATCCCGAGAGAAAGCTGTACGGCGTGCAGTTCCACCCCGAGGTCATGCACACCGCCGAAGGGTTCAAAATGCTCAAGAACTTCCTGTACGGCGTGTGCGGCGCGAAAGGCGATTGGACGATGTCGGGATATATCGAGCGTACCGTAAAAGAACTCAAAGCGAAGATAGGCGACAGTCCTATCGTGTGCGCGCTATCGGGCGGCGTGGACTCGGCGGTCGCCGCTGCGCTCGTGCACAGAGCGTGCCCGCAATTAAAGTGCATATTCGTCGATCACGGCTTGCTTCGCAAGGACGAGGCGGCGGAAGTGGTGCGGGTGTTCCGCGACGAGCAGGGCATGAACCTCGTCGCCGTCGACGCGTCCGATAGGTTTTTGAAAAAGCTCGCGGGCGTTACCGAACCCGAGGCGAAGCGCAAGATCATCGGCGAGGAGTTCATTCGAGTGTTCGAGGACGAAGGCAAAAAGATGGGCGGCGCGGTGGACTATCTCGTGCAGGGCACCATTTATCCCGACGTGATAGAAAGCGGGCTTAACCATTCCGCAAAGATAAAGAGTCACCACAACGTCGGCGGACTGCCTGCCGCGATAAAGTTCAAAGAACTGATAGAACCGTTGCGCTTGCTGTTCAAAGACGAAGTGCGGCGGCTCGGATTCGAACTCGGACTGCCTGAAAACGTCGTCATGCGTCAGCCGTTCCCCGGACCGGGGCTTGCCATACGCATAATCGGCGACATTACGCCCGACAAGCTCGCGATACTCCGCGAAGCGGACTTCATATTCCGCGACGAGATAGCGAAGAATAAACTCGACCGCGAGATCTGGCAGTATTTCGCCGCGCTCACGAACATAAGAACGGTGGGCGTCATGGGCGACGAGCGCACTTACGATTACACGGTGGTGCTTCGCGCGGTGACGAGCGTGGACGGCATGACAGCCGATTGGGCGCGTATCCCGTTTGAAGTGTTGCAAAACATTTCGGACAGAATAGTCAACGAGGTGAAACACGTCAATCGCGTCGTGTACGACATTACGAGTAAACCCCCCGCGACGATTGAGCTTGAATAAAAATAAGCATATTATATTTCCCGAAAGAGGGCTGCAATACGCCCTCTTTTTTAATTGAAAATTCGTTTCGCATGAGATTTCTCCGCGCCCTCGCTTTGCTCGTTCGGTCGAAATGACAGGGTGTTTTTGGTTTATTGTAATCGTTCCGATCATCGGGTCTTATGAGATTCCTCGCTATGCTCGGAATGACAAAAAAGAGAAGATTCTTCACTGCGTTCGGAATGATTTTTATGTTTTTCGCGAACCTCTGTTTGTGTACCGTTTCGCGCGTTTCGGTGTCTTTTTCGGGCTGTATTGCGGGCAGTCGGTTTTCACATTTTGGAAAGTGTTTTCACATACGAATAACGGGCGAACGGGCGAAACAGTCGTGCAAAACTCACACATGGTTGTCCGTTTCGGCGTATAATGAAAAAATTTCGATAGATTGTGTAATTTAAGCGTAATGACACATTGCAATGAATTTTAAGCGAAATCGCATACACGGTATGCGAAAATCGCGGGCAAAACGCGCATACGATATAATAACGCACGTATGTATGGCAAAACGCGCGTAAATCGCATATATTCCGCCGATTTTAGGGAAAATTTGGGAGTTTGTGTAAAATTATTTGTGAAATAATCTTTCATGTACTTGACAGCGGTTTTCGTATGTGCTAAACTTATGATACTAATACGGTATATCGGGTGGAGTGCCCCCGTCGGCGCGGCGCGAATACATGTATCTATCAACTACATATCACGTATAGAATTTTTAACGTTGACTTATCGGGAGAGCGTGCAATTATGGTAAAGTCGAAGATTAGGCAAAGGATTTGGGTTTTCGTGTCCGCGATTATCGCGGTGTTTTTGGCATTGGGTGCGTTCGTCGCGGCGACTCCTATGTTCGGCGACGAGGGCAACGCGATCCCCGCGCAGGCAGAAGGACGCATAACCATGCTCGACCTGTACAACCGTTACCCCATAGATTGGGTTATCGGTCCGCTTGCCCAAAAAGCGACGAGCTTGGAAGGCATTGCGGGTATAGACGCCGCCGAAATAAAGACGAAAGACAACGGAGATCGGTACTATGAGGACATTGCCGCAAATGTTTATTATGAGGAAGTAAAGCAAGGCGACTCGGTGCTTCGCATCGTCGACAGGCAGAACAATATCGTATATCTCGACAACGCGAATGCCGTCGCAAAAGACCTTGACGGCAAGACGACGAACAACGTTTATCAAATTCCGCGCGGGCGATTTTTTAACGTAGAGAGTTATATTTATACTACTACATATACGGTGGGCGATAAGACGGAACGCGTACTGCACGGTTGGAAACCGGGTATCGTGGGTATTGCGCGCAAGGCGACCGATACGTTTACCGCCATTGACGAGAACGGCTTGAATGACAAAGGTCAAGTCGCCATGTATTACGAATACGGCGAATCGTCATGGTATTTGACAAAAGGCAATAAATACGCATTGATCGTTCCCGACGACGTTACTCGGATAGGGCAAGGTAACGGCGCGTACGTTACGGTCGCCGAGGACGGGACAAAGACTGCGCATTACAATTCGATACAGGGTAACGGTCCGGAAACGACGAGTACCAAAACGTTCAACTCGAGTTTTACCGATTTCGGCGCGTTTCTTTCTATTAACGATCGTGACTCTCAAACTCCGAACATGTGGCAGCCGCGCGAACGGTTGATCGGCGTTTACTTCAACGAAACGAGTAAACTGACGAGCATCGCGGGCGGCAGTAACACCGTGACTTTTAACGGCAGCGTCACTACCGATAAAGACGGCGGGTACGATAAAGATAGGGTAGGTAATGCGTTTGGCGGAAATCGTTCCAAAATTAACAACGCAGTCGGGAAAAGTGCGTTTGCCGACTGCGACAACATACGTTTTTTTATAATGCCGAGCGAAAACGCAAGCAAGGGCATTCCCGGCGTAACGTCGATAGGCAACGATGCTTTTTACGGCGATATGCAGTTGGTGGACGTCAACATTCCGTCATCGGTGAAAAGTCTTGGCGGGAATGCGTTTGCCGGCTGTAGCTCTTTGTTGCACATATCTATACCCGAAATTCCCGCCGACGGCATAGGCAGCAATGTTTTCGAGGGATGCAAGAAGCTGAAAGACGTTTCGGTTCCCGCATCAATAGACGATAAATTTTCGTTTCTCGAAGCCGTAATATTCAATAAAGCGACAGACGACAGCAAAAGTAAATTGTATGTTATCGGCGGCACGAAAGGCGATAACGGCGTCAACGGATTCTTTTTGTGCCAAAACAACACGGGCAAAGCTCTGTCGGGACTTACGTCGTCGCATAACTACGAAAACGGGTCGTGGTACGCGCTCGGTCTTTCGGGTAAAACGGACAGCGACGGAAAGACCGTGTATTATTTCCCCGATAAAATATCCGACGACAGTCCGTATCGCAACGGTATAGCGTACGACTTTATCAACTCGGACGGTCTGAAGGTAAGAAACAGTATCGAATCCGTTATAGACAGATACGACGTTGCCGCCGAGTTCGCCAAAAATACTTGGTGCAGCAATATCGTCATGTCGAAAGCGGTGCACATTATAGGCACAAGCGCATTCGAAGGTTCGCACGTTCGGTATATGGAAACTTATGCCGCGGTGTTCGGATCGAAATCGTTCGGCGGCAAGGCGAATTCCGATGATTCTATCGTAAACGGCAATCATCAGTGGTATTATTTCCATAAAAACGAGGAAGGAAAATACGACGTGCCGTCGGATGCGTTTACAAATGCGACGAATACCCGCTATCTTATTTTCGACGACAAAGCGAGTCGCGACAATGCTCCCGCCAATATGAAAAAGGCTCCTGCGGAGTTGCTTTATCTCATTCCCGTCACGGCGCATATCGAGAGCGAGGACGGCACGAACGTCAAAATAGCGGGATCGGATATAGACGACAGATTTTACAACGACTCCGATTACGACAAACTTTACAATTTTGCGAAAAATGGCGACGGTTGCAGTATCACATACACCTACACGAAGCGTTTGTCGGGATCGTCGTTCGGATTCGATTACGTAAAACAGCTCAACGGACATTGGGTAAATTCGAGCGAAGTTACCGCAACTGTGGAAGCTCATAAGAACCCCGTGCTCGACAATATGACGAGCACAAAGTGGTATTCGAGCGACGGCTATACCGCAGTCACGACCGCCGATAACGGATACAATACCAATACGACGACGCGAGTGGATATTTATACCCGCTATATTGCCGCGCCCACTGCCGACGGTCAGAGTTTCACCGCCGAAAATCAGCCGACCGTAAACTATACGTTCGGCGGCGAAGAAGTAGGCGAGGACAAATCGCTCGATTTTCTTACGGCGTTGAAACTCGATAACAATGTATTCGATGCCGCAAACAATATAAACAGATACAAAATCGTAAACGATTTCGACGGCGACAAAACGAACAGCGTGTCGTTCGTATATGCGTCGGGCGGAAATTACGGCATGAAAGTCGAGAACGTGCAGAATGCGGGTACGTACACCATGCACGTCGCGCTCGATCCGCATTGGGGCGAGTGGTCGAACGAATATGCGGCGAAGTTTGTGGGCAAAGTCACCGTCGATACGTGTAAAGTAACTATCGAGAATATAGATGAAATTCCCGAATTCGAGGCGGAATTGCCTAACGGGACGGTGACCGATCTCAAAGGCAACAGCAATACGCTGTACAGATACGACAATAGCTGGTATCTGACGCGACAGGGCGGCAAAGACGAAATAACGTCCGTTTCCGTCACCAACGGATACATTTATACGGCGTCTGCCGTCGGCGGCAATGTAGATATTACTATCAGACCGAAACTTGCAAAAGACACGGTGTACTCGGCAGAGGCGACGCGCGGTCAGAGTTATGCGAGCGCGTCGGGCGAGTATTATGCGTATTTTACGTTCAAAATGCCGATCATATCCGGTACGCAAAACGAATCCAACTACGAATTCTTATACAACGGTACGGACACGCTCAACGATCACGAGCGCGGCATCATGTACGATAAATCCAAAGCGTCCCGTCTTTCCTTGGAGATACGCAAACGTTGGTATATCGTCACAAAGACGAACATGTTCGTGGACAGCGAAGCGACCGACATCACCGACGACACCCCGACGTTCGTATTGGCGACGGGTGCCGACGGCAAGACCAAACTGACCTGGGGGTACGACGAGTTTGACGGCATTACCGTTCACAACCCGAAACTTGCGTATACCGACGAAAATTCGGACGCGGCACCGACGGCGGTTATTTCGTTCAAGCCGTACGGCAGTGCCGATACTTATAAAATCGGCGAGATAGATTTCGCCGAAGCGGGACACAAAACTTTCGAGCACTATTTCAATTTCGCAATGCCCGCGGGTACGTATACCGTCGAGCTTAACGGCGAGGAAGCGGACGTCGGCGACGATAAATACGAGGCTATAAGCGACGTTATCGTCATCGAAGTTACGCCCGCCGAGTTCGACGCGACGGCGATAGGCGATCTTGCGGCGGCGTTTGTCGAGAACGGCGCGCCCAAGACGTTCGAGTTCGCATACAAAGAAAATACCGTGCAACTGCACGGCGACGTGTCCGAACTTCTCGGCGCGCTCAACGATTCGCTCAACAAGAATATGACGAGCGGCGTCGGCGATAAAGGGTTCTGGGCGAGCGAAACGCCTGTCGACGGGATCTCGCTTTACGACAGCGAAGTCACCATGTCGTATAACCTCAATCGGTTCGGCAACGATATATATTATACCGTGACCGAACTGTCGCAGCCGTCGGCTGTGGACGAGTATATCGTTTTCTATAAAGTTTCGGCGAAGAACTACGTGTCGTACGGCGGTGCGGGCATAGGCGACGCCGCCCGCGATGATTACAGTTTCAAAACGCTCATATATAAGAATATAAAGGTGAGCGACCTTCTCGCCGCAGGCGATTACTTCGAGGACGTTACATACACGGGCTTTGCCGCGCAAACGCGTGTTCCGCAAAGCACCGATTTCGAGTATGCTTTTACCGATGCGGAAGGTTACGTAAACTGCCGCGACAACGCTACGGTCACGCTCGCGCTCAAAGACACGAGGCTTGCGCGTTGGGATCTGACGGGCGTGGACGGCGTCAAGTACGCGCTCACAGACGCGGGCGATCCTTCGTCGCCGCTCGTTGTCACGTACGCGATAAAAGCCGCCGATAACGGTTGGAACGTGCAACCGCAGATGCCGGGCTGGTCGTATAACGGTTTCGACAAGAACAAGAATACCGTCGCCGCAGGCTTGAAGTTTACAAATGCGGGCATTACGATCTACTACCGTATCGGAAGACAAATAACGAATTCCGATAGCAGCGTTTCTTACGAATGGGTGGACGTCGGCGGTACTATTGCCGCCGTTCCCGAAGCCGACCGCAAGTATTACTTTGCGGTGAACGCCGCGGGCGAAGTGACGGACAATGCCGTTATCGGCATACTCAAAGGTTTGGACGCGGGGGATTATTACCTCGCGAGCTATGTTACGGAAAGTTCCGACGGCAATGTAAACGCTTACGAACCGGACACCTATTCGCGCGTCGTCGTCGGGCAAGCCGTAAATACTTGGACTTCGTCGCCCAACGTCATTCGTTGGACTTGGGGCGATTATTCGAAAACCGTCAATCTCATAACCGCGGTTGCCGAATATAATACCGTCGGGCTTGCGGACGGCGAAACCGCGCCCGTCGTTACGTACACGCTACTCGACGGCGAGTTTGCTAAGATCAACGACGCGCTCACGAACTTCGTCGCGCCGAACGGCGTTGTGGACGAAGATGTCGCGACCGCGCTCAAAGCACTCCCTGCGGGTAAGTATTATCTCGTAACGAGCCTCGAGGAGCGGCAGAACTACACTGCGATAAATCCCCGCGCGATCTACGCTTACGACGAGGACGGCAATATCGTAACGGCTGACGGCGATCCCGTTCGGTACGATTTTGCGGACGCCGTTCTCAACGCGAAACTCAATCCCGTCGGGTTCGACATCGCGCTCGCGAGCAACTCTTGGACGCGCGAGCCGAGCATGACGTCGTGGGCGTACAATTCGTTCGCCGCGAGCACCAACTTCGTAGCGGGCACGCCGCGCTTCCCCGAGAGCGGTGCGGTCGTTACGTACGGCGTTAAAACGACGCCGTTCGGCAGCGACGTCGTCAAGCCCGTCAAGGCGGAAGGCGACGATTACGTCGTCGTATTCACCGAGATGACGGACAGCGTCGCGGCAACTCTCAAAGCACTCCCCGCGGCTACCGCATACTATTTTATAGCGTGGGTGGACGGCGCGGAGAATATGTACGGCGATCTGTACGTCACCTCGTCGTTCGGCGTGTCGCGCGTTTCGTCCAACTCTTGGAAAGACGGCAAAGAACCGACGATTTCGGGCTGGACGTTCGGCGAGTTTAATGCCGATCTCGTCACGGCGGGCGAGCCTGTTTTCGGCGATCCCGCGAAAACTACGTTTACCGTAGAAAAAGAGCTCGGCGAAAATCAATACGAATCCATTCCCGAGCACGACGATCTTGCGTTCGACGCGCTTAAGCAAAAACTCGGCGATCTCGGCGCGGGCACTTACAAACTCACCGTAACCTCCGAGGGCGGCGACGACAAGGACTTCGCGCCCGCGATCCGCGAACTGCGCTTTACCGTCGCGCAGGCGGAGAACGCATGGGCGACAGATAACGAGCCGAGTATCGAAGGGTGGACCTACGGCGAGAACAGCAACGCGCCCGAAATGGGTTTGGTCGATTTCGACGCCGAAAACACCGTCATCACGGTCGAGTATTACAGAGCGGTGCTCGTTGGCGGCAACTGGGTCGCGACGGGCGACGCGCTCGAAAAGTCGGGCGATAAATTGGGCGTTCCGTCGGCGGACGAGAAGTATTCCGCGGGCGATTACGTTGCCGTATTCACCGCCGAAAACCCCGATGGCGGCAATTACAAGAAGCTCGTGAAAAACGTGTACTTTGCCATAGAGAAAGTCGGAAACGATTGGGGCACGGACGCGGCCGACAAAAAACTCGAACCCGAAACCTCGCTCGAATGGAAGTGGGGGGAGGCGGAAACTTACCTCGCCGATAAAATTTTCGTCAATGCGACGGATAAAAACAACGCCGTCCCGACATACGTCATTCGCAATATCTCGGGCGGCTCGTACAGCGAAACGTTCACCGACCGCACCGCGCTCGAAACCGCGTTGCACGAACTCGGCGTAGGCACGTACGAAGCGGTCGTATACGTCGCCGCTTCGGCTAACTACACCGCAGTTTCCAAAACATGTCAGATAGTCGTTAATCCCGCGACGTTCGTCTGGGCGGAAGATAAAGAACCGACGAACGGCGGCTGGAAGTACGGCGATACCGATAAAACCGTTTTCGCCGAGCCGAGCGTCGTTACCGTGCTCGAAACGGATACGGCTACCGTTAAGTATACCGTCGTTGCCAAGAGCGGCACCGAAAGCGTTACCACGAAGTACGACAGCTATGCGGATATGAGTGCCGCAGTTCTCGCGCTCGGCGCGGGCACGCACGAAATCACCGTCACCGTAGAGAACCCCAACTACAATACTTTGGAAAAGACGGTCACCGTCACCGTAACTCCCGCCACGTATACCTGGAAAGACGTGGAAGGTGCGACGCTTCCCAATTCTTCCTGGCTGTGGAACGATAAGTGGACAGCCGCCGACGGCGGGCGCGAGATCGTTCACCCGATAGCGGTTTACAGCGACGGATCCGAAGTCGAAGCGACACTCAAGATAGGCGAAACGGTTTACACGTACGCCGAGCTTGTCGAATACCTGCAAGGCAATATCGACGCGGGGTCGTACGTCGTGTCTGTTACCGTGGAACAGCCCAACCGCGAAAGCATAAGCACGTCGTTCACGGTGACTGTAGGCGCGGCGAAGAATAATTGGAAAGAAGGACATTCGCCCAAACAGACAATAGACAAAGTATATAAAGAAAATATCACCGTGGCGGATCTCGGCGACGTGCAAGCCGAATTCGGTACGGTTATATTCAACTACAAAAACAAAGATTACGCGAGCGACGTCGAAAGCGAAATGGAAGAACTGCTCGCGGCGATCAACGATTCCGCGCAAGGCACTTACACGCTGACCGTTCGCGTTGACGGCGAAGATAAGCATTTCGAAGGCATCGCCGCGTATTCGACTTCCGTCAATGTTGCGGGCATAGGCGGCGCGTGGGACAATGCGGGCGACTTGAGTCCGACGGTCAACTTTACATACAGTTCGACTTTGGAAACCGATATGGCTGCCGTCGCGATCCCCGTAAAGACTCCGGAAGCGGGGCTTGAGAATCCCAAATGCACATACACGGTAACTTATACCGCCGTCGGGGCTTCGGGCGGATCGGGCATAACGCTCGACGCAACCACAATAGGCGAGTGGATAAGCAAGGTCAAAGAAATCGTGTTGCGTTCCGATTCGCTTTTGGCTGGCACGTACGTGATAGAAGCCGCTTACGATCCGAATGACTCCAACTATGCGAAGCTCGAGTATACGGTGACGATAAGCGTTGCGAAAGCGACCGTTTCGTGGATCGAAAGCACTAAACCGCTCTCGACGTATGCCGAAGAATACGAGAGCTTCAAAGGCGTACCCACGCCCAAAGTTACCGATACGACGGGCAAGAGCGACGTGCATACCGTCACTTATACCGTGAACGGAGAAGATACGGTCATAACCGATCTCGCCGCATACCTCAACGGTTTGCCTGTGGGAAGATACACGATCGCTTACGGATTGGCTTCGACCGACAATTATACGGGACTCGACAGAGAAACGTTCACGGTGGATATTCGCAAGGCGAATAACGATTGGAAGAACGGCAACGTTCTTACCGCGCTCATGAACGTCAATCGCGGCGACGCGTTCGGATTTACTATGCCCGAAGCGCAGTTCGGCACGGTCAACGTCACGCTTACCATGCTCGACGGCAAAACCAAGTCTTCGCCGCCTGCCGATACCGATATCAACGATTGGCTCGCATCGCTTAATTTGCCCGCGGGCGACGGCTATAAAGTTTCGTTCACCGTTGCGGGAACTGATAACTACGGCAAACTGCTTTACGATACGACGCTCAATATCAAGCTCAATGCAAACAAATGGACGACACCGCCAGTGTCCGGTTATACTTGGACGGGCACGAACAGGACTTTCGCAAAACCGGTAGCGGAAGTCAATAGCATAACGGTCGGCGAGGATACCGTCGATTTGTTGCGGTTCGATATCGTCGCCGTCGGCGACGGGTATGTCGCGAAGTCGGGGCTTACCTGGGACGAGTTCCAAAACGAGATCAAGATGTTGCCTTCGGGCACTTTCACCGTTACGTCGCGTATCGGCGGCAAGGTCAAAGACAGCGAAAACGCTTCCGTCAAAAAAGCGTTCGAGGCATACAATTCCGATTACGCGTATGTAGTCGGCACGACTACGATCGCCATAGACCGCAGCGGCAACAATTTCTCGGTCACGCTTTCGGGCAAGAATTGGACGTACAAAGACGTCGTCGCGGCGGCGGCAGGCGAGGGCGTCAAAGTGGTTATCGAAAAGCCGATAGCCGATAACGGCGGCAATTATATCGTGTACACCGTCGTCGGCACGAAGCTCGACGGCGACGACGTAAAAATCACCGTCGACCCGAAAAATTGCGAGGGCGACACCGACGAAGAAAAGGCGATAAACGCGTTCGCGAAATTCATCGAGGAGCTTAACAAGCTCGAAGCGGGCACGTACACCGTCACCGCGAATATTCCGCAGAGCGAAGAATACGGCGCGGCGGTCACTTCGGCTGTTTACACCGTAGGCAAGATCACCACCGCGTGGAATAAAACGGACGCCGAGCTTAACGCATTCAACGGCAAGACCGCCACTTACGGTTCCGCCGACAGCGTGCTCAATACTCTGTATCCGACCGATCTCGCGCTCGCGAACCGCGTCGGTGCGACCGTCGTTTACAGCTTCGACGGCAAGGTGCTCGTCAACGATCCGAGCACTCCGATGATCGACGAGGGTACTTGGCTTTACGCGCTCATGAACTGCGACGCGGGCATGCATACGCTTACTGCGTTCGTCGCGAGCGACAACAACTACACCGCCCTTTCGCTCACTATCACTATTACTATAGAAGCCGCGCCGCTGTCTTGGAAAAATCAAGATAAATTGCAGGACAATGCGGAATGGATTTGGCACGATGCGGGCAATACCGAACTCGTCGCGCCCGAGCTTTCGGGCTGGAAAGACGCCGAGGGCGGCGACGTCGTGTACATGCTCACCGATAACGGCAACAACGGTGCGTTGCTGCCCGTGGACGGCGAGAACTTCGAAACTACCGATTGGAATAAAGTTATTGCCGCGCTTAAAAATCAGCGCGCGGGTACTTATACCGTCAAGGCGAGCGTGACCGATCCCAAGGGTAACCACACCTCCGTTTCGCACGCTATACGCGTTGTCGTCGGAAAGGTGGTCACGGCGTGGAGCAACGACGACCTGCCGACGGAACTCGGCTGGACTTACGGCGATAAAACGCACGACAAGCTCCCCACGCTCAGACTTGAAAATCGCGACGAGGCGGATCTCGGAAAAATCAAATACTCCTACAAGACTTCGCCGAATGGCGAGAGCACGACGCTCGTATCCGATTGGAATAGCTTTATAAACGGCGAGCATGCGGGTACGTATTACTTTACGGCGTTCCTCGAAGGCGACGAAAACCACACCGACCTCACGTACGAAGTGCGCGTGACGATCGCGCAGGTCGTCACCGCGTGGAAGGGTTACACCGAAGAACAACTCGAAAGCATGAAGAGCCTGTCTTGGAGCTTCGGCGGCACGGCAAAAACATTGCCGACGCTCGAACTTGCCAACAGACCGAGCGATGACATTGTGTTTACCGTAACTTATAACGGCGGCACGCCCGTGACGATTTCTTCCGATTGGAACGGTTATATAGCGGGCAAGCCGCAGGGCACGTACGTGTTTACAGCGACCGTCATCGGCAATACCGATTACACCGCGCTTTCTTACACTTCGACCGTCGTTATCGGCGGGTTCACCGTAGAATGGACTAATCAAGCCGACCTTACCGAATACGGCAACAGCGTGACGTTCGATTACGGTGCGGCGACGGACCTTCCCGTGCCCGCTACCAACTGGGAAGAAGGCACCGTCGTGTTCGCTATCGACGGCAAAGAAATCGAGCTTAAAGAGGGCGAGGATTGGAACAAGGCTCTCGTCGGCATAGATAACGGCACGTATGTCTTGACGGCTACTGTCAAGGGCGACGACAGTCACAACGATTTGACTTATGCGATTTCCGTCACGATCAAACCGATAACTCTCGCTTGGAAGACTGGCACGACGCAGGGCAACGCCGCTTGGACGTATATCGACGGCGAAAAGAATTATCCCGCGCTCGTCATGCCCGAGCTTGTCGGTTGGGATCAGTCGAACGTCGTTTACACGATCGTCGACGGCGATAACAGACCTGTCAATATCGTCGGCACGAGCGACGGCTGGGCGAACGTCGTCGGCACGCTCAAGACGCAGAATAACGGCGCGTACACCGTTACCGCCGCAGTCGCCGATCCGAAAGGCAATCACACTTCGCTCACTCATTCGTTCACGGTGACGATCAATCCCGCGCCGACGTCCTGGAGCAATCTGACCGATCTCGACGAGAACAAGAATCTCGTTTGGACTTGGGGCGAGAGCGCGACAAATACCGCGCCGACCAAACCCGTGCTCGACGGTTGGGCGCAAGAGAATGTAAACTATACTATAAAGAACAGCAAGAACAGCACGTTCGAGCTTGAACCCGCAACCGCGGGCGCGGACGACGCGAAGTGGTCGCAGGTGCTCAACACTCTCGCGGGCTTGGATTGCGACACTTATACGATCGCCGCATCGGTAGCCGATGCGAGCGGCAACCACACAAGTCTTACGTACGAAATGACGGTGCGTATCGACAAGGCGGTCACGGCGTGGGTGGACGCAGACAAACTTGCGACCGAGCTTTCTTGGAACTACGGCGACGATCCCGACAAACTTCCCGCGCTCGATATTGCGAACTGGTTCGTCGCATCTGAAACCGATCCGACGCTCAACGCGAAACTCGACGACATAGAATACTATTACAGAAAGTCGCTTACAGCGGGCGAAACGCAGCTGACCGAGGATTGGAATACGTTTATCGGTAAGCAACCTGCCGGCACATATTACTTCAGAGCATTCCTCAAGGGCGACGTCAATCATACCGATCTCGCGTACAATCTGCGCGTCACTATCGGCGGGCATCAAACCGCTTGGAAGAATCAAGACGCGCTTACCGCGTGCGGGACGAGCGTATCTTGGAATTACGGCGCAACTCCCGTCGTCATTCCCATGCCCGTACCTAATTGGACTACGACGGTGACTTATTATCTCGACGGCGTTGCGATCGCTATTGCCGACGGCGAGGATTGGAACAAGGCTCTCGACGGCAAAGGTCACGGCACTTACGTCCTGTCCGCGGTAGCGGCGGGCGACGGCAGCCATGAGGAATTGACGTGGGAAGTCACGGTCGCGATCAATGTCGTACCGACGTCTTGGAAAGACGGCACTCTGCAGGGCGACGTCACTTGGACGTATATCGACGACGCGGCAAAGAATTATCCCGCGCTCAAAATGCCCGAGCTTGTCGGCTGGGCGCAGTCGAACGTCGTTTACACCGTCGTTACGGCGGGCGGCGTAAGCATCAAGCTCGACGGCGACGAGATCTCCACAGACGATTGGAACAAAGTGCTCGCCGCGCTTCATGCGCAGAACCACGGCGCGTACACCGTCACCGCTTCGGCGAGCGATGCGGCGGGCAATTACGAGTCGCGCACGCACTCTTTCACCGTCACTATCAATCCGCTGGCGACGGTGTGGGAGAACAACGACGAGCTTGTCAAGAACGAGAACAGAACGTGGGATTACGGCTTCGAACCCGATCTTCCCGTTCCGCAGGCGAATTGGAATGCGACCGTCGCGTATTATCTCGTGACCGACACTACCGAAACGCTCATCACTTCCGGCACGTGGAACGACGAGCTTGCGGGTAAACCCGTCGGCAGTTATAAAGTCAAAGCGGTCGTTACCGATCCGCTCGGCAACCATACCGCCAAAGAGTTCGTCATCAACGTGACGATAGACAAGGTTGCGGTCACTTGGTCGGGCGTGAGCAAAGACGCTTACACTTGGACTTGGGATCCCGAAAAAGGCTACACAGATCTGCCCGCGGCGGCGATACCGTCTTGGGACAAAGCTCCCGCCACTTTGGTGTACACGCTGACGCAGGTCGGCGCAAGCGGAACGATCATTTCGGACGGCGATTTCACGGTGGTGCGCGATAAGCTCAAAGAACAGGGCATCGGCACGTACACGCTGACGGCGACAGTGGTCGCGGACGGCAATCATACCGCCGCGCCGAACGTGCAGACCGTCGTTATCAATCCCGCTCGCAACGATTGGGCGGTAAAACCGAATAATCCCGCGATCGTTTGGGTTTACGGCAGTGCGGAAAACGATGCTATAGTATTCGAGCCGCAGAACAATAAAGATAATGCGGTGATCCGTATAAACGACAAGGTGTGGAAGGCTGCGGAAGGTCAGACGCTCAACGACTATCTCGCGACGCTCGGCAAAGGCGAGTACGTCATCGAGGTGGAAGTTCCCGCCGTCAATAACTACACCGAGATTTCCGCGCGCGTAACGCTTACCGTCAATTTCGCACCCAACGAATGGACGACGAAAATGGCTATGGGCAACGACGGCGTGGAAGCCGCCGACGGAGCGGTTGCGAACGTCGGTTGGACGTGGAATAACGGCGCGATCAAAACGGTATTCACCGCGCCCGTTTCCGCGGTCGGCGAAACCACTCTCACGGTGAGCAAGATAAGCGGCGAAGTCGTCGAAGTGGTCATTTCCGCAACGTTGCGGTACGAGGTGAAAGACGGCAAGCGCGTAGCGAACGCGAACGACTTGAACGCGTTCCTTGCTCGGCTGTACGCACTCGACGCAGGGAATTACAAGATCGCGGCTGCCGTCGCGCAAACCGATAATTACGAGGCTCTCACGTCCGATGAAATTTTGTTCGTCGTCAAACAGGCAAAGAACAGCTGGACGACCGAGCCTATCGTCAAGAGCGCGATATTCGGCAGTAATTCGCCCGTTCCCGAATCGGCGGCGAACTTCGGCGGCGAGCTGGTCAAATACTCTTACGCGCCCGCGAAAGTCAGCGACCCCGCGCGTATAGATATCACCACCGCCGAGGGCAAAACTTTCGCTGACAGCCTTACTTGGCAGGACGGCGCGCCTATCGAAGCGGCAAGGTATTACGTGCGCGGCACTATCTCCGCCACCGTCAATTATGCGGGACTCGATTTCGCTACCGCGTTCAATATCGGCGCGGGCACGAACGCATGGGTCAATATGCCCGGCGTAATAGCTTGGAATTGGAACGACTACAAAAGGGAAGTCAACCTGTTCAGCGGTTCGGCGCGCAACAACGGTACTGCGAAGTTCAGTATTTACAAGACGGGCGCGGACGGACAAAAGACTACTTTGAGCGCGGACGCAGACTTCGTCGTTACGAACGGTGCGAACATAACTACCGCACAGCGCGAAATGTTGACCGACTTCGAGCTTGTAGAAGTGACGGTCGGCAACAGCAAACGCATGTATGTTTCGGAAGAATTGGCAGTGGTGCTCAACGCCATAAGACCGGGCACGTACATTTTGGACGTGCATGTGGACGGCGGTGCGAGCTTGCAGCCTTTGGACGGCACCGCGACGTTTGTTGTCGGCAAGGCGAGCAACGGTTGGAAAGACAACGGGTCGGTACCGAACGTATTGTCGTTCACGTACGGCGGGTTTGAAAACAATTACTTCACCGCAGGCGTCGCGACGTACGGCACGAACAACGTTTCTTACAAAGTGACGGGAACTCTGCTCGACGGTACGACTGTTGTCGCGAGCGAAGTGCTCGGAAGCACCGCCGCGGTGACGGCGTACTTGAACGAGCTTTCGGCAGGCAGTTACATGCTGTCGGCGTGGGCGACTGCGAACGAGAACGACACGTTCATGCCGTTCTATTCTGAAAGCTCGCCGTACTTGGTGCAGTTCAACGTGACTCGCGCCGAAAACGGCTGGGCGGTAAATAAAGCCCCCGCCGCATCGGTAAGCGATTACTATGTAAATATCAAGGCGGACGATTACACGCTCGCAACGCTCAAATTCGCCGCGCCCGAGGCGAAAAGCGGAACGAATGTGCTTTTCGAGATCCTCGCGGGCGACCAAAGCGGTTTGAATAAAGCGAATATCGCGTATGCGAATTTGCTTGACGAAATCAAAAAGCTCGGTGCGGGAAGTTACATTATTCGTTCGAGCGTCGCGCAGTCGACTGACTACACCGCGATAAGCGCGGACACGTCGCTCGAGATCAAGCGTCAAAGCAATGCGTTCACCGCGCTTCTCGAAAAAGACGGCGAGCTTTATACCGCAACGGTAGAAGGCGCGTGGCACGAGGGCGACGGCAACGACATATCGAAATTCGTCAAAGCGGAAGCGACTTACGGATCGACAACGATAAGTTATGCGTTCGGCGGTACGAGCTACGCTTACGACGACGTTATAGCCGAACTCAAGAACCTCGGCGCGGGCACTTATACCGTTTCCGTCAAACTTGCGCAGACCGACGAGTATGTCGGGCTTGCGGGCACGGTCACCGTCGTTATCAAACCCGCCGCCAACACGTGGCAGGACGGTTGGACTATCCAAAACAGCGTCAAGCACAAGAATACCGTTGCGACGACGTGGAACTGGTCCAAAGATACCGAAGCGGTCAAGTGGGTAGGCGTAAAACCGCAGCACGGCAATATCGTCAACGTTCGCATTTCGCGCAAGACCGAGCCGGAGAAGTCCATACATTACTTCACTATCGACACGTCGAAAGAGTTCGACAGGCAGGTCGCGGCGGTCGGCAGTGCGCTCTCGAGTTTGGGCGCAGGCTCGTACATTCTTACCGTAAGCGCGCCCGTCGGACAGAACTGGGCGGCAATCGCAGATAATACGCTCGAGCTTACCGTCAATCAAGCTCCCGATAATAAATGGGGCGACGGCGACGGCAACTTCAAGCCTACATTCGTCGGTGCGGACGATAGACCGCTCGAAAACAACACTTGGAATTACGGCACGTCCGCAAAACCTTTCGCGAAGTCCACTTACGGCGAATATACCGTCGATTACTACGTGTACGACGGGAACGCCCAAGACAACAAGGGCAAGCGGCTCGACCAAAAGCCGACGGACGCAGGCAAGTACGTCGCGGTGTTCTCGGTGGATACAACTCTCGAGTACGGCGGGCTTATCGAAAACGTAGTCTTTACTATCAATAAGATAGAATATAAAGATTATGCGGTGTTGCCCGGCATCAAGTCTTGGACTTGGGATACGTACGACCGCGAGGTCAACTTGTTCTCGGGCAGCGCGCTTTCGCAGGGTGCGGTCAGTTACGATATTCTCGACGCGGACGGTAACGTCGTCACTGTGGACGGAGTCAAGCTCGAAGGCATCAAACTCGTCGACGAGGACGGCAACCACAACGGCGACCCGTCGATCGACCTGTACGTGCCGGTCGCGTCCGCGCGTGCGGGCGAGCCGACTGCGGAATTCATAGCGCGGCTTCTCGGCGGCGATTACGTGCTCCGCGTCAGCTTCGACGAAACCACCAACTACACGTCGTTCTATCAAGACGTTCCGTTCACTATCGGGATAGCGCATAATAATTGGGACGTGACGCCGAGCGTATCGCCGTGGTCGGTCAACCATTGGAACGCGGAAGAAAGCACTCCGCAAGCGATGTCCACTTACGGCGAGCCGGAAATCACGATCGTCGGCGTAACCGATAATATCACTTACTACCGCGCGAAGTACAGCATTGCCGACGGCAAGTATATTGCGGAAGTGAACATTCTCAACAGCGCGCCCGCAGGCAGATACACGATGACGACGACTGTCGCGGCGGAAGCGGGCAAGTACAACAGTGCACCCGATTCGTCGTTCACATTCCAGATCTTCGTCATGGGTTCGGCGAGCGAAAAGAACGATTGGCTCACGTATCCCGCGATCTCGTCGTGGAAAGCGAACGTAGACAATATGTTCGGCGAGATAATCGGGTCGCCTATACGCGGCTTGCCGTACTTCGAGTTCTATACCGCAAAAATCGAGAACGGCGTGCCGACGCTCGGCGATTTGGTCGAGGCGGGCGAGGATACCGTCACCGTCGAAAAGGGCACGAAGTATGACAGAGATTTCGTAGTGCCTATGGCACCCGGTACGTACTTCATGGTAGGTCATGCCGTGTACAAAGCGGGCGGCGGAATAGTCGAAGCGGATACGCTCGAAACGAAGCCGATCATGTTCACGATAGGCAACCGCGACAATGCGTTCGAGCAGGATGCGCGCATAGACACCATTCTGTATCTCGGCGAAAAGGACAGCTGGAAATTGCCTACCGCGAAAGCGACGCTCGGCGACAGCGAGATCGAGTTCACGTATATCGACGCCGAAACGGGCGAGGAACTCGGCAACGCCGTTCCGACCGCGCCCGGCAAGTACATATTGCGCGCGACGGCGGTTGCGAAGTACAGTACGCCTATCGTCAGCGAAATAGAGTTCACCGTCGCGCTTTCGCAAAACGGCTGGGTAAACGACAAATCGCCGACTATCGACAGCTGGTCGGAAGAAAACAGCGACAATGCGCCGAATCCCGTCGGCGAAGCAAAACACGGTTCGATCGTGTACACATATATCAATACTCTCGAGCCGGAAGTCGTTCTCACCGAGAAGCCGACCGCAGAGGGTACATATATCATGATCGCCCGCGTCGAGCTTGACGGGTATGTAACGCTCGAAAGCACGTACGAATTCACCATCGAAGCCGCGTTCGACCGCGACCTCGTAACGCTCAACATAGTATTGGGATTGATCGCCTGCGTGATCGCAGTCGTAGTAATCATCTTTGCCGTCAGGAGGTACAAAGAAAATGGATAACAAAACGCTACTCATAGTGCTCATGGTCGTAATAATCGTTCTGATCGCACTGCTCATTGCGCTCGGCACGGTGTTTATAGTCGCACTCCGCAAGCGCGCTCCCGTCGTCAAAGTGGTCATGGCACCGCCTGCGGCACAGGACGACGACGATGATGAAAAAGAAGAACTTCAACATCAAGTCGGTCAAGAACAGCCCGCCGCAAACACCGTCGCCGCCGACACAGCCGTTGCGACGGAGTCTGCCGCACCCGTACCGCCGCTGTCTGTCGAACCGGACGACGACGATGACGACGAGGACGCGGCGACGTTCGTCACGGAAGGACAGGAACGCGTGCGCTACGACCGCAGTTTCAACGCGAAGATCTGTCAGCTCAAGAAAGAGAGCAAGGACTGGTATTCCGCGCTCAAGAACGAACTGCTTTCCTACGAGCGCGTGAAAGAACGTATGAGCTGGAAGCGCGAAACGTATCGCGTGGGCAGAATGCCGCTCGCACGTTTCGTCGTACGCGGCAAAACGCTGTGCTTGCTTCTCGCAGTAGAGCCTGCCGGCTATAACGGCACGAAGTATACCGTCGAGGACGTTTCCAACGTCGCGTCGACCGCCGATACCCCCACGCTTTTCCGCATAAAGAGCGAGCGTCGGCTCAAGTATGCCAAGGAAATGATCGCGGGCATTATGAAAGAGCTTAAACTCTTTAAGAACCCGCGGTACGAAGCGAAAGACTTCTTCTTGCCGTACGAAGGCGATATGGCTCTCATGCAGCGCGGACTCGTTAAGCGCGTTGTGACAGGCTCGACGCGAGTTTTCAGAATAGAAGAAGTGGACAAACTTCCCGAGCAGGAAGCCGCCGCCGCAGAGGACGGCGCACCGTCGCCCGAAAAGAAAGCGGAAGCGACCGAGCCGAAGCCCGAAGCGACAGAAACAAAACCCGCGGCAAAAAAGCCCGCGAAGAAAGCGCAGCAGCCCAAACCCGAGGCGAAACCCGAGTCCGACGATAAACCCGCGGACGGCGAGTAAACGGAGGGTGCATCGTGTCGAAAAAAGGTCAGCTTAAAAGAGAGATAGCAGATTGCGAGCGCGAGATCTCCGCGCTCGAACATAAGCGCGAACGTTCGCAGTCCGCACTGATGCGGGCAATGCTTGCCAAGCAAAAACCCGACCCGCAGGACGAGGAATTTTTCCGAGTGTTTTCCGCGCTTATCGACGATACGCGAACACGTCTTCGCGCACTCATTGCCGAACTCGAGCAGCTTCAAGCTCCGAAAAAAGAAAAGAAAAACAAGAAGTAAAGCAATTCCCGAGCGTGACGCGTCGCGCTCGGGAATTTTCTTATGATCGAAATGCGGTCGATAGATAATGCGTCGCGCGAGCCTATAAAACAACGGCATGTAAGCAAATAGTCGCGAAACCGTATTAAAACGATTGAAAAATAAGAGATAATATGTTACAATACATATACTTATTTTATCGGATATGGTTTTATGGAAAAAGAACTTAAAGCACGGGTATTCCCGAGGATATGGGCAAAGACGACGCGCGGCGACAAGATAACCCGCGACTATATGTATACGCTTTCCGAACCGTTCGACGAGAGTAGAATGTTCGAGTACATTTGCGAGATCACGCGGGCGATGGATATTCCCACGCCCATCGTTTTGCAAAGCCATGTGTATAATTTCGTGCATTTCAATATTGCTAAATTTCTGCGCCGCGAGTATGTCGAGGACGTGGATTTCGATTTCTTTATCATAGAAAACGCGTCGGGCACGATCAAGCCGTTACCGCGATATTTTCGCGAGGATATGTAAGTTCGGATCGAGCCGTCGCCGTCGCGCTATACCGAAGCGGCGGTGTTGCGCCGTTGTGCACGAATATTGCAAATGTGTTGACAATCGGCTCGAATAGGTATATACTATATATGCGTAATACACGGCAGACGCGGATTATGCGCGTCGCGCGGTGTGCGTTAAATCGGGAGGTTATTATCATGAAGAAAAGATTTACGGCAATAATTGCCATGATCGTCGCGCTTGTTATGAGCTTCGCGCTCATCGCGTGTAACGGCGACACAAACCCCGGCGGCAGTGCGAATCCCGGCGGCGAAATAACCGGCGGAGATACCGACGGCAGTGCCTCGAAGCGCGCATACAATGCGATGAACGAGCTTCTCGGCAAGAAGGGATTTACCGCAACGTTCGATTATGCTTTGGATACCGAGAAATCCGCAAAAGTCGAGAGCGAGGGTACTATTGTTTTGAGCGGCAACAGACTCAAAGCCGCAACGGGCGACATGTCGATGGTCATGGATTTCGGCACCGGCTACAATTATTTCCTCGACGAAAACAATACGGCTGTCGGTTATACGACGGGCATGCCTGCGGGACTGTTCGGGCACGCGTTCGATATGTTCGCGGACGAGTTGGGCGGTTTGCAGATCACAGACGCGCAGTGGGCGGCTGCCGACGCGGCGATCGCTTACGACAAGGCGACTGATACGCTTTCTTACAAGTTCGATTTGGCGGAACAGATCAATGCCTATACCGAGAACGTGTACAAAGCGTATAAGCAGGATAAGTCGGTCATGTGGGTGATCGACGAGTACATTCTCGACGCGACGGAAGGTGCCATGCAGTTTTCGCCCGTTCAGCAGGGCGTGACGGGAGTAACGAGCATTTACAATACCGTCGTCACTCTCACCGAAAGTCTTGCTCCTATGCCGCTCGGCGAATTGCTCAAAATGCTCAAACAATCGGGATTCGACGTAGAAGCTATGCTCGAAGAAAACGGAATGTCGCTGTCCGAACTTTTGGCGCAGCTCGGCGTTACCGAAGCGGAGTTCAAAGCGCGGACGCTCGACGAAGCTATAGTCGGCGCGTATAAAGCGGTCATGGAAATGATACAGGGCAATCCCGGCGATGACACGCCCATGCCCGAGCCTGCCGCCGAGGGCAATGTTGGCGAGGATAGCGACGGCGACGTCGGAACGATTACCGGACCGGGCATGTCGGAATCTATTATGCCTATGCTCATGGCGGCGTTGCAAGGCGCGTTGACGTACGAAAAAACTGCGCAAGACCCCGCGGCGAAGGAAGTCGTGGAGCAGTTGCTCGGCATGGTCGTTTCGGCTGCCGACGGCGCAAAAGTCAAACAGCTCGTAGATAAAGAACTTGCCGACGCGGAGCTTGCGGAAACCGAACCGTCGCCGCTTGCGTTCGCCATTAAAAACGGCATACAGGCGAAAGAGGTTTCGCTCACCGCCGCGCTCAAGCTCGACGGCGAGTCGCTTGCGGGACTTAATATCGTCGGCGTTGCGTCGCATAAGTACGTCGCCGCGGGCGAAGAAACCGTTCCCGCATTGTTCGACGACAACAATTACGTTTTCGAGTTCGGTATTAAGTTTACCGAGATTTCTTCGGATATCGCGCCGATCGAGTTCAATCGCGGCAACGACGTATTCGGCGAATCCGTTTCGGTCGGCGACGCCGTAGTCGTCGGAAACATCACCGAGGACTTCAAGGCTTATGTCGAGCTTGGCAATCGCGAAAAGCTCGAAAATACCGTCGTTACCGTAGGATTGTTCAATCCCGAGTTCGACGGCATGACGGGCGATTATATCATTCCCGTAACGGGCATCACCTACGATAAAGCGACTTCGACGGTCACTGTCAAAAAAGAGCTTTTGAACGAGTTCTTTGCAGATCCCGAAAACGGCAATACGTTTGTTGTCGGCGTGTGCGTGAATATGACGGTCGGTACTGACAGTTACGACTCGTTCGCGCCGTTGAACGTCACGAAATTCCCCGCGAAGTCGGAAGGTTTCGAAGCGTTTATGACCGCTTTGGCGGAAATGGTGCAGTCCAACGTAATAGGTTAAGCGCGATCGCGTATAGTCCAAACGATTGACAAACGGCATGACTTTTTGATACAATTTAGTCATGCCGTTTTTGCATTTCGAAAATGTCGATTATTCGTACCCGAGCGGCGAGGGCGACTATATTCGCGCACTCATAGGCGTCGATCTCGAGGTCGAGCGCGGCGAATTCGTCGCGCTTGTCGGTTGCAACGGGTCGGGCAAGTCCACTTTCGCGCGACTGTCCGACGGGCTTTTGTTGCCCGACGGCGGGAAGGTGACCGTCGACGGTATGTCTACAGCCGACAAAGGGTCGCTGTACGATATTCGCCGCAAAATCGGCGTGGTGTTTCAAAACCCCGACAATCAGAACGTAACGACGATAGTCGAGGACGACGTTGCGTTCGGTCCCGAAAACCTCGGGCTTCCGCCCGCGGAAATTCGCGAACGCGTCGATTGGGCGTTGAACGCGGTCGGCATGTCCGAGTATGCGGGAAGCAATCCCGCACGGCTTTCGGGCGGACAAAAACAACGGGTGGCGATCGCGGGGGTGCTCGCGCTCAAACCCGAACTGATGATCCTTGACGAGGCGACGGGCATGCTCGATCCCGAGGGACGGCGCGAAGTGCTTGACGTTGTGACGCGGCTCAATCGCGAAACGGGCATGGCGGTCATAATGATAACGCATTTCATGGAAGAAGCGGCGGCTGCGGACAGGATAGTCATACTTCGGCACGGCAAGACGGTTGCCGACGGCGGTCGGGAGCTTTTCATGACGCCCGAAGTGTTCACGGATGCGGGGCTCGATCTTCCCGTGACCGTGCGGATAGCCGGCAAGCTCGCGGCGGCGGGCGTCGATATAGGCACGCCGCTTTCGGCGGACGAATTTGCCGCCGCGGTGGCGGCGTTGAAGCGCGGAGGCAAACCATGATTTCCGTGCAAAAACTTTCTTATGTATACAGCCCGAAAACGCCGTTCTCGAAACAGGCTCTTTTCGACATGGAGCTGACGATAGAAAACGGCGATTTCTTCGGAATAATAGGCAGTACGGGCGCGGGCAAGTCCACACTCGTTTCGCATTTCAACGCGCTCACTCGCATACAAAAAAACAGCGGAACGATATTCGTAGACGACATGGATCTGTCTGCGAAAAAGCTCGACCTCAAAAAATTGCGAGCGAAGGTCGGCATGGTTTTTCAGTACCCCGAGTATCAGCTTTTCGACGATACCGTCGTCAAGGACGTAATGTTCGGTCCGCGCAATCTCGGACTTCCGCCCGATGAGCAGAAGGCGCGCGCCAAAGAAGCCATCGAGCTTGTCGGGCTCGATTACGACGCGATCGCGGAGCGTTCGCCGTTTGAACTGTCGGGCGGACAGAAACGCCGCGTCGCGCTCGCAGGCGTCATTGCCATGCGTCCCGAAATACTCGTGCTCGACGAACCCACCGCGGGTATAGATCCCGTCGGCAAGCGCGATATCATGCGGCTCGTACAGGACATTAAAAAGGTTTGCCCGACGGTGGTCATGATTTCGCACAATATGGACGAGATAGCGACGTACTGCAATAAAATAGCGGTGCTCGATCACGGCAGGGTGAAAGGTGTTTTCACGCCGCGCGAACTGTTCGGATCGCGCGAGCTTATCGAGCAGTGCGGAGTGGAGCTTCCGCTCGTGACCGAGCTTGCGGTAAAACTTAACGAGGCGGGGGTCGCGGTGGACGGCAGTATTATCGACGAGGACGAGCTTGTTTCGGCGATCCTCGGGGCGGTGGAAAATGCGTGACGTCACTATCGGTCAGTATTATCCCGTATCGTCGCCCGTGCACCGCGCCGACCCGCGAATAAAACTCGTGATCCTATTGCTGTACATGGTTACGGTGTTCTTTTGCGAGAGCTTTTTGTCGTTCGGGTTCTTGACGCTGTTCGTGATCGTCACCGTCATAATGTCGCGAGTGCCGATACTCAAAGTGTTGAAAGGACTGAAGTTCGTCATCATAATCGTGCTCATCACGACGATCCTTATGATGATATTCTACACCGACTCGGACGCGACGCCTATTGCCGAGTGGTGGATTTTCAAGATCTATCTCGGCGGGATATATTCGGCGGTGAAGCTCGCTTGGCGACTGTTGCTTCTTGTAGTCATGCCGACGGTGCTCACGCTCACTTCCACGCCTACCGAGCTTTGCGACGGACTCGAAAGCCTGCTGTCGCCGCTCAAAGTTATAAAGTTCCCCGTGCACGAACTCGCGCTCATCATGAGTATCGCGTTGCGGCTTATCCCGACGCTTATAGAGGAAACGGACAAAATCAGCAATGCGCAAAAAGCGCGCGGTGCGGAGTTCGAATCGAAAAATCCGTTCAAGAAAATCAAAGCCATGCTACCCGTGCTCATTCCGCTGTTCGTGTCGAGCTTCCGCCGCGCGGACGAGCTTGCCGACGCGATGGACAGTCGCTGCTATCGCGGCGCGAAAGGCAGGACGCGAATGAAAAAACTCAGACTGCGGGCGTGGGACATAATCGCGCTTATCGGTTGGTGCGCGATCACGGTGTGCATACTTTTTCTCAAGTATAATTGGCTCGGCTGGAATTTTATAACAATGCTGTCGCTGTAGGTGGGTATGAGATACAAAATAACTCTTTCTTATGACGGCACCGAGTTTTGCGGCTGGCAGAGCCAACCGTGCGGAACGAGCGTGCAGGACGCCGTGGAGCGTGCGGCGTGCAAACTGTTTTGTGCGGAAAAAATAAAGGCGGTAGGGTCGGGGCGCACCGATGCCGGGGTGCACGCGCTCGGACAGGTCGCGCATTTCGACGCGCCCAAAAGTTTGCCTATAAAGAATGTCGTCGGCGGATTGAATGCGTATTTGCCGCAAAGCGTGCGGGTACTCGACGCGTGCGAAGTCGGAGAAGCGTTCGATGCGAGAAAGAGCGTCAAGAAAAAAACATATATGTACTTGCTGTACGGCGGCGTGCAGCAGCCCGTTCTGAACAACCGCGTGTGGTTCGTGTCCGATCTTCCGAGCAAAGAAAAGCTCGACGCCGCCGTCGACGCGGTAGCGGGCGAACACGATTTCGCGACGTTCATGGCGGCGGGCGGCGGTGCGAAGACGTCGGTGCGCACCGTGTACGACGCACATTTCGAGCGGCACGGCGAGTTTACGGCGTTCTATATAACGGCGAACGGTTTTCTGTATAACATGGTGCGGATAATCACCGCTCAGGCGATAAAGTCTGCGCGCGGCGACGCCGATATGCGTGAACTTCTCGCGGCGCGGGACAGAAGTCAAGCGAAAGAACTCGCGCCCGCCTGCGGACTGTATTTGTACAAGGTGGATTACGGTGAATAGCGACGGGTTTTTCATGCAATATATGCGCGAGCTTCTCGGCGCGAGGTTCGATGAGTTTTTGCAGGCGTATGCGAACAAGCCGCGGCACAAGGCTTTGCGCGTAAATACGAAAAAAATCGGTGCGAATGAATTCGCGAAAATGTTCGGCGGCGAATTAAGACCGAACGCGCTTTGCGACAGATCGTTTTATTGCGACGTTAAGCCGTCGTTCGATCCGCTCTATCATGCGGGGCTGTACTATATGCAAGAGCCGAGCGCGAGCGGCGCGGTCGCGGCATTCGCGCCGTATATAGGCAAACGCGTGCTCGATCTTTGCGCCGCACCCGGTGGTAAGGCGACGCAGGCGGCGGCATACATGGACGGCGGAGTGATTTTTTGCAACGATCCCGAGTATAAACGAGTGCGCGCGCTCGTCGAAAACGTCGAGCGGCTCGGCGTGAGCAACGCCGTTATCACGTGCGCGACGGCGGGCGATTACCGCCGCGCGGGGTTCGACGGATATTTCGACACCGTCATCGCGGACGCGCCGTGCAGCGGCGGCGGCATGACGAGATACGAAGAAGTGCCGTACTCGCGCGAGATCGTGGAGGGGTGTGCCGCACGTCAGCGCGGAATACTCGACGACGCGGCGGAGCTGCTGTGCACGGGCGGGTATATGCTGTACAGCACTTGCACGTTCGCCGTCGAGGAGAACGAGCGCAACGTCGAATATCTCGTTTCGCTCGGGTTTAAGACGGTGGATATACCGCTCAAAGCAGGCGAGGAACGTGGAATTGATATAGCCGACGCGCGGCGGGTGTACCCGATGAATTTCGACGGAGAGGGGCATTTCTATTGCGTATTGCAAAAAACGCGAGATTGCGACTGTAATAAAAATCCCGCGAGAAAGAAGCAGGTGCGAGTGCGCGTAGGCGGACTCGAACTCGACGCGGCGGAGATAGATAAGCGGACGGTATTGCCGATAGATCTTCCCGAAACGCATGGACTGAACGTAGTGCGTGCGGGCACGCCGATATTCGGCGACGGCAAAGACCCTGCGCACGCGCTTATTCACGCATTGCCGACCGACGCTCTTATAAAGTTCGGCACCGTCGAACTCGGCGAAGCGGCGGCGGAATATTTGCGCGGCGAAGAACTGCACATGCCCGCGCCGAAAGGCATGCTCGCGGCGACGGTGCACGGTTACGCGCTCGGGCTTGTCAAGTCCGCGCCGTCGGGAAGCGGCGATGCCGCGCTTAAGAACAAGTATCCCAAATCTCTGCGCATATAGGGCGCGGAGCGACAATACAATTTTACAAGGAGAGAATTATGGAAAAAACGGAACGTTTGATCGCGATAACCAAAACGGTGAGCATGGAAGTCCCCGCCGACCGCGTGCATATCGCAGTGCGCTCGGAGGGCGAGGGCAAGACGGCAAAGGACGCCGCGAAAAACGAAAACGCGGTCGCCGAAAAGTTCAAAGCCGCCGTTTGCGGTTTCGACGGAGTGAAAGCGGGGCTTGCGAGCGTGCAGTTTAGCCGCATTACCCGCGACGGCAAGGCGATCGGGTATAAGGCGAGCAGAAATTGTTCGCTCGAAACCGATTGCGACGCCGAGAAACTCGCAGGGCTGACCGATGCCATTTCAGACATAGGTCTTAACGTTAACGTAACGTTTTCGCACGAGGACGCTTCGGTGCGTTCGGAGCTTATCGCCCGCGCGGTCAAAGAAGCGCGTGCGGACGCCGAACTCATCGCGTCGGCGGCGGGCGTGAAGATCGTATCGCTTGCCCGCGCCGAATACTCGTCGGTGCACGTTCGCCCGATGATGATGCGTGCCGCCGTCAACGGCTCTTTTTCGGACGGATATTCCGAACCGCAAAATGTGACGCTCGAAGAAACGGTTGTGTGCGGCTGGACGATCGAATAGAATAACGACCGAATGACGGAGTTCGCGAATTGCGTAAAATCTCGCTCGCGGTCGGCATGCCTGCGCGGCGTGCGGTAAATCGTGCGAAAAATCGAAAGGCGGGAGAATAAACGGAGAAAAGTCGGAAATAATTATATAAATGTATTGACATTCCGCCGTTTATGTGTTAGAATATAGTTACAAGTTTCATAGTTATACGGATTAGTGGTTGGTCCTTTGTACATTAGCCGATGCTTTTGAAAGTTGAATACTTATAAGGAGTGCCAACCATGACGGACAAGACACTGACTTGCAGAGATTGCGGCAAAGAATTCGTGTTTACCGCAGGTGAACAAGAGTTTTACGCCGAGAAAGGCTTCGAGCACGAACCGACGCGTTGCCCCGACTGCCGTAAAGCCCATAAAGCCCAACGCGCCGCGCTGCGCAACAGAAACAACAAACAGTAAATAACGAAATTTTCGCAAATAAAAACGCCTCGATCGGGCGTTTTTATTTTTTGCGTGCGAAAAGGGTATATGGGCGGTGTCGCGACGGGAAATAAAAAAGCGGGTACGCTTAAGCGACCCGATTTTCGATATAACGTTATTGTTGTCAGTTGAATCTGATGTCGATATCGCCGTTGGAAGTGCGAAGGTCGGCGCGGCGCGTGGCGGACGAGGCAATGTCGGTGACGGTCTTGCTCGGCGTGCCGTCGAGAGTGATCGCGCCGTGAGTCGTTTCGAGCGAGAGTCTGTAGTCGTCGCGCGCGCCCGTGCATACGGCGGTGATCTTGCCGTTCGAGGTTTCGAGCCGCACAGCGTCGGAGTCTACGGCGTTCGCATCGACGGTGCCGTTATTTGTGGAGCAGTCGAGCTTTCGCGCTTTTATGTCGGCGACGGACAGTCCCGCATTGTGACAGGAAACGGTGACGGCGGACGCCTTTATGTTCTCCGCTTTTATGTCGCCGTTGTCGCACTTGACGGAAATATCGGCAGCCGAAGTGACGTTTTTAAGATGCGCCGAGCCGTTGCGCAGTTTGAGCGAGAAGTCGGCGCACGAAATGTTCGCGACCTCGAACTTGCCGTTTTTCGTGTAGAGTTCGACGTCGGAGAATCCGCCGCCGTCCACGTACAGCCCGCCGTTCTTGTTGCGAAACCGCAACCGTCCGACGAAGTGTCGGGGCAGTATCAGCTTAAACTCGAATCGCCGCATGATTATGCGGTAGAAAATATTCCCTTTCTTTTGCGTGACGGTGAGCAGTCCGTTATTGTCCTGCTGCACGTTGAAATACTTTTCTTTGGCGGAAACGAATCTGCAAACGTCGTCGTCGCCGCGCGAAATATCGACTATGCAGTCGGTTCCGTATATGGCGATGCCTTTGACGTTTGAAAATTCCATAGTTTTCCGATTACCTCTCCGCATATAGTTTAACTTATTTCGGGAAATAAAGCAAGCATTTTTCGGACAAACGTACGATTTATCTTTTTTACGCGTTCGCGGTGGTATTATCTCGCGGCGGTATAACCGAATGATGCGCGACGCAAACTAAAAACATGCGGCACTTCCCGCCGAATACGTCGATATATGGCGCATTATCGAAATTTGTTTGCGCATGACTGCCGCTCGGCTTGACATTCTTCGGTGTATGATATATAATTGAACAGTACCGTGCGCAAAAACGTGCGGCTAACGCAGTGTGGAAAACGCGGGTGACGCGCAAACCGTTAACGGTTTTCCATGGAGAAATTGAAATGGATAATCCTATTTGGGTCAAGATAAACGATATCCTTGTGCTTATAAACGACAATATTCTCATGACGATCTTGGGCGTCGTATTCGGTATACAGATTTTGTACATACTGCTGTTTTTCGTGCGCGCAAAGGTGTATCCCAAAGCAAAGGCGATGCACAAGTTCGGCATAGTGATCCCCGCGCGCAACGAGAAAGACGTCATAGCCGACACGATCAAGTGTATTCTCGCGAGCGACTATCCGCGCGACAAGTTCGATATTTACGTCGTAGCCGACAACTGCACCGACAACACCGCGGAGCTTGCGCGCGCGGCGGGCGCGACGGTGTTCGAGCGGTTCGATCCCGACCCGAAACACCATAAAGCGGGGTACGCGCTCAAATACCTGTTTGAAAAAATCATGGAGGAGCACCCCGGCGAATACGAAGCGTTTATCAAGTTCGACGCGGACAACCTCATGGAGCGCGACTACATTTCGCGCATGAACGATGCGTTCGACGCGGGCGTAAAGTGTGCGCGCGGTTATTCCAACTCCAAGAATATCGACCAAAACGTAGTTACGGGCATATCGGGTTTGTGGTATATCCGCGACTGTCGGTTCGCGAGCAACTTCCGCTCGGCGATAGGTCAGGGCACAATGCTCGGCGGCGCGGGCATGATGTTCGCCGCGGAGATAATAGAAAAGCACGGTTGGGACTGCCTGTCCGCATCCGACGACACCGAGTTTACCATGCGTCGGCTCAATCAGGACAAGATAAAGACGATGTATGTAAAAGACGCCGTGGTGTACGAGGATCAGCCCGCGACGATAAAGGAAACGTTCAAGCGTTACATGCGCATGGCGCGCGCGCTCAACGGGCTGTTCTATACGCAAGGGATCAAGTCGTTCCTGCTGTTCTTCGTGCGGTGGAAGTGGACGTATCTCGATATGTTCATCACGTTGATGTTCATACCCATATGCGTGCTCATGTGTATATGGTTGCCTATATACTATATATACATAGTGGTGTATCACGCATTGCGCGAGTTCAAGTACGGAATACCTATGTACGACGCGCAGACGGGCATGTCCATGTTCTGGAAATATATAACGACTATCGGCTACGCGCTCGCGTTCGCGTTCGTGCTCGCGTTCATACTTCAAGCATTGCTCGCGGTGATCCTCGAGCGCAAGCGGCTCAAGACGACGGTGAAAAAGATGATCCCGACGGTATTGCTTTTCCCCGCGTTCATGATAATCTATGCCGCGGCAATAACCATCGGCGTGTTCAAAAAGCCGAAGTGGGCGCAGGTCAAGCGCAACGTTTCCAAGATAGAAGTATCGTCGGCGCAGCCCGAAGCGGCGGCTACCGACGGCGGAGCGTCGCCGCCTATAGAAGCCGCGGACGCCGCCGCGATCGTCGCGGAAGAACCGCAGACGCCGCGCGTCGAAACGGATGAATAGCTTCCGAATAAAGCGTAAATCCGACGTATCGGCATATGCGCATATGTAAAAGGATAGGGAATATGAAAAAATACGATTATGTAATTGTAGGCGCGGGACTTTTCGGCGCGTGTTTTGCGCAGATCATGACGGAGCGCGGCAAAAAATGCCTCGTGATAGACAAGCGCGAGAGCGTGGGCGGCAATATCGCAACAGAGAAAGTCGCGGGTATCGACGTGCACAAGTACGGCGCGCATATCTTCCATACGAGCGACAAGCGGGTGTGGGAATATGTGAATAGGTTCGCCGAGTTCAATAACTTCATCAACAGTCCGATAGCCAATTATAAAGGCAAGCTCTACAGCCTGCCGTTCAATATGTATACGTTTTACGGGTTGTGGGGGGTGCGCACCGCGGCGGAAGCGCGTGTGATCATCGACTCGCAACGCGAAGCGGCGGGCGTCGCCGAGCCGCGCAACCTCGAGGAGAAAGCACTCATGATGGTGGGCGCGGACGTGTACAATACGCTCATCAAGGGTTATACCGAAAAACAGTGGGGCAGAGATTGCAAGAGCTTGCCGCCGTTTATTATCGGGCGGGTGCCGCTCCGCTTTACGTACGACAACAATTATTTCAACGACAGGTATCAAGGTATTCCGATTGGCGGATATACCGAGATGATAAAAAACATGCTTCGCGGCGTTGACGTCGTGCTCGGCGTCGATTATTTTTCGGACAGGGAGAAGTGGGAAAAATCGGGCACGACTTTACTGTATACGGGCGAGATAGACAGGTTTTTCGATTACCGTTTCGGCGAGCTTGAATATCGCTCGTTGCGGTTTGAAACGGAAACGCTCGATATGCCCGACTATCAGTCGAATGCGGTAGTCAATTATACCGATTACGAAACGCCGTATACCCGCATTATCGAGCATAAGCATTTCGACAAAACGCAAGTTTCCGACAAAACGGTAATAACGCGCGAATACCCGTTGCAGTACGAAAAGGGCAGAGAACCGTACTACCCTATAAACGACGAGAAGAATACCGCGCTGTACAAAAAGTACGCCGCGCTCGCTTCGGAAAGCAAAAACGTGCTGTTCGGCGGGCGGCTTGCGGGCTATAAGTATTACGACATGGACGATACCGTCGCGGCGGCGATCGCGCTTGCGGAACAGATCGAAAATTAGCGATTGAATATTGCGTATATCGAATATACCCGACGACCCCGTTATCGAACGGCGGGGTCGTTTTTTATGCGATAAAAAAAGAATAGAGCGGGGGATTTTTTGCTACGGTTTATGCGGAGCGCAACCCACTGCACTCCGTAGCGTAGAAATCTCATGCGGTGCGTTATTTTATAACGGTATATAATGGGAATGGATTTCACCGCGAGGGCAATCGTTCGCGCAACTCGAAAAAATCTTTATCGGCGATCCGAAACGGCAAGTTTCGTTAAATATGTATCATATTTCGCAAAAAGCAAGAAAAACCGTAAATTTATGGTATAGTCATTCTAACGTATGGCGAAGTGCGTTTATTTCGGTGCGGGAATGATTTTTTCCGTCCGACGGCGTGTTTCGCAACGAAAAAATTCTCTTAAGGAGTCAAGGATGATGAAAAGGACCAAAATCGCATTGCTTGCTTTCGTCGTCGCGATCCTTTCCGTTTGCTGTTTTGCGTTTATCGCGTGCGGCGGCAACCCGGAAGAAAGCGATCAAGGCAAGAAATATCGCATTACGTGGACGGTAAACGAGAACCTCACGGTTGTCGCGGACGGCTACGACACCCTTCCGAGCGAGGTTGCGGAAAATACCGAAGTTAAGTTCACCGTTACGCCCAAAACGACGGGCTGGGCGGTTTCTTCGGTCGCTCCGTCCGCCAACGTCAAAAAGCAGTCGGACGGTTCGTATAAATTCACCGCTACGAAAGATCTCGAAATCCGCGTAAATGCGCGCGAGGAAGTAGAGCGGCTCGTTGTAACGAAGCCCGAAAAAATCAATTTCTTCGCGGGCGCGAAATTCCTCGTCGCGGGCGAAACGGAAGGCTCGCTCGTAACCCCCGAGGGCTATACGATCAAAGCGGTGTTCAAGACCGGTCGCGAAGCCGAGCTTACCGCCGACGATTATATCGTGGAATATCAGACCGACGGCGCGGAAGCGTTCTCGCTCGGCGATACTGCGTTCAAAATTACATACGGCGGCGTCAGCGAAACTATCGAGCTTGAAGCAGCCGTTAAAGGCAGAGTCCGCGTAAATCTCCACGGCGGCGATTGGACGGAAGAAGGTCGCGCCGCACTCAATGCGAAGTTCGGCAACGAAAACGTAACGAGCGAAACGGACAAGAAGAACAACAACGACCTCATTTACAGCCTCGCTTTCTCCGAGCCGTTCGCGGAAGATTTCGTGCTTCCCAATCCCGTCATCAAGATGGGCTTGAACAAGGACAAAGTTTTCGAACTCAAACAGTGGAACGGGCTTGCCGGCGGTAAAGTCCTCAAAGACACCGCGACGAGCGTAGACGCGGAAGCGATATACGATATTCGTTTCGTCGAATTCCATCAACTGTCGTTCACGACCAAAACGCTCACCGAAAAAGTGAAAGTCACCGAGGGTGAGGGCGACGACGCTCACGAAGTCGAAAAAGAAGTGGAAGTGGACGTTCCGTTTTTCGTAATCACGGGCGAATTCATCGCGGTCAACGAAGCATATCTGTATTTGAGAGAGGGCAATAAACCTGTTACCGAGCTTCTCGGCACGAAAGTTACCCGTAAAACGGACACCGATGCGTTCACGCTCGAATTCGATTTGCGCGAACTCGTTCGCTGGGTAAATCCCGATGCGGAAGCGACGGCGAAGAAAAACCTCAAAGGTGCTTGGAACGATATCAAGTTCCGTGCTTCGCAGGGCGAGACCAACATCGACCAAATTATCGACCTTAACGACTATCCCGAAGACTTTGTCGATCTCGGTGACGTTCTCGTGGGCGAAGTCGACGGTAGCAGATACCTGTTCTCGTATAAAGTATGGTCGGGCGACGGCTCGGTCGGCAGAGACCTCAAGCTCGTTTACGAGGATTGCCCCGATATGGTTGCGAATGAAGTCAAACTCGAAATGCACGACTTCAAAGTGACGACCACTCCCGAAGGCGGCGAGCCGACGACCGAAACCAAGAATCTCCCCGCCATGGCGATCGAAGTGCTCGATTACGTTTCGACTACCGAAGAAGAAATGAAAACGGCGGCAGAAGGCTATATCAAAAAGCCGGAAGTGCTCGATACTTGGCGCGGTGTTACCGTCCAAAAAGACTATGCGATAAATCTCGCGCAACACAAGTTCACTGTATATATCAGTATCGACGATATCAAGCAGGGCGAAGTCGGCTTCTTGCACGTGATCAACGATTCGAGCAACTTCTACAACGTAAAGATTTCGACCGAACATGCAACGATACCTATCGAGAATGAGAATGTCGTTTACAGAGTGCGTTTGTTCAGCGGCGCGACGGATAGTAGCAATACTTGGAAAAACGGACTTGTCGTATTCGAAATCGTCGATCTGGAACTCGAAGCATTGCTTAAGTCGCTCAAGGTAACGACCGAAAAAGCCGAAATCAAACTTATCGTCGAAGCCGATGCGCAAAAAGCGGTACTCGAAATTTCGGGCACGATCAAAGGTACGGGTTCTTTGACCAAAGCCGAAATCGAGGCATTCAAGCTCAATACCGATTTGCAGGGAAATCAATCGGCGGGCAACCCGAATTGGGATACCGTCAAAGATTTGCCCGTTACGTTCACGGTAACCGAATCCGCAACGGAAAAAGGCACGTACGATTTCGTGGTGACTATCGAGCTTACCAATGTGGCAAACGGCAAGTATACCGTACATTGCGCACCGTATATCACCGCGCTTTCGGGCGGAGCAATGGATTGCAAACCCGAAATGGATGCGCTTGCGGAGCCTGTTGCGATTACGCTCGGCGACAAGAAGATCTCGATGATTTACAAGAAAGGTTCGAGCGAGGGTTCGGAATACTGGGGTTGCCTCGGTATCGTTGTCGAAACCGTCGAAACTCCCGATGTTCCCGAAAACCCGGAAACTCCCGCGGAACCGGAAGCGTAAATCAACCTTTATATATAGCTAAACAACAAACGCCTTTCCCGTATCGGGGAGGGCGTTTTGTGTTGAATAAAAGATTTCTCCGCGTTATAGGTTAGTCGCTTTCTCTCGCAATACAAGTTTGTTTCGCGTGTCCGCTTCTAATACTTTTGTCATTCCGAGCGAACGCGAAGAATCTCATCATATATGCATTTTTCGCAATAAAAACGTCGGATTTCGCAAAAATCGGCAATCCGATACCGTAAATGTGCTATTATGTACGAAACATAATCGGTGGATGCGGCTTTTCCGCGTCTTGGATGTAGAATGAGAAAAATCAAATTGTTCGTGCTGTCGGTAATCGCGGTTATTTCGGCGGTTTGCTGTTTCGCGCTTGTCGCGTGCGGCGAGAAAGAAGAAGGCGGACCGGACAACAAACCCGCCGTCGAGTATACCGTTACTTGGTCGGTGGGCGAGCATGCCACGGTGAAGGCGACGGGTTACGACACCCTGCCGAGTAAGCTCGCGAGCGGCACGGAAGTAACGTTTACCGTCACCATGGACGACGGTTGGGCACTGCTTGCCGTTGCTCCGACGAACAGCGTTGCGATACAGACGGACGGGTCGTATAAGTTCACGGTAACGAAGAACCTCGAAATCAAGGTGCTTACCATCGAAGCCGACGTGCCCGGAATACACGATATTACTTGGAATGTCAGCGAGAACGTTACCGTAACGGCAACGGGATTTGCCGTTCTGCCCCAAAAGCTCGCGTATGGGTCGCTTGTCAGATTTACGGCAGTGCCAGACGAGGGCTATACCGTTGCGGTTACGCCGTCGACGATAGTCAAGCAGTTGGACGGCTCGTACATGTTCGCGGTGGACGGGGATATTACCGTCAACGTCACCGCGACGGAAGCGGACAACCGTAAGCTCGAAGCCTCTATATCGCCCGCAACGCGTTTTTATGCGGGCGAGCCGCTGCTCGCGGGCACGCTTGTAGTCAAGCTCGACGGAGTGACGCTCGAAGCCGACGATTATACGATCGTATACCAAACGAACGCGAACAAGTTCGTGCTCGGCGATACGAAAATAACCGTCAAGTACGACGGACTCGAAAAGGAAGTGACTTTGCCGTCGCCCGTCGTCGGATATGTGGAGCTTAATATAGCCGATGCGGGATTCGCGCAAGAGGATTTCGAAGCACTGTCCGATTTCGACGAGTTCGCGTTCGATTACATACGCGGCATAGTCAGATGGACGTTTACCGAGCCGAACAGGGTCGCGATACCGCTTCCCCGTCCGTCGCAGATCGACACTCAAACGGAAATGTTTATCGGTTGGCTCGCCGAGAACGGCGAGTACGTCACCGAGATAGCGGCGAACACCGCGACGACGTGCGGCTTTACCGCCGTGATCGGGCAAATACCTTTCTCGTTGACGGAAGTCGTAATTGATGACAACGGCAGCGAAATCGAAGAAACAATAGACGATTACACGCGCAGACTGTGCGTCACGCCGCTGCGTGTCACGGGTAAGTTCGTCGCCGCGACGAGCGTAAAACTTCGTCTTACGGACGCCGACGGCGGATACGTCGAAGGCGACAAAGTGACGGCAAACGGCGGTAACGGACAGTTTACTGCGGTAATCGACATTCGCGACGTTATCGAAAAGTACGGCAACAGCAAGTATTCGGACGAAGTTTTCGTGCTGTATGCGGTCGTCGAATACGAGGACGGCGATACTGCGGTGTTGCCGCTTAAACCCGTCGATTACGGCTTTTCGGTCGATCTGAGCAGTAGGTCGTATTACGATGTTCGCACCACCGAATATGTCATGTGGTTCGTTCGTCCCGAGCAGATGCTACCCATACCCGATGGCTGTGTAGGCGTGGTGTTCTCACGCTATGCTCTTGCGTCGTACAGCGCGTTTGTGAACTTGGAAACCGTTTCCGACGGCGATAACGGCGAGATCCCCGTGCTTGTGGTTGACGGTAAGTTCCGCAATACGTACGTTCGTGCCGACGCCGAGAGAATACTCGGCTCGTTCATCAAAGACATTTGCGTGTTCAACGATTGGGGCAATACCGTCCCCGTCAATATTATCGAAGCGACGCTCGATGAGGATTGGTATTATATCGTTAAAATCGACCTTTCGAGACTGCAACTCGATAAGACCTACGTCATGCACGTAAGCGACGCGTTGAAAGACAAGACCGAAGGCAACTTCACGCCGAATATAGAGGGTAGAACTCACATCGAAGTAGACGGCAATGAATATGATCTGTTCCCGCACGAAACCGGATGGGGTTTCATGTGGCCCGCGGTGCGCGTAACGAATCCGAATAAAACGTTCTTGCTTTCCGATGTGTCGCTGAAATCGGATGGCGAACATTTGTATTACGTTATTACATACTATGCGGTCGGTTATACCCAAGAAGAAATAGAAAGTCAATTAGTGCCCGACGTGTTCTTCGATCTGCAAGGCAATCCGCGGGCGTTCGGTTCTGGCAACGATTGGAAACGCTATAAAGGCTTCGACGTCGTGAAAGTCCTCGACGAAGAGCTCGGTGAATATCATATCAAGATAGACTTGACGACCGTCGGCGAAAACGGCAAACGCATACTCCCGACCAATACGTATTGCTATACTACGCATTTCGGGTTTGCCGAGATAAATACGGGTAACGACGGCATACAGGCTCCCGACTTCAAACCCGAAATCGAATCGTTCAGTGAAAGGGGAGTGGTCTTCAACGGCGACACATACATGCTGACGTATACGAATGGTGCCAACGTTGGCGAATATTTCTACGGTTGTGTGGGCTTGCGTGTCGAATCGTCCAAAGTCATACAGGCGGATAAGGTTCAGCTTTCTGCCGAGAACGGCGAGAACGGATATTTGCTTATTCCCGGCACGTATAAAGGTTACGCCGATGCCGACGAACTCGCCGCGGCTATATCGGTGGATTATCAGAATGCCGACAACTGGGCGACGACCGTGTTTACCGCCGATATGATAAATGTCAGCGTGGACGAGCAGGAGCAAACGTTTGTCGTCAAAGTGGATATAACTTCGCTCCCTGCGGGGCAGTATCTTATTCATTTTCCCAATGGCAGTTCCGACGTCGGTAACGATAACGGGATAGATCCCGTGGCGTACGGCAACAAGACGGCGGCGTACGTATTCAGAAATTTCGGTACTTGGTCGCGGCATGTGCTCACCATAACCGAAACAGTATAATAATAGTCTTCAATATTTTCTCCTCCTTTATGAAGAACCCTTTGCGTTTATGCGCACGGGGTTCTTTTGTAATTAACAATTAACAATTAAAAATTAATAATTAATAATTATTGTCGTAATAATTATTTTGGGTTTAATTGGATCTCTCCGCATAATCAATCGACATTTATCGTGGGGGGCGCAGCCCACTGCGCTCCGCATTATAACCCGTAATTCCGCATGCGACGATTATTGCTTCGCGGTGCTAAACCGTCGCCGAAAACGCGTTTGTGTATAAACGGTGAGATATGGGAAAACGGAGCGAAAAAAATTTGTTATTATGTCGAAAAGGTTGTTGTAAATAATTGCAAATCGTACTCGCTTATGATACAATTATATTCGGGAGTAATATCATGCATAAAGATTTGGAAAGCATTGTACTCGATAAAGATCAGATCGCCGCGAAAGTAGCCGACGCGGCGGCGTGGCTCGATAAAAAATTCGCGGGCACGACTCCGCTTGCCATAAGCGTACTCAAGGGCAGCGTCATGTTCTTCTGCGATCTCGTGCGCGCCATGGAAACGCCCGTGCAAATAGATTTCATGACCGTGTCGTCGTACGGCACCGGGTCCAAAAGCACGGGTGTACCCAAAATCGTTATGGACCTTGCGGCGTCCGTCGAGGGTAGGGACGTTGTACTCGTCGAGGACATAGTGGACTCCGGCAATACGCTCGTGCGCATGCGCGATCTCATTATGGGGCGCGGCGCGAAGTCGTTTACCGTAGTGTCGCTTTTCGATAAGCCGTCCCGCCGCGTGGTGGACGTTAAAGCCGATTATTCCTGTTTCGAGATAGGCGACGAGTTTATCGTCGGTTACGGTCTCGATTATGCACAGCAGTACCGCACTTTGCCGTACGTAGGTATACTTAAGCGCAGTGTCTATGAAAAATAGCATTGTGCTTTTCCTTTTTGTAAATGACCGAATTATCGGTTAAATAATAACCAAAAGGAGAGGTTATGGAAACAGAAGAAACCAAGACCGACGTCGAGCTGGAAAACCCGACGCCAACAGACGAGGGCACAGAAACAACGCCCGACGCCGAAACGCCCCCCCCCGTGAAAGAATACACGGGCTTTGCGGGCAAGCTCGACAAGTTCTTCGGAATTACGAAAGCCAAATCGAGCTTCCGCGCGGAGATCGTGGGCGGACTTGTCACGTTCATGGCTATGGTGTACATACTCATGGTCAATGCGGGCATGTTCGGCGACCCGTTCAACAGCGGCGTGCCCGTTCTCGGTGTCAGCTACGGCGCGATCTATATCGCGACCGCGCTCTCGGCTATCGTCGGCACGCTTTTGATGTCGCTCCTCGCAAAACTGCCTATGGCGCAGGCGAGCGGTATGGGACTTAACGCGTTCTTCGTGTATACGATTTGCGTCGGGTTCGGCTTCTCGTACGCCAACGCACTCGTGCTCGTTCTCATCGACGGCGTCGTGTTCATCGTTCTCACCGCGACCGGCTTGAGAAAGCATATCTTCAACGCGATCCCCAAAGTCGTCCGCGTCGCTATCCCCGCGGGTATCGGTCTTTTCATTGCGTTCATCGGCATGCAAAACGTCGGGCTTGTCGTTCTCAACGAGTCCACGCTCGTTTCGCTCGCTTCCTTCAACCTCTTGCCCGCAAGCCTCGGCGGCTCGGCTACTTACGGCTCGGTCATGCCGCTCATCGTCACCATTCTCGGCGTTATCGCGGTTGCGATCATGTCCAAGAAAGGCGTTAAAGGCGCGGTGCTGTGGGCTATACTCGGCGCAGCCGCACTCTATTGGGCGTTCATGGGTATCGGTTACGGTATCGGCGACGCGGCGTGCAAAGGCGTTATCGACGGCTTCTCGTTCTCCAACCCCATCGACGCGTTCAAGGATTGGGGCACGATGTCGGTCGGTAAAGTGTTCACCGACGGCTTCAACTTCGGCGGCTATGTCGATGCGCACGGCGCAGGTTCGCTCGTTCTCGTCATCATCTCGACGTCGCTCGCATTCTGCCTCGTCGATATGTTCGATACGATGGGCACGCTGTACGGCGCATGCGCGCGCGGCAACATGCTCGAAAAAGACGGCGGTATCCCCAATATCAACAAGGCTATGCTCTGCGACGCCATAGCGACCACCACGGGTGCTATCTGCGGTACTTCTACCGTCACCACGTTCGTCGAATCGTCGTCGGGTATTGCGGCGGGTGCGCGTACGGGATTCTCCTCGCTCATCACTGCGGGCTGCTTCTTCGTCGCAATGTTCTTAAGCCCGATCGCCGAGCTTATCCCGAGTGCCGCAACCTCGGTCGCGCTCATTTATGTCGGCGTGCTCATGATGAACTGCGTGCGCGATATCGAGTGGACGGACGCGGCGGAAGCCGTTCCCGCGTTCCTCACGATCGCAATGATGCCGTTCACGTATAATATTTCGTTCGGTATCGCGTTCGGTATTATTTCGTGGCTGCTCATTCAGCTGTTCGTCCGCTTGTTCAGCCTCAAGAAGAAGGACAAGGGCGAAGCGGTCGCCGCCGAACCTCAAGAGAAGATCAGCGTTGTTACTATCGTTATTGCGGTGCTGTTTATACTGATGTTCTTCTTGACTCACTAAAAAATATCTTTTCCAAAACAAAGTATCCCTCGCTTCGGCGGGGGATTTCTTGTTGCGCGGATCTTTCGCGTTTGTACGAAGTGCTTGATTTTATGCGGCGGAAGTGATATAATATAGTTACGACTAATTAACAATTAAAAATTAATAATTAATAATTGAGGTCGATACAATAATCGGATTGCTCCGCTTATACAGCCGACGGGGAAAGCACAACCGCAATGTAGGGCGTGACGTCCTCGGCACGCCGCATAATGTAACGATATACAGAGGTATTCACTATGCAGATCGCAAAGAAAATTTTGAAAATAACAGGCTGTGTTTTGGGCGGGATAGTCGCGCTGTTTCTTGTTGTGTACGCATTGTTTGCGATCATCGGTTGCGCCATGTACGGCGAGTATCGCGACGTGCGCGAATACGCTTGCGATATTCCCGCGCTTAATTCGGGTTTTGTGCCGCAGGGCATTACGTACAGCGAGAAGTACGACAAGTATATCCATACCGGGTACGACGGCGACAATAACACCGTGACGTTTATCGGGAACGGCGACGAGTTTCGCGAAGTGGTGCTCGAGGACGGCGACGGGTCGAGATTGAAAGGGCATGCGGGCGGCGTAACGGTCGCGGGCGAATGGGTGTACGTCGCGTCTAATGCCAACCTCTATATGTATTCCGTGAAAGACATGCTGTCGGGCGAAGACAGCGTGCCGTGCGCGGAGGTGATACCCGTGGACAACAACGCGGCATACTGTTTCAGTACCGGCGACGAGCTGTTCGTCGGCGAGTTTTACCGCGAGCAGAACTACAAGACCGACGAGGCGCATCACTACACCACGCCGAACGGCGACGAGAACAAGGCGATCGTGTCATGCTATCAACTCGTCGGCGGCAGGATCGCGGGCGCAACGTTGCAGCCGTATCCGAAGTACCGCATTTCTATCACCGGGCTTGTGCAGGGTTTTGCGGTGCATGACGGCGTGTATATGCTCTCGCGCTCGTACGGGCTTGTCAATTCGGCTATCGAATATCATTCGGGATTGAAACCCGAACTTCCCGAGCTTCCCGAGCTTTCGGAAGTGACGTTCAAAAACAACGCGGACGCGCCGAAGATAAAAGTGCCGCTTTACTACCTCGACGGCACGACGCTCGTCAAGTCGCTCGTCGCGCCGTCGTTTACCGAAGACCTTGCGATAGCCCATGACAGGCTTATCGTGACGAACGAGTCTGCCTGCAACAAGTACATCGTCGGCAAGCTGTTCGGCGCGAACAAGGTGTATTCGTTGCCCGTTTACAAGGAGTGACATGACCGAAAAGTACAGTAATTACGCCGAGATAAAATCGGCTATAACGGCGGCGCGGGACGAGGGGTACAAGGCGTTCAACGATCGCATTGCCAACTGCGATTACGCCACCGTCGGCGTGCGTATTCCCGTGCTTAAGCGCATTGCGAAGTGCGCCGATCTGTCGTGTCGCGATCGTATTCTTGCCGATTTTTTCGCGGACGAAGAAAAGACGTTTGAAACGGTGCTCGTCGCTGGGCTTATCGCGTCGCGAAAAGGCGATTACGGCGCGACGCGCGAATATCTCCGCCGCGTGATCCCGCTGTTCGGGTCGTGGGCGCACCCCGACTGCATTATGCCGTGGCTCGATTGGGTCGATCTCGACGAGTTTCTCGCGGACTTCGCGTATTTGCTCGATTGCGACGGGCAGTACGAAGTGCGCACGTATATAATATATATGTTCGACTGTTTGACGGACGACAAGATCGACTTTGTGCTCGAAACGCTCGGGAAAGTGCGATACGGCGCGTACTACGTGGACATGGGCGCGGCGTGGTTGCTCGCCGAGTGCCTTGTAAAGTTTTATGACAAAACGCTGCCGATATTTACGCGCGGCGCACTTCCGCCGTTCGTGCACAACAAAGCTATACAGAAAGCGCGGGAAAGCTATCGCGTGCCGCCAGATACGAAGGAGTATCTGAACACGCTCAAAAGAAAGTCGGAAAAGGTGAACAAAAGATGAATCTGCTGCATATGAAATACGCGGTTGCGGTCGCAGAGTGCAAGTCGCTCAACAAGGCGGCGGAAAGCCTGTACGTCGGGCAGTCCACATTGAGCCGCGCCATTCGCGAACTCGAGGACGGGCTTGGGATAGACATATTCGAGCGCAGTGCGAAAGGGGTGGCGTTGACCCCCGACGGCGAAGTGTTTATAGGCTACGCGAAAGATATAATCAATCAGATAGACGAACTCGAAAGCGTGTTCCGCGAAGGCACGCTCGAAAAACGCAGGTTTTCGATTTCGGTGCCGCGCGCGAGCTATATTACCGAGGCGTTCGCGCGGTTCTCGACGCTTCTCGACAAAAACCGCGAAACGGAAATCTTCTACAAGGAAACCAACTCGCAACGCGCGCTCAAGAACATACTGCAAAAAGATTACAAGCTCGGCATTATCCGCTATGCCGAAAACTTCGAGAAATACTATACGTCGCTCGCCGAAGAAAAGGGGTTGAAACTCGAGCTTATCACCGAGTTCAAGTACGTGCTTATGGCGAGTAAGCGCAGTCCGCTTGCGGGGCGCAAGGTCGTTTACGACGATCTCAAAGATTATATCGAGATAGCGCACGCCGATCCGTACGTGCCCAGCCTGCCGTTCGCAAAGGTCAAGCGCGAAGAACTGCCCGACGTCGCCGCGCGGCGGATATTCGTATTCGAGCGGTGCAGTCAGTTCGAACTGCTTTCGCACAATCCCGAAACGTTCATGTGGATGTCGCCGCTGCCTACAGAGCTTATAGAGCGGTACGGGCTTACCCGTATCGACTGCGACGAGAACAAGCGCGTGTATCGCGACGCGCTCGTATACGGCGAAGATTACAAGCTGTCCGCGCTCGACAGACTGTTTATCGAACAGCTGTACAAAGTGCGCGACGAGATCATCGGTCGATAAGTAAAAGGATAGTTTATGTACGAAATAACCGAGAAAATATCGCTCAATCCCACCGTGACGCAAATGTCGATCCATGCGCCGCTCGTCGCGAAAAAAGCGCGGGCGGGACAGTTCGTAATACTTCGCGTCGATGAAAAAGGCGAGCGTGTCCCGCTCACCGTCGCGGGGCGGGACGCGGAGCGCGGCACGGTGAAGATAATATTCCAAATCGTCGGCGCGACGACCGCGCTTCTCGACGGTAAGCGGGTCGGCGAGAGCTTAGCCGATTTTGTCGGACCTTTGGGCATGCCTACCGACCTCGACGAGCTTCATGACGTGTGCGTGGTGGGCGGCGGGGTCGGCTGCGCAATAGCGATGCCCATAGCCGAGGAACTGCACGCGCGCGGTGCGAAAGTTACGAGCATAATAGGCTTTCGCAACAAGGACTTAAAAATACTCGAGAAAGAATTTTCGGCGTGTTCGGACTCGCTTACCGTCGTGACCGATGACGGATCGTACGGCGAAAAAGGTAACGTCACGTTGCCGCTTAAAGCAATGCTCGAGGGCGGGAAGCGGTTCGATAAGATAATCGCGATCGGTCCGCTCGTCATGATGAAGTATACCGTGCTCACGGCGAAGCCGTATAATATTCCCGTCACGGTGTCCATGAATCCGATAATGATAGACGGCACGGGCATGTGCGGCGGCTGTCGGCTGTCGCTTGATCGCGGCGGAAAAAGGGTCACGGCGTTCGCGTGCGTGGACGGTCCGGACTTCGACGGTTACGAGGTCGATTTCGACGAAGCGATTGCGCGCGGAAAAACGTACGCCGATCACGAGCGTGCGGCGCGCGAAAAAAACTGCAATCTTTTCAAAAAAGCATAAAGAGGCGTCATGAGTATCAAGCCCGAAAAACACCAAATGCCCACCCGCGCCGCGGCGGAGCGCGCCGCCGATTTCGGCGAGGTCGCGCTCGGCTATACCGCGGAGCTTGCGGTCGCCGAGGCGCAACGCTGTCTGCATTGCAAGAACAAGCCGTGCGTTACGGGGTGCCCCGTCGGTATCGACATACCGACGTTTATTTCGCGTGTCGCGGACGGCGATTTCGAGGGCGCGTATACCGTGATAAACAGTGCGTCGTCGCTTCCCGCCGTGTGCGGCAGAGTGTGTCCGCAGGAGCGGCAGTGCGAGGGCAAGTGCACGCTCGGCATCAAGTACGAGCCTGTCGGGATAGGTCGGCTGGAGCGGTTCGTCGCCGATACGCATAACGCAAAAGATATAAAACCCGAACGCCCCGAGCCGAACGGGCACCGCGTCGCGGTGGTGGGGTCGGGACCGTCGGGGCTTGCGTGCGCGGGCGAGCTTGCGAAAAACGGTTATGCGGTGACGGTGTTTGAAGCATTGCACGCGGCGGGCGGAGTGCTCGTGTACGGTATTCCCGAATTCCGTTTGCCGAAAGCGATCGTTGCGCGCGAAGTCGAGGGGCTTGCCGCGCTCGGCGTCGAGTTCCGAACAAACGTTGTCATAGGCAAGACGTTGACAGTCGACGAACTTTTCGCGGACGGGTACGAAGCGGTGTTCATAGGCTCGGGCGCGGGACTGCCGAAGTTCATGAATATCCCCGGCGAGTCGTTGTGCGGCGTGCTTTCCGCGAACGAGTTCTTGACGCGTATCAATCTCATGAAAGCGTACGAGGAAGGCAGTGCGACGCCGGTGCGCCGTGCCCGCCGTACCGTAGTCGTCGGCGGCGGCAACGTCGCAATGGACGCTGCGCGTTGCGCGAAGCGGCTCGGTTCGGAAGTGACGATAGTCTACCGCCGCACCGAGAAAGAGCTTCCCGCGCGGCGCGAGGAAGTGGAGCATGCCCGCGAAGAAGGGATAAATTTCGAAATGCTCGCAACCCCCGTCGAGATAAACGGCGCGGACGGCAATGCGGTTTCTGTCACTTGCAGAAGAATGAAGCTGTCCGCACCCGATAAATCGGGCAGGGCGCGTCCCGAGCCGATAGAAGGCAGTGAGTTCGATATACCCGCCGACTGCGTGATTATGGCTCTCGGCACTTCGCCCAATCCGCTCATTCGCAATACCACGGACGGACTCGCCGTGCACGAATGGGGCGGCATAATTGTCGAGGACGGCACGGGCAAGACGTCGCGCGAAGGCGTGTTCGCGGGCGGCGACGCGGTGACGGGCGCGGCGACGGTGATCCTCGCAATGGGTGCGGGAAAATCCGCGGCGAAAGCGATTGATGAATATATAAAACAATACGGGTAAAAATTTATGCAAGAACATATGTTCAAATGGGCATTTATAGGCGCAGGCGGCATAGCGCACTCGGTGGCGCGGCGGATAACCGCTTGCGGCAGGCATAGAATAACCGCCGTGTATAACAGGACGTTCGAGCGCGGCAAAAAACTCGCGGACAAGTACGGCGCAAAGGCGTACAAATCTCTCGAGGACGCCGTAAACGCTTCGGACGTCGACGGCGTGTACGTAAACGTCACCAATAACGTGCATTACGATTATTGTGCGCGTGCCATTCGTTGCGGCAAACCCGTGCTTCTCGAAAAGCCGTTCACCACCGACGCGGAACAGGCGGCGGAACTTTTCGCGCTCGCGAAAGAGAATAACGTTTATCTTTCGGAAGCAATGTGGACGTGGTTTTCGGACAGTGCGCGCGCCGCGAAAGAGGTAACGGACAGCCGTGCGGGCAGTGTGAAAAACGCGCTCATCACGCTGTGTTTGCCGATAGCGTTCGGCAAGAAAAGCAGGCTGTTAAAATCCGAGCTTGCGGGCGGCGCGCTTCTCGACGTCGGCGTGTACCCGATCACTTATGCTTATAGATTGTTCGGCAAGCCGAACGGCATCGACGCGAAAGCGCGGTTCAAATTCGGCGTGGACGTCGACGACGATATAACTTTTAAGTACGACGGTTTCGACGTTAAGATTAAAGCGTCGGTGCGCGGGCTTCGCGGTGTGGGCGAAAGGATAGAGATTGTCGGCGACGGTTGGACGCTTAAAGGCGGCAAGTACCACGAAGGCAAATCGCTCGTCTACCGTCACGACGGCATAACCGAGCGGACGGCGGGCGATAACAACGCCATGCTCACGCAGTTCGACAGAGTTGCGGCGGAGATCCGCGACGGCAGAACGGAAAGCGCGTACGTGCCGCACGGTGCGACGGCGGACGTTATGGAGCTTCTCGATAACATTCGCGAGATCATCGGGTTGAAGTTCACGTTTGAAAACCGTTGACATATTGTGTAAGATTATGTATAATAAATAAGGTTGAGTGATTGATAATATGGGACGCATGAGGGCTAAAGTCCCCTACAACAATTAAAAGACACATCGCCATTTCAATCTAAAATCGACCGCAATTATTAATTATTAATTTTTAATTGTAAAGGAGCAACCCACATGGAACTTATGAGCATGACGTGCAAGAGCTGCGGCGGGCAGTTGAACGTCGAAAACCGCGGGGGGGGGGGTGGTAGAATGTCCCTTTTGCCATAGACGCTACACAGTGGCGCGGAGCACCGACGGCAAAGCGAAAGAGCTTATTCGCGACGGCGAGATCAAGCTCGAGCTATGCGATTTCGACGGTGCGCGCGAAGCGTTTATCAAGGCGACGGAGCACGACAAAACCGAGAGTCAAGCCTATTGGGGCATGGCACTTGCGGAGTTCAAAGTTCAGTACATAAAAGATTTCGACGCAAACGGCGAGCCGCGCTTGCAACCCGTTTGCCACGATATAAGCGAAAAAGTGTTTTCGGCGAGTGCGAGCTATAAGACCGCGCTCAAGTACGCGACGGACGAGCAACGCGCCGAGTACGTTAAATATGCCGACGAGATAGATTATATACATAAGCAGTTCTTTAGGCTCAAAAGTTCGGGGCTTGATTACGACTGCTTTATTTGCGTCAAGGTGTCGGACGGTGACGACAAAACAAAAAAGACGCGCGACAGCGATCTCGCGAACGACTTGTATTATCATCTTCGCGATAAAGGTTTGCGCCCGTTCTATTCCGAGCGCGATATTCAGAACGAAACGGGCGCGGACTATGAGGCGCGCATACTTTACGCCTTGCACTCGGCGAACAGCATGATAATAGTGTGCTCGGACGAGAGCTATCTTCAAACGCGTTGGGTCAAAAACGAATATACGCGGTTCTTGGAGCTTATCGGCTACGAGCGCAAGGAGAGCGACGCGATAACGATAGCTTTTTCGGGCGCGCCCGTAGAACGACTGCCCGGCAAGCGCGGCGCGATACAGGGCGTGTGCTTGGACAAGCCCGACGCATATAACAAGCTCGACGATTTCGTGCTCGCGCACAAAACGCTCGAAGCCCCGACGATCTCCCGTAAGTCTTACGGCGACGCGACGGTGGAAAAAAGATCGGCTATACGCTCGCAGGTCGTCAAGCGCACCCTCGGCAAGTTTGAAAAGACGACGATTACGGTGTCCGAACAAGCTAAACTCGACACCGCTCGCGACATGATAGAAAGCGGAAATTTCGCGGCGGCGATCGCGCGTTGCGACGGCATACTGCAAACCAACGCTTCGTGCAGCGACGCGTATAAATATAAATTTCTCGCGAAAAACGGCTGTAAAAACTTCGACGCGTTTATAGCATCGACGCGGAATGTCACCGATTTTTCCGATCTCGAATCGGCTATCGCGACAGGCGACAAAACCCAAAAATCGAATTGTTATACCGCGCTTTACGAACGCGCAATGAAGCGCGTTTCGCTTTCCGACTACGCCGAGTATATCTCGCTTCCCGACAGCCCGCAGGAAAAAATCGACGCGCTCACCGATGCGTATTACAAATACATTCTCGGAAGCGGTTCGGCAAGCGGCATGTGTTCGCTGTTCGACGAGATAATCAAGACGGTAACGAATACCGACAGATTTATCGCCATGAATATCGGGATAGCCGAAAAACTTTTCAAGGCGAACGGCGAACTCGCCGCGAAGTATTACAAAAAAGTGCTCGAAGTAGATCCCGCAAACGAGCAAGCACTGTGGTTCGTGTTCGTTTTAGAAAAAGGTCTGTACACCGGAAACGATAACGACGGCACTAATGACAAAATCGCCGCGCGCAAACTTATCGCCATGCTGTCAAATGACGAAGGCAGGGCGCAAATCGAACGCGGCTTGTTCTCGTTCGGCTTTAATAAATACGCGCATAAACGCATTTTCGATATTTGCGCGGCGGAGCTTAAAGAACAAAAATCGCAAGCGGCGGCGGGTTTCGATTTCCTGCTTTCCATGATACCGAGCAAGAACCAAAAAGACTATAGCGCGGCTTTGCAAACGATTACCGTAAAAGCACTTGCGATCGGGCTTTACGACGTCGCCGCCGTGTACAACGACAGGGCGATAGGCGAGGACAAACTCAACGACAAAGCGTACTACTACAGAATGTGCATTAAGAAAAGAACGGCGCACCCGATAGCTTTTACCGAAAATCCCGAAGCCTTGCTCGACGATCCCGACTTCTCGGCGGCAATGGACGCATATGCCGAGCGCAACCGCGGCAAACAGAATGTTTATATTACGTTTGTAAATAAGCTCAAAGAAATGTCGAGTCAAATAGACCGCGATGTTTGCCGTTTCGTATGTACGTACTACGATCTTACCGATACCGCTATAGATATGGGTATTGACGCTATCTACGAAGAAGGTATCTTGCCTAAAGGCGAGTGGAAAGAGATTTTTAACATTTGTAAAAAATTGCCGACAATGCTGTACGTCGAAAACGAGAATTACGAAATTGCGAATATTCGGTACATAATGATTCGATATGAATGGTCTGCACGGGATATTAAACGATACGATGATAGCTTGAAAATGTACCAAAAAAAGAAGCACGAGGATTTTTATACGGATTATGACGCTAAAATAAAAGAGTTAAAAGTAAGAGAGGGAAACAAAAGAGAGTTTAACGTTTCGCAACAAAACGCAATTTTGGATATTTATAAATCGGCAAAGCCGAATGAGGTTGTCGAACGGTATGATACGGTTGAAAAAGCATACGATAAATTTGCTGCGAAAGAAGAATTCGCAAAAAGCAAGACAATGAAATTTATACAGCTGATACCCGCGTTGCTTTCCATATTAACAACGGCATTTCAAGCCGTTTTGCTCGTATCGACGCTGACGCGAGATTATCGCACGAAAGTAGGGTGGTTATTTCCGCCTGTTCCGACAGCTGTCTGTGCGGGAATATGTTTTGCGTATATGTTGGGTAGTTTGATATGGACGTGTATTGCTTATTGCAAGAAACCGAATAATGTTATTTACGGGAACGGCGCGATAATTGCCGTTATGGCTGTACTACTGCTCGCTAATATCGGAATGGGTATTTGTAACATAGTGTTTAATCTGGCGTAAAATCTTATCTTTTAATTTGTAAATATGAGCGTAAACGCTTGACAAACGGGTGCATTGTATGATAATCTTATTACAGCACTGTTTCGGCGGTGCTTTTTATGACGAGCAAATTTATAAAATTTGTCCGCAAATGATTATCGGAGGGTCTTATGGAACCTAAAAACGTACGTATAACGCTCGAGTGCACCGAGTGCAAACAGCGTAATTACGACACCACGAAGAACAAGAAGAACGATCCCGACAGGATCGAGCTTAAAAAGTATTGCCGTTTCTGCAAAAAACGCACCGTTCACAAGGAAACAAAATAATGGCGGAGAAAGTCAAGGACGGCAAGGAAAAGAAGCCCAAGGAGCCGGGCAAGGTTCGCCGTTGGTTCAAAGATTTCTTTTCCGAGCTGAAAAAAGTTACCTGGCCGAAGTTTTCGGAAGTTCTCAAGCAAACGGGTATCGTGCTCATGGTCACGGTATGCTTTTTGCTTGTGATGATGCTTTTCGACACGCTGTTCGGCTATCTGTACAAGTTCCTCATCGGCGGACTTTCGTCGGGTGAAACGGCAGAGGCGGTTTCCGCGGCGGTAGCTATGTTCTTGCGCGGCGGGGGAGGTATTCTGTAATGGCTGAAATGACAGAACTTCCCGAAGCACAGTGGTATATCCTCCACACCTATTCCGGTTACGAAAACCTCGTCAAGATAAATCTCGAAACGGCGTTCCAAAAGAACAATATCGAGGACAGGCTTGTCGATATTCGCATACCGCTCGAGGACGTCGTCGAGGAGAAGAACGGCAAGCGCAAGATCGTGCAACGGCGCATGTTCCCGTCGTATGTGCTTGTTAAAATGATTTACACCCGCGATATGTGGCACCTCATTACGGGTACGCGCGGCGTCACCGGCTTCGTCGGTCCGCAAGGGCGTCCCACGCCGCTCACCGAGGACGAGATCCGTCGTATGCAGCTCGAGAAAGTCACGGTCAAAACCGACTTCGCGGTCGGCGACACCATTCGCGTCGTTCAAGGTCCGCTCACCGATATGACGGGCGAGATCAAGAGCATCAATACCGCAACGGGCAAGTGCTCCGTCGATATAAACATCTTCGGGCGCATGACTCCCGCGGAACTCGATACTTACCAAATCGAAAAAATCGACCTTTGAGCGTATACCTCGCGTGATACTGCGTCAGCAAAAGCAGATGAGATTCTTCACTGCGTTCAGAATGACAAAAGAAGATAGACCGCAACGCGAAACGCAATTCTCGATCGGTTATTCCGTAGGGGACGCAGCCCACTGCGTCCCGCAAAAAAGGAAACGCAATTTCCTATAGGTTGTAGGGAGCGGCGTCCCCGACGCTCCGCAAACGCAACGCGAAACAGACTTGTCATGCTACCGCGGAGCGAAACATCTCATTCTTAAAACAACTTAATTCGACATTCCGGGAGAGAGTAATCTCGATTGTACCGCGATTGTAATATTTTTACAAGGAGAACATCATGGCAAAGAAACTTCAAGCTGTAGTCAAGCTGCAGCTGCCTGCGGGTAAAGCCACGCCGGGACCGCCTGTCGGCTCGAGCTTGGGTCCGCACGGCATCAACATTGCGGGGTTCGTCAAAGAGTTTAACGAGCGCACCCGCGACAAAGAGGGACTTGTTATCCCTGCGGTTTTGAGTATTTACTCCGACCGTTCGTTCACTTTCATTCTCAAGTCGCCGCCCGCCGCGGTCCTCATCAAAAAGGCTGCGGGTATCGAATCGGCGTCGGCAAAGCCCAACCGCGACAAGGTCGCCAAAATCACGAAAGCGCAGGTCGAGGAGATCGCCAAACTCAAAATGGCAGACCTCAACGCCGCTTCGCTCGAAACGGCTATGTCTATGGTCATGGGTACGGCTCGCTCTATGGGCGTAACGGTGGAGGACTGATATGAAACACGGTAAGAGATATACAGCCGCCGCCGCTGCGGTGGAAAGAGGCAAAACGTACGACGTAGCCGAAGCGTTCGCGAAGATCAACGACGTAGCTACCGCGAAGTTCGACGAGTCGATCGAAGCGCATATCAAGCTCGGCGTTGACCCCCGTCAAGCCGATCAGCAGGTTCGCGGCACGGTCGTGCTTCCCAACGGTACAGGTAAGAGCGTTCGCGTGCTCGTCATCGCAAAGGGCGAGAAAGCGGATATAGCCGAAAAGGCGGGCGCGGACATCGTCGGCGCGGAGGAGATCATCGCGAAGATCCAGAACGAGAACTATCTCGACTTCGACGTCGTCATCACTTCGCCCGATATGATGGGTCAGCTCGGACGCGTTGCGCGTATCCTCGGTCCTCGCGGACTCATGCCGAGTCCGAAGTCGGGCACGATCACGCAGGATATCGCGAAAGCGATCGCCGATACAAAAGCCGGTAAGGTCGAGTATCGCGTCGATAAAACTTCGATAGTGCACTGCATCATCGGCAAAAAGAGCTTCGGCGCGCAGAAACTGCAAGAGAACTTCGAAACGCTCATGGACGCCGTTGTCAAGGCGAAACCCGCTGCGGCAAAGGGTACCTACCTCAAGAGCGTGTTCGTCGCCCCTGCAATGGGTCCCGGACTCAAGATCAACTACAAAGGCTAAACTACTATCTACAATAAATGCCATAGACAACAAGCGGAAACTTAATTGACGGAAACGTCGGCTTGTCGAGGCGAACCGAATTTCTCAACGTGTATACGTGGGTTTTTGCGACGCTTCGACAATGCTATGTCGGAGCGTCGTTTCGTTTCGGCGACAATCGTCGAAGCGGTACGGTTTCGCAAGCTCGGAATGGCAAACCCTTTATTCTTCAAGGAGGTTACAAAATGTCGGAACACAATTTAGCTCAACGCCAAGAGTATGTCGCGGGCGTGGTCGATAAGATCAAGAATGCGTCGTCCGTAGTGCTCGTGGATTACCGCGGTATCAATGTCGAACAGGACACCGCTATGCGTAAGGCTCTCCGCGAAGCGGGCGTCGAGTACAAGGTCATTAAGAACAGCGCGCTCGCTCGCGCGTTCGAGGAAACGGGCAACAACGGCTACGACGAGTATTTCTTCGGTCCTACCGCCGCTGCGTTCGGTCCCGAGAACGATCCCGTCGCGCCCTGCCGCATACTCGCCGAGTATGCGGGCAAAACGCCCATATCCATCAAGTGCGGCGTCGTCGAGGGCAAGAAGTTCGACGAGAACGGTGTCAAATCGCTCGCGAGCATTCCCGAAAAACCGGTGCTTTTGGCACAGCTTTTGGGTCTTCTCACAAGTCCTATGCGTTCGCTCGCTATCGCTATCAGCGAAGTCGCAAAGAAATCGGCGTAAATATGCGTCTCCCGCGGCATGAGCCGCAAAACCTAAAAAATAAAAAACTATTCGGGTTTCCCGACGATCGGCGGCGTTACCGCTAAAAATATCACAAGGGCAAAAGCCCAAACTAAAAGGAGTTAAAAATCATGGCAGATTTGGACAAGATGATCGAAGAGATCGAAAAAATGACCGTTCTCGAGCTTAACGACCTCGTTAAGAAGATCGAGGAGAAGTTCGGCGTATCGGCTGCGGCTATGGCTGTTGCCGCTCCTGCGGCAGGTGCCGCCGCGCCCGCCGCGGAGGAGCAGACCGAGTTCACCGTTGTTCTCAAAGAAGTCGGTCCCAACAAGATCCCCGTTATCAAGGTCGTGCGCGAACTCACTTCGCTCGGTCTTTCGGAAGCGAAAGCTCTCGTCGACGGCGCGCCTTCGACGGTCAAAGAGAACGTTTCCAAAGCGGAAGCCGAGGAAATCAAGAAGAAGTTCACAGACGTCGGCGCAACCGTCGAACTCAAATAATTTCTTCGTATCCAAACAATGTATAGCAAAGCAAAAACCGCGCAGAGCCTCCCGTTCCGCGCGGTTTTCTCATGCGAAAAACATTTCGCGCCGCGTATAAATACATACTTGATTTTGTGTAAGATATATGTTATAATAATCACATGTCACAGCGATTGCGTCGCAAAATAAAACCCGCTTAAAGCGGGAGTTACTTGCATCTTCGTGATGCGCCGAACAATCGGTGGGGTGAAAAAATCTTATTTGAACTAATGGTGTAATTGCTAAATGGTATTAGCATAACCATTATAAAACATTAAGGAGAAAATGTCAATACTTATGAGCAACAAAATCGAAGAAAATATCGGGGAAAACATGCGCGATTATTTTATCGGGTTGGATATAGGTACCGATTCGGTCGGTTGGGCTGTAACCGACGAGGAATACCGCTTGCTTAAGTCGAGCGGTTCGCCGCTTTGGGGCGCGTATCTGTTCGACGCCGCTCAAACGGCGGAAGAACGCCGAAAATTTCGTACCGCTCGCAGGCGTTTGGCGCGGGTGCGGCACAGACTGCTTTTGTTGCAGTCGCTTTTTCGACCCGAAATAGAAAAAGTCGATCCTACGTTTTTTATCCGACTCAATAACAGTGCGTTGCACGAAGACGATAAAAATCCAGAAATAACCACAAAATACATTCTGTTCGGCGACGCGGACTATAACGACAAGGACTACTTTAAGCAGTTCCCGACGATATTCCACTTGCGCAAATATCTCTCCGAAAATCCGCCGCAGGATATTCGGTTGCTGTATTTGGCGTGTCATCATATAATCAAGAATCGCGGGCATTTTTTGTATAACGACGAGAAGATGGCAAGTGACGGTAGCGGCGTAAGCACAGATTTCGTGCGCGACGCGTTCGAGAGCATAAACGCCGTGCTCGATGACGGTGACGAAGAATCCGCAACCGTTTTCGACCCCGTGCATTGCGACGAAGCGATTTCCATTCTTCGCCGTCGCGATACAAAATCGGATAAACAGCGCGCATTGAACAAACTTTTCGGCATAACAAGCAAGGATAAGCGCGCGACAGCTGTCGTCAAGCTGATTACGGGCGGCGAGTGCAAGGCGAGCATGCTGTACGGCATCGAACTCGACGACGAGAAGATCAATCTATCGGTTATCGACGACGTCGGTTTCGAGAAGATAAAAGCGGCGGCGGACGACGGGTGCTTGTTGGATAATGTTAAGGCAATCTACGATTGGTCTGTGCTCGTCGATATTTTGAATGACGAAAAATCTATTTCGCGTGCCCGTGTAAAGACATTCGATATGCACAAGTCGGACTTAAAACTTCTTAAAAAGTTTGTGCGCGAAGAATGTCCGCATTGGTACGACGAAAAGAAAAATATTACGTTCTCGCAATATGTTTTCCGTCATCTCAAAGATCTCGAAAAGGTCAATAACTATGCCGCATATATCGGCATGGACAAGCATAAGAGCTATGCTAAAGCGAAGAAAGATGACTTTTTCGATTTTCTGAAAAAGAAAGTTTTCGTTAACGGCTGCGGGTTTGAAAAGTTTGTAGATAGGCTTGCCGAAAGCGGAGAATGCGACGAATACGTTGAAACGGCAGTGGAACGGTTTAATGACGGGAATTTTCTGCCCAAACAAATCGGGAGCGGTAACGGCGTTATTCCGTACCAACTGCATAAAGCGGAGCTTGACGCAATACTCGACGCTGCGAAAGAAAAATATGCGTTTTTGTGTGCCACCGACGAAAGCGGGCTTACGGTCGCCGAAAAAATCGTCGCGCTTTTGAAGTTCAGAATTCCGTACTACGTCGGTCCACTCGGCGGCGGGGCTCATGCTTGGGCGGAGCGCAGGGCGGGAATGGAGCGCGTTTCCGTCACGCCGTGGAATTTCGATGCGGTTATAGACAGGGATGCGAGCGAGGAAAAGTTTATCAAGAATATGACTTGCAAGTGTACATATATCCCGACTGCCTACGTTTTGCCCGCAGACTCGTTGCTGTACAAAGAAGCGATATTCTTGAACGAACTTAACAATATCAAGATAAACGGCGTCAAAGACAATCGCGCCATAGATTTGATTTATAACGAGGCGCACTCGTGCAAGAAGATAACCAAAAAGCGGATAATCGAAACGCTTAAGAATAACGGTTACGACATGTCGGATATTACGAAGGAGTCGATAACCGGTATCGACGGCGATATGAAAAACTCGCTTTCGTCGCATATTGCGTTTAGCCGTATTTTGGGCGATTTGGACGGTAAGCGCGAAATGTGCGAGGAAATAATTCTCTGGTCGACGTTGTTTTCGGATAAAGATCGGCTCGTGAAGCGTATCAAAGAAAAATACGGCGACGTATTGACGGAAAGGCAAATTGTCGATATAAAGGGCTTGACGTTCACGAAATGGGGAAGACTGTCGCGAGAATTGCTCGACGGCGAGATCGTGTCCGAAAAAGCCGTCGGAGCTTCGGGCAGCGGCATGACGGTTATCGAAACTATGCGAGCGGAGAAAATAAACCTCTCGGAAGCGTTGACGTCCGAGCGTTGGGGATTTGCCGACGCGATCGAAGAATATAACAAAAACATAGGGAACGACGACAATAGAAGTCTTGATGATTTGTATTGCTCGCCGGCGGTAAAACGCGCGATACGCCGTACTCTCGCGCTTGTCAAAGAAATCGTCAAAATCGAAAAACATGCGCCCCAAAAGATAATGATAGAGGTTACTCGAGGCGGCACCGAGGAACAAAAGGGTAAGCGCACGCAGTCGAAGAAAGAGAAACTGCTCGAACTTTATCGTGCGGCGGATAAGGACGCTCGCGAGTTCTCGAAGTTTATAAGCGAAATCGAACAAAGAGAGTCGCGCGACTTCGACTCGAAGAAACTTTTTGCGTACTATATGCAACAGGGCAAGTGCATGTATTCGGGCGAACCTATCGACATAAACGAACTTTTCGACGATAACAAGTACGATTTCGATCATATTTTTCCGCAGTCGAAAATAAACGACGACAGTTTTGACAATAAAGTGCTTGTTCAAAAGAAATTGAATCACGAAAAGAAAGACGTATTCCCGTTGCCGTCGTATATTCGCATACGAATGGCGGCGTTCTGGGAAAAATTACATAAATCGAAATTTATTTCCGATAAAAAGTACGAGCGGTTGACGCGAACAACACCGCTTACGGCTGCCGAACTTTACGAGTTTGAAAATAGACAGCTTGTTATCACCGCGCAAAGCACGAAAGTCGTTGCCGATATACTCAAAGAAAAATTCCCGGATACGAAAATCATATATTCCAAAGCGAGCAAAGCGGCGGAGTTTAAGCATAGTTTCGACGCATATGCCGAGTATTGCGGTTGCGACGAAAAATATCGCCATGAGTTAATAAAGGTGCGTGAACTCAACAATTTGCACCACGCGAAAGATGCGTACATCAATATAGTGGTCGGCAACGTCTTGAATACCGAATACGGGCATGCGTATTATAAGGATAAGGACGTAAGCGAAATGCGGTCCGATTACCGTGTTTTCCGTCACGGTGTAAACGGCGCATGGGATCCTCGGCGAGATATTCCTACCGTGTTCGATACATTTTATAACGATAATTGCAGAGTGGTGCGCTTTGTCCAAGAGGGTACGGGTAAGTTATTCGATGCGACGGTTGAAACCGCCAAGCCCGGTTTGATACCTCTTAAGGCGAGCGGAAAATTGAGTGATACCGCAAAATACGGCGGTTATAACAGTGCGAAAACCGCATACTTCACACTAGTCAAAAGCGAAAGTAAAAAAGGCGAAAAGCGGTTGTCGCTCGAGGCGATTCCAGTTATGGCGGAAGTGCTTTCCTCTCACGATAAGGACAGCGTTAAAAAGTATGTCGAAAATAATTGCGGGCTTAAAAATCCGCAAATAGTCGTACCTAAAATAAGGCTTTCTTCGTTGCTGCTCGTTAACGGTTCTCCTGCGTATATTACGGGCAAAACGGGGAATAGAATATTGGTGAATAATGCTGCCGAACTGTATGTTGATAAAACCGTTGCCGAATATATCAAAAAAGTCGTTTCGTTCTATAATAAATATCAAAAATCTAAACAAAGTATCGAAGCTGTCGAGCAATACGATAAAGTGTCGGCGGATAAAAATGTGGGATTGTATGATTTGTTTATACAAAAGCTCGGCACCAAAATGTATGCGGGACTTTCTATGAAAGGGCAGGCTGATAGTTTGTCGAAATGCAGAGATCAGTTTGTTGCAATGTCCGTTGAAAAGCAGTGCGAAAATTTGATTAAAATTTTGCGGTTCTTCAATACAAATGCCGTGAATCTTGATTTGAGTGATTTTATTGATGAAAACGGAAAAGCCTGCGGCAATAGGTGCGGGATTAATTTGATAAGTAAATTTGTTGAGAAAACCGATATAAAATGGGTGGTGCAGTCTCCGACAGGCAAGTATCGTCAAGTAATAGATTTCAAAAAGTTCTTGTGATATGGGTTGGCGCGTTGTGGTGGCGGAAAACCGTTGCAAACTCGAGTATAAATTAGGGTATCTAATTTGTCGCGGCGAACAGACGAAAAAAGTTTTTCTCGACGAGATAGATACGCTCATAGTGGAAAATCCCGCGGTGGCAATAACGGGAGTGCTGTTGTCCGAACTTGTCAAGCATAAAATCAATGTCGTGTTCTGCGACGAGAAGCGAAACCCGCACGCGCAGCTTAACGCACTATACGGAAGGTACGATTGCAGTGGCAAGGTCAAAGAGCAATTACAATGGGATTCGGATATAAAGTCGATTGTGTGGGCTGAGATAGTAAAAGAAAAGATAAGGCAACAGGTATTGTTTTTGCAAGACGTCGGAAGCGAGCGGGCGTCGCTTTTGGAAAGTTATATCGGCGAAGTCGAGTGCGGCGACGCCACTAATCGCGAGGGACATGCCGCAAAGGTATATTTTAACTCTTTATTCGGCATGAATTTCAAACGCGGAGATGACGGCAATACAAACGCCTTGCTCAATTACGGTTATGCGATACTGCTTTCGGCGTTCAATAGGGAGGTTGTCGGAAACGGCTATATTACGCAAATAGGGCTTTTTCACCGTAACGAATTCAACTGTTTCAATTTGAGTTGCGATTTGATGGAGCCGTTCCGCATCATTATAGACCGAGCCGTTTTGTTGCGCGACGACGCGCCGTTAGGTAAGGACGCAAAGCACGATTTGGCAAACGTACTCAATTTGCGCGTTAAAATTACTGATAAAAGCATGACGCTGTCTGATGCGATAGCGATATACTGCAAGCGTGTCTTTAGAGCTTTGACAGAGAAAGACACCTCACTTCTCGCATTTTATGAATTATAGATTTATGAGATTGATAGTATTTTTCGATTTGCCCGTCGCGACGAGTGCCGAGCGGCGCGAGTATGCGCGGTTCAGGAAGTTCTTGATAAAGAGCGGCTTTGTGATGATGCAAGAATCCGTTTACAGTAAGATCATCCTCAATAATACCGCAGGTGACGCCTTGAAAGAAAATGTGCGGAAAAATAGAGTAAAGGGCGGGATTATTCAAATGCTCACCGTCACCGAAAAACAGTTTGCGGCAATAGAATACGTAACGGGAGAAAAACATACCGATATTATCGACTCCGACGAGAGGTTTGTGCTTATATGAAGCTGACTCATAATAGATTGGATACGTGTTTTGAAAGCGCGATCAATGAAATCGCCGCGGAAAATCCGCGGTTTTTTCGCGATTTATACGTCGATATTAAAAGCGGTTTCGACGGTGACGGGGAAGCGTTCGTTTTAAGTGATAATAACAAAGAAATCAACATATCCAAGAACGGAATTCTTATTGAAAATCCGATTGATTTGTCTTTCAACGATAAAAAGACCGCTAATGTTTTATCAAACGAGTTAGTCGAGATTGCCGAAGAAAAATTTCAAAAAGATATTTTGGAAATCGAGGAAAAATTCGCGGCGTTATTCGATAAACTTAATGCGGAAAGTTCTGTACAGATTGATTGGTTCGAGGAATCGCCGATTAAATCATTGTTCAAAGCGTTCGGGGTGGTGGTAAAATCGGATTATGACAGTCATGTCGAAAAGCTGATAAATTATCTGACCGTCGCCGTCGAATTGCTAAATGTAAAATTTATTGTGTTTGTAAACGTGAAAAGCTATTTCTCGGAAAGCGAGCTTACCGAAGTGTGTAAATTTTTGAATTACAATAATGTGTTTACACTGCTGCTCGAAAGTTCGGTACGAGAAAAGATCGGCGACGAATTTCGGGTTATAATAGATAACGATTTGTGTGAAATCATTGCGTAATACATCTTGACATTTCTCGGCTTTTGTGTTATAATAGCGTTATCATTTGGAATTGCTGCGTGTGGTGCGCATACATATTTAAGCGATTTGAGGTTTGAGTATGGTGTAATTCTAAATGGTGCTTAAACTCGGGTAAAACGTATTTGACCGCTTGCGTAGTTTGAGTATGGTGTAATTCTAAATGGTGCTTAAACGGACGAATTCGCAGGCATTCTTGCTTCGGAGTTTGAGTATGGTGTAATTCTAAATGGTGCTTAAACCACGAACAAAACAAGCCACAAAAACCGCATGTTTGAGTATGGTGTAATTCTAAATGGTGCTTAAACTTCATCTTGTCTTTTATCGTGCTGTTGTAGGTTTGAGTATGGTGTAATTCTAAATGGTGCTTAAACTTGACGACAAAACAAACCCGCATTTACCTTGTTTGAGTATGGTGTAATTCTAAATGGTGCTTAAACATATAATTATACCATATCGGCGGTACATTGTTTGAGTATGGTGTAATTCTAAATGGTGCTTAAACGCCAACGACGTGCTGACGGTAAAGTATTCAGTTTGAGTATGGTGTAATTCTAAATGGTGCTTAAACGACAGAGTAAACGAGGTGACCTCAAATGACGTTTGAGTATGGTGTAATTCTAAATGGTGCTTAAACCGCCGATATAACGAGTGGGCACAGCGGCATGTTTGAGTATGGTGTAATTCTAAATGGTGCTTAAACTTTGGAATGAGCATTTCCGCGATCAGAACTGTTTGAGTATGGTGTAATTCTAAATGGTGCTTAAACACGGCAATATCGCTAATAAGCGCAGGCTACGTTTGAGTATGGTGTAATTCTAAATGGTGCTTAAACGCGGCTCCCCCTGTAGGTGATTAATTATGGGTTTGAGTATGGTGTAATTCTAAATGGTGCTTAAACTCCCTTCAATGAGTCATTGTCAACGTTTTTGTTTGAGTATGGTGTAATTCTAAATGGTGCTTAAACAATGAACAATGTAGCCGTGTCTAAGTTCTTGTTTGAGTATGGTGTAATTCTAAATGGTGCTTAAACTGGAGAGTATGGCGCGGCGATACCTCGAGCGTTTGAGTATGGTGTAATTCTAAATGGTGCTTAAACGGAGAAACTTTGCAAGACGCTCAAATACAGGTTTGAGTATGGTGTAATTCTAAATGGTGCTTAAACGCGATACCATTAATATCGGTATTAGGAATAGTTTGAGTATGGTGTAATTCTAAATGGTGCTTAAACGCGATACCATTAATATCGGTATTAGGAATAGTTTGAGTATGGTGTAATTCTAAATGGTGCTTAAACCATAAACGGTGACGATACGAGCAAGTCGCAGTTTGAGTATGGTGTAATTCTAAATGGTGCTTAAACCACGTTGATAACGAACACAAGGCACGCCAGGTTTGAGTATGGTGTAATTCTAAATGGTGCTTAAACTTTACGTCTATTTCCCTAGCATGAGTCATTGTTTGAGTATGGTGTAATTCTAAATGGTGCTTAAACCACGAGCGGATTGCCCGCTCCGCAGAAAGGGTTTGAGTATGGTGTAATTCTAAATGGTGCTTAAACTTCGCTGTACTTGAGAGTT
>CAJUKG010000003.1 GCA_910586925.1 uncultured Christensenellaceae bacterium | reverse complement strand
GAAAGTGCAACTCTTATAAAATTTTAGTTTTTATTCCCTATGGGAAGTGCGCTTTATTCGATTGCCCTTGTTTTGTAAAATTTATTGCGTGTACCCTGTTATTTCGCGTATTCTACGGCGCGTGTTTCGCGGATCACATTGACTTTGATTTGACCGGGATACTGCATATCCTGTTCTATCTGTTTTGCGATCTCTTTGGACATATACATCGCTTTTACGTCGTCGACGACTTCGGGCTTGACGATGATTCGCACTTCGCGACCCGCCTGAACGGCAAACGCCTTTTCCACGCCCTCGTAGCTGTTGGCGATTTCTTCGAGCTTTTCCAAACGCTTGACGTAGTTATCGAGCGATTCGCGCCGCGCACCGGGACGTGCGCCCGAAATTGCGTCGGCGCATTGCACGATGATCGCTTCCACCGTTTCCGGCTCGACGTCGTTATGGTGTGCGGCTATGCAATGAACGACTTCTTTGCTCTCTTTGTATTTCTTGGCGACGTCCACGCCTATCGACACGTGAGTGCCGTCAATTTCGTGGTCAAGTGCTTTGCCTATATCGTGAAGCAGTCCCGCACGCTTGCAAAGCTGTACGTTCGCGCCGAGTTCCGCTGCCATGATACCCGCGAGGTTGGACGCTTCTATGGAATGGCGTAACACGTTTTGACCGTAGCTCGTGCGGAACCGCAGCCTGCCGAGTATACGGACAAGCTCGGGATTGAGTCCGAACACGCCCGTTTCGTACATTGCGTTCTCGCCAGCTTCTTTGACTTTGACGTCTACTTCCTTCTGCGCTTTTTCTACAAGGTCCTCTATTCTGCCGGGGTGGATCCGCCCGTCGCTGATAAGTTTCTCGAGCGCGATGCGCGCGACTTCGCGACGAATGGGATCGAAGCAAGACAACACCACCGCTTCGGGCGTGTCGTCGATAATGAGGTCGCAACCTGTCGCGGTTTCGAGCGCGCGTATGTTGCGACCCTCTCTGCCGATGATGCGACCTTTCATTTCGTCGTTGGGAAGCGCGACGGTGGAAACGGTGATCTCCGCGCTGTGGTCGACCGCGCAACGCTGTACGGCGAGCGACACTATTTTCTGCGCACGCTTGTCCGCTTCTTCTTTTGCTTCCGCGTCTATTTCGCGAACCATTTTAGCGGCGTCGTGTTTGGCTTCGTCGCGAATGGCGTCGATGAGTCGGGCTTTCGCGTCTTCCTTGCTCATGCCCGCGACGTGTTGGATTTCTTCGAGGATCTTGCTTTGCGCACCCGCAAGCTCGGTTTTGAGCTTATCGACGTCCGCATGCTTTTGCGTGAGCGATTTGCGTTGCGCTTCGAGATCTTCCGATTTTTTATCGAGCTGTTGTTCCTTTTTGTCGAGATTTTCTTCGCGCTGCAATACGCGTTGCTCGGCTCTGGAAAGATTGGATTGCTTTTCGCGCAATGTACGCTCCTGCTCGTTCCGCTCTTTTTCGAGTTGTTCTGCGGCTTCGCGAGTGGCGGTCTTGCGCATTTCTTTTACTTCGTTAACGGCGTCTTCGAGCATTTTATTTGCAGTCGCTTTGGCATCGCCGAGCTTTTTGTTGCGGTATATATTGAAAACAAAAATACCTGCGACAGCCCCGATGATAAGAGCGACTATTGGCAAAACAATAGCCAAAACCACCGCCGTTTCCGTACTTAAAAGTAGGGTCATGACGTACTCCTTGATATATTTTTATGCGGTTATATTATGCTGCGGAAAACCGCAACCTAAAATTAACAACATGCGGCACATATTGCACCGTTACTATAATAACATATAATCGGCGTGAAAGTCAAGCTTATTGGTTACGAAATTCGCTTATATTTTGAACCTGCGTGTCGAGAACGGGTTGTTCGGGTACAGACGCAAAAGTCAGTACGTATACGATTTTCGCACCCGCGTTTTTGAGCGTTCGAGCACATTCGCTCGCAGTTGCGCCCGTCGTCATTACATCGTCGATAAGCACGACGTGCTCGGGCGGCTTCGCTTTGACCGAGAATGCACCGTTCAGATTTGTAAAGCGTTCGTGGGCACCGAGAGATGCTTGATTGGGAGTCGCGCGAATCTTTTCGAGAAGATCCAAACACGGTTTGTCGACGCGCTCTGCGGTAGCGAGTGCAAGCAATTTAGCTTGATTGTATCCGCGTTTGCGTTCGCGGTTTTTGTGAATAGGCACAAACGTGATGCAGTCGAAATCCCATTCGTCGTGTTCGCGTAACAATATGTCGAAAAGATATTGCGAAAGAATATTCGCCAAATACCGAGCGTTGCCGTATTTGAGTCTGTGCACGATACTCTTTGCCGCGGCATCGTAATTTACAGCCGACCGTGCTTCGTCGAACTTCAACGAAAGTTTTATGCACTCGTCGCAGTAATCGCCGATACCGACTTTGTGTTTGCCGCAACGCAAACAATAATTGTCGTTAAGCGACAACTTACACGTTTCGCACAGTCCGTAACGGCTCGGGTGCATTTCCCTGCCGCACACCATGCATCTGATGTCGTCGGGATACAGGACTTGACGTATCTCGTTGAATACGGCGCGCTTTTTCAATTTCAATCGTTTTTGTGTTTGACCGTTTCGCGTGCGATATACAGTTCTTCGTTGGTGGGAATTATAAACAATTTGACGGTAGAATCTTTCGCGCCGATCTCGAATTCTTTGCCGCGTGGCGGATCGGCATTGAGAGATTTGTCGAGCTTGACGCCCAAATACTCCATACCCTCGCACACCAGCTCACGCACGGCAACGGTGTGTTCGCCTATACCGCCCGTAAACACCAAGCAGTCCAATCCGCCCATGGCGGCGGCATATGCGCCAACGTATTTCTTGACGCGGTAGCAGAACATTTCGAGGGCGAGTTTCGCGCGGGAATCGCCTGCGGCAACCGCTTTCTCTATATCGCGGAAATCAGAACCGACGCCGCTTATACCTTGAACGCCGCATTGCTTATTGAGATAGTTCGTCATTTGGTGAATGTCGTATCCCTTTTTGCCCATCAGGTATTCGACTACGGCGGGATCTATGTCGCCGCTGCGCGTGCCCATTACAAGACCTTCGAGCGGTGTCAAGCCCATCGAAGTGTCCACGCACTTGCCGTTTTTGACCGCGCTTATGCTCGCGCCGTTTCCGAGATGGCATACGATCGTTTTGATCTTATCGGTGCCCATAAGCGACGCGGCGCGCGACGAAACGTATGCATGGCTTGTCCCGTGGAAACCGTATTTGCGCACTTTGTACTTCTTGTAGTCGTCATAGTCTATAGCATACATGTACGCGTACTCGGGCATCGTCGAGTGGAACGTCGTATCGAATACCGCGACGTTCGGCGCGCCCGGCATCGCCTTTTCGCACGCTTTGATGCCCATGATATTGGCTGGCATGTGCAGAGGACCGAGATCGGTGTTCTTCTCTATGCGCGCGAGCGTTTTGGGCGTGACGCGTACCGAGTCATTGAACTCCTCGCCGGCATGCAATACGCGATGACCTACCGCGGCGATTTCCGACATCGACGAAATAACGCCGTATTCGGGATTGACGAGCGCATCGAGTACGAGCTGTATCGCCTCGGCATGAGTGGGCATAGCCGCATCAATTTTGATTTTTTTGCGTCCCTCGTGAGTAAGCGACGACGCGTCCTGACCGATACGTTCGCAAACGCCTTTGGCGAGCACTTCTTCCGTATCCGTTTCGATCAACTGATATTTGAGCGAGGAACTCCCCGCATTGATAACGAGAACTTTCATTATGATGTTTCCTTTTGAAAATATTAAATTGTTTTGATATTCGATTATAAACAAATCGTTTGCATTTATACAGTGGCAATGCTTTCGCAATACTTATATGCAAAGTTCCGAAAGACGCAAAATACCGCCGATAAAATTCGGCGGTTTTTGCTCGTTATTACTTTTTCAAGAACTCCCGCGCTTTGTCGTATTGCTCGGGTTTGAAGCTGTCGTGCAGCTCCTTGATCTTTTGGCGTTGTTCGCGCGTAAGATTTTTGGGCAGTTCTATGTCGATAGTGACCAACATGTCGCCCTTTATCTGCTTCTTGGGATTTTCAAGCCCCTGTTCCTTGAGCTTGAACGTCATGCCGCTTTGAGTGCCTTCGGGCAACGTGAATGCGATCTTATTGCCTTTAAGCCCCGGCACGAGCACTTTATCGCCCATGAGCGCCTGCGTAAACGATACGGGAATATCGACGAGAAGGTCGAGTCCCTTGCGCCTGAACAGTTTGTGCGGTTGCACGGTGATCGTAAGAATAAGATTGCCCGCTTTCGCGCCCGTGCGCGTGCGTTCGCCCTCGCCGGGGATCGTCATGATTTGACCGGGTTCCACGCCGGGCGGGAACGTTATACGCAAGTTGGAATTTTTGCGTAACGAACCCCTGCCCGCACACGCAGTGCAAGGTTCTTTGACGATCCGTCCCGTACCGTTACACACGTTACAGGATTTCATGCTCACTACTCTGCCGAACGGCGTTTCCTGTGCGAACCGTACTTTACCGGTCCCGCCGCAGTTCGTACACTTGACGAATTGCGTTCCGCCCTTCGCGCCCGTGCCGCGACATGCCGCGCACGGCTCGAAGCGATTGACAGTAATTTCTTTTTGCGTGCCGTAAGCCGCTTCCTCGAAGGACAGCGTAACGTTGAGGCTTATGTCGCCGCCGTTACTCGACTGTCCGCCGCGATGTTCACCGTTGAACATATTGACGAAATCGTCGAAGAAACTGCCGCCTTGACCACCCTGTCCGCCCTGTCCTCCCGCATGGCCCGCGCCGGACCCGCCGCCCGCTTGGGCGGCGTCGTACTCGGCACGTTTTTGCGCATCGGACAGAGTTTCGTAAGCCTCGTTGATTTCTTTGAACTTGTTGGCTGCGGCTTCGTCACCCGGGTGTAAGTCGGGGTGATATTGCCGGGCAAGCTTGCGGAACGCCGATTTAAGTTCGTCGTCGGACGCGGTCTTTGACACGCCCAACAACTCATAATAATTTTTTGCCATAATACTCTCCGCGTCGCGTTCTGACGCTTACCGTCCCCGTCGAAACGTGGGACAGCTATCAGTTGTTGCCGTCGTCGCCCGGAACTTCTTCGGGATTGTCGATAACGACGTCGTCTTCGGGCTGTGCGTTGCCGTTCTCATACAGCTTGGAGAATATGCCGTTGGAGAGCTTCTGCAACGTTTCCACTGCGTCACGGATAGCTTCGAGTTCGTCGGTCTTTATGACCTCGCGAACGTTCGCCATTTCTTTATTGAGTTCGTCTTTGTCCTCTGCCGAAATGGTATCACCGTTTTCGCGCAAGAATTTTTCGATAGAGAATACGAGCATATCCGCTTGGTTCTTCGCTTCGACGACTTCTTTGCGCTGCGCGTCCTCGTCCGCAAACTTTTCGGCGTCTTTGATAGCCTGTTGGATCTGCGCTTCGGTGAGGTTGGTCGAAGCGGTAACGGTGACGCGTTGCTCTTTACCGGTACCCTTGTCTTTTGCCGAAACGTGCACTATGCCGTTCGCGTCGATATCGAAGGAAACCTCGATTTGCGGAACGCCGCGGGGTGCGGGCGGAATACCGCCGAGCTCGAAACGAGCAAGCGTCTTGTTGTGCGCGGCGATTTCGCGCTCGCCTTGCAATACGTGTATATCGACGGACGGCTGATTGTCGGTCGCCGTGGAGAAAACCTGCGACTTTTTGGTAGGGATAGTCGTGTTTCTCGGAATGAGTTTGGTGAATATACCGCCGACCGTTTCGATACCGAGCGAAAGCGGAGTGACGTCGAGAAGGAGCACGTCTTTGACTTCGCCCGCGAGAACGCCGCCCTGAATAGCCGCACCGACCGAAACACATTCGTCGGGGTTGATGCCCTTGAACGGTTCTTTGCCGGACAGTTTGCGAACGGCTTCCACAACGGCGGGAATACGCGTCGAGCCGCCGACGAGAATAACCTTGTCTATATCGTTGTTGGAATAGCCCGCGTCCGCCATAGCTTTCTTGGTAAGCTCGATAGAACGATCGACGAGCTTTTGCGAAAGAGCTTCGAATTTTGCGCGCGTGATCTCGTATTCGAGGTGCAGAGGACCGGTCGCGTTGGACGTGATGAACGGCAAGCTGACCGTCGTCTTTTGCGTGCCGGAAAGGTCGATTTTTGCTTTTTCCGCGGCTTCCTTAAGACGTTGCATAGCCATACGGTCTTTGGAAAGATCAATGCCCTGATCGTTCTTAAACTGTGTGACGAGATAATCAATAATCACTTGGTCGAAGTCGTCGCCGCCGAGTCTGGTATCGCCTGCGGTAGCGATAACTTCGAATACGCCGTCGCCGATTTCGAGAATGGAAATATCGAACGTACCGCCGCCGAGGTCGTAAATGAACACCTTTTGGCTGGAGTTCTGACCTTTGTCAAGACCGTAAGCGAGAGCCGCCGCGGTAGGCTCGTTGATTATACGAAGCACTTCGAGACCTGCGATTCTGCCCGCGTCCTTGGTCGCCTGACGCTGCGAGTCGTTGAAGTACGCGGGAACGGTGATGACCGCTTGCGTGACCTTTTCGCCGAGATACGCTTCCGCATCCGTCTTAAGCTTTGTAAGAATCATAGCGGAAATCTCTTGCGGCGAATAGCTCTTATTGTCGATAGTGACCTTTTTGGAAGTGCCCATATCGCGCTTAATGGAAATAATCGTTCTGTCGGGGTTGGCAACCGCTTGACGTTTTGCAACCTGACCGACAAGACGCTCGCCGTCTTTCGCGAAGCTGACAACCGACGGCGTCGTGCGTCCGCCTTCCGCGTTGGGTATGACGGTAGGTTCGCCACCCTCGAGAACAGACACACAGGAATTGGTAGTACCCAAGTCAATACCAATGATTTTGCCCATAAATTTAATCCTCCGAAAATAATTTTATAATATGAAGCGTTACCGCTAATTGGCGACTCTTACGACACTGTGCCGCAATATTCTGTCGCCCAATTTGTAGCCCTTGTTGTAAACCTCGACAACCATATTGACCTTGGTAGGGTCATTGGTTTTTGTGCGCATTACCGCATTGTGAAGGTTGGGATCGAACTGCTGACCGAGTGCGGGGATCTCCTCCACCCCGAAAGCCGTTATTACGTCGAGTATGTGCTTGTAAATCATTTTTACGCCCTCGGCGACTTTCTCGTCCGGTATAGACTGGATCGCCTGTTTGAGAACGTCAAGCTCCGGTATTAGCCGTTCGAGCACGGCGCAAATGCCGTCCTCTTTGAGCTTTTTGTTGTTCTCGTTGACGCGCTTGCGGTAGTTGTCGAAGTCGGCTTGCATTCGGTTTACGAGATTGGATAACTCCTCCGAACGCGCCTTTTCTTTGACGGCTATCGCCTGCGCTATACCGAGTTGTTGCGACACGGTAGCCACACGGTCCTGGAGAGTTTTGTATTCGTCTTGCTCTGCCATGGGAATCTCGCGTGTGCGCTCTCTTGTCTTATTGTCCATTTGTCACTCCTCCGCGTTGGATATTTTGTTTCCGACTATTCGTCGGAACTGTCGGTATCGTTACCGTCGGGCGGCTCTCCGAGCTTTCCGACCGAATCGTCGGACTCGCCCGCCGGCAACATCTGCACCGTTTTGGATATATAATCGAGTACGGACACCACTTTGGAATAATCCATGCGTATCGGTCCGATAACACCGGCATTGCCGACCGTCGTGCCGTCTATGCTGTAACTAGTCGTCACTATGGCACATTCGGGCATGCCGTCGCGTATCTCGTTGTCTTTGCCGATTTTTATGGAAATGTTCATGTCGTCCGAGTTTTGCAATACGGGAACGAGTTCTTCCTTCGCATCTAGAAACTCGAGCATCGCCTTTGCTTTTTGTAAATTCGCGTACTCGGGCTGTTCGAGTATTTTGGAACTGCCCTCGAGCACAATGTCCGAAAACATCTCGTCGTGCGAATAGCTCTTGAAAATCTTGAGCACGGTGTCGAATACTCGCTCGTACTCCTTTTTCACTTGCTTGACTATGCGCTTGGGCTTATTGATCTCGCTTATCTTATGTCCGCCGAATGCCTCGGTAACGAACTTCGACGCTTGATTGCAGTATTCGTCGGTCACGCCGAAACCGATATGCGCGGTGACGTCTTTGAGGATACCGATATTCGTCACTATTATTATAAGTGCGGTCGAATCGGTAATGCGCACGATTTTGATATTTATGACAGTAGCGTCATCTGTGTTTTGAAGGTACGCGACCGAAGTCAGGTTTGTTATTTCCGAAATAACTTTTGCGGTACTCTTAAGCATTTCGTCAAGCTCGGTAACTTTCTTATTGAAATACCGCTTGACTATCTTAAGCTCCGATCTCGAAAGTTTGCGCCGCGGCATAAGTCTTTCGACGTATAGCCTGTACGCTTCGGCAGTCGGTACTCGTCCCGACGAGGTATGTATTTGCGACAGATACCCCATTTCCTCGAGCGACGCCATCTCATTGCGAATGGTCGCGGACGACAGCGCGGGGAAATGTTTGTCCTTGATCTCGCTGCTCGATACGGGTTGGCAGTTTTCGATATATCCGTCGACGACCGCACGGAGTATTTTTTCTTTTCTTCCCGTAAGTCCCATCGAGAAAACACCCGTCACACGATTTAGCAATCACATACCTTGACTGCTAAAAACAGTTTAGCACACCCCGCTATCTTTGTCAAATGTTTTTTACAATATTTTCAGACCATTTTTCCAAAATTAGTATACGCATATTTTAACATACACAATATATAGGTGTAGTTATTATTATATACCGCAAATGTCGATTATAAAAATTCAATGATTTTTATGTCTTTTTCGTCTGCACAAGCTATAAAATCAATCTTTCATGAACTGTTCGGTTATACCGTTCATCACAAACATATATCGCGGCGAAATGCGCAAAAATCCGTTCGACAATTCGACATAATTTTCTTTGACGTTTTGCTCGACGATTGCCGCATTTGCCTCCGAAAAAGAATACCCGAACTTATTCCGAAAATCTTGAAGATCTATTCCGCGTTCGGTGCGCAACGCGAGCATTACGTATTCGTTATATCGGTCTTTTTCGGTAAGCGTATACGGTGTCGGCGCACTGTTTTGCATATAAGCCGATATGTCGTTGCCGTGCGCGTAGCGCGTATACTTTCCGTCGTATCCGTGTGCGGCGACGCCGAACCCGATATACGGCACGCCACGCCAATATTTGATATTGTGTCGACTGTACATATTGTTTTTCGCAAAGTTACTCACTTCATACCTGTCAAACCCGCGGTCGCGAAGCGCGGAACACGCCGCGTCATACATATCGGCAATCCCGTCGTCGTCTGCGACAAACCCGCTTTTCGCGAGCGGAGTACCCTCCTCCACCGAGAGGGCGTACACGGAAATGTGCGAGCAAAATCGGGACGTCGTTTCTATCGCGCGAAACACGTCGTCGCCGTTTTGGTCGGGCAGTCCCAAAATTATGTCCGACGAAATATTATCGAAATTTTTTCGCAGCAATTCCGCCGCGGCGATATATCCCGATACGTCGTGCACCCGCCCGATAGCCGCGAGCACGCGATCGTCCGCCGATTGCAAACCCATGCTCACGCGGTTGACGCCGCACGCTTTACATTCCGATACGAAACCGCCGTCAACGCTTTCGGGATTGCACTCGACGGTAATTTCGCTTTCGGGAAGAATCACGAACTTTTTTTGGAGCGCGGTAAAAATTCGAGTCAGCGCGCCGCGAGGCAGGCACGACGGCGTGCCTCCGCCTATATACACCGTATCGCACACAGTGCCGTTCGCTTCGCAGTCGTTTATTTCGCCGACGAGCGCGGACACATATCTTTGGCGAATAGAAAAATCGGGCGTGGAAACAAAAGCGCAATATTTGCACTTCGATTTGCAAAACGGAATATGCACATAGATCCCGCAATGCATCATTTTTTATCGTTATCGAGCTTAAGCACCGACATAAACGCTTCGGACGGTATTTCCACCGTGCCGAACTGCCGCATGCGTTTTTTACCCTCTTTTTGCTTTTCCAACAGTTTCTTTTTGCGCGAAACGTCGCCGCCGTAACACTTTGCGAGCACGTCTTTGCGCAGAGCCTTAATGGTTTCGCGAGCGATGACCTTGCCGCCGATCGCCGCCTGAATGGGAATTTCGAAAAGTTTTCTCGGTATTACGTCCTTAAGTTTTTCCGCCATTGCCCTGCCTCTGCCGTACGCTTTGTCGCGGTGCACGATTATACTCAACGCGTCGCAAACGTCGCCGTTGAGCATAATATCGAGTTTGACGAGGTCGCTCTTTCTGTATCCCGCCTGTTCGTAGTCGAAGCTCGCATAGCCGCGCGAACGGCTTTTCAGTCCGTCGAAGAAATCGTAAACTATTTCATTGAGCGGCATTGTGTAAGTGAGGAGCACGCGCGTTTTTTCGATATATGTCATGTTTATATACTCGCCGCGTTTATCCTGACAAAGCTCCATGATCGGACCGATGTATTCGGGCGGCGTATATATGGATGCGGTTACGATCGGTTCTTCCATATATTCGATCTCGCCGACCGGCGGCAAGTTGGACGGGTTTGTGACTTCCACGACTCCCGCGGCGGTATACACCTTGTACACGACGCCGGGCGCGGTCGTTATTATGTCGAGGTCGAACTCGCGCTCGAGCCGTTCCTCGATGATTTCCATGTGCAAAAGTCCCAAAAATCCGCAACGAAATCCGAAGCCGAGCGCGGTGGACGTTTCGGGTTCGTAGAAAAGCGAAGCGTCGTTTAATTTGAGTCGTTCGAGCGCGTCGCGGAGATCGCCGTATCGCGAGCCGTCTGCGGGAAATATCCCGCAATATACGACGGGCTTTACTTTTTTGTAGCCGGGGCAAGGTTGCGCGGTAGGATTGTCGGTAAAAGTTATAGTATCGCCGGGTGCCGTATCCGCAATGGATTTTATAGACGCGCAAAGATACCCGACGTCGCCTGCGGAAAGCCGTTGCACAGCGACGGGCTTCGGCTGAAATACGCCCACTTCGGTCACGTCGTAGCTCTTGCCGTTCGACATCATCGTAACTTTATCGCCCTGCTTCACTCCCCCGTCTATTACCCGAATAAGACACACCGCGCCTTTGTAGTTATCGTAATACGAATCGAAAATCAAAGCCTTGAGCGGCTTGCTCTCGTCGCCCGACGGCGGCGGGACTTGTTCTGCGATCGCCGCAAGCACCGCGTCGATATTGATACCCTCTTTGGCGGAAATACACGGCGCGTCTTGTGCGGGAAGTCCGATAACATCCTCGATTTCAGTTTTTACTTCGTCCGGTCGCGCTGCGGGAAGATCTATTTTATTGATGACGGGGACTATCTCGAGATTACTGTCGAGCGCGAGATATACGTTTGCAAGCGTTTGCGCTTCCACGCCCTGCGCGGCGTCGACAACGAGAATAGCTCCTTCGCACGCCGCAAGCGAGCGTGACACCTCGTACGTAAAGTCAACGTGTCCCGGGGTGTCGATGAGATTGAAAATATACCGCTCTCCGTTATGTTCGTAAAACATGCGCACGGGCGTCAGTTTGATCGTGATCCCGCGTTCTCGTTCGATATCCATGCTGTCGAGCATTTGATCGGACAGTTCGCGTTTTGTGAGCGTCGCCGTCGCTTCCATAAGCCTGTCCGCAAGAGTGGACTTGCCGTGGTCTATATGCGCTATTATACAAAAATTACGAATATTATTCTGCCTGTTCATACCGTAATTATAGCATTAAACGGACGTATCAAGCAAGTATTTTGACCGATATTAAGCATATAGTTTGAAAAACAGCAATAAAATCTATTAAATAATCGGTAAATAATCGTTTTTTTTGCTAAATTTATGAAAAATGCCGAAAAACTATTGTAAAATTTTTCAAAAGATGTTATAATTGACATGACTAACTTTTAAGGATACGATATGGAAATTAAAACTTCATGGGTTTTAAGTAAACCAATCGCGCACCGCGGTCTGCATAACTTCGAGTTCCCCGAAAATTCGATACCCGCATTCGAAAATGCAATCAAGCACGGCTTCGCAATAGAACTCGACGTACGCATTATCGACGACCAAACACCGGTCGTTTTCCACGACGACAGACTCAGCCGTATGACCGATCGCGACGGCTATGTGTCGAACCTTACCGCGAGCGATTTGAAAGATATTAAAATCAAAAAATCGGAATGTGAGATCCCTACTTTCGAAAAAGTGTTGGAAGTCGTCAACGGTCAAGTGCCGCTTCTTATCGAAGTCAAAAAAGCCGAACAGTCGTTCGCGCTCGAAGATAAAATAATAGATATGCTCAAGGCGTACAACGGCGATTATGCCGTCCAGTCTTTTGACCCGTATTCCCTCGAACATTTCTATAACAATGCGCCGCACATCATGCGCGGTCAGCTTGCAACGTATTTCCACCGTTCGGACATATACCTCACCCGTCGCGAACGGTCGAGAATGAAAAAACTCAAATATATAGATATCGCGCATCCCGACTTCGTCGCATACAACGAATCTTATCTTCCCAATAAGTATGTAAAGAATGCGGAATTGCCCGTCATTGCTTGGACGGTGCGCACGGAGCTTGCCGCGAGTAAAATTTTGCGGCATTGCGATAATTATATATTCGAAGGTTTCATACCCAAACAAAACGAAGCCGAAGAAAACGAATAACTCGACGACGACACGTATGAAATTCGAGTTTTTCAAAGCGTTCAAGAATAAACAAACCACACTGGAACTGCTGAAATCAATCGGCGTCGGACTGCTTTCCAATGCCGTCGATTTTTTGTTGACCGCGGTTTTTTTATACGCTTACGGACACGAACATTATGCGGGATTTTGGGGCGTTTTTTCGGGTGCGACGGTTGACGGCTTGCCGTACGAACCGTATTTGTCGGTATACATAACCGCAACGGTGATAGGTTTTATTTCGGCGGTCGCGGTCAATTACATACTCTCGTCTATTTTCGTGTTCAAATACGGCAACGTCGGCAAGACGAAACGCGGATTCTTGAAATTCCTGTTATTCTCCGCAATCGGATTAGGCATAACTTCGCTCGGCAGTTGGATCGGATACGATGTCATAGGCGGTAATATTTGGATAGTAAAACTGATAGTTCAGCTTATTGTGTTCGTATACAATTTCATTACGCGCCGTCTGTTTATCTTCAATGTAAAACTTATTCGCGACGACGAGAACACGATCAACCTGTAAAACGCTTATGCAACAAACGACCCCGTATAACAAAACCGTTATGCGGGGTCGTTTTATACCGTATTATTTCAGCACATATGACGAACGTTCAATCTATTAAGTGACGGACGTCGTACTCGAGTTTCTTGAAAATCTCGAGAATGGATTTCGACGACTTGAAAAAGTATGCGACGGCATACTTGACGCCCACAAACGCCGAAATCATCGTTTCGCGATCGTCGGAGTTAAGCGCGCGTATCAAGCCTTTCAAACAGGCATTGTACTCCGCTTTGTCTATCGCGCCGGTCAGTGTTTCGTCGGCTATCTCTATCAGCGTCGCGACGCAGTTGAGCGCGTCGTTCTTAAGTCCGCTTTTTTGGTCGGCATTCACTTTTTCGTATGCCTTTTGGTGCTCGGACGGCGCAACGCCGTTGATCACCACATCCGCGCGCGAGAATGCGGCACGGCAATACTTTTCGAACGGAGTGATGACCTCGAGGCAAAACCGAGCATACGATTCGTTCACCGACACGCTGTAAAAGTACGCCTCGAGAAAATTCTGAAGCGACATTTTGCCGGTATCAACGTCGAGAAGGATTCTGAAAACAAGCGCGATCGCCTTTTTGGGGTCAGTCGGGAGCGCGAAGCCGCCGTTTACTACGCATGCGGAAAATTCCTGCTTGTAGTCGAAGCCGTACAGCGCGGCACTGAACATCGAATACAGCTGCTTATTATCGGCAATCGCCTTGAGCAGTCCTGCGATTTTCGTTTCGGCAACCACAAACTTACAATTTTTTATGTTGTTGCAAGCCGCAATAAACTCGCCCAACCCGTCCGTTTTCATACTGTCTATATAATCGCGTCGCATATTATCCTCTTACTTATTCGGTCGCAAACGACGTATCGCCGCTCGCGACTGCCGCACACGCGAAATACGCAGGCAGCATTTCGTTTGATTATTTTACTATGAATTTCGCAATGTCTTTGAGCAGCTCCGCGCAGTTATCGCTGTATATCTCGCATGTGATCGGTTTGGCGAGGTCAAGCGAAAAAATGCCGAGCAAAGATTTGGCGTCTACTATGTATCTGCCGCTGTGCATATCGACGTCGAACGGATAGTGCGACACCGCATTGACAAAATCTTTTACGCTCTCGGTGGAAGAAAAACTTACTTGTACGGATTTCATAAATACCTCCTAAAATACCGAAATTTTATTTGATTATATATGCGGGGTTCTTCTTTACGGACTGCAATTCGGCGAGTTTTTGCTCGTAACCCGCGCGTCCTATCATAGCAAACGTAGCTTTCTTTCCTTCTTCGACGCCGGGCTGATTGAATGTGTCGATATTAAGGTATGCACCCGCAAACGCCGTTTCGTACATGAAATACATGAGAAGCTCGCCCACCGTTTCCGCATTGACTTCGGGCATGAGTATGGTGAAGTTGGACTTACCGGACTTCGTGACCGCAAACTCGGTCGCCTTGCGTTCCGCAGTAATAAGCTCGTTGAGAGTGTGTCCTTTGAGAAAACTGCCCGCTTCCGCACTCTCGTCCGCGGGGATCTCTACCGTCGCGCCGAAGTTTTCCACGCCGATAAACGTGATAACTTTGTCGAACGGACCTTCGTTGTAGAGCTGGACCTGACTGTGTTGGTCGGTGACGCCGAGCGATTTCGCGGGGGTCTGACCGTAATGCACCGTCTTTCCGCTGTTGTCTACCGCCTTGCCGAGCGATTCCGCCCAAATCTGGCAGTAAAAGTCCGCCATAGTCTTAAGCCCGTCGGCGTAAGGCATCATTACCGAAATGTTTTTGCCGTCTTTCATGGAAAGCACCTGCAAGAACGCCGTCATGAGCGCGGGGTTTTTGGTTATGTCCGCGCGTTCGCAGGCGGCACGCATATTGCGCGCGCCCTCGAGAAGTTTTGCAATATCTATGCCCATGACCGCAAACGGAACGAGTCCGACATTGGAAAGCACCGAGAATCTGCCGCCGACGCCTTGCGGAATACCGAATACTTTGAACCCTTCTTTGACGGCGGTTGCGTAAAGCGCGCCTTTGCCGTCCGTCGTGGTGACGATCATATGCTCTTTCGCGGCGGCTTCGCCGATCTGCTTCTTGAGCATATTGTATAGTATGAGGAACTGTCCGAGCGTTTCGCTCGTTTCGCCCGATTTGGTGATGACGTTAAAGTATGTAGTTTTGATGTCGATTACATCGAAAAGCGCGGACATGCGCTCGGGGTCGATGTTGTCCTCGACATAAACCTTGGGAGCTTTGCGCATGTTTTGCGGCAATTCGTTGTGATGCAGGTGCAGCAATGCGTTAAATACGCTTATAGGACCGAGCGCGGACCCGCCGATGCCGAGAACGACGAAGCTCGAGGCTTTGTCGCGAACGGACTTTCCGAACGCAACGAGCTCGGCGACTTGCGCGGCGGTGAGCATGGGGGTTTCGGTCCAGCCCTGCCAACCTTTGCCGCTGTTATCCACCACTTGCGAAAATGCGGCGGCATGCGCGGCGGCGGCTTCGGCGATCTGCGACTGTTTAATGCCGTGCTCGCCGATAGCGGATTCCATCATGTTGTTGTAATCGAATTTCAGCTTCATAAAATAAATCTCCTACGCGTATATTATACAGCTATCGGGCGACAAAAGCAAGCAAACAATAGCATATTTTCACCGTCATTTAAGTAAAAATTCCGCAAAAAACGCCGACAATTTTCTTGTCGGCGTCGATTGCATTACACTACCGTTTCGATCAGTCCGTAGTTGCCGTCGTTGCGAACGTACAGCACGTTTATAGAGCCGGTGCTCTTATTGAGAAACACAAAGAAGTTGTGTCCGATAAGCTCGAGCTCCTCGATCGCATCGTCAACCGACATGGGGCTTAACGTGTAGCACTTGGAGCGAACGAGCATCTTTTCCTCGGGTTTCTCCTCCGCAATCGGTTCTTCGAACGACATATCGCGTGCGCGGAACTTCTTGGACTTGGACTCGAGTTTTTTGTGGTGTCTGATGATTTGTTTTTCGAGCTTGGGAATGGCAAGGTCTATGTTGTTGTACATATTGTCGCTCGTGACTTCCGCGCGAAGCACGGTGCTGTCGAGCAAGATCGTAAGCTCAAGTGTATATAAATCGTCGGTACTGCGCGTATTGCCCTTTTTGAGCGCGATTTTTATGCGCGTATCGTCGTCGAAAAACTTGTCGAGTTTTTGAACTTTCTTGTCGATGACGGATTTGAGTTTATCGCTTGCGTCATAATTTTTGCAAAGGTATTCGATTGTCATGGTTGCCTCCTATTCGTGTCGATAGGTCGCCCTATTCACTTAACGGTATTATACCATATTCGGATTCAAAAGTAAATGGGTTTTTGAAATTTGTATCGAATATTTTTTCGCGCATGCCGCTACTTCAAAACGATATTGCCGCCGTCGCAATCGACGGTCACCGTGCTGTTGTCGGTTATCTTTCCGTCTATGATACGCTCTGCGATCTCGTCCTCGACATACTGTTCGATCACGCGGCGAAGCGGACGTGCGCCGTACTCGCTGTCGTAACCTTTATTTATCAACCACTCCACCGCTTCGGAAGTGATATTGAGCGAGATATTTCTGTCGCGCAACGATTTTTCCACGCGCTCGAGCATTATTTTCGCGATCTTCGCCACGTCGTCGCGAGTGAGTTTGTCGAACACGCATATCACGTCTATACGGTTGAGAAACTCGGGCTTGAACATGGAGCGCAACGCTTTCATATACACGTCGTCACGCACTTCCGCTTCGCGGCTGCCGCTCGCGCTGAAACCTATTTCGCGCTTAGTCGCGGCATCCGTCGCTCCGACGTTGCTCGTCATTATGATGATCGTGTTCTTGAACGAAACGGTACGACCTTGCGAATCGGTGAGCCGCCCGTCATCGAGCATTTGAAGCAACGTATTGAAAACGTCGGGATGCGCCTTTTCTATCTCGTCGAAAAGCACGACGGAATACGGGTGACGGCGCACTTTCTCGGTGAGCTGACCGCCGTCGTCGAACCCGACGTACCCCGGAGGCGCACCGATGAGTTTGGACACCGAATGTGCTTCCATGAACTCGCTCATATCGAGTCTTATGATCGAATTTTCGTTGTCGAACATAGCTTCGGCGAGAGCTTTCGTAAGCTCCGTTTTGCCGACGCCAGTCGGACCGAGGAAAATGAACGAGCCTATCGGACGATTGTCGCTCTTAAGTCCCGCGCGGGCGCGACGTATAGCTTTCGACACAGCTTCGACCGCTTTGTTCTGTCCGATCACGCGTTTATGCAACAATTCTTCGAGGTTTTTGAGCCGCGCGCTTTCCGTTTCGGTGAGCTTACTGACGGGTATCTTGGTCCACCGCGAAACCACGTCCGCAATGTCTTCCGCGGATATGACGGTCGTGCTGTTCTCCTGCTCGGCGGCGTTTTTGAGCGTTTTGGACTTGATCGTCTGCTCAAGCTCGGCGGCACGCTGTTTAAGGCTTTCCGCTTGAGCGAAGTCCTGCCGCGCGGCGCAATCTTTCATCTGTTTATTGCATGCTTCGAGGCTTGCCGCAAGCTCTTTTATATCCGTAGGCTCGCACGAAAGCCCCACTTTCGCACAGCTCATCGCCTCGTCTATGAGGTCTATCGCTTTGTCGGGCAAAAACCTGTCGGCAATATACTTGTCGGATAGTTTCGCCGCCGCGACGATTGCCTCGTCGGAGAGCTTTACTTTATGATAGTTTTCGTAATTTGCGCGCAAGCCCTTGAGAATTTCGACGGTCTGTTCGACGGTAGGCGGCTCGACTGTGATCGGCTGAAATCTGCGTTCCATGGCTTTATCCGCCTCGATATACTTGCGGTATTCGTCCGTAGTCGTAGCACCGATGGTCTGCATCTCTCCGCGCGCGAGATAGGGCTTGAGAATATCCGCGGGCGTGACCTCGCCGTCTTTCGAGCCTGCCTGCATCAACGTGTGCAGTTCGTCGATAAACACGATAATGTTACCGCTGCTTATGATAAGGTCGATAGCCGATTTGAGCTTCTCCTCGAGCTGACCGCGATATTTCGTACCCGCCATGAGCGAGCCTATATTGAGCGAGAAAATAATATTGTTTTGCAGTTGCCGCGGTACCTTGCCGTCCACGATTGCTTTTGCAAGTCCGTCGATTATCGCGCTTTTGCCGACGCCCGGCTCACCGATAAGAACGGGATTGTTCTTGGTTTTGCGGCACAGTATCTCTATAAGCCGCGACACCTCGCGCTCTCTGCCGATCACGGGATCGAGTTTGTTTTCGCGCGCTTTTTGGGTCACGTCGACGCCAAGCTCGGCAAGCTGTCCGGGCAGTTTGGTCGCAGACCCCTTGACGTCTGCCGTCGCATTGTTTGGCGAATACGAACCCGAATCGAACCCCATGAAAGAATTGAACAATCCTTGAAGCGGGTTTATAGGTTCGGGACGTTCCTGTTCGGGCTGAAGATTTTTGCGAATGGCGCGACGGTATGCGTGTATGTTGATATTGTAAAGCTGAGTGAGTGCCTGTGCGGCAACGCAATTTCTGTCGTCGAGTATCGCGAGCATGAGAAGATCGGGCGTTATCTGCGATTCGCCTATTTCCACGGCATAGTTATACGCCGTAAACGGAATGTTTTCCCGTATGCGCGACGAGTCGGACGGTTCGCACGTCACTTGACTTTTCTCGTCCACGAATACCGAAACGAGCTTTTCGGGCGAAAAACCGTTCGCCGTGAAAATCGCCGTCGCGACGCATTGCGTTTTAAGTATGCCGTACAACAGATGTTCTGTACCCGTGTACTCGTTAGAATAAAATTTTGCCGTTTGACGCGCGGTATTGTACGCCTGTTGCGCGTCCGAATTCATAGGATATGTCATAATAAATACCTCCTAACAAATAGACAATTTGTGTTTGTGATTGTTTACATTAAATTGACGAGATATTCGGCGTGCGCCTAAATACTTCTCTTGCACAGCCCGTTTAGCGTTGCCGCAACGTACTTTGCCCGAAGAATGTCGCGCGAATCGGCGTCCGCATCCGTCCCCGCAAGCCGTTGCATGTTTGCGGGCTGACAGCCGGTGATCAGCTTTTGAAACTCGTTGTAATCGGAAATCGAGATATAGCCGTAATATCCGCCAAGCCGCACCATGGCAAGAAGCTGCATAGCCTCGCCCGTGGAAAGTTTGTACGCGTTTGCAGCAATGCCCCAAGAACGGAGAATCCTGTCTTTAAGCTCGGGTTCGTCGCGTTTTAGTATCTCGCGGGCGCGATACTCCGATTCGGCGATATGCCCGATCGCGACTTTGACCGCGTCGATTATATCGCTTTCGGTGACGCCGAGGGTGTGTTGATTGCTTATCTGATACAAATAGCCGTCCGCTTTACTGCCCTCGCCGTATACGCCGCGCACCGTCATGTTGAGCCTGCCGACGTCGCCTATACAGCTCTCTATCATATTGTTGATCGTGAGTGCCGGCAGGAACATCATTACGGACGCGCGCATGCCCGTACCGAGATTAGTCGCGCACGAAGTGAGGTATCCGAACCGTCCGTCGAACGCAAAGTCTATGCTCTGCGAAAGTACGTCGTCGATACGATCGACCGTTTCGTAACCTTTATCGAGCGATAACCCGGGAAGTATGACCTGTTCGCGAATGTGATCTTCCTCGTTGACCATGACGGACACGCTTTCGTCCGAATTTATCAGCACAGACCCGAACGGACATTCGGAAACGAGATCGGGGCTTACGAGATGCTTCTCTTGCAGTATGGTACCGTCGAGCCTCGAAATGTCCGACATATCGTAACGCTTGAATTTATCGACGGGACGCAACGCCTTTTCGACGTTATCCGCGATCGTCCGCGCAAGCTGTTCCGCGAGTTTATGCGGGAACGGCAGTCCCGCGACGTTGCGAGCGAGCCGCAACCGCGTGGATATCGTAACAGTATCGTTTGTCATATCAACCCTCCCCGTTATTGCCGACGGTCAGCTTGTGAAGTTTTTCGGCTATTTCGGTTATCTTGCCGTACTCGCCGCCGTCGATGGCCGCCTGAAGTTCGGCTTTGAGCTTTTGCTCGTCGCCGTCGGTATCGGTCATGCCGACGGGTAGTTTGCCGATATGCCTATCCGACTGTTGGAATTTTTTGAGAGTTTGCACTATCAGCGGCTCGAACACCTCGTAGCAGTGTTCGCAACCGACAAACCCCGTTTTGACGAATTCCTCGCCCGTAGTCTTGCAGTGCGGACAAACGAGTGCCTGCGTCGTCGGCGCGTCGAACAGCTTGAACAGCCCGGGAAGCACGCCCATTGAACTGCCGCCGAATATCTGCCCGAAAATACCGCCGTAACCGCTCATGCCCATGCTCGACTGCAATTCCCGTGCGCAGTTCTCGCATAGATCCATTTGCTGTTTCTTATTGTTGATAGATATAAAACTATGCACGGTAGCTTCGTTTTTACCGCATCTCGTACACTTCATTATTACCTCCGTTACGACTCCTCGTCGTGAATTTTGAGAGTTTCGAGCAGTACGTTTTTCAGTATCGCACCGCGCAGTTTGTTCTTCGCCACCGTCGGCGCGAGTAACGCCTTGTCGGAAATCGCCGCTTTTATGAGCTGCGCTTCGTTAGCCGTGAACACACCGTCAACGGTAAGCCGCTCCAAGACTTGGCACGCCTTGCCGTATTCTATGCCGTCCGACAACGTTTTGTCTATATACCCCATAAGAACGTCGTCCGCGGATTCGGACATTCGTATGAGCGTGACCGACCCGCCTCCGCCGCGCCGACTTTCTATTACGTACCCCCTTTCGGGCGTAAACCGCGTAGACAGTACGTAATTTATCTGGCTCGGCGCAACGGCGAAGTATGTCGCAAGCTCGTTTCTGTTGAAATTGACGGACAACTCGTCGCCGAGCGTGTCGAGCAAGAATCTTTCGATAACATCGCTTACATTCATATATATGCCCTCCCGAGTATCGAAGTATGACCGTCGCGACAATAGTCAAAGGTCAAAGATAGTCAAACTTCTTGACTATAGTATATTACGAAGAATGTGCATTGTCAAGCGATTTTATGAAAAATTTACAAAAATTTTTTCAGTATTCTATTAAATCCGATGATCGAGCGACGCGAACAAAAACTTTCGGCGGTATCATTATAAAAGGCAGCAAGTAGTTCGCCGCCTTCGAGTAGACCAAACGAATAATCCGAAATTATCCGTAATTATTAATTGTTAATTGTTAATTAATAATTGTATTCCCCTACTTCAAATCGCCGAACTTTTCGATCGCGACGCCCGCTTCCGCAAAGAGGTCGAGCGAGAACTTGTCGGGATAACCTTCGTCGTAAACGACGCGTGTTATTCCGCTGTTGATGATCATTTTCGTGCAAATGGAACAGGGTTGATGGGTGCAGTACAGCGTTGCGCCGTCGATACAGATGCCCATGCGAGCCGCCTGTATTATCGCATTTTGCTCGGCATGCGTGGCATAACAGATCTCGTGCCGCGTTCCAGACTCTATATTAAGCTCACGGCGAAGACATACGCCCTTCTCTTTGCAGCTCTTGATGCCCGAACTCGCGCCGTTATAGCCCGTCGTCATGATGCGCTTGTTCTTTGCGATCACCGCGCCGACCTGTCGGTTTTCCTGAAAACAGCTCGACCAAGTCGCGACGGAGTGCGCGATCTCCATAAAACGTGCGTCCCATTTATCCATGATGAATTTCCTTTCGTTTTTCGATTATAATGTCGATTTGTCGTTTTGTGCGTGCAAATCCGTTTTATTGTAGCATATCATTGCGGGAAACGCAAATACTTCCCGCGATTAACAATTAAATTTCTATCCTGTTGTAATTGCGCTCGGCATTTCGCAACATGAAGAAGTCGACGACGGCAAACACTATTATTTCCGCCAAAATTATGAGATAGCACAATACCGCCATGCCGCCCGTAGTAAAGTCGAACGCATTTGCGGCAATAAGCACCGCAATGAATGCGACCGCACCGCCCGCCATGCAAATAAACAGTCCTATAGTGACGTGACCGTTATGTTTGACAGCTTGCACAGGGTCCGTCCACTTTACTTTCGGCGCACTGAGATCCCACAACGCTCCGAAAGTAGTGATTACCGCAGTAAGCAAAGGCATGGATATTACAGACAGCAGAAAATTTACGACCTCGAAATGCATTGCGCTGTACACGATCGCCGATATGAGCGATACGGGCATCGAAACGCACAGCCAGGCACACACTTTGCCGAGCACCACCTGACGTGCGGTAAGCGGTAAGACTTTCAGCGTCGCAAGCGCACTGCCCTCGCGCGAGAACGAAGTTGCCGCACCGTTTGAAACACACGGAATTATCATGGCTATCATGCCTGTAGCTATCGCAAAAATAAGTCCGGCTATATACTCGGTGAGCACGGCAAGCGTTTGCGGGCTTAAAAATACGGCATCCTCGCCCACCATATTGACCGAGTTATTTATCATAACGCCCATTATCACGGACACGATTATAGGCAACACGCACACCCCGAAACATTGGAATGCGACTTGAGTCGTGCGAAACGCGCCCTTAAACTCGCGTTTCATAAGCGACGCGATCACGCTCGACTGTTTGAATTCGCCTTTTGCGGCTTTGGAATTGTCCGTTTGATTGTTTGCTTTTGCGGACTGCGAATACATGAATTTAGCGCACAGTAAGATTATCACTGCGAGTACCGCCGAAATACCGACGAAAATAGCTATGTTCGCGGCATTGGACGCCGCAAGATCAAGTCCGTACATCGGCACTCCGCACGCCGCCGCAGTCAGCGCGGTATACGGATACAACACATAAAGTATAGTCTGTATCGCGTTCGCGAGATCGAGCACCGCCTGTTCGTCGAAACTTTCCGCCAGATTAGGCATAGCCGATACGAAATACATATACGCGCCGAAAAATCCGCCAAAAAGCACGATATAGAATATCAGCGCAACGACAGAACGGTTTTTGAGCTTGGACGCAACGAACATTACGGGTATGGCGATGATCGCAGCGAGCATCAACGGTAGCGCGGGTACGATGAGCAGCGACGGAATGAGGATCAAATAAAATCCCGCCCACATATTCGACAGAATACCGAACGTGATGACGAGCGGCAACATAACAGCAATCGTGATGATCGCTTCCGACAAATACACAAACGTGAGTTTCGCGGCGAAAACGGTGGACGCTTTGATCGGCAACATCGAATAGAAATCGGTGTCTTTGCTCAAGTACAGCGTCGATACGAGGTGGACTATTCCGAAAAACAGCACCACGAGCGCGATCGAGAACAGTGCTATAAAGCAGTATGTCATTGACAGTACGGGGTTTGCGAGCAAATTCCTGTACATTACGAGAAACATTATTGCGACGGCGAGAATAAGCGCGTAAGCCAACGCGATCAACGCGATAAAGCCGATTTTCTTTGCGCGCGTTGCGGATTCTCCGAACCGAAACTTGTTTTTGAACAACGCCTTGACGACGGTAAGATAGTTATTCATCGCTTCCGCCCGCCACAGATAAGAATATCTCTTCCAGACTCTCGTCGCCCTTCGCCTGCTTGATCTCCTCGATATCGCCGCAAAGCACGAGTTTGCCTTTATTGATTATCGCCACGCGATCGCAAATCTTTTCGGCGACGTCGAGTACGTGCGTCGAGAAGAAAACCGTTTTGCCCGCGTCGCGATGCTCGCGCATGAGTTCTTTCAATGCGAATGCGGATTGCGGATCGAGTCCCATCATAGGCTCGTCGAGTATCCACAGCGACGGACTGTGTATAAGCGCGCCTATGATCGCGATTTTTTGCTTCATGCCGTGCGAGTACCCGCTTATGCGCTTATCGAATGCTTCCTCGAGCGAGAACCTTTTGAGAAGATCGGAAGTGACCTTTTGCCGTTGCTCCTTGCTCACGCCGTACACGTCGGCGAGAAAATCTATATACTCGCGCCCGGTGTATTTGTCGAATATTATCGGCGAATCGGGCACAAACCCGAAATTGCGCTTCGCTTCGACGGGATCTTTTGTAATGTCGTGACCGCATATCGAAATGCTGCCCGACTTGACGGGCAGTATACCCGTCGTCATTTTTATGGTAGTGGTTTTGCCCGCGCCGTTCGCACCGAGAAAACCGAAGATCTCGCCGGGTTTAAGCGAAAAAGACAGATCGTCCACCGCTTTGATCCTTCCGTTGGCATATGCCATAGACACATGATTTATTTCGAGCATCGAAGCACCTCACATTAAAATTTTTCCATGCACGTATAAAATAACATATATATACGAATAAGTCAAGCCATACGAAATATTTGCGACGAAAAACACATTAAAAATGCATTAAATCGACAACATCGACGCGGATTTCCCGTATGCGAAAGCGAGCGCGGTCAAAAAGCCGCGCCCGCCGTTTGGCAATTACTTATATCGAAATTTAACCTTCCACCTTGCCGATATGGTCGAGGTTTTCGGTAAGCGGCGTCCAGCTTATGCCCGCATCCGTGACTATCGTAACGCAGTCTATCGCGGGACCGCCCGTCGATTTGGTATACGTGTTGAGAGTATTCTCGCGCACGACAAGCTCGAGTTTGTTATCGCCTTTCTTGATCTCCGCTTTTTGAGTGACGATCTTGTCGACGAATTTCGGTTTGTCGTCTGACGAACCCTGCACCTGTATTTTGCCGTATTTTATGTCGTTGCCGTTCAACACGACGCCGAAATTATCGGGATCGAAGATCGTGTTTCCCCACTGCGAAATAAGCCGTACCGAAATCGACGCGGTACCCGCTTTTTCGGCGGTAAATTCAAAAACGATCGTGCAGTCGGTCATGTGGATATTGTGGATAAAATATCCGTTGCTTACGCCTTCCGCGTCCGACTGCATAATGAGGTCGTAGCCGCTCGCACTGCCAGACTGCGCACCTCCGATCACGTTCGCCACGGGTGTGTATTCCGCTTCGAGCACGTATTTTTTCATACCCTCGCCGACGACGATCTCGTCGCCGTCCGTCGGATCGGACGTGTTTCCGCCGCAACCGCAAAGCGAGATGGGGAGCGCGCAAACCGCGGCGAGCGCGGCAGCCAAATAAGATTTCTTGATTTTCATGATTGATCTCCTTGAGAATTATTATCGAGTTGAGTCACGTCATCGGGATTTTCGCCGTCACCGTCGCCGAACACAGATTTTTTCGGCTTCGGATTGTACGGCAGGAATGTGAATACGCCTATCGCGGCGGTGCCGAGTCCGAATACGACGCAAACTATTATTACCCAAATCAGCCAGAACGGAACGGCATAGCCCCAAACGACGCCGTCGCCGTGTCCGTTCATAGCATTGCTGTTCGCGACGGTATACAGGACATTTTTGGCGGCACGACGCACCGCGGCTATGCCGCTCGGCGAAGATACCTTCTTGGGCGGTTTGTCGCCCGTGAGATTGAGGTCGCCGCCCGCTCTTATCATTTGGTCGGCGTCCATATACGTATTGACGTTGAAATCGGTGATCACCATGCCGCGGAATCCCCATTCGTCGCGAAGAAGTCGCGTCAAGAGGTTGTAGTTTCCGCCCGCCCAAACGGTGCCGATACGGTTGAACGCACTCATTATAGCGGTGGCTTTGCCTGTTTCCACGCACATTTCGAACGGCTTGAAATACGTTTCGCGCATAGCCTGTTCGTTCGCCCAGGTGACAAGCCCGTTTACGGTATCGCGGTCCGTTTCCTGATCGTTGAGCGCGAAGTGCTTCATAAAAGTGTAAACGCCTTTCTCGCTCGCGCCCGCAACCACTTCGGAAGCGAGCTTGCCCGATAAACACCCGTCCTCGCTGTAATACTCGAAGTTCCTGCCTGCGAACTGACTGCGGTGCAAATTCATGGCGGGCGCGTACCAACCGCTGTACGGCGTGCCGTCGCCTTTCTCGTCGCCTATAAGTCCCTCGTTGCCTATCATTACGCCGAAATCATGCGCAAGCGACTTGTTGCGCGTCGCGGCGAGCACGCACTCGCTCGCATAGTAGCACGTGTCGTAAATGCAATCGGAGCCCATAAACAAGGCAAAACCCATAGGTCCGTCTGCGTCTATCGTAAGCGGTTTGTCTATGCTCTCGATATGCTCGGAATGGAAGTTCCCCGAACGAATGAGATTTACCATTTGCGACACGGTGAGCTGATCCATCAGTTCGTTCCAAAGTCCGTCCTCGTAATCTTTACCTATCAGATCGTATAGCTTGACTTTCGTTTCGGCAAAAGACAGTTCGCGCGTACTTTGGTCGGGAGATGTCGCAGTATACCACGGTTTATCCTCGCCGTCGCCGGGTATCGCGAGCGCGTCGGAAACGAACTTATCGGTCACCGTACGATACTCGACGGTTTCCGCGCCTTTAAGACAGTCGAAGTTGGCGAAAGAATTTTCGCGCGAAAGATATTCGTCGATACCATCCGAAACGTCGTCGAAAAGATTTTCTATCTTTTTGTTGTCCTTCGTTTCGTCGTATACAAACCCGCCCGTCGGCACCGTATAAGTGAACTTCGGGGTGTCGGCGTTCGCCCAACAGTGCGCGTCGCCGCCGATATACACGGTGTACTCGCCCGCTTCGAGTTCGTAGCCGATATGCCCGTCGCCGTTAGCGTCGTTATAATCGTAGCTCGCCATGTCGCGCACGTCGATCGACAGCGTTACTTCGCCGACGCCGCCCGACTTTTTTAGCTTATCCGTTTTTGCGAAATCGCCGAGCACGATATGCGCTTTCTCGATCCCGCCGTTTTCGTACGGCGCGGAATAGTACAGACTCACGACGTCTTTGCCGTCGAAGCCGCCGATATTTTCTACCGAAACGGTAAACTCGAGCTTGCCGTCTTTGGTAAGATTTGTTCCGTTCGATGTCGCGGGCGTCACTTCGTGCGCGAAATCGGTATACGAAAGTCCGTGCCCGAACGGATACACAACGGCGTTTTTATACCAAGCGTCCGAATTCGCGCCTTGTTCTTTCGCCATCGTTTCGTAGTAGCGATAGCCAAAATAGATACCCTCGCGATACTCTACGAACGCGAGTTTGCGGAGCTTCAGTCCGCCCTTGTCGTCTTTCGTATAGTAACGATTGCCGTCTGCTGCGAGATAGTTTCCGAAGTTGTACCAAGTGGGGTCGAGCTTGAAATCCCGAGCATATGTATCGACGAGTTTGCCGCTCGGATTGATGCTGCCCGTAAGTATGGGCGGAAGCGCGTTAAGCCCGCTCTCGCCGGGCGCGCCTATCCACAGCGCGGCTTTTATGTTCTTGTTATACGCGTAGTGCGCGGGATCGTCGAGAAACCCGAGTTCGAGCGGCGACGCGCTGTTTATAATGACTATTACTTTCTCGAAATTGTCGCACGCCTCTTTAAGCATAGCTGTTTCGTTGGCGTCGAGCTGCAGATAATGGTCAGATCCCGATCTCGCGCCGGGGATCACCTTATCTGCGGAAGCGACGTCCGTGTACTTACTGCCCGTATAGAGCATGGTGCGCGGCAGGTCGAAGCCCTCGCCGCCGATGCGCGAAATCACGACTATCGCGGCGTCGTTATAGTCCGAATAGCTTTGCCGCACCGCGTCGGAATACGGCAATGCCGCTTCGCCTGTAGGGATACCGCTCAAAGTTACGCCCATGTCGATCTTGGGACGCGCCATGCCGACAGAGCTTTGAGAAAGATAGTTGCGCATAACCGGGTTTGTATTGAATAACCCGCTGCTTTGCAAAACCGTCGAAAGATCGGTTTTGCTATCGCCCGCAGTACCCGCATTGGAGCCTGTACCGCCGAGCACTATATCGGTGGAGTTTTTGCCGAACACCGTGACGGCGCGACTGTTCTCACCGAGCGGCAGCGCGTTATCTTCGTTTTTGAGAAGAACGAACCCTTCAGAGCAAATCTCCTCGTTGAGCTTATTTGCCGCCGCGTACACTTCGTCCTTGGACGAGTAATCGCAGGTGTAGCGCATGTAGTCATCGGGGTCGCCAGATTTAAGCACACGTCGCTCGCCGCCCATCACCGAATTAACGGTGTTGTAGATCAGCTTGTTTTGAGTGAGAACAAGCGACGCGACGAAAATAAACACGAACAGCGACGCGAACACTATAAACCAAGCGAGCGGCAATCTGCGTTTCTTTTTCGGTTTATTCGATTTCATTGAAATCTCCTTTCATTATGGAATTGCATAACCGTCGCCGTTCCCGCCCCGACCGATTCGGCAAGAGCGGGAAGCCGTCGACGATCCGATGCATCAGTCTTTTTTCTTTTTGAGTTTACCGACAAGCACGATAACAAGTGCCGCCGCACCGAATGCAAGTCCTATCGAACCGAGCACTATGCCTACCGCACCGAGCGTGGCACCGTTGTCCGCGCCGCCGGGAATTATCGCGGTAAGTCCGCCGCCGTTATCGACGAACAGCGTGAGCGTTATGTCGTCGGTGAGATCGCCGTCGGTAGCGCGCACGGTAAACGTGTACGTGCCCGACGCTTCGGGTTTACCCGAAAGCGTGCCGTCGCTCGCGAGCTTAAGTCCGGACGGGAGCGAGCCGTTTACTATCGCATACGTAATGCCGAACGAGCCTTGCGCGGTGTCTACCGAGCCGAAGTATTCTTCGCCGATCTTGCCGTCGGGAAGTTCGGTCGTACTGTCGAACTTGATATTTACGGTAAGAGTAAACTCGGTTTCGACGGGCAGTGCGTACGGATTGCTCGCAACGACGGTAAACGTCTTTGTAACAGCCTCGGTCGGCGTTCCCGTGATGATGCCCGATTTTGTGAGCGCGAGTCCTTTGGGAAGCTCGCTGCCTTCTTTCAGCGCGTACGTTACAGGCAATCCGCACTCGGCGTTTGCGATATTCGCAACGTATGTTTTGCCGAAGGCGGCAGGCGTCAGAACGCTTGTTTTGAAATCAATAACGTGAAGCGCGGTGATCGTGAACGTGCAATCGACGTCGCGATACCCCATCGCACTCGCAACGACCGTAAATTCGTAGTTGCGACATTCCTTGACAGGTGTACCCGAAATCATGCCGTTACTGTTAAGCGTAAGCCCCTCGGGAAGAAGCGAACCGTTCGCAAGAGAGTAAGTTATCGGCGGGAATTTTTCAATATCCTCCGGCGTCGCATACGGGTCGTAAATTCGCGCCTTGGCGACACTGCCGTTAAACGTCGAGCCTACAACGGAGTTAAGCGTCTTTTCGTGCGTGTCGTATACTATAACGCCGCCCTCGTCCGCTATCGTGATCGTAAACGACTGCGTAAGTTTCTCTTTACCTACACTCGCAACGATATTGAACGTCATACGCGATTCAAACTTGGGCGTTCCGCTTATCGTGCCGTCTGCGGATAAAGTCAATCCGCGCGGCAACGTACTCGACTCTGCAAGTGCGAATGTTACGTCGTCTGCCGTCAAATCGGGATAATGCGCGGTATTGAGCGTAATGCAATCGGCGACAGAATCGTTATACTCGGTGTTCACCATACCGACGTCGAGCGTTTTGCCGACAAACTCGCGCAGCTTCTTGGGCGCGGTAGGAGTTTCGCCCTCGTTTATAGCCATGCTGTTGGCGTTGGCGTAAAGTATGTCATGCGCACAGTTACGCAGACAATTTACGGTAGTGGCACTCGATGCCGCGATACGGAGCATGCCGTTATCGCCGAGCACAAGACTTCCGCCCGTGCGTATCATTACGTCGGCGTTCGACCATGCGCCGAAAGCATCGGTAACTACACTGCCGCGGAATCCCCATTCGTCGCGAAGCACTTCGGTGAGAAGTTCGTAACTGCCGCCCGCCCAGCGCGGTCCGAAACGGTTGAGCGAACTCATGATGCCGAGCGTCTTGCCTTCCTTGACCGCATACTCAAACGGCTTGAAGTACACTTCGCGCATGGTCTGTTCGTCCGCCCAAGTCAGTATGCCGCAACGATTGATCTCTTGACTGTTGACGGCGAAGTGCTTGACATAGCAGTACATTCCTTTTTCCTGCGCGCCTCTGACGATACCCGCCGTTATTTTTCCCGCAAGAAGTCCGTCCTCGGACATATATTCGCCGACGCGCCCGCCGAACGGACTGCGGTGAACGTTGACTGCGGGGGCATACCACCCGGGTACATGCGTTTCGAGGCTGTCGTTGCCCCACAGCGAAATGTTGCCCATTATATTGCCTCTGCGATATGCAAGCTCGGCATTGAACGAAGCGGCAGTCATAACGTCTTCGGGGAGCCATACGGTAGGCTTGTCGGTCCATATCGTAGGACTGTCTTTAGTCGCAGGTATCAGAACGCGCGAAGGCAGGTCCTCGTTGAATGCCTTTGTAATGCCAAGCTCGGGAATATCCATGCCCGCTTTGTACCCGCCTTTCAAAACGATCTCGCAGAGCTGCGAATATGTGAGCTGGTCGAGGAACAAAGCCCATTTCGGATCGTCGTACTTTAGTCCGAACAATTCTTTGAGCTTTATAGGCGTATCGTATTTGACGCCCGTTTTCGGCATCTCGTCGTTATACCACGGGTCTGTCGGCTTATCTTCCGGATAAACGTTTCCGAACACGTCGTTATATTCTTTGACCGCGTCGATTATCCACTGCTCGGCGGTAAGCCTGTACGAAAGCGTCGGATATGTGCCGACCCAATCGTTCCGAGTCATGTACTTATCTTTCTCGTTATTTGCGTCGTCCTCGGGATAGCGATCCTCATGAAGAAGCTGTTCGCTCATGCTGTCGAAGCGGTTTTCCACGGCATGTCCCGTCGTCTTGTCCGTTTCGTACTTGACGCCAGAAGCGAGCGTGTACGATTCGGTAATGACGTTCTCGTCCGCCCAACAGTGAGCGTTTTCTCCGATGTAAATGTTGTAAGTGCCCGCATCGAGTTCGTAACCTTTGAAGCCGTTATCATTGGCATCGTTATAGTCGTAACTCGCCATGTCGCGAACGTCGAATTCGAGAGTTACCGTACCGCTCTGCCCCGGTTCTATCAGCTTCGTTTTCGCGAACGCACCGAGCTTGACGTGCGCTTTTTCTATCTCGCCCGCTTTGTACGGAGCGTTGTAGTAAAGTTGTACGACGTCTTTGCCTGCGACGTCGCCCGTGTTCGTTACGGTTACTTTCGCGGTTATTTTGCCGTTTGTATCGAGAGTTTCGGTTATCTCGTCGAGTTCCCACGTAAACTCCGTATACGACAATCCGTAACCGAACGGAAACACTACGTGCGCATTGTACCAATTATCCCAAGTCTTGCCGTCGAGTTCGGTCTGCATAGCTTTGTCGTTCTTATCGTTGCCCGGGGAAACGCGTGTTTCGCTCGTCTTGCTGTAGTAGTGAATGGCTTCGTTTGCGGTATGCGCATAGTGCGGAAGCACGTCCGTTTCGGTACCCGTCCATGCCCCGTTACCTTCGGTGAAGCCTCGCGTTTCCCAATAACGGTAGCCCGAGTATATGCCTTCTTTGTAGTAAACGTAATTGCTGTAATATCCGCCGCCGCCGAGCCCCTCGGTCGAACGCAATTCTTCATTGGCATACTGATTGCCTTTTGCGTACACAGTGGTTTCGCCGTCGACATAATTTTCCATGAAATTCTCGCCGAAGTTATTCCAAGTGGGATCGGCTTTTAAGTCTCTGGCATATGTATCGGGAAGATGCCCGCTCGGATTGACCTTGCCCGTAAGAATATCTACTATCGTCGCCCACGTCGAATCGGTATAAACGTTAGCCCACAACGCGCCGACGATATTTTCATGGTACGCATAATGGTCGGGGTCGTCCAAAAACCCGAGTTCCATGGGCGCAGGCGAATTGAGTAATACTATGACCTTGTCGAAACGCTCGGCGCAATATTTGAGCAGTTTCGCTTCGTTCGCATCGAGCTGCAACTGATGATCGTCTATCGCGCGAGCACCGTCGACGGGCGCGGGATTCGGTCCGAATTTTTTATAATCGCCGTCGTTCTGCATCATTGTGCGCGGAAGATCGAAACCTTCGCCGCTCGTGCGATAAAATCCGACGATCGCAACGTCGTTATACTCGCTTATGGAATTACTCGTATCGGAGAACGCGCTTATGTCCGCCTCGCCTGTGGGCAGACCGCTTATTACGACACCGTTGCCGGGGTAGCCCGGCGCGCCCGTACCGCTTACCGCGTCGTCGCCGTAAAAGCCTGCGACAGCACTGTTGAGCTTGAATCCCGCGTTTCTCAAGCTCGTCTGCAACCCGTTGCGGGGTGCGCCCCCGTACTTATACATACCCTTTCCGAACAGCGAGATCTTATTTTCCGCGGTAACGTCGAGCGGCAGAGCTTTTTTGCCGTTACCCATATCGGCGTTCTTTAAGAGCACCGTGCCCTCACCGACTAATTGCGCGTTGATCTCCTCGCCCGCCGCCACGACTTCCGCCCGAGTGTCATAGTCGGAAATAAAGTAATTTCCGCCCACTACTTCGTGTTCTTCGGCGAACACTGCGGGTGCTTTAGCGGCGAGTAGCGGCGTTGCGACGAGCGCGGCTGCGGCTAACGTCGAAAGTAATACCCCCCCCCGCAATATGTTTCTTTTGATTTTTCTCGTTTTCATTATATATTCGCCTCCGTATTTGCAACACCGACGATGTCGCCGTCGAAACCTATACCGTTATTGTACGTCATGATCATACTGAAGTTTGCCGCATAGGAATTATCTCCCGCAGTGCCGTCCGAAGCGGAATAACCCATTTTGATAATGCCGATATTAAAATTATACCACGCTTTATCGGCGGCGTGCGGCACGCGCAAAGCGACAAGCTCCGTCTGACCGTGCGTGGAAACAGTTATATCGGTGTAAGCAATGGGGATATCTTCTCTCATTTGATACAGTCCGTTGTCGTCAAGATCGGGATCGTTTTGATTATCGCCTATATACTTTATCGGATGATCGGTTTCGCTCAAAAACACGCGATATGTATAAGCATGATCGGAAGAAGCGCGATTGACAAACCTAATGTATATCGTAAGATACGGGTCTTCGGGATCGTATTCGGGGAACATGGATGAATCGAACTGCGCTGTTACCACATACTTGCCCGATGTTTGATTCTCGTACTGAGATACCTGCGTCCACGCATAATCGTTATTGACAGAAAATCCGGGAGGGTTGGATCCGTACTGCGTCCACCACCTGCCGTCGCCCGCTATTTTGGCAAGGCGCGTGCCGCTCGTCACCGACAACGTCCTGTCACCCTTCGGATATGCGTCCGCACAACCTACGACCATATCGAGCGGAATATCCGCTCCCGATCCGACGTTCTCGCGAACGGAAAAGCCCCACCACGGTTTATTTAATCCCAACATTGCTACGAATGTTTTTGTGACGACGCCGCCTGCCGGAACGGTGACCGCTCCCGACGTCGCTATATTGGTTACTTGCGAGGCATATATTTCCACCGTGACGGGTTTGTCGCCGCGGTTACGGAATATGGCGCGCACGGCTTGCGACTGTCGGCTCGCATCCAAAACCGAACCGCGTATATTTTCGGGGAAATCGCTCGTACCCGTCGTTCCGCCGGGAATAGTCACCGTATATCCCGAAAATCCTTCAAAAACGGGATCGCTGTTTATTGCCGTACCGTCTATAGCGTCCACAGGAAAATTCCCGAATTTCTTATATTCGGGCGAGGCGTTATCTATCGAAACGTCGCCTGTCCCCGGTATATACACCGTGGGTTCAAACAATTTTTTCGTTGATATATCCGAATAATTGGCGAAATACGTAACCGTTTCGTCCGGCATTTCGAAATTATCAAGCGTCATTTCGCTGTCGATGCGGTTGTTTACGGTATTTCTATCCCAACCGACGAACATTCTGTTTGTACTTGTCGGCTCGACGGCGTCGATAGTAAGTTTCGTGCCGTAAGCGTATTTATATTCATATACGGCAGTTTCGGCGTTTTCGGTTTCTTTACTGTCGAAACCTGTCAGCACGCCCTTTTGAACTTCGTAATTTCCGTCGTCCGACACTCTTGCTCCAACCAATTTAAGCGTATATAATGTGTCGACAAATCCCGCCTTGACAGTGACGTTGCCCTCCGGCATTTTGAACATGTTGCCGCTCACCCAAGTAACGGGAGTTTCGCTGTCGGTGTATATCCATTCGGAGAAATCTTTATGTACGGGCTTTATCGCGGTAAGCGTAATTATTTCGCCTGCCGCCGCCGTCGTCGCGCTCGCTTTGCCGTCCACTACCGTTACGGTGTATCTGTTTACCGTACCGCTCTCGACGGTCAAAAGTATTTGCGCCGATTCGCTTCCGTACCGCGCGGTGATCACCGTGTCGCCCGCCGCGGCGAAAGTTATATTGCCGTCGCCGTCGATAGTCGCGACGCGTTTATCCGAACTGTCGAAAGAGAGCGTGCCTATTGCGCCCTCGTCTTTTGTCACGGTCGCATTGACCCGAATAGTTCGCAACGACAAATCGACCGCGAGCTGTCCGTTCACCGCCGTGTCGTTATACGTGATCACTACCGAATGTACTTTCGGTTGCGGATCGGGCGGCGTGAGCGGCGGCAGCGGGGTCGTCACCTCTCTGTCGGGCGTCGTACAGCCTACAAGTCCCGTCGATAAAAAGCACAATATCGCCGCAAGGATTACGGCGATAAGCGTTGCTTTCGACAGCATTTTTGTCCTGTTCATCATGATTCCTCCGAATTCAGATTACGCAAGATCTTTGCGTTACCGAAATGCTATCATAATAATATCGGTATTTCAACACCGACGGCACAAACTTACGAAATTGCAAGACAAACTTAATTTTCGGGCTTTTCGTCTGTCGCGATCGGCGACGGTTTGACGCCGTTCATAAACAGTATGTTCATGGTAAACACATTGTTTTCGGCTTTTATCGTAATGTCGCCGTCATAGCGATCGCATACGAATTTTATGCTTTTCACGCCGTAGCCGTGGAAACGTTTATCGCCTTTCGTGACGGGCAAACCGTCCTCGAATTCTATCGGATCGGTATAATAATTGCTCTCGCGAATTACGAGCATTTCGCCCACAGCTTTGATATTCAGCATAATGGTGCGGTTATCGTCGTCGACGTTTTTGACCGCTTCGATAGCATTGTCGAGCATATTTCCGAACAGCGCGTAAATATCCTCTTTCGCCATGAATCCGAGTTTCTCGCCTTCCGCCATAATGTTTATTATTATGCCGTTCTTATTGCACAGCAAACTTTTCTCGGTGAGAATAACGTCGAGTGCGTCGTTGCCCGTTTTGACCGACGAATCGTATATGCTTATTTGTTCTTCTATCTCTTTCAGTTCTTTGGAGCTTATGTCTTTATCCTTGCCGAACTTGCGTATCTGGTGTTTCAAGTCGTGACACTTGTAATTGATAAGCTCGATATTTTCTTTGCTCATTTCGTACTGTTTGCTTGCTTGATGCCACATTTGTTCGACGAGATCGAGAGTATCTTCGAGTTTCTTCCTGACCGATACTTCGAATTGCAAGTACATAGAAAAAAAGCAACACAGTATGTTATACACGCTTATTACTATCTTGAGCGATTTCGCGCCCGCAACGTCGGTATTCACGACGACGGCATTGAGCACTATGTCGACGACGAGCACGGACACCGCAAGCACGAATATGAATATTGATTGCAGCTTTATCGGTTCGCGACTCTTGAGTTTTGTGGAAAACAGCAAGTAAAACGCGAAATACGCGGGAGCATATGTACTGACATACATAATAGCAACGAACAGGTTGGGAAACACTCCCGAAAAATCGCCCGTACCGTAAAATCCGCTCGCCGTCGGATAGTCTATTGCCACCATTACCATATTGAAAAGTTCGTACGCGAGATGTTGCGTAGTGTAACCCGCGACGCAACAGAACGCGACGGTGAGTAAACTTTCTTTGAAAATCGCCTTACCCGCACACACCGTAAACACGAAAATCAGCAAAAAAATCAGCGACGTGTAAAACGGATTGTCCGAAAGCACGGGTAACGCCCACGCGAACAGATAACAAAGCCCCACCGCTATCGGCAGCATTATCCAAAATCGTTTGCGGCGGTGAAACCTGAACAGATACATAGATTGCGCGAGCAATAATTCCGTCACGAACTGAAACGACTTATAAAATTCAAACTGTGTCATTTTCTTTATTACAAATGTTCTTCGAGGTACTTGTTGAGAGTGTGCACGAAATCTTTCTTTCGCGGATGACTTACCGTCAGCTCGTCGTAATCGGACGAGCCGCGGCTTTTAGCTACGTGCAGCATGTACCCCGTTATTCCGAGCACATACCGCAAATTGACCAAGCACGATTTATTACACTGCGCGAAATCGTTATCCAAAAACAAACTTTCTTCGTTTTTGAGCACGCCGCGCTTCTCGTATTCCCTGCCGCCCGAAACATGATATATTATGCTGTGCTTTATCACCTCTACATACCGAACTTCGGTGACGGGCACGTACTTCGCCGTACCGTCGTCGTAAACGGTTATGCGCGGGCTGTCCTTTTGCGCATGCTTCTTGAGTATTCTGTCGAGCTTTATCTCGAGATTGCCGTACTTGATCGGCTTGACCACAAAATCGTCGGCATCTACCTCGTACCCGCGTATCGCGTACTGCGCCATATTCGTCACGAATACGAGCGCGACGTCGCCGTCCATCTTGCGAAGTGTGCGTGCCGCGTCCATGCCGTTCATGCCCGGCATTTCTATATCCAAAAACACGATATCGTAAACGGGTCTATACCCCGACAGAAATTTTATGGGATTGGAAAAACGGTATACGGCACATTCGATGCCGCGCACCTTGCCGTAATGCTCGATAAAACTTTCGAGTGCGTCTACCTCATCTTTTTCGTCGTCTATTACAGCAAAGGTCAACATCTGCGCTCCTTGTATACCATACTACATATTACAGCATAACACAGTTACGGTAAAATTGCAATACTCTCCGAAAATTTTGTCACCAATTTACGGTTTTTGTGCACCAACTTGCGATTTTCGTGCACCACTTAATTTTGCGCAATTACATATTCTATATTCACACGTAAAAACACCGACTTTTTACGGTCGGCGTTATATCGTTATTTCTTTTTATTTTTTCGTATCGCGGCGAGGAATTCGCTTATGCGCCGCTCGTTTGCATTATCCTGCGGATGATAGAACGTTTCGCCCTGCAACGATTTCGGCAGGTATTGTTGCGTCACGTATCCTTCCGTATCGTGCGGATATATATACGGCGCGCCGCTGTCGTTGGGAGTTTGGTACGTTCTGTCGCGCAGATAGTCGGGAACGACGTCGTCCGCAGTGCGCTTCACCGCCTGTTGCGCCGCGTATTTGGCGAGGTATACCGAATTTGACTTCGGCGCGGTCGTCACCTTGATTATGGCGTGCGCGAGCGACAAATACCCCTCGGGCGGTCCGATGTGTTCGTACGCGGTAAGCGCGGCGACTACGGTGACGAGCGTCGAGCTGTCGGCTACGCCCACGTCCTCGCTCGCGTGCGCGAGCATGCGCCTGAACATTATGAGCGGATCGCAACCCGCTTCTACAAGCCTGAACGCCCAATACAGCGCGGCGTCGGGATCGCAACCGCGAAGCGACTTGCAAAACGCAGACAGCATATCGTAATACATGCTGTCATCTATCGAAAGCACGCGGTGCTGCGTCGATTCCTGCGCGACCGATTTATCTATAACAATTTTTCCGTCGGCACCGGGCGGCGTCGTGAGCACGGCAAGCTCGAGCGCGTTATACGCATTGCGAAGATCGCCGTTTGCCGACCATGCGATATGCCCGAGTGCTTCGTCGTCGACTGACAGCGAATAATCGCCGAAGCCTTTGGGCGAAGTTATCGCGCGTTTCAGCCCGCCCACAATATCTTCGTCCGACAGCGGTTTCAGCTCGAACACCCTGCACCGCGAAACGATCGCCCGCGTCATCGACACGAACGGATTTTCGGTCGTAGAACCGATAAAGATAATGCTGCCCGTTTCGATAGCAGACAACACGCAATCGGACTGCGCTTTGTTCCACCTGTGACATTCGTCGAGCAAAAGATATGTACGGCGACCGAACAGTCTAAGCCGCTCCTGCGCCTCCTCTATCACGCGCTTGGCGTCGGCAACACCCGACGACACCGCATTGAGCTTGACGAAATCGCTTTTGGTAGAGCTTGCGATTATGCCCGCGAGCGTGGTTTTGCCCGTGCCCGGCGGACCGAAAAATATACAGCTTCCGAGCTTGTCCGCCTGTATTGCGCGCATCAAAAGCGAACCCGCATGCAGCAGGTGCTTTTGTCCTATGAAGTCTGCGACCGTTTGGGGACGCATTCTTTCCGCGAGCGGCGCGGCAGCCGAGCCGTTGTTTGCCAAATCGAATAGATCCATACCTTTCGATTATACCACACTCGCCGCCGCATTGCAAACACTTTGCGGGAATTTTCAGACTATACGTCGCTTTTTCCTGTGCGGTAAAACACAATATCTTTCCCGCAGTTAGCCCGCACTCCGAAACTGTCGAGCGCGTACGACACCGCGCCCACTTTCATGCGCCATTCTCCCGTTTTCTGCGTGTCGTCTATCGTTATACGCGCGGCACCGCCTTCGACCGCCATGTCGAACTCGATATGCGGACAGTTGTCAGCAATTCGCGGCAACACGCGCACTCTGTTTCCGCCCTGTCGCAGTCCGAGCAATTTCTCGACGACGAGCAGGTAGAACCGCGCACAGTCGTCCGCCGTCGTTTCTCTGCCGCTCGATATTTCTTCCGCGGCGCGGTGCAGTAATTCGTATCCGCCGTCGAACTTGCCGTATTCGTACAGTTCGCGGCACGCAACGAGCCTGTTCGCGGATCTCGGAATTTTACTCGTGATTTTTTCCGTCGCGACAGCCGCGATTTTCATGTATGCGTCGCGGCGACTGCCGACGCATCTGTCCGCGAAAAATTCGCACGTTTTTTGCACCGTACGAAAATAGTCCGCGGCACTCGCTCCGTCCTCGAATCGCGCATAAAGATTAACGCCGTCGAGCACGCGCCTGCAGTGCTCGAGAACGGTGCGCGATCTCCCGTTGCGATAGTAAATTTTCTCGCTTAAAAAACCGAAATCGCCCGTATAAAGCACATAGTCGCTCACCGCGTGCGCAGCATAAAGTCCGCCCGCGCCCGACACGCTCTCCGATTCGCCGAGAAGCCGCAATATCCGTCTGCCTGCCTCCGCTTTATCCACATATTTGATACAGCGGACCACGGAGGGCGTGACAGTGCTTTCCACCGCGCCGAAAGTATATGCCTTGTACAGCGCGACGGCGGTCGCCGCGTTTAACGCTTCGTCCGTCGTTCGCAACGTTATTCCCGAAAACCGTGCCGCATATTCAATGTTGCGCCTCGCCGCTCCGCGTATCTCCTCGGAAACGTCGATCTTCGATTCGGAAATGCAAAACGTGACCTTTCCGTATCCATGCGAAGAAATTTCGCACTCCGTGCGAAGCACCGTCGACGGCGTACTTCCGCCGGCGCGAAACCCACTCGCGCGTATAGGCTTGCCGCGGGCAAACCACCCTTCTTTGAATAGCGCGTACTCGTTCACCTCCGACGAACATGCAACGAAGTAATCGGACTTTCCTCGCACCGCCGCGCCTTGTCCGTCACACGTTATATTCGCTCCGTCGTGCGCAGTCGCCGCAAACATTATATCGAGCTTTCTCGCATGCCCGAGCGAATTTTTTATGAACACGTCGAACAGCACGCCGTGCTCGCCGCCGCGACATGCCGTCGCACAAATCAGTCCGTTGCCGCCCGCATAATACACCGTCCGACCGATACGGTGTTCTGTCCTCCCGCCGAACGGCGAAACGAGCTTTCCGCCGTCGCCTATAAGAACGTAAACACGCTCGTCGCCAGACGGAATAACGTCGATACCCGAGCGCAAATCGGTGAAACCGACCACTCCGCCGTCACCGAGCGACACGGCATAGTCGCCGCCGAAAACGACGTTTTCCGCACGACCCGTCGGCATCGGTTTTGGGGTATCCGTATCACCGTCCCGCCACAGCATGCCGTGCGGCGACACACCCGAAAGCTCTCCGTCGCTCGCGACGCGCGCGCAGTCTGCGGCGTACTCGAATCCGCCGTCCGTCATAACCCCGTCGAAAATGCGTCTTACTTCCGCATCGCTGTTACCGTGCGCCGCCGCGACATCGGTACGTTCGACGGAGAACGGCGGTATATCGAGCATACCGCTGCCGCGACCGCCGAGAAACACGTTACCGCCGATATTCACGGCGCAACGCTTTGCTTTACCGACTATTTGCGCACGCACCACAACGCTTTTGCGCCGCGCTGTGCGATTGACCGCGGCTATTCGCGCGATACAGCAATCGCTGTCGAGCGGCACTGTGAGTTCCGCAGACAGTTCCAAATCGTTCGTAAACAGCCTGTACACTGTGCGACCACGGACTCGCACCCCGCCGAACTCGCAAAGCTCGTACCGTCTGCCGCCGCTCGTAAACGATATTTCGAGATCGCCGCCGCGGGTCGCGAGCCTGCCTCGATTATCGCTCACGAGCGGAAAGCCGCCTTTTATCACTTGACGCGAATATTGCGGCTCGTCGCCGAAATACGCTATCTCGCTGTCCGTCGCTCCGACGACGGCGCGCGGCTTGTCTTGCCGTCGCGAAAATTTACCGCGAAATCTCCGCCACGCCGACGAAAATTCAATGCCGCGGCGTTGCGGTGCGTACAAAAGCATCGGCAATCGAAACCCGCCGTAAAGCAGTATGGCGGCGACAGGAACGACAGCCGCGAATCGCGGGGGTACAAACACGCACGCAAGCACCGCAAATACCGCAGTCAGAACGACGGGTGCGAGATCGAATAGCCGCGTAATGCGTTTATCGGAAAATCGCGGCGAAACGGCATGCGGTATGCCGACGGAAAAGCACAGCGATCGCGGCATGTTTTTTACCGTGCGCACCGCCGCGCGAACCGATGCATACCCTTCCGCAAGGCGTTTCACATGCTTACCGATCAAACTATCGCACTCAATATTATTACTCTCCGCAATACTCATTGCCGACCGCCGTTCGTCGTCGCTCGCGCCCGATATCAAGCCGCAGAAATACTCGGGATCGCGTATCCCGTCGAGATCAATCTTTCCTTCCGCGCCGTCGCGCACGCCGCGCTTGTAAACTTTATTTGCGGCAAGCGACTGCGCCGCGACCTCGCATATAAGCCCGCACGCGCAGAATTCCGTCATGCCGCGCAACGCATTCCGCTCGGCGACGGTAAGCGGCGAATATTTCTCGAACGCCGCAAGCGCGATTTGCGCCGCTTCTTCGGTCACTCCGCCGCAACAACAGCTCACAAGCTCCGCACAAAAAACATAAACACGCGGCAATCCGTCCACATGCCCGAGCGTATACGAAAGCCGCACAGTTTCGAGCGCGGCTTCGTACGTCGAAACCAAGAGCGCGGCATTTGCTTTTATCTCGTCCGCCCAATCCCCGTCCGATATGCCGTCGAGCTTCTTCACGACGGCACGAACGTCGAAATGCCTGTAATACACGCCGAAACCGCGACGCGTGACGGCACAGCGTTTGCCGAGCAGCGCGAATCTGTTTTCTATCGCCGCACGCGACAGCCGCTCGCCGAGCACGATTTTCGGTTTGCCTATAGGCACGGCGTATTTGAACAGCAAAAATACCGACAGCAAAATCGCCGTCGAAATCAAAAACGCATCCATACCGAAAATTATTCCCGACCGCGGAATAAGCATACCACCGACAAAGAAATAAGCTCACGGAAACAGTTTTCAAATACGGTCACGGCAGACACACGTGCCGCCGAAAAATCGGCATAAAAAATCGACGGCACGTATGACCGTCGACTGCTTTACTGCAATAATTATTTCTCTCTGATTTTGGCTGCCTTGCCGGAGAGATTGCGCAAATAATAGAGCTTTGCTCTGCGAACTCTGCCGTGCTTGACAACGTCGATAGCCGTAATACGAGGCGAATGGAGCGGGAAAGTACGTTCGATACCCACGCCGAACGAAACGCGGCGAACGGTGAAAGACTCGCGCACCGAACCGTTTTTCTTGGCGATTACAATACCCTCGAAAGCCTGAATACGCTCGCGGTTGCCTTCCTTGACCTTGACGGAAACGCGAACGGTATCGCCCACGTTGAACTGCGGGACGTCCGACTTCATATACTCTTTTTCGATTTCGGCAATGATGTTGCTCATGATACCTCCTGACCGTGTAAAAAACTCCGCATACGCAAATTAACGCAACTGCGAAGCCACATCACATATTCTTACAAATTATAACATACCTTCGATATTTACGCAACTGTTTTTAATACATTTTGACTAATTTTTTTAATAAATTACATTATTTTTTTATCTTTTGTTCGACGGTGCGATTTTTGAGCTGTCCGCACGCCCCGGCGACGTCCGACCCCATCGACCTCCGCACCGACGCCGATACGCCCGAGCTTTTGAGTTTTTCGCAAAACCCGTACGCGCGTTTTTTCGTCGGCGGCGAGAAATCACAATATTCGGTCTTATTCAGCGGAATGAGATTTACGTGACAGCACAAACCTTTGAGCAGGTTTTTGAGCATGACAGCGTCGGCATCGGTATCGTTGAACCCGCCGATGAGAATATACTCGATGATCACGCGTCTACCCGTTTTGTCGAAATACCGCTTGAGTGCCGCGACGAGTTCGGCGACGGTATAACGCTCGGCTATCTTCATTATCTTCTTTCGTTTGTCGTCGCATGCGGCGTGCAGCGACAGCGACAAGGTGCATGAAATGCCGTCGCTTGCGAGCCTGTCTATGCCGTCTATAAGTCCGCAGCTCGACAGCGACACCGAACGCATGCCGATATTAAGTCCGTACTCCGAATTAACGAGCCGAATGAACTTTACGGTATTGTAGTAATTGTGCAACGGCTCGCCGCTGCCCATCATTACGAGCTTGTTGATGCCGCCCTCGTTCCTTTTGTCGCGGGCTATAAAGAGCACTTGCGAAAGTATCTCGCCTGCCGACAGATTGCGTTTCAGTCCGTAATGTCCCGACGCGCAAAAACCGCAACCCATGGCGCAACCGACTTGACAGGACACGCAAACGCTGTTGCCGTAGTCGTGCGGCAAAAACACCGATTCTATCAAATCGCCGCCGACTGTTTGAAACAAATACCGCACGGCACCGTCCGACGAAACGACGCGAGTATTCTCGACGAGCACTCTGTCGATATAGTTCTCGCGAAGTGAGTTTATAAACGTTTTGGGAAGATCGGTATACTCGTCGAAGCTGTCGTAAGCGACGATATGTCGCATAAGCTGTTTTGCACGATACTTCTTCTCGCCCATGCTCTCGACGAGTTCGGTAAGCTCCTCTAACGAGAAATCGGCTAACGGTCGCATATCTGTTTACCCCCGCACAAACCGTTCGATATAGAACCCGTCGCACCTGTCGGTATCGGGCAACAGCTTCATTCTGTCGAGCCGAGTGTATTCAGGGTGCGCGGACAAAAACTTATCGCCTATTTCTTCGTTCTCGGACTTGAGAATGGAACACGTCGAGTAACACAGCACTCCGCCCGTTTTGCAATAACCTGCCGCCGCGTCGAGTATTTTCGACTGGATCTCGTTGAGTTCGGGAATATCGGTCGGCTTGCGCTTGAGAAGTATATCGGGCTTGGTCTTGATCGTGCCCGTACCGCTGCACGGACAGTCGGCTATTACTATATCGAACGCGCCGTCGAATTCGGGGTTATGCACCGTCGCGTCGTTTAGCTTGACATCTATTTTCGCGCCGAGTTTTTTCGCGTACCCGCGCATGAGATCGAGCTTGTGCTCGTATATATCGCACGCGGTGATCGAGTAATCGCCGAGTTCGCTCAAATACACCGACTTGCCGCCGGGCGCGGCGCAAAGATCTATGACCTTGCCGCGAGGATAGCCTTTGACGTACGCATTGACCGCACGCACCGACGATACCGACTGCACGGCGACGGACCCCGGCGCAAACCGATCGAGCATTGCGCGGTCGCAATAACAACCGTATTCGGTAAACTCGCCGCCGTTCGCCGCGGAAGCGAAATCCTCTGCGGAGATCCTGCCCTTGACTGGGCGTATATGCGTGCTCTGCGGAAGCTCGGCGCGAAGTATCTCCGCCGCTTTATCCGCACCGTAATCGGCTATTATCTGCTTGCACAACCATTCGGGCGTACTGCAATCATACGAAAACTTCTCCGCCGCGCTCGCAAACTTCGGCGTAAATCCGATAGACTTTTTAAGTACGGCATTCACAAACCCGCTGAACGCACCGACGTGCTTTGCAAGCTCTACCGCACGGTTGACCGCCGCATAATCGGGCATGTCCGCATACAGACAGTAAAAAAGTCCAATTTTAAGTACGACGGACGTATTCTTATCGGGTGCGCGTTCGCAAAGCGAGTTTATTATCTTATCGAGCCGCACGTTATTGTCGAGCACGCCGTAAAACGCGCTCGTCACGAACGGGTGTTGGCGCGTGTTGTTAAGACCTTTAAGTGCTTTTGTGATCGCGGGTGCGCAAAATGCTTCGTCCATAAACACCGAGCGCAACGCGTTGTACAAACAAATGTCCACCTGCTCGGCGGCACGCGCCGCGGCGGCTTTTTGCGATTGCTTATTGTTGTTACCGCCGTTGCGACGGTTGTTGCGGTTATTGCGGTCTTGCACAAATCACTCCTTTGTCGAAACGTCTGCCGCGCAAAAACTCCGATATATCGAGCGCGCGCTTGGACGGAGCTTGGATCGTAAGCACTTCTATACCGCCGCGCCCGCACGCTATGACGAGTTTATCGTCCGAGCAAAGTATTTCGCCGGGTGCGCCGCAGGCATCGCATTGTCTTGCTCGGTATATTTTATATACCTCGCCGTTTATCACCGTTTTGGCGCAAGGCGACGGCGAAAGCGAACGTATGCGGTTTACCACGCACTCCGCGTCGCAACCGAAGTTTATATATTGTTCTTCTTTCTTTATCGTTTTGCAATGCGTGGCTAGACTATCGTCCTGCTTGCGCGGAGTGATGTTCGCGAAATTATCGAGAGTATCTACGAGAAGACTCGCACCCATTTCGGCGAGCCGCACGGTGAGTTCGCCCGCCGTCTCACCGTCATATATCGGCGTTTTCGCTACGGAAAGAATATCGCCGGTGTCCAAGCCAAGCTCCGTGCGCATAATGGTAACGCCCGTTTCGCGCTCGCCGTCGGCGATAGCCGACTGTATAGGCGATGCGCCGCGGTACTTCGGGAGCAACGACGCATGCACGTTTATCACGCCGCAAGGAAACGCGTCGAGCACGTCCGCGTTCAGTATCTGACCGTAAGCGGCAGTGACGCCTATATCCGCACCGAACGCGCGTATCGCATCCGCTTCGTCGCGAAGGCGGTTCGGTTGCAACACCGTCAAGCCGTTTTCGAGCGCGAGCTTTTTCACCGCGCACACTTCGGTTTTTCCGCGCTTGAGCGAGCGATCGGGTTGCGTCACTACGCCCGCGACGGTGTGCTTGCTCTTAAGCAATGCGGCAAGGCTGTACGCCGCAAATTCGGGTGTCCCCATAAAAAGAATTTTCATACGCTATTTTTTAATCGCCCTGTCGATAAAGAGTATGCCGTCGAGGTGGTCAATCTCGTGGCAGAAGCACGCCGCCGAAAAACCGTTGCCTTTCAGCACTATGGGATTGCCGTGACGGTCGAACGCATGAACGGTAACGTGTTTGGGGCGTTCGACGCGCTCGCGAATGTTGGGAATGGACAAACAACCTTCATACTCGATATGCTTGCCTCTGCGTACGACGATTTCGGGATTGACCGCTTCTATAAAAGTTTTGCACCCGTCGAAAGATGCGACGAATACGCGTTTCAAAACGCCGATTTGCGGCGCGGCAAGCCCCGCACCGTCGGCGTAAGCGAGCGTTTCTGTCATGTCGTCGAGAAGCTGTGCGAGCTTATCGTCGAACTCGGTGACGGGCTTGCTTATTTGGCGAAGGGTGTCATCGCCTTCCCTGTAAATTTTTCGTCTTGCCATAGTGATACCTCGGTTAACTTAAGTCGTTTGGATTTATTTCGGTGAAGCAAGTCACCTGCGGGAACGTTCTGCTCACCTCGTCCGCCGCCGCGTAAATTTCGGCGCGAATGTCGTCGCGATGCGGCTGTATGCGCATGAGCACCTGCATTCTGTGCTTCGTCTGAATACGTTTTTTGGGCGAACGCATTGCGTTTAAGTATACGAACGCGTTCGGATATTTGGCAGCTACTTCACGTATGCGGTCGGTAGCGAGCTTTGTCGCGTCGAGTGCCGCGCCCTCGTCCTCGCACGACACAAGCACTCGGAATATATCGGTAAACGGCGGAAACGACGTTGTTTGCAACAAATTGATCTCTTTGCGGTAAAACCCCTCGTAATCGTATGCGGATGCGTACTTATAGACGTAATGCCCGGGCGTGTACGTTTGCAATATCACGGTGCCCGGTTTTTGTTCGCGCCCCGCACGACCCGCGACCTGCGTTATAAGCTGAAACGTGCGTTCCACCGCGCGAAAATCGGAAAAATGCAGGCTCATGTCCGCGTCGATTATGCCGACGAGCGTTACGTTTGCAAAGTCGTGACCTTTCGCCACCATTTGAGTGCCGACGAGAATATCGGCATTCCCCGACGCGAACTCGCCGAGAAGTTTTAAGTGCGCGTCTTTAGACCGCGTAGTGTCGTTATCCATGCGCACTATACGCGCGGACGGGAACATTTCTTTCACTTGCTCGACGATGCGCTCGGTACCCATGAAGCCTTGTTTTATATGCGGGCTTTTACAGTTCGGACACAGGTCGAGCATCGAGTAGCGTTTGCCGCAGTAGTGACACTTCAACAGATTCTCGTCTTTGTGATATACGAGCGATACGTCGCAGTCGTCGCACTTCGCGACATACCCGCACTTTTTGCACATGACGTACGAACTGTACCCGCGGCGGTTGAGAAAAAGTATTGCCTGATTTCCCGCGCTCAAACATTTGTCGAGAGCTTCGACGAGCGGCGCGGAAAACATTCCCGAATTGCCGTACGTCACCTCGTTGCACATATTAACTATGTCGATTTTCGGCATCTCGCGCTTATTCGCGCGCGAGATAAGCCGCGCGAGCGTGTACTCGCCTTTTTCGGCGGCATAGAAACTTTCCGCGAGCGGCGTCGCCGAACCCATGACCACTTTCGCGCCGTTATACTTCGCTCTGAAGAACGCGACCTCGCGCGTTATGTATCGCGGATTCGACTCCGATATGTACGACGTGTCGTGTTCTTCGTCTATAACGATCAACCCGACATTGTCGAGCGGTGCGAAAATCGCCGACCGCGCTCCCACCGCGACGCGCGCGTCGCACGTAAGAAGCCTGCGCCATTCGTCGAATCGCTCGCCGTCGCTCAATCCCGAATGAAGCAGTGCGACGTCATCGCCGAACCGCGAGCGGAATATGCGCATTACCTGCGGCGTGAGCGATATTTCGGGTACGAGCATGATAGCCGTTTTTCCCGCTCGGAGAGTGTTTTCTATACAGTTGAGGTACACCTCGGTTTTGCCGCTGCCCGTAACGCCGAAAAGAAGCGTCGGTTTATCGCTCGACAGTATCGTATCGACTGCCGCGACCTGCTCGGGATTGAGAACCACTCTGTCGTCTTTTTGCACGATATTCTTGTAAGGCGTGCGCAAAACGTTTTCGAGCCGAGTCAAAAATATCCCGCGCGAAACGAGATTGCGGACAGCTGCGGCGGAAAAATTCGCGTTGAGAAAGCTCTGCTCTACGGCACCCGCATCGAGCATATACTCGAACACTTCGTGTTGAGCCGTCGCCGACTTCTTTATAAAGAGCGCGGGATCGACCTCTGCATAATCGGGATTGAGATATACGAATATCTTTTCCAGCGATTTGATTCGCCCGCCGCGCATCTTCGACGGCAGAAACAGCCTGAACACGTCGATTTTGCGGAGGTGAAACCGCTCCGTCATAAAATCGCATAACTGCAGGAATTCCTTCGACACGATCGGACGGTCGTCGAGCACCGACGTGATATCCTTGAGCTTTTCCTGCGGCACATCGGTCGTGTCCGAAAGAGCTATCACGTAACCTTCGATATTCTGCCGCCCGAACGGCACGAATACCCGCGAGCCGCACTCCACACCGTCGATCGCACGATAATCGAACACGCGATCGACGTCGCTCGCGGAAATGTCCACAATAACCTTCGCTATCATAATAACGTTGTTTTATCGAGAATGATACCCGCAAGTTCGCGCTTGCTCATAAGCGGCAAATTTTCGCTTCCCTTGCTCGTCACGATCGTAGCAATATTCGTATCGACGTCGAAGCCCGCCCCGGGCGCGGTGACGTCGTTAAGCACCGCCATGTCCGCATGTTTGCTTTGAAGTTTCTTTACCGCATTGCGTTCGCCGTCCTGAGTTTCCGCGGCAAATACGACGAGCTTACAATCCGTATTTTCGCCCACCCACGCCGCTATATCGACCGCTTTGGTAAAGTTTACGGTCAGAGTTTTACTCTTTATTTTTTGCGGCGACGCCGCGACTTCGTAATCGCACGGCGCGGCCGCCATAATGCAAACGTCACAGCTCGGCGCATGCTTTTTGACCGCCTCGAACATCTCCGCCGTAGTCTTGACGCTTTCCGTCGTCCAATTCGACGGAATGTCGAACTTATCGGTAAAACCTTTGATATACACGACCTCGCCGCCGCGCGCGCTTACTTCGTTTGCTATAGCGTATCCCATTTTCCCGCTCGAACGGTTGGAGATAAACCGCACGGGGTCTATTTCGGTACGGGTCGCGCCGGACGTAACAAGCACCCGTTTGCCGACGTAATCGGTTTTGCCGCTCAAAGCGTTCTCGATCGCGGCATAAAGCACTTCGGGTTCCGCCATGCGTCCCGCCCCCGTATCGCCGCACGCGAGATACCCGTTCTCACCGTACACGGGAATAAATCCGCGCGAAACGAGCTTTTCCATGTTCTCGCGCGTCGCAACGTTGTCGAACATCGCCGTATTCATCGCGGGCGCGAAAAGCACCTTGCAACGACAGGCAAGCAACGTCGTCGTAAGAAAATCATCGGCTATCCCGCAAGCGAGTTTCGCTATAACATTCGCCGTAGCTGGCGCGACGATTGCGACGTCCGCCTTTTTCGCAAGCGACACGTGCTCCACTTCCCACGTAAAGTCGCGATCGAAAGTATCGACAGTCACCCTGTTTCGGGATAATGTTTCAAATGAAAGCGGCGCGACGAATTGCGTCGCGTTCCGCGTCATCATCACATGTACGGTCGCGCCGCTCTTTACGAGCCGCGAAACCAAACCGCACACTTTATACGCCGCTATCCCGCCGGTAACGCCGACGAGTACGGTTTTGTTCTCGAGTGCGTTCAAGAAAGATCAACCTTCTTCCACGCCCTCGACTTTGCCTTCGTACACTTCTTTCGCCGCATACGAAACGGGGTTGATACCTTCCTGCTCAAGATAGTCGTGACGTTTGTCCATGAGCATACGCGCGCGCTTGCCCAAAAGCCCCACAAGCGCGTACTTGTTGCCTACAATATCCACAAGTTTGTCGATAGGCGGATCTACTAACATATCTATTACCTCACAAAAGATTTATTTATGTATTATTTGCCGAGCAAGGCGGCGATCTTGTCGAGATTGTTCTTTACCTTACACTTTTCGGCGGTGACAATATCGAGCATCTGCTCGACCGCGTCATCTATCGTATCGTTGAAAACGATATAGTCGTACAGCTTGAACTTGCCAAGCTCGCGCTTTGCGCTGCCCAGCCGCGTCTTAAGACTCGCTTCCGTTTCCGTACCTCTGCCGCGCAACCGTTCGGCGAGCACGTCGAAGTCGGGCGTCATTACGAAAACCGAAACCGCATCGGGATACTGCTTCTTGATTGACGCAGCACCGTGCACGTCTATCTCGCACAGCACGTCTATGCCTTTTTCGAGGTTATCGAGAACGGGAGCTTTGGGCGTACCGTAAAAATGGTTGAAAACCTCCGCCGTTTCAAAAAACTCGCCGTCGGCTATCATTTGCCGATACTGTTCTTCGGTACGGAAGAAGTAATGCAAACCCTCCTGCTCGTGCTCGCGCTTTGCGCGGGTCGTGACGGACACCGAACGCACCATACCCGTACGCGCGAGGACCTGCTCGCAAATCGTTCCCTTGCCTGCGCCGGACGGACCGGACACGATAAACAACAATCCTTTGTTCATTATTCCACGTTCCTTATTTGTTCTTTGATTTTTTCAACTTCGTTCTTCATTGCGACGACGTATCCCGTGAGCGTAATGTCGTTGGACTTGCTGCCCATGGTATTGACTTCGCGCACCATTTCCTGCGAGAGGAAGTCGAGCCGTCTGCCCTGCGGCACATTCTCGGCGCAAATCGCCATGAATTGCGATATGTGCGACGACAGCCTCGAAATTTCTTCGTTGATATCCGCTTTGTCGGCGAAGAAAGCCACTTCGTTCAGCAGTTTCGCTTCGTCCGGTTCGTACCCGTCGAGAAGCTCTTTTACCCGCGCGATAAGACCCGTTTTATAGTCGCGGACTACGAGCGGCGCACGCTCTTTAGCCGACTGCAAAAGTCTGTCGAGATTGCCTATGAGCTTCGTGAGATCCTCGAGTATGCCTTTGCCCTCTTTGAGTCGCATTTCGTCGAGCCGCGTCATCGCTTGGGTAGCCGCTTCGCGCACAAGCCGCACCACAAGCTCGCGGTCGTCGTCGGGCACGCTCACCGTGACCACTTCGGGAGTACGAAGCAAAGCCGTTACGTTATAATCGTCCTCGAGCATGAATTCGGCGCGGATAGACTTTGCAGCGGCGACGTATTCCTTGGCGAGCGCGTGATCGACGGTGACTTTTTTCGCGTTGTCTGAAAGATTCTCGTACGAAAAATACACGTCGAAACTGCCGCGCGTCGCACGCTCGCGAATACACTTCTGTAAAGCATCGTCGATATACATCATTGATTTCGGAAGTTTGCAGTTGATTTCCGAAAAACGATTGTTTACCGACTTGATTTCAACGGTGACGGTGCGTCCGTCCGAACTCGCGACGCCCTTGCCGTAACCTGTCATGCTCCTCACAGCCACCTGCCTTTAGTTATACCGACGATCTCGCAAAAATGCTTAATATTATATCTCGAGTACGGTTTGATTTTTCGATTTCGTTGCCTTTAGCGAAAATACCCGTCCTTGCAATATAACACTCTGTATTATAACACAACTTTATCGAATTTTCAAGCGTTTAACATACTCTTGAACTGCTTTTCGTCGATAATTTTTATGCCGAGTTTTTTTGCTTTTTCGAGTTTGGACCCCGCGCTCTCGCCCGCGATCACCACGTCGGTGAGTTTGGAAACGCTCGACATTACCGACCCGCCGTTCGCCTCGATCGCACTGCGCGCTTCGTCGCGGGTGAATTCGGCGAGCGACCCGGTGAGCACGAACTTCATGCCGTCGAACTTTCCGCCCTCCGTTTTTTCGCATTTCGGGTCGATGCCGATCGCGGCAAACTTGGCGACGACCTCGCCGTGCCGCGCAAAATAATCGCAGATTGATTGAGCCACTACGCCGCCCACGTCGGGTATCTCTATAAGTTCTTCGGGCGTCGCGGCGACAAGTGCCGCAAGGCTTCCGAAATGCTCGGCGAGAGCTTTGGCTGTTACACGTCCCACGTTGTCTATGCAAAGCGCGTTGATGAAATGCGGCAGGTCGACAGACTTAGACTTCTCGACGGCGGCGAGGAAGTTCGCTATCTTCTTATCCTTGAACCCGTCTATTTTTGCGAGATCGGATTTATCGAGCGAGTACAGCATATACGCCGAATGCACGTTAAGTTTATCGAAAAGCTGCTCGGCGGTCTTAATGCTCACGCCGTCTATGTCCATACATTCTTTCGCGCAAAAATGCTCCAGTCGCGCCACCACCTGCGCACGGCAACCGTAAAAGTCGGGGCAAAACAAATTCGCGCCCTCCTCCTCGAGCGCACTGCCGCAACACGGACACACGCTCGGTTTTTCTATCTCGCGCGCGCCCTCGCCGCGCTCCGCGACGCCGAGAATTTCGGGAATAACGTCGTTACTGCGCCGAATGAATACGCGCGATCCGACCGTGACGTTTTTGCGCTGTATATCGCCGTAATTGTTGAGCGTCGCCCGTTGCACCGTCGCGCCGCAAAGTTCTACAGGCTCGAGCATTGCGAGCGGCGTCAGCTTGCCCGTGCGCCCCACCTGCCACACTACTTCTTTGAGCAACGTTGTGGTTTCTTCCGCTTCGAACTTGTAAGCGATCGCCCAGCGCGGGAATTTATCGGTATATCCGAGAACGGCACGCGCGGCGGGATCGTTTACTTTTATTACCATGCCGTCGATCGCAAAATCAAGCGAGCTTCTGTTCACGGAATTGATCTTGTCGATAATTTTCTCTATACTGTCGGACACGAAACACATGCCCGTTTTGAACCGATTGCGTTTTATGAATTCTATCTGTTCGGTCTGCGACAATCCGCCGCCCTCGCTCATATAGTTCACGTTATAAAAAATCACGTCGAGATTGCGTTTTGCGGTTTCGCGAACGTCGAGATTGCGAATTGCGCCCGCAACGGCGTTGCGCGGATTTTTAAGCGGCACTGCGGCGGTACGGTTGTATTTTTCGAGCGCGCTTATTCGCATAATGCCTTCGCCCTGCACTTCCGCCGTTCCGTCGTACGAAATGGAAAGCGGGACCGACTTTATAGTCTTGACCTGCTCCGTGACGTTCTCGCCGACCTCGCCGTTCCCGCGCGTACTGCCGGTAACGAGCTTGCCGTTCGCGTACGTAAGACAAATAGTAAGCCCGTCGAGCTTATACTCGAGCGTGCACTCGGGCGGATAGCCGAGCGCGGCAGTCAGCTTATCGAACCACGCGCGAAGTCCGTCCTGCGTATTGCATTTATCGAGGCTGTATAGTCTGTTGATATGCTTGTGTTGCGTAAATTCCTTGAGCGGTTCGCCGCCGACGCGTTTGGTCGGAGAATCGTCGAGAGTGACGCCCGTGCTCTTTTCGAGTGCGACGAGTTCATCGTAAAGTGCGTCATACTCTTTATCCGACACTATAGGCTCGTCGAGCACATAGTATCGGTAAGCCAAATCATTGAGCTTTTCGACAAGCTCGCACATTCTGTCTTTCGCCATAGATCACTCCTTTATAACGGTAAGCGGCGCGAAGTCTACGGCAAGATTCATGACTCCGCCACGCTCGAATTCTATTTTCGCATATAAATTCTTGCCGACGTTTTCCACGCTCAACACAGTACCTTTGCCGAGCCGCTTATGCATGACGATCGCCCCCGGCGTGAAAAGCGACTTGTCCGAATGTTCGACGGCTTGTTTCGCGCCGCCCGACGAATAGCCGCTTTTGTACCCGCCGCCGAATTTTTCGCCCGAATACGTGCTCCGACTTTCCCCGCCGTAACCGCCGCTCGCCGAAGCTTTTGCGACCTGCGATATACCGCGATATGACGGACTGCTCGTGTACGCATCGGCGGGATTCTCTTTGCGTTCGACAAGCCCCGCCTCGGTAAGAAACCGCGACGGGATATTATACCGCGTTTCGCCGTACAAAAACCGCGACTTCGCATAAGTGAGGAAAAGCCGTTTCATTGCGCGAGTAACCGCCACGTACATAAGCCGACGTTCTTCCTCCATGTGTGCCGAGGCGTTCTCGTTCATGCGCAACGACGGGAACGTGCCGTCCTCGAGTCCGACTACGAACACGATCGGAAATTCCAAACCTTTCGCGCTGTGCACCGTCGCGATAGTCACCGCATTGTCGCCGTTCATATCGTCGGTATCGCTGTACAGCGACACAGTTTGCAGATAATCGGAAAGACCCGCGCCGTCGTTGTTGTTGCAAAACTCGCCGACCGAATTGAGAAGCTCGTTGATATTCTCGAGCCGCGCGCCGTCCTCGTCACCGTCCGAGAACAGATCGACGACGTTGAGTACCTCGAACAACAAATACTTGAAGTATGCTTTAATGTCGCCCTGCGCCGCGGAATGAAGATTTTCAAGCGTCTTGCCGAACTCGACGAGTTTGGTCTTTAATGCGGTTTGGAACGGATAGCTTTCGGCGTGCGTGATGATATCGAACGCGCTTTTACCGGTAGACTTCGTATAATCGCGGATCTTTTCCACCGACGCATCGCCTATACCGCGTCGCGGAAAATTGATTATCCTGTATATCGCTTCGTCGTCGTAAGTATTTACGGAAAGCCGCGCATATGCGAGCACGTCTTTGATTTCTTTGCGATCGTAGAACTTGAATCCGCCGTACACCCTGTGCGGTATGCCGTATTGCAAAAACCGTTCTTCAAACGGTCGCGACAGTGCGTTGAGCCGCATGAGCACCGCGCAGTCCGAATAGTTGTATTCGCCCTCGCGAATGAGTTCGTACAGCGTGCGCACCACATAGTCCGCTTCGTAACCGTCGGTCGCCGCGGCGAAACACACGACTTTTTTACCGTCGCCGTTCTCCGTCCACAGCTTCTTGTCGAGCCGTTGCGTGTTGCCTTTGATAATGCGGTTAGCCACGGCGAGAATATTTGACGACGAGCGGTAGTTTTGCTCGAGCTTGTACACCTTGCAACCGAAATCTTTTCGGAACGCGAAAATATTATCTATTGACGCGCCGCGCCAAGTATAGATGCACTGATCCTCATCGCCGACCGCGAAAATATTGCCGTGCTTGCTCGCGAGCAGTTTCGCGATCTCGTACTGCACCGTATTGGTGTCCTGAAATTCGTCGATATGTATATATCTGAATTTGTCTGCATAAAACGCGCGCGCGGTATCGCACTCGCGCAAAAGTTTGAGCGTCAGTACGAGCAAGTCGTCATAATCGAGCGCGTTGTTCGCCTTAAGCGTCGCTTGATACTGTAAAAACGCATTTGCTATGCCGTCGCCGTCCTGTGCATACGGATGCGTCGCTTCGTAATCTTCGGGCATTATCCCTTTGTTTTTGCAATCGGAGATCTCGGACAGTATCCGTTTGACCATGTCCTCGTTATAAGCGCGGTCTTTGCAAATACGCTTTACGACCGCTTTCGTTTCCGCTTCGCCGTAAATCGTGAAATCTTTATTATACCCTATATGGTCGATGAACCGCCGAAGTATTCTTACGCACGCGGCGTGAAAAGTAAAAATCCATATCCCGTCCGCTTCGCCGAGCATGCTCTCGAGCCGCAATTTCATTTCGTTCGCCGCTTTGTTTGTAAACGTGATGGCGAGAATGTTGTACGGCGGCACGTGCAAGTCTTTTATAAGATGGGCTATTCGGTGCGTCAAAAGTCTGGTTTTGCCGCTGCCCGCGCCCGCCGTGACGAGCACCGCGCCTTCGGTGTCGAGCACCGCATTCTTCTGAATTTCGTTTAGGTCGTCTATTCTGTACATGATTCCTCTTTTGCGCCGAGTATTATTTACGCGCCTGTTTTTTCGCGGTAGTACCGCTCTTTCAGTTCTCTGAATTTTTGCGACAGTTCGAGGATATACCTCTGTCGCGCCGCGCCGTCCAATCCTTCGTACACGTCGCGCTCGATGAGCTGTCCTATGGGATTGACGGTGATCTCGCTGCTGTCGAGAATATCGCAAACCTTTTTGTAAAGTCGCTCGTCGCGCGGCGAAGTCGACGTCACCGCAATTTCCTCGTCGTAAACGCGTCTTATCTGCGGTACATATTCCGCCGTGCGTTTTACGTCGGGATCGTTCTTTACCGATTCCCAATATCCCATTTTGAGCCGCTGTTTTGCGAGCCAGCAACGCTTTTTGAGTTCGCTTGCCTTTCGTGCCATGATTACCTCCGTCCGTTCCTCGGTGCCTGCATCGACATCGTACAACAGCAGTATAGCACAGCCGCGCCGACTAATCAACACCGCACATAAATTCGACGGATTTCGACAAAACAAGCTATAATTTGCACGTATACCTTACGACGGCATACCGTCCGAAGCCCGAAGAAGCAGCCTCTCGGTGTCCTCGAAACTCAAGCACCCGTCAGTAAGCGACCGCCCGTACATACTGCCCGCCGCGCCGCTTCCGCCCGCAATGTAGCTCTCTATCATGACGCCCGCGACGGCACTACCGTATTCCTGTTTTTGCTTCGCGATCTCCCACATGTCGCGAAGCACTTCGCACTGCTTGTTTTCGTTCTTTCCGCTGTTGGAATGTCCGACGTCTACGATGACTCGCCCGCCGCACAGCGACGAAATTTTCATAACGCTTTCATATCCGTAATTCGGGATATGTTCTCCGTTCGCACTCACCGAGCCGCGAAGCACGGGGTGCGCGCGATCGTTGCCGAACGTTCGCACATGCTCGCCGCAAAACAGAAATTCGTTGCCGTTGCGCGCGGTACGCACGCTCGCCGCAAGGCTGTCGAGATTACCGTTTAACGGATTCTTTATACCGACGGGGACGTCCAGACCGCTCGCGACGAAACGATGAAGCTGATCGTCGCTGCTGCGCGTTCCAACCGAAAAGTAACACACTATATCGTCTACGTATCGCACTGCTTCGGGATACAGCAATTCGTCCGCAGTAAACAGCCCGCTCTCGCTCGCGACGCGAACGTGCAGTCTGCGCATGGCGGCAATGCCTTCTGCTATATTCACTTCGCCGCTCGGCGCGTCGGGCGTATGCAGTAACCCCATATACCCTTCGCCGCGGGTGCGGGGTTTTGCCGTAAACATTCGCAACACGACGAAGATCCTGTCTTTGATTTTTTCCGCCACGCGCGAAAGCCGCACCGCGTAATCTATTGCCGCGTTCGGGTCGTCGGCTGAACACGGTCCGACGATAAACAGCTTGCGCCCGTCCTCGCCGCGAAGTATCGCCTCGATTTGCGAAATTGCGTCGAGCCGCGCGGCGGCAAGTTTCGGATCTATGGGAATTTGTTCTTTCAACGCGCGCGGCGAAGAAATTTTCTTTAACGTAGATATCATGATTGAGTTTTTCGGATCGCGATCGAGATTTTGATTTTCAGTCGTCCTTGCGACTATCGGTGAGCGCGGCGCGAAGTTCTTCCCTGTTGGTGCGAACAACCGCGAGCGTAGACAACAGAAAACTTTCCGTTTCCTTGAAAAGATTGTCGAGGTGCGCTTTGGTGCGAATAATAAGATTATCGCACTTCGCATACGCGCTCTCTATTATTCGGTTGGCGGCGGTCTGCGAACCGCGCACCACTTCCGATTCAGAAACGAGATTATTAGCCTTTTCTTCGGCGGCGCGAATGGTGTTTTTCGCGACGATATCGGCGTTTGCGAGAATCTCTTTGCGCTTGTGCTTTACGTACTCGGCGTCGTTCATTTCTTCGGGGAGGATCTTCGCGAGCTTGTCGCAAAGTTCGACGCACAGCGGCAAATCGGGCTTCTTGGAAAACAATCCGCGTCCGCCGTCAAGCTCGCCGCGCAACCTGCTCAATATTTCCAACGCATCGGACCTACTCATTATACCACTCCTTTATTTACGATACAATTTTTTGATCAGCTCCGCAGTCTGCGGCATAACGTAACCATTTATATCCCCGCCGAGCGATACAAGCTCCCGCACCACCGTCGACGACACGTGCTCGAACTCCGCACCCGTCATGAGAAACACGGTATCCTTGCCGCACAGCGACTTGTAAACACGCGAAAGATCGCGTTCGTATTCTGTGTCGCGCATGCCGCGGACGCCGCGGACAAGCACGCAATCGCCGTTCTTGGCGAGGTAATCGGAAAGCAGTCCCGAAAACGGTTCTATGGCGACGGCGCGCATGTCGAGCGTCGCAATGCGCACGATCTCCGCACGGTCGAGGAGAGATACCGTATTCTTGCCTGTATCGCTCGCGACGGCTATCGTCAGATTTCCGAACAGCCGCACCGCTCGTTCGGCTATGTTGCGATGTCCCGTGGTAAACGGGTCAAACGTTCCCGCAAATATTGCTTTCATGATCCACTCCGATTATTTCGTATGTTGCCGCTCCGAACTTCCTGCTGTCTATTATGTACGTGCCCGAAACCTCCGTCGGTTCGCCGTCGCTGCCGCGCTCAATAACCGCCGCGCCGTTATCCGAAAGAAGTTCGTATTTGACCAAAAGTTCGAGGGTTGTCCGCGCAAACCCCGATTTGTACGGCGGGTCGCAAAACACGAGGTCGAACTTTTTGCCGATAAGCGATTTCAGCGTTTTCCGAAAATCTCCCGCCACAGTCCGCGCGGATATGCGCAGTTTATCGAGGTTGGCATTTACGTTTTTTACGTCTATATCGGCGAACACGCAGCTTTCCGCTCCGCGCGAAAGTGCTTCTATGCCAAGCCCGCCGCTTCCGCAAAATATATCCAAGCAATTCGCGTCCTTCAGCAAGCCTTTGCTCGTCAGCACCGAGAACAGACTGCCTTTTACTATGTCTGTCGTGGGACGCACCTCGCCGTGCGGCGAAACGAGTTTTGTTCCTTTGAATTTTCCGGCAATTACTCTCATGCTAAAAGTATATCACTTTTTGCTCGGTAACGCAACAATCGAGGGGTATATCGTTGCTTTCGGGCGAAAAATATATGCGTTGCGCCTCGAACGCCATGCCGATTTTAATGCAGTCGTTTTCCGCAAAAAACATATCGTAACAACCTTTGCCGTAACCGAGCCTGTATCCCGCATCGTTGAAGCCGAGAAGCGGAGTAATGCAAAAATGCAGTTTCTCCGCCCCGAGCGGTTCGCCGTAACAGTCATCGGGCAAATTTCCCGTACCGTTCGGCTTATCGAGTTTGACGAGTTTTCGCGGAACGATGACGGTCCCGACGGTATGCGGAACATACACGGCGACGTCCGAACGTTTCCGGAGCAACTCTATGAGCGGCAAAGTGCTCAATTCCGATCCGATCGGAACATACGCCAAAATATTACCGTAAACGAGTTTTTCGGCTCGACTGCATGCGACGACGGACAAAGCCTGCTTGTCCGCCAAATTTTTGCGCGTCGCTTTCATACGCTCGCGCAAAGCATTTTTATCAAATGTAAATTCTTTCTCCACGCTTGAACCCCGTCAAAACTTCGTAAACTATCGTGCCGTAACACTTTGCGAGATACTCCGTATCGCTCTTTTCCGAAATCAAATACGCAAACTCGCCGCACCTGCAATCAAGCCCCGTAACGTCTATCATGCACAGATCCATGCACGGAACGCCTATCACCCTGCACTTTTTGCCGCGCACGGTAAAATACAGCGGTTTATCCGTACGGCGCAGTCCGTCGGCATAACCCATACGCACCGTCGCCACGAGCGAGTCGTTTTCGAGCGTATAATCGCCGTATCCCACATGCTCGCCCGCACCGACGCGATTAAGCCCGACGATTTTCGCGCGCACGCGCATGCAAATGTCGGTGCAATCGGAGTAGCCGTACATCGCAAGCCCGCAACGCGTCATGTCATACAGCTCGCACCCCATAAAGTCGAGCGCGCACGAACAGTACAGATGCCGCCGTCCGCGAAGCACGGGATCGGCGGTAAGCCGTTCGAACTCCGCTGCCTGATACCCCGCCGAATATATGCCGCCGTATAAATGCGAATACACCGACCACGGTTTGCTGTCGTTCTGCTTGCACAGCGACAGTATGTTTTCGAGCGATCTGTCGCGTGCACCGAGTCTGTTCATGCCGGTATTCACCGCTACCGAATAGTTGGCGTGCCCGATATTGAGTATCGCGCTCAACTGCTTGACGTCGCTCACGGTAGGAATGATCCGCCTGTCCACGGTGCGCGTGAACTGCGAAATATCGCCGCCGAGCACAAGTATCGGCTTGTCGGTAAGCGGGAGGATCTCCTCCGCTTCTTTAAGCGTCGCTACGAGAAAACAATCTACGAGCGGCGAAATGAACCCCGCGACTGCGGCACCGTGACCGTACGCGTCCGCTTTGACGACGGCACAGAATCCCGTTCTCGTCGTACTGCGAATTATTCGGATATTGTGTCGCAAGCGCGACACGTCAACAACAGTCTGCATAACATTAGTAATGTATGCAGATGGTGCCTCGGAGTTACCTATCGTCGTGAGAGTTTTTGTTCTTGATTGTCGAAACTATTTTCGCGCGAGCGATCTCGGGCGTAAGATCGCCGAATTCTCCGTCACGATTCGACATATCCGCACCGTCGCCGTCGCATCGCGACGTCACAACGGTGACGCCGCCGCGCTCGACGTGGATCAATCCGTCACCCACATTAAGCACCGTTTTAACGCCGCAATCGGTGATTTCGAGCTTTCCCGCGCTGACGACGGCAATACGCGGAATCGCGCCGCGCATGATCCCTTCTCTGCCGCGCGGCGTGTCGAACGATAAGTATTCCACCTCGCCCGAAAACGCGTCGCGTTCGGGAGTGGCGATTCGCAAGAAGAATTTACTCAACTCTCCGCTTTCTCCTTAACTTCGTCGAGATCGCCTACCATGAAAAACGCCGATTCGGGATATTTGTCCGCTTCGCCTTTGAGAATGGCTTCGAAACTGTCCACCGTCGCGGACATCGGAACGAACCTGCCGTCCATGCCCGTAAAACTTTTCGCAACGAACAGCGGTTGAGAAAAGAAACGTTGCAGTTTGCGAGCACGGTAAACGAGAGCTTTGTCCTCCTCCGACAGTTCGTCCATGCCGAGAATGGAAATAATATCGTTAAGCTCGGCATAACGCTGCAATGCTTCCTGAACGCCGCGTGCCACGGCATAATGCTTTTCGCCTACGACGTTGCGCTCGAGAAGTCGGCTCGTCGATTGCAACGGGTCGACCGCAGGATAAATACCTTGTTCTACTATCTTGCGGTTGAGTACGGTAGTCGCATCGAGATGAGTGAATATTGCGGCGGGTGCGGGGTCGGTCAAATCGTCCGCGGGCACGTATACCGCCTGTATGGACGTGATCGAACCGTTTTTCGTGGTTGCGATACGTTCTTCGAGTCCGCCAAGCTCGGTAGCGAGCGTCGGCTGGTATCCCACCGCGGACGGCAATCTTCCGAGAAGTGCCGACACTTCCGAACCCGCTTGCACGAATCTGTAAATATTGTCGATAAAGAGCAATACGTCTTTATTCATCTCGTCGCGGAAATATTCTGCGACTGTAAGCCCCGTAAGCGCGGTGCGCATACGCGAGCCGGGCGGCTCGTTCATTTGACCGAAAACGAGCGCGGTTTTGTCGAGAACGCCGCTCTCCGTCATATCGTGGATCATGTCATAGCCTTCGCGACTGCGCTCGCCGACGCCCGTAAATATGGAATATCCGCCGTGCTCGGTAGCGACGTTGCGAATAAGCTCCATTATAAGCACCGTTTTGCCGACGCCCGCGCCGCCGAACAAACCTATTTTTCCGCCGCGGCGGTACGGAGCGATAAGGTCGATTACCTTAATGCCCGTTTCGATAAGCTCGTTACCCGTTTTCTGTTCGTAAAATTCGGGAGCTTTGCGATGTATAGACCTATGCGTTTCCGCTTTGATCTCGCCTTTGCCGTCGATCGGATTGCCGAGAACGTTCATGACCCTGCCGAGAACGCTCTCGCCGACGGGCACGGAAATGGGGTGCCCCGTGCCGTACGCGACCATGCCGCGGGAAAGTCCTTCCGTCGGTTCGAGCGCGATGCACCGCGCCGTTGAGGGCGGAATATGGCTCATGACTTCGAGCGCGACAAACCCCTCGTCGTTCGTTGCCGCGGCGTCCGCAGGCATGCTCGCGCGAGCGTCGACGAGCACTTTTTCGTAAATCTTGGGCAGTTGTTTTTCAAACTTTACGTCGACGACAGGTCCCAGCACGACCGAAACCTTGCCCGCATTAACTTCTTTTTTCATTGTCGCCTCCATTGCTGCCGAGCGCGCTCGTCGCACCGATGATCTCGGTAATTTGCTCGGTGACGCCCGCCTGTCTCGCGCGGTTGTACTGCACGGACAGTTCGTCTATAATTTTGTCCGCGCTGTCTGTCGCCGCCGACATTGCGGCTTGACGCGCGCCGTGCTCGGCGAGCACGTGGCTTTGCAGTGCGTCGAGCACAGCCGCGGTAACATACAGCGGGACCAACGCGTCGACGACGTCTTTGCGCGACGGCTCGAGCAATAAGTCCTGCGTTTTTCCGTCGTCGGTCGGCGCAGTGATCGGCAGCAACACCCGTTTTATCGGCGTTCGCCCCGATACATACACTATCGCTATTTCGCCCGCAACAGTTCCGAACATTTCGAGAAGCGCGTCCGCTACGTTTTTCGCATCTTCGGCATACGCCGAATAACAGCCGGAAAAACGCGCGTCGCAATTCTTCGCGCCCGAATAATGTTCGGTCGCCGCACGTCCTATCGGCATAACAACCGTATCGGCGTTTTCGGAAATCACTCCGTCGGCGAACCGCAACACGTCATGATCGAATCCGCCGCAAAGTCCTCTGTCTGTGGAAAGAACCAACAAGTATTTTTTCAGAGTGTCGTTGACGGAAAAATAGATCTCGCCTTCGCTCGTAGCCGCCGCTTTCATGATCTCATCCACAAGCGCGGCATACGCACGGCTTTTTTCGTAATTCTCGGACGCTTTGCGCATTTTGGCAATAGACACCGTTTTCATCGCGCCCGTGATGCGCCGTGTCTGTTTGACCGACGCGAGTCGGCGTTTTATGTCCGCAAGACTGCTCATCAATCGCTCTCCTTACGGAACAGTGCCATAAACTCGTTGACGGCATCCTCGATCGTTATACCCATTTCCATGGACATTTCGCCCTTTTCCTCAAGCTCCGTAACGATTTCCGAATAATCGACGTCGAAGAACTTGATGAACCGCTCTTTGAACTCGCCGATGCGCGACGTCGGCAAACCTTTCAACAGTTGTTTGACCGTTATATACAGCAATATGACCTGATGCGCGACGCGCATGGGCTTGTGGACGTCCTGCTTGATAACTTCGGTAATGCTTTTGCCCTGTTCGAGCATATGCGCGGTGGACTCGTCGAGATCGGCACCGAACTGCGCAAATGCCGCAAGCTCGCGGTACTGCGACAGCTCGAGCCGCAGTTTGCCCGATACTTTACGCATCGCTTTGATCTGCGCGCTTCCGCCGACACGCGATACCGAAAGCCCGACGTTGACCGCGGGGCGCATACCCGAATTGAAAAGTTCGCTCTCGAGATAAATTTGTCCGTCTGTTATGGAAATTATATTCGTGGGAATGTATGCCGATATGTCGCCGGCAAGCGTTTCCACTATCGGGAGCGCGGTCATAGACCCGCCGCCGAGTTCCTTCGAAAGTTTCGCCGCACGCTCGAGAAGCCGAGAATGTAAATAGAAAATATCGCCGGGATACGCTTCTCTGCCGGGCGGACGCTTTAAGAGCAAGCTCATTGCGCGATACGCCACGGCATGTTTGGACAAATCGTCGTAAACGATAAGCACGTCTTTGCCCGAATACATGAATTCTTCGGCGATCGCACAGCCGGCATACGGCGCAATATACTGCAACGGTGCACTGTCGCGCGCCGTCGCCGAAACTATTACCGTATAATCCATACAGCCGTTTTCGGACAAAAGATTGTAAATCGAAGAAACGGTGGACGATTTTTGCCCGATCGCGACGTATACGCAGATTACGTTCTTTCCCTTCTGATTGAGTATCGTATCGACGGCGATCGAAGTCTTGCCCGTTTGTCTGTCGCCTATTATCAGCTCGCGCTGTCCGCGACCTATAGGGATCATGGAATCTATCGCGAGAAGTCCGGTTTGAAGCGGCTCGTCGACCTTGTCGCGATCCTTGATCGCGGGTGCGGAAGCCTCTATAGGTCTGTACTTATCGGCGGTAAAATCGCCCAGACCGTCAATCGGCTTGCCGAGCGGGTTGACCACTCTGCCGAGCAGTTTATCCCCGACAGGCACCGAAACTATCATGCCCGTTGTGTTGACAAGCATGTGTGCGGACACTTTATCGTCGTCGTCGAGAACGATCGCGCCGACCGCCTCGTCGGACAGGCTCAATACGATTGCCTGCGCGCCGTTTTCTATGCGCAGCATTTCGCCGTACTCGGCGTCCGCAAGTCCGCTGCACATAATGACGCCGTCGCCGCAGAATTCCACGCTGCCCGCATGCCGCACGTCGAACGTCTTTTTATATCCGTCCACTTTCGCCGAAAGCTCGTTGAACGTATCCGAGCTTATTTTTTCGACGACGCTTTTGTCTATTTGATCGGCGATCTCGGCAGGCAAAACCGCACCGTCGCTCTTTTTGGCTTTACGGCGTTTTGCGGGCGTAGCCGCCTCGAGATATTTCTCGTTGACTTGAAAGCTGTCGGCGATCTTGTCTATCTGCGAACGCATCGTGCCGTCGTAATATTTATCGCCGTCCACGACGAGAATACCGCCGATCAGTTCTTTATCTATTTTGTATACGAAATCTATCTTTTCGCCTTTATGCTTGGACGAAAAGACCTTTTCGATACGCGCTGTCTGTTTACCGTCAAGCTCGACAGCCGACGATACTTCGATAATACGGCTCATCAATCGGACTCCCAATCGGACAATACCTGTTCTATGAGCTGCGAATTATCCTTTTGGGAAATTTCGCGTTCGAGCAGTTTTTGAGCAATCTGCAACGCGAGTTTATTCACGCTGTCGCGATACTCGGTCTTAAGCTGTTCCTGCTGTGTCAAAGACTCTTTTTTTGCGGCGGCAACAATAACCTCCGCTTGCTTGCGAGCCTCCTCGAGAATTGCGTCCGCGCGTTCCTGCGCGACCTCGGCGAGCTTCGCCGCGGCACGCGTGTTCTCGAGTTTCATATCCTCGACCATTTTGTCGTATTGAACGCGAAGCTCCTCGCCCTCGGCTTTTAGCTTCTCGTTCTCGGCATATATGTCGTCGAGATTCTTGCGTTTTTCGCGCATCATCTTTTTCACGGGCTTATACAACACGAAAATAAGCACCGCTATAAGCAGCACGAAATTACCGAGATACACGAGCATGGACACCCAATCCAGCCCGAATACCTCCAAAATGTCGGTCGAAAGTAAGGACGGCATATCAAACCCTCATTACATAACAATAAGCATAATCGCAATCAGCAACCCGTAAATAGCCGTAGTTTCGCAAAACGCCAAACCGATAAACAGCGACGAGCGTATCTGCTTGGTCGCTTCGGGTTGCCGTGCCATGCTTTCGACAGCTTTGCTTGTCGACATACCCATGCCGATTGCGGCACCGACGCACGCGAGCGCGGCAAGACCGGCACCGAGCGCAGCCATGCCCTCGACGCTCAAAAACGAGATGATCGGCATAATTGTATTGATTATAGTTTGCATATCAGCCTCCGAAAAAACTATTCAATAGCTTCGTTGATGAAGTTCATAGACAGGAACATGAATATATACGCCTGCATCAGCGCATGGAAAAGCGTGAATATCGGCTCTAGCACAACCGGCAACACATACCGCAGCCCCGTTTGGTATACTATATCCATGATTAGATACCCCGAATACACGCTACCGAACAGCCGCAGTGCCATAGAGAACGGCACAACGCAATCTGTGACGAGCGGTATGACGGGCAAATAATGCAAAACACGCTTTGCGCGTTTTTTCATAAACCCGATAATGAATATCGCAAAGAACGTTATCAGTCCGAGAATAATATTGCAGTTGAGATCGGACAACGGCGAACGCAGTCCGAACAGCTCGATGAGTATTCCGAACATTATAAATGCCGAACAGCCGAAGTACATGCCGCCGACGGCGGGCGCGTATTTTTCGGTAAGATCGGCAGAGTTGCCGTCGAACATTCCGACAGCCCACTCTATAAACGCGCGAAATCCCGAAGTGTGCCGAAAATCCTTGTTCCACCGCGGCACGAAAAATACCCGCACAACGACGGCAAACAGAATAAGCACCCCCGTCACTATGAATGACGACAGCATCGTAGCGGTCAGTTTGAACCCGCCTGCGGTATATATGACCCTCGGGGCGATGTCGGGTAAATCGAATTCCATCAAACCTAAATATATCACTTTATTTCGTAAAAGGCAACTGTTTTGAGGTGCTTGCAATAAAAAAACCGCAATATCGGCACTGCGATTTTTTATCGGTATATTCGGAAAAAACGCTATTTGCCATCAATAATTAAGATAACCGTAAAATGCGTTTTGTATGTGATTTACCGTTCTATCAGATAAATACACTTCGACGACGTCGAACCGCACGGGCACGCCGAACAGTCGGAATTGCTTGATGTACTGCGCGGTCACCTGCGAAATTTTCTTTACCTTTTCGTGCCCGACCGCTTCCGCAGGCGTACCGTACTCGAGCGAAAGCCGCGATTTGACCTCGACGGTGACGAGCGTCTTTTCGTCGGTTGCGAAAATATCCACCTCGCCTATATCCGTCGTATAGTTGCGATCGAGGATACGGTAACCGTGCGTTTCGAGGTATTTCACGGCGAGATCTTCGCCGCGCACGCCGCGCGAGTTGATTTTCTTTTTTCGCCCGAAAAGTCCCATTCTACTCACCCACGAAATTACCGATAAACGTGCGACGGTGTTCGGGACACGCGCCGAACCGCTTGATCGCGTCGATATGCTCTGCCGTCCCGTAACCTTTGTTACGCGCAAAACCGTACTGCGGATATTTGCCGTCAAGCTCGCGCATATATCTGTCACGCGTGACTTTGGCTATTATTGATGCGGCGGCGGTGCTGTAGCTTTTGGCATCGGCTTTAATTACAGGCTCGTACTTCACTGCGAGATCGAGTCCTTTTACCGCGTCGATGATCGCCAGCTCGGGCTTTGTTTTAAGTCCTTCTACCGCGCGTTTCATGCCGAGCTTGGTCGCCGCGAGGATATTTATATCGTCTATCGTTTCTCTGCCTATCAGTACGACGCAATAATCCGCGACCGCCGTGATCTTGTCGAACAGTTCCTCGCGCTTATTCTCGCTCAATTTTTTGCTGTCGTCTATCCCGACGATAGGCGTGTCGAGCGGCATTATGCACGCGCACACCGAAACAGGTCCCGCAAGCGGACCACGCCCCGCCTCGTCCACGCCGCAAAGCGTAGCGACGCCGAACGCTTTATCGAAAGCGATGAGTTCTTCCGCCTTATTATAGGCGCGTAATTCTCTGTTATTCATCAGTTTGCATACTCCAATGCGATCTTGCCCAGCCGACACTTGCGGTAGTCGTCGAGAAGTGCCGCAGCCGCGCGGTCGGTATCGAACTCGCCGCCGCGAATTTTGAATCCGCGTTTTTTCGCAACCGTCTCAAGCCCCGCGAAACTCGCTTCTACGTTCTCGCCGTACCTCGACGCGAGTATGCCCTCGTCGATACCGTTAAGCCGCGAAACGAGTGCGACGGCAAGCTCTGAAGGATCTATCACTTCGTCTTTTATGCTGCCGATGATCGCGAGATTTTCGCCGATCTTTCTGTCGGTGATTTTCGGATACAGCGTGCCGGGAGTATCGAGAAGATCGAGCGTGCTGTCGACGCGCGCCCAACCGACCGAACGCGTGACCCCCGCACGATTGCCGGTAACGAGCCGAGCTTTGCCGCAAAGGCTGTTTATCACGGTAGACTTACCCGTATTCGGCACGCCGAGCACCATTGCTCGCACATGCTCGTTGATACCGCGTCGCTTTTGTCTGTCGAGAGTGGCGGCGCACGCCTTTTTGACCGCAAACAGCAGTTTTTTGCGACACGCCGAACTCGTGCCCTCGACGGCGACCGCGATATTTCCGCCGCCGTTTAGTTTATCGAGCCACCCGACCGTCACTTCTTCTGCGACGGTATCCGTTTTATTGAGCACGTACACCGTCGGAATATTTATCATTCCGTCAAAGCTCGGATTAAAACACGACCGAACCGCTCGGCTGTCGAGAACGTACAGCACGCAATCGCACGCTTTGAGATTGCTCTCTATCTCGCGCATGGACTTCGCCATGTGCCCGGGAAACCAATTTATATCCATCACTCCCCGTCCTTTTTGCCGAGCAGATCGGGTCGGCGGGCGCGAGTGATCTCCTCGCTCTTTTGTCGCCTGAATTTTTCTATTTCTTTGTGGTTGCCGTTCAAAAGCACTTCGGGCACTTTCAATCCCATAAACTCGGGCGGGCGCGTGTAATGCGGATATTCGAGCAGTCCGTCCGAAAAACTCTCGTCTTCGTGAGAATCGCTGCAACCGAGCACGCCGTCCACAAACCGCGCGGTAGCGTCGGCGACAACCATCGCCGCAAGCTCGCCGCCCGAAAGCACGTAATCGCCGATGGAAATTTCCCTGTCTATGCAAAGATCGAGCACGCGCTGATCGACGCCTTCGTAATGACCGCAGAGTATGAGCAAATTGTCGTTTCGCGCAAGCTCGCGACAAAGCCCGTCCGAAAGCCGTTCGCCTTTGGGCGACATGTATACACGCAAATACTCATGGTCGGGGTCGATCGCGTTAATGCAATCGAAAATAGGCTGCGCAGTCATGACCATGCCCGCGCCGCCACCGTACGGGGTATCGTCGCACTTAAAATGCTTGTCCCGCGAATACCTGCGAATATCCACCGCCTCGAAATCTATTATGCCCGATTTTATTGCCCGACCGACTATACTCTCGTGCATGCAGTCGAACATGGCGGGAAAAAGCGTCAATATCTTAATCTTCATCATATACGGCTACTTCGTCCAGCTTGCCGCCGTCTACATATAATGTGTTTGCGTTTTCGTCGTATTCCGCGCACAGAGCCGCGACAAACGCGAACGTCATCTCCTTGCCGTTATCGCACTTCACCGTGAACACGTCCGCCGCGCCGAAATTTTGCACGGCAAGAATTTTTCCTACCGTTTCCGCATTGCCGTCGCGCCGCGCCGCGAGTTTCGCGCCTATAAGATCGGCGATGAAAAACTCGCCGTCGTCAAGCGGCACTGCCGCCGCACGGTCTATAGCGAGATATTCGCCGCGCAACGTTTCCGCCGCATTGCGGTCGTTCACGCCGTCGAATTTGATATACACGGCGTCCGACGCAACGCGCACCGCGGCAATTTTGAGCACGCGACTGCCGACGGTGACTGTTTTCAACAAGCAAAAGCGCGACGGGTCGTCGGTCATGGGAATGACCTTGACTTCGCCGCGCACGCCTTGCGGTTTTGTGATTTGTCCTACGGTAATCATTATTCGTCGATCTCGACCGTGCAGTTTCTGCCCTGCTTGACGGAAGCGGCTTTCACCACCGCGCGAAGCGACTTGATTATCCTGCCTTGCTTGCCGATCACTTTGCCGATATCGTCTTTTGCAACCGACACCGTAATGACGTCGCCGTCCTCTGTGACTTTTACGCCGTCCTTGTCGTCGACAAGCGCGGTCACGATATACTTAACAAGCTCCGTCATGCCGTATTACTCCGACTTTTTCTTCTTCTCGACCTTGGTCTTTTGTGTGGACTTTTTAGTCGTCATCGCGCCCGCATTGACGAGCAACGCGCGAACGGTATCCGTCGGCTGTGCGCCGTTTGCGAGCCATTTCTTCGCTTTCTCGACGTCTACTTTCAAGCCGTCGTCGAGATGCGGATCATAAGTGCCGAGCACTTCGATGAACTTGCCGTCACGCGGCGAACGGGAGTCCGCGACGATAATGCGGTAGAAGGGGGATTTGTGATCGCCCAAGCGTGTAAGTCTGATTTTTACCATGATTTTCTCCTTGAAAAAAGTTGATTTCGATTTTTATGCCCGACGTCGAAACGGAAACTACCTGAACCGACGTTTTTGCCTGATGATCTTTTGCTGCATTTGCGGCATTTTTCCCGACGCCGCCATCTTCATCATTTCGCGGGTCTGGTCGTACTGCTTCAAAAGCGCGTTGACTTCCTGCACGCTCGTCCCGCTGCCCGCCGCCACGCGCTTGCGGCGCGACGACTTGATGACCTCGGGATGCGTGCGCTCGTACGGCGTCATGGAAAGAATTATCGCCTTATACTTGGCTATGCGTTCATCCACCGCTTTCGCGTCGACGTTCGCTTTATTCATTCCCGGTATCATAGCGACCACTTCGTTTATGTCGCCCATCTTTGCGAGCTGCTTGAATTGAGTAAGAAAGTCCTCGAGCGTGAATTTATTTTCGCGCATGCGCTTTTCCATGCGCTTAAGTTCTTCCTCGCTGACGGCTTCCTGCGCCTTCTCTATAAGAGTGAGCACGTCGCCCATGCCGAGTATGCGCGACGCCATTCTGTCCGGATAAAACGGCTCGATGTCGGTCGGTTTTTCGCCGGTGCCGCAAAACTTAATCGGTTTACCTGTAACAGAACGAATGGAAAGTGCCGCGCCGCCGCGGGTATCGCCGTCGAGCTTGGTAAGCACCACGCCCGTAATGTCGAGTTCGTTATTGAACGTTTCGGCAACGTTAACCGCGTCTTGACCTGTCATTGCGTCGACAGTGAGAAGTATTTCCGCGGGCGCAGTCTTTTCTTTGATCTGTTTAAGCTCGTTCATCAGTTGCTCGTTGATATGCAACCGACCCGCCGTATCTATAATGACCGTATCGTAACCGAGCTTGATCGCCTCGTCTACTGCGGCGGCGGCGATCTTGACGGGATTGCCCGCGCCCTGTTCGAATACGGGAATATTGACTTTTTTTCCTACGACCTGCAACTGATTGATAGCCGCGGGACGGTACACGTCGCATGCCGCAAACATAGGCTTTTTACCCTGCTTGACAAGATACGCGCCGAGCTTGCCGCAAAAAGTGGTTTTGCCCGCGCCTTGCAAACCGCACATCATTATCACGGTAGGCGGCTTCGGCGCGACTTCGAGCTTGGAATTCGTAGAACCCATAAGCTCGATCAATTCCTCGTTGACGATCTTTACTACCTGCTGTCCGGGCGTGAGCGATTTAAGCACCTGCTCGCCGACGGCTTTTTCGGACACTCGCGCGACAAAACTCTTGACGACGGCATAATTGACGTCCGCTTCGAGAAGCGCGACGCGTATCTCGCGCATAGCCTGCTTTATGTCGCCCTCGGTCAGCTTGCCTCGCGACGTTATTTTGGAAAATACATTGCCGAGCTTTTCGGCAAGCGATGAAAATAATCCCATACTACCTCTCGCTTAATTCGGTGATGATCCCGTCGAGCAAACTCCTGCCGCGTTCGGCGTCCGTTTCGAGCGCGCGCCGCGCCGCGTTGATCTTATCGAGAAGCTCGTCGCTTTTTCGCACAAGCCCCACCGCGCTCTCGAGTTCGCGTAACTTGCCCTCCGCCTGACGGAGCCTGCAAAGCACCGCTTGACGGGTAATGCCGCACTCCTCCGCGATCTCGGCGAGCGACAAATCGTAATCGTAATACGCCCGCACGGTGCGCAACATATTTTCGGTCAGCAATGCGCCATACGCATCGCACAGCCTGCTTATTTCCAAATCCTTGGGCATAATGTGCGACAGGTGCAAAGTAAAATATCTTTACACCACTATATTATATACCATACCCCAACAAAAATCAAACGTTTTACACCGTATTTTCGATATTAAAAAGATTTTTTACGAAAAAGATCCTTCCCGAACAGTGTTTTCGGAAAGGATCTTGTACATAACCGCAGTCGCAAGCTCTTTATTCGTCGCCCATAATTCCCGCGGCAAATTCTTCGGCGTCGAAGTCCTCGAGGTCGTCTATTCCCTCGCCGACGCCTATATACACCACGGGCACGCCGAGTTCGCCCGCGATCGCGAGCACGACGCCGCCTTTTGCCGTGCCGTCGAGCTTTGTGAGAATAATGCCGTCAATGTCGATAGCCTCGTTAAAGATGTCCACTTGCGAAATCGCGTTTTGCCCCGTCGTCGCGTCGAGCACAATATAATTGAGCACCGTCGCATCGGGAAGTTCGCGATCGACAACGCGGGAGATCTTCTTCAGCTCCTCCATGAGATTCTTTTTATTATGCAGACGCCCGGCGGTGTCTATGAGAAGCACGTCGCCGTTCTTGCTCTTTACGCTTTGCGCCGCATCGAACACGACCGCCGCAGGATCCGCGCCCTCCGCGTGCTTGATGAGACGCACGCCCGCGCGCTCCGTCCACACCGATAGCTGATCGGACGCCGCCGCACGAAACGTATCCGCCGCCGCGACCGTGACCGACTTACCCATTTTCTTGAACTTCTTTGCGAGTTTTCCTATAGCCGTCGTCTTGCCGACGCCGTTCACGCCCGAAAGCATGATGACGAGCGGGTATTCGTAATCGGGCTTTTCGTTCTCCTCGAGAAGCTCTACGAGAATATCTTTGAGCAAACCGCGCACCGCACCGGTATCGCGGATATGCCGCTTATCTATCTCGTCTTTAAGTCTGTCCATGATAATATCGGTGGTTTCCGCGCCGATATCGGAGGAAATAAGCGTCATTTCAAGCTCGTCGTAAAAATCGTCGGTGAGTACGCCGCCCGTAAACAGCTTGTTGAGCTTGTAAGCAATGGCTTCTTTTGTGCGTTTCAACCCTTCTTTTATCTTAGAAAAAAGTCCCATGGCAGTTCCTTAATAAAAATACTTTGTGTTAATTCGCGTCGTCCGCGTCGATCGTTTCCGCGTTCTTGAGCGCGTCCGCGAGTCGCACCGAAACAATGGACGATACGCCTTTTTCCTCCATCGTCACGCCGTACAGACAGTCCGCCATTTCCATAGTCGGCTTTCTGTGCGTAATGGCAATGAGCTGAGTATTGTCGGAGAACTTTTTGAGCATCGCCGCGACGCGTCCGACGTTCGCATCGTCGAGTGCCGCCTCTATCTCGTCGAGCAAGCAGAACGGCATGGGGCGCAGTTTCATTATCGCGAAAAGTATCGCGATCGCGGTGAGCGTCTTTTCTCCGCCCGACAAAAGCGTGATAGACTGCAACTGTTTTTCGGGCGGCTGCGCTTTGATCTCGACGCCGCGCGCGAGCGGGTCCTCGTTCTCGGTTAGCTCGAGATCCGCCGTACCGCCGTTGAACAGCTCTGTGAAGATCTCGCGGAAATTACTGCGTATCTTCTCGAAACAATCGTCGAAATCGCGCATCATGTTCGCCGACATTTCTTTGATTATCCTGTCCTCGTCGGCAAGACTTTTCATCATGTCGTCGCGTTGCATCGTCATATGACTGCATTTTTGAGAAAGCTCCTGCGCTTCCTCGATGGCGTTCTCGTTTATATTGCCGAGGTTCGCGATGCGCCGACGCAGTTTGGCGATTTCAAGCTCGCCCGCTTCCGCATCGAACGCTTCGTCTTTGAACTGCAAGCAGTCCTCGTATCCGAGTCCGTATTCCTCGCCGACACGCTGTTGCATGAGGTCCATGTTGACGTCGATCTGAGCGAGCGAAATTTCCTGCGCGTGTTTCTTTTCGGTAAGCTCTGAAATATGCGCGTTGACTTCGGTACGCGCCGCATCGCTGTCAACGGCGAGTTTATTCATATCGTTTTTGTACTGCGACAGTCCGTTTATCTTTTCTTCGATCTCGGTACGGTGCTTGTCGGCATTGTCCGACGTGGCGTCGGTAAGCTCGCGCAACCGCTCCTCGAAACTTTGCATTATGCGGTTATTGGAAAGTATGGACATTTCGTTCGCCGAAATGCGTTGCGACGCGGCGACCACCTCGCCTTTGAGCCGCGCTATTTCGGTATTCAAAGCGTCGATATCTTTCTCGAGCGAAACTATTTCGAGATTGCGATCGTTGATATTGTTTTGCAGTCTGTCGCGTTCCGCCCGCAACGCCTCGAACTCGGCATCGCTGCCGTCGCTCTTTTCCTGTTGCGCCGTTTCCAGCTCGTCCTGCGATTTCTCGACGAGATCGAGATCGGCAATAATATCGGCAAGTCGGGAATTGACATTCGCGAGTGCTTCCTCGTCAACCTCTTTATTGGACCTCATCGCATTCAGTTCCGCGGTAAGCGCGGTATTCTCCGCACGCTTCGCCGTTTCGATGAGTTCGTAATCGTGAATATCTTCGGACAGTTCGCGGATATGCCGTGCAAGCGATTCGCTGCGTTTATTAAGTTCTTCGCGCTCGTTCTGCGCCTTTTCTATCTGCGTTTTGACCGCATCGACCTGCGTCGTAAGCTCTTTGAGCGTGCGCTCCTGCGCAAACACGTTGGTGGCGTCCGACTTTTTGCTACCGCCCGTAATCGAGCCTTGCTGACTGACGATATCGCCGTCGAGGGTGACTATACGGAAAGAATACTTGCTCATTTTAGCAAGTTCCACCGCCGTATCCACGTTGTCCACTATGACCGTGCCGCCGAGAAGTCCGCGCATGACCGAGTCGAACTTGCCGTCGTATTCGATCGCGTTCGTGGCAACGCCGAAACACCCGTCGCGATCGAGCAGATGCTCATACTGCGCGTCTATGGAGCGCGGCTTGAAACTCGTGATCGGCAAGAACGTCGCTCTGCCGTACTTATTGCGTTTGAGATGCTCGACGAGCAGTTTCGCACCGTCCTCGTCGTGCGTAATGACGTTATTTACCGCCGAGCCGAGTGCCATGTCGATAGCCGCTTCGAACCCGTCTTTGACGGTGATGACTTGTCCCACGACGCCCACGACCGCGGAAGCGAGTCGCCCGTCTGTTTTCGCATCGTCGAGAAGTTTGCGCACGGCGTGCGAATACGCGTCCTTTTGAACGTCCTCGATAACGCGCTTGCGCGACGCCAATGCCGAAAAGTCCTGCTTGGCTTGTCCTATCTCGGCAACGAGATCGTTGAGCTTTTTGATACACTCGCCGCTCTCCGCCGTTTCTCGCTCTTTTTGCGCAACAAATTCCTCGCGCTCGCCGCGCAGTTTATCGAGTTCGGCTTGACGCTCGGAAAGTTTTGCCGTAGTTTCTTCGATCTTCGCCGCGCCGCTTTCGACGCGCGCGGTGTATTCCTCGACGAGCCGCGTGAGATTCGCACGTTCCGCGGTAAGCTCGCCGACGCTGCGATTGACCGCCGCGCGGCGTTCGATAGCCGCAATGAGTGCGCGACGCGCTTCCGCAAGCCGAGCTTCTTCGCGCGCGACTTTATCGACTATCTCGAGATGCTTCTCGCCGATCCTGCCGCATTCTTCGCGGTCGGACTTGAGCTTTTCGGTCTTTCTGTTGAGTTCCGACTGCTTTTCGGCGATCGTGGCATTGTAATAATCGCATCTGTCGTTAAGCTCGGCGTTGTCAGTCATGTACGCCGTATTTTCGCGGTTAAGCCCGTCGAGCCGCTGATTGATGACGGCGATATCGCCAACCGCCTTTTGCTTGCCGACGGAAAGCTCGAGCATTTCGCTGTGATACGCATTGAGCTTGTCGTCGATAGACTGAACTTCGCCGACTGCGAAATTGTAGTCGGCTTTCGCTTTATCAAGCTCCGCCTGCTTCTCGGCGATTTGAGCGTCGATTTCGGCTATGACTTCCGAAATAGCCGCTTTAGACGTCGACGCCGTTTCGAACTGATTTATGTAAAGATTTATTTCGTTGTACTTGAGTTTCTCTTTAAGCTCGCGATAGGTGCGCGTTTTTTCCGCTTGACGCGCGAGCGGCGCGAGCCTTTCGGTGTCGTTGCTCAGTATGTCGTTGAGCCGATTGAGGTTATCGCGAGTACGCGCGTTTTTACGTTCGGCTTCCTGCTTCTTATACTTATATTTGCTAATCCCCGCCGCTTCTTCGAAAATCGACCGACGATCCTCGGGCTTGGAATTGATGATTTCCATTACCCGACCTTGACCGATGATCGTGTAGCCCTCTATGGCGAACCCGCCGTCGCGAAGCATTTCGGAAATATCGCGAAGCCTGCACAGACTGCCGTTGCGATAATACTCGCTCTCGCCCGAACGAAACAGCTTACGCGTAACTACTACTTCTTCGTATTCGTACGACGGGAACAGCGAACGGTTATGGTTATCGAAAGTGAGCGAAACCTCGGCGTACGACAACGCCTTGCGCTTTTGCGTGCCGTTGAAAATAACGTCCTGCATATTCGAGCCACGCAAAAGTTTGGCAGACTGCTCGCCCAAAACCCAGCGCACAGCATCCGCCACGTTACTCTTGCCGCAACCGTTAGGTCCGACTATAGCCGTTATGCCCTCTCCGAACTTGACTTCGAGTTTGTTCGCGAAGGATTTGAATCCCAAAAGGGAGAGCTTTTTGAATTTCAACGTCTATACCCACCGTAGCCGCGCCAATCGCGCAGACATACAGCATAATTATAACATGTATGCAATAAAAAATCAATCGAATTTTAATATAACCCCGCGAATTTTGTAAATTTCGCATGTTATATATCCGATTGACCGTTTTTGTTTTATATTCGTTACCGCTTGAGCAGTGCCCTATTCTATGCCCAAACCTTCGAGCGCGGCTTTTGCCGCCGCGGCTTCGGCGTCGCGTTTATTTTTAGCACTGCCGACATACTTTTTGCCGCATACAACGACTACCGATTTATACCCGCCGTTGTCGCTTTCGGTATTATACTCGACGGTTTCGTGAACGGACACCGCATAATTTTGCAATCTGCCTTTATAGTTGCGAAGCGGCGTGACGTTCGGGTAATATACCGCGTCGAGGATCATTCGGCAAGCGTCGAGTCCGCCGTCGAGATATACCGCGCCGATGACCGCTTCGAGAAGATCGGAGCGCGTTTTAGCTTCGAACGCGGATTTATTAACACCCGCACCCACCTGCAAATACTTGATAAGACCGAGTTTGTCCACTATCTCCGCGAGCGGAGAACGCGAAACTATTGCGGCGCGCTGAGCAGACAGCTTGCCCTCGCTCGCCGTGCGGTCGCGAAGGAACAATCTTTCGCCGACGAGGAAATTAAGCACGCAATCGCCGAGAAATTCAACGCGCTCGTTGCCGACCGCTTCGTGCTCGTTCACGTAAGAAGAATGAGTGAACGCCGCCTGCACGAGCCGCCTGTCATTAAACGTATAACCTATGCAACGCTGTATTTCCCGAATTTGCGCGTCAGTCAGCATTATCCTCACCGCCGTCCGCCATACCGTCGGCAATCTTCTTTATGATATCCTGCTCGTATATCTTAATGAGATTGGAAACGGATGCTTTTGTGGAAACCTCGTTGGACGAACCGTGCGTTTTCATGACGAGCTTATTGACGCCGAGGAACGCCGCGCCGCCGTACGAATGGTAATCCATGCGTTTTTTCATTTTTCCGAGCTGTTTTTTCATAAGCAACGCGCCAATCTTCGCTTTCGTCGACGAGAACAACGCCTTTTTAAGCTCGCCCATCACCATCTTCGCAGTGCCTTCTACCGATTTAATGAGCACGTTACCCGCAAAACCGTCGGTCACTATAATATCGTAATCGCCGGACAGCGCGTCGCGTGCTTCCATATTCCCCGCAAACTCGAGCGGCATGCTTTTGAGAAGCGCGTGCACCGCGCGAGTACGCTCATCGCCCTTGTGATCCTCCGTTCCGACGGAAAGCAATCCGACGACGGGCTTTTCTATGCCGAGCAGCGACCGCACGTATATATCCGCCATGACAGCAAACTGCGCCATGAATTCGGGTTTAGAATCGACGTTCGCACCGCTGTCGGCAATACAAACGAGCTTGCCCTCGACGGCGGTCGGCATGAACGACGCGAGCACGGGACGGCTTACTCCCTTGATACGACGCAAAATCAATGTAGACCCCATGAGAACGGCTCCCGTGCTGCCACCGCTTATAAGCCCGATATACTCGTCGGAGTCCTTGAGCATATATATAGACTTTACGAGCGACGAATCGGGTTTTTGCCGAATGGCGCGCGACGGCACGTCGTCGTTAGTTATTACCTCGGGCGCGTCGACAACGAAAAAATTGGACGGACGTTTTTCGCCCGCCGTTTCGTCTATCAGTTTTCCGTCGCCGACGACGGTAATGCCGTAAGCGGGAAACGCGGTTGCGGCTTCGAGTGCACCGCGAATCATCTTTTGCGGGAAGTCGCAGCTTCCTATATCTATAAGGACTTTTTTCATATACCCTCTATTACTAAAAAATTTACCCCGCGCGGGGTAAATTTTTTAGTCGTTACCTTGATTTTTTTCGATCTTTTGAACGTTGTCGTAGTATCCGCAGCTCGGGCAAACTCTGTGCATAGGTACTAACTGATGGCAGTTTTTGCACTCGACGAGAGCCGGTGCCGAAAGCTTCCATTGCGCACCGCGGGTATGCGTGCGCTGTTTAGACGTTTTATGCTTGGGGACAGCCATAACCCACCTCCTTATGTTACGAATAAATTATACAGCATAATAACAATCTTGTCAAACATTTTTAACCGAAATATTTATTTTTTAATGAAAAATGCTTGACATATCATTTATAAAGTGGTATATTTACTATGCTCGGTTGTGAGTTGTGCGGAAGTGGCTCAGTTGGTAGAGCATCACCTTGCCAAGGTGAGGGTCGCGGGTTCGAGTCTCGTCTTCCGCTCCAAGTTTCCCCTGTTACGTTCGTAACGGGGGTTTTGTTTTGTCGTAAATATCTTTGCGCTACAGCCGATTACGCGACGCATTTAATCAATTATCTTTATCGTTCTCGACTTCGGAATGTGTGACGTCGCCCCCGTCGCGATCGCTTGCCGCACTCGCCTTGTTATCGTCGCGCTTGTCGCCGCGACGAAAGAATACCGCAAAATACGCAAGAGCCACTAACGCGCCGCCGACTATATTTCCGAGCGTCGACGCGAGAAGGTTGAGCATGCCGCTGCCGAAATTCAATCCGATTGCGGCAATACCGTACTCACCCGACGCGAGAAGTCCCGAAATTATGTAATACATATTCGCAATGCTGTGCTCGAATCCGCACACAACAAATGCGAATATCGGCATATACACGGCAAGCACTTTACCCGCCGCGCTTTTGCTCGACATCGCACCCCACACCGCAAGGCACACGAGAATATTGCAAAGTATGCCGCGAAGAAAGATATCGCCGAATCCCGCCGTGCTTTTGGCTGCCGCAGTCGAAACGCATGCGGACGCGATCATCGCGCTTTCGGCGGTCGGATCGCCGAAAACATGACAATATACCGCGATCACCGCAACAAATACCGCACCGATGAAATTGCCGAGATAAACAAGTCCGAAACTTTTCAGTGTCGGCAAAAGTTTTATATCGCGATTGCAAAGCGGCGCAACCAACAAACAGTTGCCCGTAAAAAGTTCCGCACCGCAAAGCACGACGAGTATCAATCCGAGCGGGAACACCGCGCCTTTTACGAGTGCCGCCTGCACCCCTGTATAACCCGCACCTGCGACGGTGGCGACAACGCCGCCGAATGCGATAAACGCACCTGCAAGCACGCCGAGTATCAGCGACTTATACCATGCTTGCGAAGTTTTATTCTTCGCAATACCGACGTAATTTGCGGCAATTTCAACAGGATTATTCATAAGCACATTATAATGTGTACGCAAATTTTTGTCAACCGATTTAGTCGAAAAATAATATTTTACGTCGAGTATTGACAGCGAATGACGTAATGTGTTAAAATATCGGTATGGAAAAACAGCCCGAACAACCGAATAAACACACGCGCTATCCGATAGTGCTCGTGCACGGCATTGTCCTGAAAGATATAGCGTTTTTCAAGGCGTTCGGAAGAATAGAAAAAACTTTGAAACGTCTCGGTTATACCGTATTTACGGCGAAAACTGACGGATTCGGCACTATAGAGAACAACGCGGAACAGCTTGCACGTTTCGTCGACGACGTGCTGAAACGCGAAAAAACGGAAAAAGTCAATCTCATAGCCCATTCAAAAGGCGGACTCGACGGCAGGTATTACATAGACAACCTCGGCGGCGACAAAACCGTCGCGTCGCTGACGACGCTGTGTACTCCGCACAAAGGCTCACCTATCGCGTCCGGGTTATTGCGACTGCCCAAACCCATAGTGAAATTCATAGCGTTCTGGATCAATCTCGTATACAGAATATTCGGCGACAAACACCCGAACTCGCTCAAGGTATGCGAACAGCTGAAACTATCCGACGCGACCGACATACCTACATCGCCCAAAGTATACTGCCAAAGTTATTCGACGACGATGCAGCGCAGTCGCGACGACTTCGTAATGGGGATCCCGCACATGTTCTCGAAACGCATGGAGCAACTCCCGTCCGACGGGCTTGTGTCCAACGAATCCGCGCAATTCGGCGAATACAAAGGCTCTTTGGACGGCTCGATCTCGCACTCCGAAATCGTCGATTTCATGGCAAGCAAACGCAAAAAAGAACGGATCTACGCATTCTATTCCCGCCTTTGCGAAGATCTTTACGAAATAGGTTTTTAATCGTTATCCGATAAATATTATAGCAGTACCCGAATCATACCCATAAAACAGTAAATTATATAAGCGCAAAAATATATTCTAGCTCGGAATTCAATAACAAAAAACGCCGAAATCTTCTTGTTTCGACGCTCTTGGAGCCGAAGATGGGACTTGAACCCGCAACCTACTGATTACAAGACGATATAACAAAACTCATGCTACACATCATATATCTATAACAACACAACACCTAACTACATATAGTATAAATTCAACAACACCAATCTTGTCGTACCCATGCATACCCAACCAAACCCCAAAAGTCGCTCGCTTCGGGCGGCTTTTTGCGTGTCGAAGATTTTTTCGGGAAATTATTAAAAGCGGGGTCCAAATCGCTTTGAGCTTATCACTTATTTGCACTATCGCACGTTTAGGCTTTCGTGTGGGAACAGTCCTGCCGCTCGAGCGTTATATCTCTTGCCGTCCGCGGGGACGCTACTACACCGCGCTTCGCGCTACTGCCGTTTTCGTTCCCATAGCCCGCTGTGTATCGGACGCACGTACTCGTACCGTATCGGGCGCGGGGCGCATTACGTGAGTATCGCGCGTCTATTCTTTCCAAGAGTACCGTAAATGAGTATTAGACGTTGTTATTGTCTTGACGAGCGCGCCCGCCTGCGGCGGGCGCGGACAATAACGCTGTCGCTCGCGTTATTTCGCTCTCGAAAGCAAAGTGTAACAACGGTTCATCATATTTTATTGCATTTTTCGGCAAAAGTAAGCGAAATTTCGCCACGAAAAATAAACCGTCAAGCGGTTTTTATCAAGATTTATATAGATAATTCTTTTCGTCGAGGTTAAACCGTTAGATCTAACAGCCCCAACTCGCGCGGATCGTCGGGCGAATAGATTTTTTCGGTGCGGGATATATTCATATCCGAGCGGGTTATTACATGCGGGTCGATTACGTACCGCTTAATCTTGCGTTTACATGTAACATTAAACGCGATCAGCATATCGTGAGAATTGAACACCCCGAGAAATTCAGTCGGGATATGACGGCTATAATACACTATCCCGCCTTTTTCCATATACGAGCACATTTTCGTCGTATACATTGCCATAGCGTTCATATCCGATCGCAACGCTTCGCCGATGTCCTCGTACTCGTTTATTCCGAAATCGCGCTCGAACTCGGTATTCGTCTTGTACTTATGCCGACAATGCGCTTTCTCGCTCCAATGCTCTCTATCCTCTATGCTTCCGACTTCTTGACCTTCGGGGATATAGAAGAAGCCGTGAAAATGCAGACGACCGTACTCGCCGCCGTTCTCGAACACCCCCATTATTCGCCAGCCTTTACGCACGCAAAGATTGTTGAACTTCTTCAGAAGCCGACGACGGAACTGTGCGCCCGACGCGAATTTTTCGTCGGAAAATGTTATCGTCCACCATGCAGTCCACCGCACCTGATCTTTCTTCCGAGTAAATCGCCGCTTCTTCGCCATATATGCCGCACTCATATTATACAGCTTTCGCGCGACGAACTCCGGACACGTTTCGCTCGCCTTGCTATCGTCATAATCATAAACCGTGTAAAACTGCGAAATAAGCTCGCTTTCGACTTTTTGACGAATGACGAGCTTTTCCTCGAATGATTTGTTTTTCTCCGAATACTGCGATTTTATTCCGGGATAAACAACATCGAATAAATCGTCCCATTGCGTTCTCGGACGTACCTCGCGTTCGGCGACTTTGTTCTCGCCCGCAACATATGCGACATAATTACTCCCGTCGTAATAATACTTATACTCCGACACCTTGTTCGGACGAGTCAGATCCACAACTTCGGCTATCATTTTGTCTTTACGTTTCGGTCGTCCTCTTAATTTTTCGAGATCTTCCGTGGTCGGCAATATAACATTATTCTCGCGAGCGACGTCCTCGAGCTGTTGCAAAAAGAACTCTCGATCGGGCATGTGCCTTTTCATAAAAACGCTTATGTAACGATTGACAAACCGCGCGATTCTTTTATCCCCCCACTTACATTTATGACACACGGCTTTTTCGGCTATTTTTTCGTTCTCCGCTTCGGTGCGCGACAAAAAATCTTCTCGAGCTTGGAACTCTTCCTCGCGACGGATATAGTCGCTCTCATCAAGAGTATCCACTATTCGACGATACGGACGAACGGCAAACTGTTTCTTTATTTTCGGATCTGTTTCAAGCTCCAGACCGTATTTATTTATATCCGACATATTTCTCTCTCCATAGGTGTTTTTTGCTTGACAAAAGCAATACAGTTACTGTATACTTATTTACAAGGTAGCACGGTCGTATCGACCCAATGCGAGAAGGTAAGGCTTCTTGTGGGTGCTACTTTTTTTTGCCTTTTTTATATATCCACGGCAATGGTTTCGGCTCGAATTTCTCTTTAGAATCATGCCGCACACGCGTTCCGATATACATAGGCTCTTTGTCACGCGGATCGGGATTAGGGAAAACCCTTTCATTGTTATGCCGCCCGTCTTTGTCCGAGTGCATGACTTTACGGTATCTATATTCCGGCTTATTACTATCCGAAATTTGTTCCCCGACAATCAATGCGGGGTGACGAGATACCCTGTAATATCTGAAATGCGGATATGGAGCCTCTACGCGCTGTTGAGGCACATTATTCCTTTGCGCATAATACCGCTTGATTGCCGCGAGTTCTGCGGGACTGCGCTTGCGCTTCTTTATCATAATCTTCCACGCCTCCCGGATAACTCCATTTCCATTTTCTTTTGCTCATCGATCAGACGGTAAAGGATCTCTTCCCGAAAAACATTGAAATCGTCATCGTTCTCGTCGTCGGTCAAGAAATACTTGTACTGAAACGCGTCGATGACTTTCTTATGTTGCTTGATTGACTTCTTTAGCCATTTACTCGTTTTTGCCGTGATGTCTGTCATATTTCAAACTCCTCATTATTCTTTGCATGACGTATTCCCGCGCTGTCGGCGGCTTTAACAGAAACACGTTCATGAAATACCTGCTGTCATACTCAAGCTCGGCGATCGGAACGCGCACCGTGTACTTCACGCTCGGATTTTGCTCATTCTCCGCGTCCTTTTCTTTGTCGTAACCAACAATCTTCACATAAAGATAATCGCCGCGACGCACGGTGCGAAGCACTTGTATGTAGCTGTCCGCCTGTTCTCGTAGCTTTTTCCACGGTCTGCCGAACGCTTGACAATTCGTATGTATATTGTTTTGGTACAAATGCCGCGACAGCGCGAACAGCACCGGCATTGACGGATAAAAAGTATTGAGCTGTTTATCCATGGTGTTCGGGAAATAGATCCCGGCGTCGGACACGTATATGTCGCACCCCTCGTCGAACCGCGGCATGAATTTCGTTATTGTGCCGTTTATACAGTCCTCGAACGTATTGTCCCCTGCGCCTATCTCGTCAAGGCGTATGATCTCGGTATTCCCGTCATACGGGATATTGCTGTAATGCTTTTCATTTCGGAGTGCTATTACGTGCGCGAAGATGACGTCCTTGCCGCTGCCTTTCTTGCCGAACACCATAACGTTACACCTTTGGAACTCATGCACAAGCCACATATCCGCTTCGTCGAGCTTGCGCTTTTTCAAGTATAGCAATAGCATTGTGACGGCTATTCCAACCGCCGCAACGCCTGCAGCTCCGATCATGATATATATGTACATTTATTCGCCTCGGATTTTTCGGTAAACGAACTTGAACGGTGCGGATATAACCCACCATAGACCTTTGAGCAGTAATAGCAAGCCATGCAACACCGTCGGGAAAAAGGTTATTATTACAGGCAAGAGAATTATTCCGATGACCGCGAGCAATATCCAATACCAATTATCTTTGAGCCACTTAAGAAGCCTGTCCCACCATGTCATGTCGGGATCTTGCGGCTCGACGCCTGCGGGGTTGTCGGGAATGAGATCGCCCGTCACAACGTCACTTACCGTGCCGAGATTGTACGTCACTCCCGACGTTTGGAACTTAAGCCGCAGTATGGTTATATCCGACACTCTTGTGCCCGAAGCGGCGGTGTACGACGAGGTAGAACCGGACGACGAAGTGGAAGTGCTGTATTCCGTTTCGGTGAACCGCAACACCCAATCCATACCGTCAACGGCGTTTGTCGCGCCCTCGGTCAAATTGCATTGTGCCTTGAACGCCGCTACCGTTTGTATTCTGTCCCACGAATAACTGCTCGCGAACCAACCGCTTTCGGTATACGTGCCAGTCTCGTCGGCGGAAATAGTCCTATCCGCTTTTGTCTTATCTCCGTACTTCTCGGTTACTTGTGTTTGCTCGTCGCCGCGTCCGCTTACCAACAGCCAAAAATTGAACGTATACACGCTCGAATAGCTGTAGCTTTGCGTCATGTACGTTATATCCGCTTGCATGAGCTTCTCCATAGGGCGGTCGGTAGAGAACGCCACGAAATGCGCGTCACACGATTCTTTTCCGTATACGTTCGCGCCGAACCGCAAGAACCCCGCATACATTGCCGTGACGGTTATTACTTCCGTTTGCTCGCACGCATATACTACTTGCCCCGTCGACGTCGTTATAGCCGTATACCGCTTCGCTATGGGTATCGCTTTCTTGTTTAACGTGCCGCCAACCATTTCGTCGTCTACACCGGGCGCGTATAGTCTGAACACTTCGGATATGTCGTATATACGCACCGCGTCGGACTTGACAGCAAAGTCTTTCACTATGTACTTTCGGAACACGCCGTCGGCTTCCAACAGCTCGAGCGGGTACATTTCCCACTTGACCGAATCGCCCATAGTCGCGGACAGACTTATGTCCGTAAGCGTTACGGTATCTATGCCGGGGACGTAGAAGTACACGACGAGCTTGCCGCCCGTACTCTCGGCGATCTGTATTACGTTGGCATTATAGCTACCGTATATCTTCGGATACGCTTCGGCATCGAACGTCGGATCTTTGGACAATTCAGCAAGAACTCCGCTCGACTTTTCGACTTCGGCATATACGGGGTGCAGACCGACAGCGGAAAACAGCATGACGAGTAAGCACAGCAGGCATATTATTATTCGGTTTTTCTGTCTTTGTTTTGTCATGATTTTTCACCTGCAGATCAAAACGTCACGTTTCCCGGTTCGACGGTCACGCCCTTGACGAACAAATCCGAGAACTCGAACGCAAAGGCTATTTGTATTACTTTATCGTCGCTTATTACGGTAAGCATGTACGGATATGTCGGATCTTCACCAGACAACACGATTTCCGCCCCATTATGTAACCGATGCAAAACGCCTATCAACGAATTGTTTAACATGCCGTCAAAATAAATGCTGCCGTTATCGACATGCCCCTCGGAGATTAAAATACTGCCGACATCGGCATAGCCAAGAGAATGTTTTTCGCCATTAGCGGTATACTCCATATCCGTATTAGCCGTTATCTTATACGAAAAACTCTTACAGCCTTTAATCTTAAACTCCGCTTCTTCGCCGAACGGGATCATTACGGCATTATCCGACCCGGTATATTTATCCAGCCGATACATAACGCGAAAATCCGAGTCGAACATATCTTCGACGCGTTTCGGTATATCCGTACACAATATTATTGAAGTGATCGCCGCGGCGATTGCGACGACTACTGCCGCAGAAATAATCAATATTTTCTTCGCTTTGCTACTCATATAACATTCTCCATTAGGCAATACCTATTCGAATATACTCCGAATAGGTATTATTTGTTAGAACACTACCGTGCCGGGATTGACAGTCAAACTATCTACCGGATAAGTGTAGTTCAAAAATATCTTACGAATTATTTCGTATGTATTTCCGCCGACTTCGATTTCGTATTTCAAGTAGAAATTGAACTTATTTTCGGCGGCTACCGTACTGTTATTTGCAAAGTGACTGAACGCTTGACACAGCGGAGCAAAATACTGATTATCTTTATTCATAACTCCGTTGGAAGCCATAGTCGGAAACGCGGCGCAGAATACTTCGTTGAGGAAATTCCCGCGCGTCGAAGTAAACACATACGAATTTCTTACGACCGATAAAGAATCGGCAGTCGGAAACGTAGAGTTGTCAAGATACTGCCAATTACCCTCCGTACCGTTCACGAGCGGGAACGCCCAAGAATCATCGACGGAATTATTTCCATGAACAAATCCATACTTATCCAAAGAATAGCAGAAATCGTAATTAAGCAACACCGACACTTTCATGGAAAATGCGGGATCGAACGGTATGGAGCAGGCAGATCGCATTGTATCGCAATTTACGATAACTTTATGCGTCGAAGCATAAGAAAGCCAATTATTCAAACCGGTATTTGACGAAGCCGACAGAGTATATATATCCGGATTTTCCGCGCTTGTCGAAGCCGTCAGCTCGGTGGCGGTCGGGAATAATTTCGACGGAGCGAACTCAACGGAATCGACGAACGATACAAACTTCTGTTTGCAATCGACGGTACAAGTCCCGAATATTTCTTCGTCGGCGACCAAAGCGACCGTCACGATGATCTGTCGGCGGAAAGACTTCTTGTACGTCAACGTCGCTTCAGATGTATCTTCCGAAACCGTCATGCCGACATGATCGGTAACGATCGCGGTAATGCCCGTGCCGTCCGACCACGCTATAGTCCAATTAAGCTGCGGAATGTATCCGGTATTCGGCTCGACCTGCGCACGAAGCACTTTCGTATTTTCCGATGCTTCTTGAAGATCGCTTCCCTCGGCACTCATGACGCGCATTTTAACGGCGGTGTTCATGTTCGGGGTCAGTACGAGTTCGGTATTCTCCGTCAGATCCTCGGGCTGTATTTGCGGCTCGACATACGTCGGACCTTTCCCCCAATGGTTAAACCACGTCGCCGCGTCCCAATTACGGAATCCGCTCGTTCCCCATGCGAGAAAGCATGTCGCCAAAAGCAATATTGCCACGCACACGGCGAAGCATATCGTTTTTCTCGTATCCCTTGTCATTTCCTTTTCTCCGCCGCTTCTCGGCATACGGCACGCCGTCATTCATGGTAGGGATTTTTTTGTATGCCGCTATCCCCAACGCGGTTACTATCGTTACAGTATTAAACCCAGCTCATGATCGCGATTGGATACTTCTATCATCTTCATTATCATCGCTTTATCCGAGCTTGTTTCAAACCGCAACGGTGCCGTCCATTCCTCGCCGTCTTTCGGGTCTTTCGAGTACGCATGATACGTATACCCCGTTACCGAGCGATTTGTGGCGAGATCGCGACGCTTATACGACTGTACCGCGAACTGTACACTGGTCAAGCTGCCGAACACTATATCAAGCATAGTGTAGCTGCTGACATCGGTGAACCCGCTACTGTCCTTGCCGGGACGAACGCGGACTTGCACTTGCACGCCGCGAAGTACGCCGTTGACGAAATAATCGTTGTACACTCGCCCGCCTTTCTTGACTGTTTTGCGCGTAATGAACATGTCCGGGATTACCATATACTTGCTCAATTCTTCTTCGCGTTCTTCGGTGTCTGTCGAAAACGATGTTCCGTTCTCGAGATTTTCGGTTTGCTTTGCTTGCTTTTCTTCGACTTCTTTCATGATGTTTTACTCCTTTCTCATGAATGTATTTTTGCCCGATTCGGCGTTGGCGCACCGCTTTTATTTGCTACCGAGCATTTACTCGGTTATAGCCCCATATCGCCCCGAACTATGGTTGTCGGATATAGCTCGGGACGACCAAAGAGAGAAGCCCGTCATGCCGATAGCACAGCATTAAGACTAATACAAAACTGTTTGCTTTTTCCCGCGCTCGCGAATTACTCCGGCGCGGAACGACGCTTTGTTCTCGTCCTTTACCGGGACGCGCTTTCCTGTCTTTGCCATGCCGTATACGCGCCCGGCGTTATACGCTTGCTTCTACGCCTCGGTATAACGTACACCGGTTGTACGCGGTTTGCTCGAGGTTTTTCCGCCGCATAACTGATTGAGCCGCTTTTGTGCGTACTCGCGTTGCTTTTGCGAGAGCTTTCCGTCGTTGGCGCGCTTGCTATAATAGTCGCACTTATCTTGCGCACTGTATTGCGTCGCGCCGTCTTTTTTTGCCATAGTCTTACCTCCTTTGCGTTTATCCCCGCCGGGAGATTTTATTTTGTGATTGCGGGATTCCGATTCTATCTGAATCGACGAAAATATCCGAGTCGGTTTTACTCTCTATCTCGATATACACTCGATAATACCCGACGCTACCGCGATTGGCGTACAAACCCGATACTGAACAGCATTTAACATTCCCGCTCATGCCGAGCCGTCGAAAAAACTCTTGCGAGTACATGCACTCCTCTTTAGTGCCCATTATGCGTATTTTCATTTTTACCTCCTTGATTCACTCAATGCGCCGAATTATGCCGTCGCTCGCTTGCAACAAGACATATCCGCTTTCGCTACATTTCGGGAACATGACATTCTCGACATAAGCATAAACGAGAAACCGATTGTTTGAAGCTCCGCGGCGAAACATGCTTGTCCAATCTTCCGGATACGGACTTACGCAAAGGAACGAATAACATTCGCCGACAATGGATAACTCCTCGTGCGTTACGGCATATACCGTTACATTACGGCGAAGCTCGAGTTCACGGATCTTCTTGCCGAGTTCGGAGCGCGGCGAGATCCTCGTCGGCTCTTTGCCGTCGTCCCACAAGTACACTTGATCAGTCGCTTCGAAGTCCACCACATACGGCTCTGCTACTCCGAGATCGCGAAGTATGATTGTCGCCATGTCTTTTGCCACTTGTTTTATTGATACGCTCATTTCGTCACCTCTTTGCCAAACAACCCTGCTTGCTCGGCAAGCTCGACTATATCGTCCCAATCCAAGACGAAATGCTTATCGCCTAACGTGACTATAGGCGTACCGTCCGACATGCCGTGAGATAATGCGAACTTCACAGTTACGCCGTCGATAGTGACGTCGCCGCTACCGACATACTTTCGAAGCACTAACCCGTTAAGGATTCGCCCGAACTTCTTCGGCTCTTTTTGTTCTTGTTTGTTTTCCATGTTTTGTTTCTCTCCTTGAAATATTATTGCTATAAACATGTTTATAGCTACATATAAAATAGCATAAACATATTTATATGTCAAGACATTTTATAAAAAATTTTATAGAATATATAAAAAGGAGCATAGAAACATGAAATATGGTGAAGCATTAAAATATCAAAGAGAATTACATAACTATTCACAAAGCGCACTATCAAAGGCAACAGGAATATCTCAACCGAAAATCAGCTACTATGAAAGCGATAAACATATTCCCTCATTAGACGATTGTATAATACTCGCAAAACTTTATGAAATCAAATTAGAGGAACTGATAGGCATTAACGAGCAAGAATATTCCGGCACGCAAAAAGCGGCATTGCCGAGTATCTCGAGCAATGCCGTAAACTTCGCACGCAAATACGAAGATATAATCGCGGACAAAAATTTTACGGATATTTCCAAACTTTATCAAGCAATTACCCCGCAGCTTCGCGGGCTTATTCTCGGTTACATTGTCGGCGTTTTACAAAGCCAAGGCGTCGACACAAAGAATATTTTAGGTTACTAAAGGAGTGCGTCCATTATGTCGGACAACAACGAGGAAGAAAAAGAAAACAAACGTCGCCGAGCGTTTTTCATTTATGCCGCAATATTTATCGTATTCTTAATAGCAATATTTACAACAATATATATCCTATCCACCGGGAATAAAACCACACCGGGAACTAACAACAATACCGATGCAAACAATGACCCTACAGAAACATTAGTACGCAAGGCAACATTAGAAGATATTACGATCGTTGAAGAAGAATTTGACAAAACGAATTCGATTGAAAAATTAGTATTTATTCCAAACCGTGACATTGAAAAACTGCAAATTACTTTCGATTACATGGACGGAATTAAATCCAAGAGAAAAGTAACGGAATATGTCGGAAACGTTGAAAAGAATCAGCAATATACAATCACCATTGTTGTTGATCCGTTTAACTTTTATTTGAAAGACATTAAAGACTTTCAATACAAATTTTATGTATCCGGCGGAACTACCAACAAATAATTTCTTTTACTGCTATTGACATTTATTTTCCATACTGTATAATATACTTCCCTACTATATCACGGAGGTATACGCTTTATGGAAAACTCATATATCACGCATCAGCTCGGCAATATCGCACAATACGTGGATATTATCGACAGACAATCGTCGGAGATCAAAAACTCGCTTTGTGTTCTTCTCGGCTATATCAAAGCGTTCTCCGACTTCGATACAGGGCATGGGTACGATAATCATTTAGAGGAAATTAAACTCATGATTATCCAACTTAACATAAAAGGATCTGTCCGACAACGCCCCGGCGGGCTGTTGGAACTCCGAACCCGCGCATTCGGCTCCATTTACGGTAGATCTAAAGAAGAAATCGAACTCAAACTCACTCAACGACTGAAGCAAGTACAAGACAGCAATCAACAATTACCGAGAGCAAAACGACCACCTACTCTATCCGAATTTTTTACCGAAATTTACCTGCCGCATAAAAGGCAAAGCGTAAGCGAAGAACACATTCACGAACTTAATCGGTACATGGATTTACTCAAGCAAAACGGATTAGACATTGCGTTAAACAAGATAACCACATTGCAGATAGAAAAATATCTTAACACAATCGAAAAGACAAGAACTCGGCAAATAGTGCGCGGAGTAATCAACAACATTCTTAAGTATGCAAAACAGTTATCCGTAATCAAACACAACCCCTGCGACGACGTTTCCAAAACGAAACACATTACAAAAAAAGGCAGAGCATTGAGCTTTGCCGATCAAAAAGAATTTTTCATTACACTATTCTACACAACAGAATTACGCCTTGACAAAAAGTTATACTACACTTTCGTTTATCTTACCGGAACGCGGCGCAACGAAGCTATGTCGATTAAAAACACTGACATTGACTACAACAACAATATTTTACATATCCCCGGCACAAAAACAGAAACTTCGGACAGAGATATTCCGCTCATACCTTTGGTGAAAACACTGCTTATGTGTATACAACCGAACGACAGAGGCAAATTTTTCACGTTCGACAAAGCCGACGCTACTCGAGATATTAAGCTCGTTACAGCAAAATACCACCTACACGAGCTACGGCACACCTTCGGAACTATTGCCATGTGCGTTAAGAAATCGGATCCGAAAACCGTCGCTTTGTATATGGGGCATGCCGATCCGCACGTTACGCTCAACACCTACACTCACCCCGAGCAGCTCGACAGACAGCTGTTCTATGACGGCAGTCTATCCGACGAACAGAAATCGCAAATAATGCAAGAACGCTATTCCGAAATACTCGACATTATCTCGGAATTCCTCGACGGCATACCCAAATTTTACCCACAAAATAATCAGCTTCAAAAGTGTTGACGGCTTAAATATCCGAGTATTATTAGTCTATCTATCTTTTTACATAACAAAAAACGCCGAAATCTTCTTGTTTCGACGCTCTTGGAGCCGAAGATGGGACTTGAACCCGCAACCTACTGATTACAAGTCAGTTGCTCTACCGATTGAGCTACTTCGGCGTACAATGAGTAGGTTGTGGTGCCTCGGGGCGGAATCGAACCACCGACACAGGGATTTTCAGTCCCTTGCTCTACCGACTGAGCTACCGAGGCAAGGTATATGGCGACCCGGACGGGACTTGAACCCGTGACCTCCAGCGTGACAGGCTGGCGTACTAACCATCTGTACTACCGGGCCACAATTTGGTGGACCTTCAGGGACTTGAACCCCGGACAAACCGGTTATGAGCCGGTTGCTCTAACCAACTGAGCTAAAGGTCCATAACCTACTTCAATAGCTTAATTACTATACAACATTGGCGAGCATTTGTCAACAAAAATAACGTGGTTTTTGAGATAAATTAAAAATTTTTTTCTTTTTACGGATCATCGCACCGATTATCGCCGAAAAACCGTGCGCGTGCGATTTTGCGTCCGACGAGCGTGAACGCATCATTTCGCGAATATCATTTTCTTATAGTAAAATTTGCAAAGATTAATCGGAAATTTGTTTTTTTAACCGAAAATCCCTTGACAATTTTCACGCCGTGTGGTAATATAACTATGCTGTGAGCATCCTTAGCTCAGTTGGTAGAGCAACTGACTCTTAATCAGTGGGTCCGGAGTTCGAGTCTCCGAGGGTGTACCAAAAGCCCGAACTTGTGTTCAAGTTCGGGCTTTTCATTAAAAATTTTCGTTACGAAAAACGTTCGGATTCTATTATAATTTACATAATAACGGTTATAACCCAAAATACCAAGAACGGATTCCCATATCCCAATCGGCAAATAAGACTTTACCTATCTTCTTGTTCCAAATACACGCATACCATAACAAATCAACGTCGGTTTTTTCTTCTTCGTTATAGAAATCAAAATGCGTTTCGCGCGACAATCGCCAAGACTTTTGTCCGATACAAGTTTTTGCGAATAAAGCGGCGGGACGCACTTCAAAGATAACGGTAGGTTCTTTGTATGAACAACTTGCTCCGACTAATGCTACAATATAAATTTTACCCGTTTCGTCGCAGTCGTTTATAAACCTTTCAAAGCCTTCGAAAAACCACGTTGTACCGAGTCCGCCGTTCCAACCGATTTCACGCACGGGCAGATTAGGATTATTTATTTGCTGTTTATGACAATATTCCGACATAAATTCAAGCCACTTGCCATATATGCCGTGTTTGTCGATTTCACCGTCATATAAATATACTATATCTGTTTCCAACCCGTGATTTTGCAACCAATCGGCAAATTCTTCGAACCTTTTCCGCCCGTTTTCACGCCGTTTCAATTCGGCTTTTGTCAATTCGTTCATTTTGCTCCTTTATTTGCACTGACAATTAAGGTATAAGAATATTCGTCAAGTTCTATTAAAATAGCCGAATACCGTATTGCCTGTTTGCAAACCAAAGAGTAGTGTTTTACCTGTCTGTCGTTCGGCGTTACGGATTGAATTTCCAAAGCGTCGGTATCGTATTTGAAAATAACGCTTTCCGCATCGGTAATCGCAGGGACCCGACTGCCGCCGCCGTAAGAATAATCAATCAAAATATGATACGTTTTGCCGACCTCCAAAATATAATCATCTTCCGCAAGCGTTGTTTTATCGGCATATGGCGAATAATAAACGCCATATGCGGGGTCGTTATCTTCGAGTGCACCCACACAAGCGACTATGCCGTAAACTTTTGCATAATCACTGCCGCAAGCCGTTAAGCCAGAAGAAAAAAGCAAACATAAAGATAAAAATATCAACGATAATTTTTTCATAATGAGTTTTCTCCTATTAAAAGGCGTACTCCGTTGAAAAACACGCCGAAAAACGCATCTCTCAATGTTGCAACACATCTTTCTACTCGAAAGGTAAGAGAGTACGTTTTTGCCAAAAGCACTATAAGATGTGCTGCATAATAAATATAGCATATTTTCGGAAAATATACAAGTACTAACCTAATACTTTTGCGTCAAAAGATAAAATACGGCATCCACTAATTGTGAATACCGTATTGCATCGCTTGAAAGTGCAATTCTTATAAAATTTCAGTTTTTTATTCCATATGGGAATTGTGCTTTTCCGAAAGCTTTTTTTGATTATTTTGTGAGTTCCGCCGCAAGTGCTTTGAGCTGATTTTCCGCCTGTGCGTCGACAGCCGATTTTACGGTGACAACTGTTTCCGCGATCGTGATATTTTTCATATTTTCAAAACAGGCGCGCATGAGCTTACCCGACATAGGTGCCCAGCTCCCGTTTTCGATAAACGCGACTTTGCGGTTTTGGTAATTCTTGATCTTCAGATGATTGATAAAATCTTCCATGACGGGCATTATGCCGCCGTCGTACGTGATGCTCGCCAAAACGAGTCTGTCGTAACGGAATGCGTCCTCCACAGCCTCAGCCATATCGCACCGAGCAAGGTCGAACAGCGCGACCTTCTCGCCTTTCTTTTCGAGCGTCGCGGCGAGGAGTTCGGCGGCTTCTTTGGTATCGCCGTAAATAGACGCATATGCGATCGTGACGCCTTTATCCTCGGGCAAATACGAACTCCACACGTTATACTTGCCGATATAGTATTCGAGATTTTCGGTAAGGACAGGTCCGTGCAGCGGGCAAATCTTGGCAATATCGAGTGCGGCCGCTTTTTTGAGCACGCTTTGCACCGTACTGCCGTACTTACCGACGATATTAAAGTAGTAACGTCGCGCTTCGCACGCCCAATCCTCGTCGCAGTCGAGCGCGCCGAATTTTCCGAACGCGTCCGCCGAGAACAAGACTTTTTCGGACGTTTCGTAAGCGAACATGACTTCCGGCCAATGCACCATCGGCGCGAACACGAATTTGAGGGTGTGGCTGCCCAAATTCAATTCTTCGCCGTCCTTGACGACAAGTTTGTTTTTCAATACGCCGGGGAAAAACCGTTCTGCGATATTGAACGTCTTTTCATTACCCACCGCAACAGTCGACGGATATTTTTTCATAAACTCGTTGACGCTCGCCGAATGGTCGGGTTCCATATGCGAAATGACCAAATAATCGGGCTTGCGACCGTTCAAAGTTTTTTCGAGCAGATCGAGCCACTCCGCCGTTTTACGCTTATCGACGGTATCGAGCACCGCGATCTTATTGTCGATTATCACGTACGAATTGTAAGAAACGCCGTTCGGAACGACGTACTGCCCTTCAAACAGGTCGATCGTCTTGTCGTTGACGCCGACATACTTGATGCTTTCGGATATATTCACCATAATGTTTTACCTCGCAAATAGTTTTTCCATGGGATATTGTAGCATATTCGCCATAACTAATCAAGCATATTACCGCAATTTTTACCGTCACCGAAAAATTATGCGCAATCGCTCGCCTTTCGCTCGGATATGTGGTACAATACAGTCATGATAGCACGCAAAGCGACACACGGCGAAGTTCCGCCGCTCATAGACAACGACAGCACCGTACTTTTGCTCGGTTCTATGCTTTCACCCAAATCCGCCGCGGCAAAGTTTTACTACGCTCATCCGCAAAACAGATTTTGGAAAGTGCTCGCCGCCGTTTTCGACAGCGACGAAGTGCCTTGCGGCAACGACGCGCGCGCTGCGTTTGCACTCGAAAATCGCGTCGCGCTGTGGGACGTCATTTCCGCGTGCGACATTCTCGGCGCGTCGGACAGCACGATCAAGAACGTGCGATACAACGACATATCGGGACTTCTCGCCGCGCACCCGAACGTTACGCGAGTATTCACCACGGGCAAAAAGGCGCACGAACTGCTTATGAAATACAATGCGACCGCTCACAACGCTATAATTTCGTCGGCGGTATGCCTGCCGTCGACAAGCCCGCAAAACTGCGCGGTTTCGCTCGAAAGCCTGATACAAAGTTACGGCATAATCAAAACGGGCATTACCGAACGACGGTAACGCCCGTTTTCAATTTTACTGTCAATGCCCGTCGCTTACGGGCAAACCGCTCTCGATAATATCCGCCGCGGGAACGATATACTCGCACTCCACGGTATCCGCCTTGCCTCCGTCGGCTGCCGCGACGAGCTTCGCGTCGTACGGGATCTCAGCAAGCAACGGCAAGCCGAATTTTTTCGCCACCGCGCCGACCGCATCACCGTTTCCGAACACGTCTATACGCTCGTTGCAGTACGGGCACAACACATAACTCATATTCTCGACAATACCGAGAAGCGGAATTTTCATCATGTTAGCCATGTTGACGGCTTTCTCGACTATCATAGACACGAGTTCCTGCGGGGTGGTGACAATTATTATTCCGTCCACCTTGATTGATTGGAACACGGTCAGCGGCACGTCACCCGTGCCCGGCGGGCAGTCGATAAACATATAATCCACATCGCCCCAAATAACGTCCGTCCAAAACTGTTTCACCATATTCGCTATGATCGGACCGCGCCAAACTATGGGATCGGTTTCGTTCTCGAGCAAAAGATTGGACGAAACGATTTTGATGCCCGCTTTCGACGTAGCGGGAAATATCCCCGTTTCGCTGCCTTCGAGTGCGCCGTTCACGCCGAACATTTTAGGAATGGACGCACCGGTTATATCGGCGTCGAGCACCGCGGACTTGTAGCCCTTTTTGTTCATAGCCGAAGCGAGCAGCGAAGTCACGGAGGATTTTCCAACGCCGCCCTTGCCGCTCACGACCGCAATCACGCGCTTGATGCGCGAAAGCTCGTGCGGCTGATCTGTCTGCGGCGCGTAACACTTCTCGCCGCAAGTATCGCAATTATGATTACAACTCATTTTGTTCACCGTCCTGGTTTATAGTATTATCCGATGCGGAATTATTATCGGTTTTTTCTTCGGTACGATCCATGTCGTCGGTCGCAACGACGGGTCCGTCGCGCCGCACGGCGGAGGTTTTTACGAAATTCAAGTCAAGATCTATAAGCGCAAGCATTACCGAATAGTACATTAAATGCGTCGCCGAAGTCATTGCTATATCGAGCAAAGCGTTACACAGCATTGCCAACATAGTCAGTGCGACAAACACCCGCTCTTTCGTCAGTTTCGCTCCGAAAACGGCACGAACCGTCATAAATCTGTGATACAGGTATGCGAGAAGGCCCAAAACGCCAGCGCAATACAAATACGTCAGCGGCGTACAATGGAACGAAAAATACCAATGCCCTGTCGTGCGCAAATACCAAAAACCCACTCCCGCTATCGGGTAGCTTTTCCACGCCTCGAATCCGTCTTTCCACAACACCGTTCTGCCGCTACCGGTAACGTTGCCCTCGAACAAAATTTTGAGCTGTCCGATAAGAACGTCGCGGAACACAATACATAATACGACGGCTATCGCGACGGCTATCCCGTATGAGATCCAATACCCTTTGCGTTCCGTTTTCTTTTTGAAGCACAAGACGGTAGATACTATTATCACGCCGGGAACGGCAACAACGAGCGACGCGCGAGAAAACGACAGCACCACGAACAGAAGCTCGACAGCCACGGCAATAAGCCATAAATACCCGCGCTTTTTCGCACAAACGAGATAAAAGGTCATCGGAATTGCGAGAGTTATGATCGCCGCGCCCGTATTCGGACCGACGTAACCGAGCTTCAAATAGTCTTTTACCGTCCATAAATTCATGTCGAAATCATGAACGACGAACTGTTTGAAAAAGCCCGCGGCAACTGCCGCCGCCGCTACGAGCACCGCATAAGCGAAGTACTCCACCGTTTTTTGCCCTTCGTATTTGCCGCAGTTGACAAGCAATGCATACGGAAAAAACATCGTTGCTATTATCGACAAAGCTATACCGAAACCCGAAAACGTCCAAGTGGGCGCGCCGACGCCCGCAAGCAACAATGCCGCCGTCAACGCCGCAAAAGAAACGGAAAAATATGCGCGCTTGAACATAGTTTTCCACTTCTTGTAATAAACGATATTGAAAACCAATGCCGCGACGGCGATGACGAGGCATAATACGAGCACGGTTATAAAGAAAGGGGTATTGAAATATCCCGTTTGCGGATGCTTCTCCTCGGACAGCACGAACGAGCAAATCAACATGAACGGCACAAGCACGAAAGAATTATCGCAAAACAGCAATGCGGGCACTAAAAGAACGGTCAAAAGAAATGTGCCGAGCACAGGCAAATTCAAACTGTGCGCGAATACACACACAATCCCCATGGTGATTATGTACCACACCGAATTGCAATATTTATCGCACATGCGACCGAACTTGCTTTCTATTATCTTTTGCACTTTCTCTTTCATCACAACAATTATAAACCGAAACGAAAAATTAGTCAATCGAAAACTTACACTGTAGCGCGTTTTTATTTATATAAAGTATGCGTGCCGAATATCGGCGACGGTTACAGCTTGATTTTGTCGTTTGAAAGCCGTTTCGCGAATGAAATCATAAGCTCGTTTGCCGCCGTCGCATCCTCGCCTTTCCAAGTAAGCGAAAAACAATGGTTGGACATGCCGTGCCGCGACACATAGTATTCGCAGTACGCCCCCACTTCTTCGAGCTTTCTCTGCATGATTTCGCCCTGACCTTTACAGAACGCGTCGTTTTTGGAATACACCATAAAAGTCGGCGGGAAATCTTTATTGACAAGCTCGATAGGCACGCACACTTCTTTATGCGAATAACTCTCGAAGTCGCGTCCGCTTATCCCCGTCAAACTCAAAATCACGCCGTCGGCAATATCGAACGGATATTTTGTGTTAAGAACGGTTTGCATATCGTACACGCCGCAGTTCAAGAGTGCGCCGAATATGCGAAACTTCGGAGCGAAACCGAACACTTCGCCGAGCCGCGGGTTGCAATTAAACGCCGCGACCATGGCGGCATAGTACCCGCCTGCGCTGTCGCCGTCGACGAAAATCCTGTCGGGGTCGATATTATACTCGTCGGCGTGGTCGTGAATATAGTTTGCCGCCGATACAATATGTTCGAGCGGATCGGGAAAATGATATTTCGGCGCAAGCCCGTAATTGACGCAAAACACGCTGAAACCGTTTATGGCGAAAAACTGCGCCCGACCTTTACGATACTTCTTGTCGCCCGCGGTAAATCCCCCGCCGTGTATGAGAAGTATCGCAGGTTGTTTTTTCTCGCTCTCCACGCGGTAAAAATCGAGTCTGCAAACCGTCGGCTCGACGTCCGAATACAAAATATCCGGGATAACCGACACCGTCCCTATATTCGATTTGTTGATATACGGACAGGAATTTTGCGGAGAATAGAACAGTATGTCAATAGCCCTAAACAACAATCGCGCATTCTGGACCTTACTGTTCCGTCGTTTTTGCTCTTGAATAACAAGCTGCGACGTATCAAGTTTGGACGGTACTACGGACTTGCCGAACTCGACAATATCCGAATAATCGACGGTAAACTCCGTCGACGCCTCTGTCTTTTTCTTATCCGAAATTTTCTTACCCATAATACCTCGCCCGCCACGCGACAAATACTGTCGAAATGCTTTTCATAGTTTTTATTATATAATACGGTCGAACAAATGTCAAGATTATCATTTACGAATTCGATCAAAATAATAACCGATGCAACAACGCTCGCGAGCGATAAAAAACAAGCAATGACGATCCGTTCAAGCCGTCATTGCTTGTTGTTACCGTATACTGCCGCATACACCGTGACTATTTGATGAACCATCCGTTAAGCCAACACACGAGAAGCCCTATAGTCAAACCGAACCCGACAAATACCGCGAATATGCGCGGCGCGTATGCCGCAAACCACGCGCGAATCATGGCGAAACGCTCCTTTCGCGTCGGTCTGTCCTCGTCATCGACTTTCTTGTTTTTGTCGCGATTCGGTTGATACCACGGCATGCCGTCGACATTCATGTCGACGATCGTTCTGCCGTCGTCATCGTCATAGTGTTTGCGTTTTTTTGCCATATCAATCTTGGGGGTACAGGTGACACGCGCAGTAATGCCCGTTGCCGTAATCCTTGAATTTCGGCTCGACGTGTTTGCAAATCTCCATACATTTCGAGCAACGCGTGTGGAACTTGCAACCTTTCGGCGGATTTGCGGGACTGGGAATGTCGCCCTGCAAAATAATGCGATTGCCCTTGTAGTGCGGGTCGGGAACGGGCACTGCGGAAAGCAGTGCGAGCGTGTACGGATGCATGGGATTATCGAAAATATCGTTTTTGTTTCCAAGCTCGACGAAACTGCCGAGATACATAACGCCGACACGGTTGGAAATGTGCTGAACAACGCTCAAGTCATGCGAAATAAACAGATACGTGAGGTTAAGACTGTCTTGCAATTCCTTCAAAAGGTTGATAACCTGTGCTTGAATGGAAACGTCGAGCGCGGATACCGGCTCGTCGCAAACGACGAATTTCGGCTTTACCGCAAGCGCACGCGCAATACAAATTCTTTGACGCTGACCGCCCGAGAACTCGTGCGGATACCGCGCATAATAATAGTCCTGCAATCCGCACTTTTTCATGATATCGAGCACGTAATCGCGCTGATCGGCTTTCGGCACGATATTGTGAACGCGCACCGCCTCGCCTATTATTTCGCCGACGGGACTGCGCGGCGGCAAACTGCTGTACGGGTCTTGGAATATTATTTGCATTTTAGTACGGAATTTACGCATTTCGCGAGGTTTGAGTTTGGTAATGTCCGTACCCTCGAAAAATACTTGCCCGCCCGTAATGTCGTGCAAGCGCAGTATGCTTCTGCCCATAGTGGACTTGCCGCAACCGCTTTCGCCGACTATGCCGAGCGTTTCGCCGTACGTCATATCGAAACTGACGTCGTTAACCGCCTTGACATATGTCTTGATGCGTTCGAGCTTCAATTTATGTTTCGTAGCGGCGGGAGCTGTTTTTTCCTCGGTGTCCGATTCGGCATCGGGACCCGAAAGAGTTTCGACGTTATCTCCTTTCTCGTCGCTTGCTTCGACAGGCTCTGCCGCCCCGTCGCCTTCCTGCGGCTTGACGTCGTCATTCGCTTCGGTTTCCGTTTTCGCGTCTTCTTTGGCTTCTTCGGGCGCGGCGACGGGAACTTTGACGATCTTCCACTCCTTGCTCGTCAAAAAGAATTTCTTCAAATTGACGACGCGAAGAATGATGTTATTGTCCGCATCGGGCGTTTTGCTCTCGTCGGCGGGAAGCTCGGGCGATTGGGTAATATTAAGTTCGGTATTCTCGTCCATTACTTATTCTCCTTTGCTCCCGATTTTTTGGGTTTCGCTATAGTGACTACGGGATCCGCTTTCTTCGTTTTTGCGGTGCTCGACTTCTTTGCCGTGCCGTCGGAAGCCGTCTTTTTCGCCGTCGAAGTTGCCGCAGATTTCTTTGCGGGCGATTTTTTTGCCGCAGATCCCGCAGTATCGGACTTCTTCGCCGCGGGTTTTGCGGCGGCTTTGGAAGTCGTTATTTTCTTTGCGGGCGGACGTTGGATCTTGGATTTGGGTTTCTTTGCCTCTGCTTCCGCCTTCTTTGCCGCTTGTTCGCGCGCTTTCGCTTCGGCTACGGCGGCTTGCTCTGCGGCAATGCGTGCGGCTTCCGCCTGTTCTGCGGCGAGCCGTTCGGCTTCTTCCTTTGCCTTGATCGCTTCCATCTTTTCTTTTGCGATATAGCAAGCTACGCTGTGCGTGGGCGAAACCGACACAAGCGGCGGATACTCGCCGTTGCAGCACTCGCGGCACTCCTCGCAACGATCTTTGAAGTAGCAATATTTCGGCATATTGATAGGATTGGGGACCTGTCCTTTAATGCTGTACAGCCAATCGGTATCTCTGTTGATGACGGGCTTACTCTTTTGCAAGCCGACCGTATACGGGTGCAAAGGAGTATCGAATATATCCTCGACAGTGCCCTTTTCGATGACGCGTCCCGCATACATGACGACGACATAATCCGCCATGCCCGCTATAACGCCGAGGTCGTGCGTGATAAGCATTATCGAACCGTTGATCTTGTCTTTGATCTCTTTCAACAGGTCGAGAACCTGCGCCTGAATCGTAACGTCGAGCGCGGTCGTCGGTTCGTCGGCAACGATGAGCTTGGGATTGCACGCAAGAGCCATGGCGATCATAACGCGCTGGCGCATACCGCCAGAAAGCTCGTGCGGATAACGTTTATAAACAATGTCGGGCATAGCGATGCCGACAAGCCGCAACATTTCGATGGTGCGTTCTTTTGCGAGAGCTTTGTTCGCGCCCGGCGTATGCAAAAGCACTACTTCGTCGAGCTGATTGCCTATCGTAAAGAGCGGATTGAGGCTCGTCATAGGCTCTTGGAAAATCATCGCTATTTCCTTGCCGCGAATACGCTGCATGGCACGCGTCGGCATTTTGGCAATATCGAAAACTTTATCCTCAAGCTCGAATGCGGGAAAGCCGTTGCCGTCTTTCGCCTGCACATTGTGCATGACGGGCTTGCCGTCTTTATCGAGTACCGGTCTGCCCTTTTTGTCGAGCGTCGGCTCGGTGCGAATGACTTTCTCGCCGTCCACCTCGTCGTATTCCCAAACGGGAATGGGCTTGCCGTCCTCGCCGCGCTTGTAATCTTGCGTGTTGAAACGTATCGAACCGTCGACGATCTGACCCTGCGGAGCTTGAACGAGTTGCATGACGGACAGCGACGTGACCGACTTACCGCAACCGCTTTCGCCGACGACGCCGACTACCGAACGTTTGGGAATGTCGAACGACACGCCGTCGACCGCTTTACTCACACCGACGTCGGTAAAGAAATGCGTGCATAACCCGTCTATCTCGAGGATATTGTCGGGATCGCGCATTTGCGTGATATACTCGCTCTCGTCGATTTTGCGCGCTTTCTTTTTCTCGTACATGCGCGTAGTACGGCGGTTCTCGTTGGAAATGCGCCGCGCTTCCTTGCCCGAAATATAATGCGGGTCGTCCTTATGGGTAACGCGCCGATACCAATCTTTGATTTTAACAATAACGGATTTCTTTTCAGCCATAACGTTACCTCTTCATCTTGGGGTCGAGCGCGTCGCGCAAACCGTCGCCGATAAAGTTAAACGCAACGACCGCCAGAATGATCATAATGCCCGCAGGCAGCCAGTCGAGCACATAGTATTCCATGATCGTCATGGATTGCGTCGAAAGACTGACCATTTGCCCGAGCGACGCCACCTCTTTGGGCGCGCCGAGCGACAGATAGCTCAATGTGGCTTCCGACAGTATCGTACCGCCCAAGCCCAAAGTCATCGTAACGATGAGCTGCGGCATAACGTTCGGAATAAGATGCTTGAATATTTTGCGTCCGACGCCGAAACCGAGCGCATCGGCGGCAACCATGTACTCTTGCTCGCGCAAGAACAGTATCTGACCACGCACGAGCCTACACGTTCCCGGCCAGCTCAACAGCGTGAGCACGCCCATCATCACGTATACGCGCAAGTTCGGCGACAGATTCAAACCGTTGTAAATCGCGCCGACGATCAAAAGTATCGGCAACGACGGTATACAGTTGAGAATATCGACTATACGCATTATGATCATATCGACCCAACCGCCGAAGTACCCCGCAAGTCCGCCGAGCACTATACCTATAAGCGTATATATGAGAACGACCATAAAGCTGAGCAGCAACGACATTCTACCGCCGTACATTATGCGCACGAAAATATCGTAACCGTCCTTGTCCGTACCGAGAACGTGCAGAGCGCGTTCGCCGTTGTCCCTCACTCCGTACGTGAATGCGGGAGCGTGGGAGTTAAGCGTCATAGGACGGTTGGTCGAAATTACGTAATAATCGTATTCTTCGCCGTCCGAGCCTGTTTCCTCGTGCAGTACGTTGTTGTAATACACGCGGTACGAAGGCGATTTGTCGCGTTCCTTCTCCTCCCACGGCACGAAAAGCGGACCGAGGAACGAGAACAACAACACGACGATGAACATTGTAAGACCGACTACGGAAAGCCGCGAGCGGAAAAACCGCTTCATTACGAGCTTAAACGGCGAAACGACCTTAACCCTGTCCGCGAGCGCAACTTCTTCTTCCTCGTTCGAAGCTACGGCAGCTTCGGCATTTTCGACTATACCGCCCGACGGCGTGAACACCTGCGGAGCACCGCTATCTACGAGATTTTCTTCGGTAACGGGATTTTCAAGTTCGGGATTTTCGGTAATATCGGTATTCTTGTTATCTTCCATAATACTTCCCTCCTCCCTACTTTGAAATTTTGATTCTCGGGTCGACCAGCATGTAGGTAATATCCGAGAGCAGAGTGCCTATTACCGTAAGAATGGCAATAAACATGTTGTAGCCCATAACAAACGGAATATCGCCGACGGCAAGCGCGTTATACGCGATATTACCTATACCGTCGAGTGCGAAAACCTGTTCCAAAATCATCATACCGCCGAACAAACTCGGTATAATGCCCGCCGTCATTGTGACGATAGGGACCATGGTGTTGCGGAACACGTGCTTATACACGACCGTGCGCTCGGAAAGACCTTTCGCACGTGCCGTGCGTATGTAGTCCTGATTGAGCACTTCGAGCGTATTGGTGCGCGTATGCCGCATAAGACCGCCTATCGAGCCGATAATTATGGCAACCATAGGCAAGATCATGTGATAAATGATATTGAGGAATTTGCCGAAGCCGTTGCCTTCCCAGTTTACGGTCGCATCGAACAAACCGTTTATCGGGAACCAACCCAAGCCGACGGCGAAAATACGTATCAATAAAATCGCAAGGAAAAATCCGGGTAACGATATACCGATCATCGAGAATATGGATGTGGTGTAGTCCACCGCACCGTACTGTTTTGTAGCCGCTTTTATCCCGAGCGGAATGGCGATTATGAACTGGAAAATATACGCGACAATAGCCACGCCGAACGAGATCCACATGTGATCGGCGATAACTTCGGTGACGGCATAGCCGTACTTGAACGAAATGCCCAAGTCGCCTTTCAGTGCCGAACCCAGCCAGTTGATATACCCGACGGGAATCGAATCGGATAATCCGTATATTTGTTTGATACGGTCGATGTCCTCCTGGGCGATGGTTTTATCACCCATCTGCCCCACCAAAACGGTGTCGATATAGTCATCGGGCAACAACCGCATCAAACAATACAGGATCATTGATACGAGTAGCAGTATCATTATTGAGTATAGCACTCGTTTGATAATATACTTTACCATTATTTTTCCTTATAGTAGAGGGCGAAAACCCGAATTATTTTGCCCACGAAACTTCCCAGATCCTGGAAAGCGGCGATTGATATGTGCCTACGTCACTGCCTGTAAGAATACTGTCGGGATCGAACAAACCCTTGCCCCACACGTAGTAAACTTTTCTCTGATACGTCGGGAACTCGACGGCAAGCTCCATAAGTTTGTTCTGCGCGTCGATATAGATTTCCTTACGCTCCGACACTTCGGTCGTTTCGCGACCGTCGTCGATCAGATTGGCAAGATCCTGCAATATATCGCGTTCTTCCTGCGTGCTGCGCGAGCTCTTGAGATAATCGTAACCCCAAGCGCGAGTGCTCGTCGCACGGGAATCTTTATGGTAAACCTGATACATGTCGGGGTCGGAAGACGAACTCCAGGCAGCCGCCCACACCGTGAGCGCGCCCGACGCGAGAAGCGACAACGCACGGCTGTCCTGCTTAAGCGTGATGTCGAAGCCCTTACTGTTGAGGATATCGACGGAGTTCTGCAGCATGCTGTACGCAGGGTGATCGTCGGAACCGCCCGCAATGGTGAACGTAAGTTTCAGCGGTTTATTGGAAACAGGATCGAACAGTATATTGTCGCTGCCGAGATAGCAACCGCCCTTTTTCGCATACTCCAACGCTTTGTCGCCCGCTATACGCGCAAGCTCATCACCCGATTTGCCTTCGAGATCGTCGCCGAGTCCGCTTTCAGAGCCGTAACAATAGTAGTGATTATCGGAGTAATCGGCAAACGCCACTTCGTCGTAATAATCTTTGAGCGTCTTGGACATCGGTCTGCGGATAATGGACGCGTTCTCGCCGCCGCCGTAGTAGTCGACACATTCCTGCGGATTGAGCGTTACCATTATTGCGCGGCGTACCCAAAGATTGGGAACGAACTGCGCACTTACACCGATATAGCCGTAACCGAGGTTTTGCGCACTCGCATTCTCGAGTTTGTCGTTATCTACGTTGTAAAGTTTGTCGAGCTTCTCGTGATCCATGCTCGGCGAACCGTAGTGCACCGCGCCTTGAACGATGCTCTCGTAAAGCATGTTGTTGTTGATGACCTGATAGCGGAGTTTCTTGATTTTGGGCGCACCGAGCATGAAATGTTCGTTGCGCTCGAAGAAAACGACCGACGCATTGTAGAAATCGGATTTTTCGTCCTTGCCCGGAACTCTGCTCGTTTCGCCCGCCGTCGCACGGTACGGACCTGCGCCGCGCGGGACCTGAATGGATCTCACTTTGTCCATAAAATCGGTATCGAGGTATTCGACTCCGAAATACGGGTTGGCTTCTTCCTGACCGTAACCGACCTTTACTTTATCCCAAGTGGAAGAATAGTAATTGCCGGGCGCGACGCTGAACGCAAAGTTCTGAATGGCTTTGGGGTCGACGCCGTTTATTCTTATATGCAAAACGTCGAAAGTTTTCGTATTGCCGTCTTTATCTTTCAACGGAATTTGCACGTCCGTTTCGCCCTGTTTTGCGGGGATTTCGGACATTTGCTTAACTTCGATACCGGTAATATACGGGACTTCGAGGCTGCCGTCCTCTTTCTTGATTTCTTTAGCCATGATTTGAGCACGCGCGTATTCTCTGTACTTCGACGCCGTCGCGTAATACATAAGAACGTCCAAAAGACTGCTCTTGTAAGATTTTACCGCGCTGTTATTCTCGAATTCGCCGAAGAACTTGCTATAAACATAGTTGACGAGAGTTTCTTCGTCGTGCTTATTGCCGCAAGATTTATGGTCGTCGCCGCAATAATCGTTTTCGAGAACGTAATAATACGACGACTTATCCGATATATCTTTGTACTCGCGGCGCGTTTTTACAATGCCGTAATTATAGAGGAATACTTCCCACGTATAATTAAAGACAACTTCGCCGTTTTCGTCCTTGAACTGCTCGTAGTCTTTTTTGACGTCCGCACCCATAGCGTACGTCCAATAGCTTTTGAGTTCGTCCCTAAAAAGCTCGTGGATCTTCAAAACGTCGGAATACATCGACTTATCGCCATAGTCGTCGATATAGTCGCGCAGATAATCCCATTCGCTCGCAGTGATATTGCCGTTGTTAGCCCAGTTTATGAGATTGTTGACACGGGCATCGGTAAGCGAATCGAAATATTCGTTGGACGAGGTTTCTTCGTTTGCGTTCGTCGTCTGCGATCTGTACGCCTGCAATCCTCTGATATTGACCGAGTACATAGTGCTCGATCCCGTATATGCGGGGTCGAGATACATGTACATATTAAAGAGAACGTCCTCTTTGGTGAGCGGCGTGCCGTCGCTGAACTTGATATTGTCTTTAAGCGCGAAATAGTAATCCGTATAGAATTTCGCATACTTCTCGTCTTCCGACTGCGCCGAGTCGTTTCTGTCGCTGATAGAACCCGTGGTAACGGTACTGAAAGCGTGCGAAACGCACGGTTCGTCCCAATTAGCTACAAGCTGACCGTCTTTATCGCTCGAAAGCATGCCGATCTGTGTTTGACCGACCACTTCGCCGTCATTGCCCGAAGTATAGAAAAACGGGTTAAACGCGCCATCGAGGATATCGCTCGCCAAAACAAGCGGCTCGTTTTCGTTATCGCGCTTATTCGTACTCGGCTTCGACTCTCCGTCGCCGTTACACGCCATGAGCGGTGTAGCAACGACAACCACACCCATAGCAAGAGCAAACACTTTCGAAAGACTGCTGACAAATTTATTCTTGCTCATAATATACCTCCGTTAGTATTATAAACGTTGTTGAAAATTTTACTGCTTTTGCGTTACTTCGACGACTGCCGACAAATCATCGCCGTTCGCCGATACCGCTATCGTATAAACCGTTTTGGATATTTCTATCACGTACTTGCCGTCTTGCTCGACTATCTTTGTCGTAGGCATCGTACGCGACCGATACGAAACAATGTTATTCTCGGCGTCGCGTTCCGCCTGCGCGAGCGCGTAAACGCCGTCTATAACCAAATTGCCGCCCTCGTCCGTATAATTGACGTAAGCTATATACTCGTTATCCGCCGTGTATGCAAGCCCTGCGCGGTATACGGTAATATTGCTCGCACCCGAATTCGTCGTCGTATCCTCCGCCGAATTTCTCGCAATGAATTCGCTTACGTACACATGATCGAGATCGGTAAATCCCGAAGGAATTTGATATCGGAGAGTGCTGTTCGTGACGTGCACGTCGGTTATCTCCGCACCCTTTTCCACAGTGCTCGCGAACAATCCAACGACCATTTCTTTGTTGCGGATATTCGAGCACGAAACCGAGTAGCTGACGTTATCGAACGTGAGGTTTTTGATTTTCGCGGTGGAGCTTATGCTTCTGAACAGACCGAACGCCGTCGCCGTACTGTTCATAGGTTCGGTAATATCGACGACGAAATTGCTTATCGTGTGACCGTTGCCTATTATCTCGCCCGAAAATCCGATCGGGAAACTTACTGTTTTACTGCCGTTTGCGTCGATGTCTTTATATACATAGACGTTCGAACCTGCGGAAATCTTGGATATATCGCGCACTTCGCGCAATACGACGTATTCGCCTTTCAACGTATCGCTGTATAAGTGAAGCGTAAGACCGTCTTGGGAATTTTCAAACAGTTCGCTTTTCGGCGAAACGAGCGGGACTTCTATAAGTTCGGTTTTCGCGTCATTCGTGTAATAATCGAGGAATGTGTATCCCGACGCGATATACGCACTGCCCGGTATGCGTTGCGGCGAACCGTCGGCATTGCGGTAAATAGACTGCGAAGTTTGCGTGAGTTCGTCGTTCTCGCCGTAATGGAGAATTATCCTGTAGTTTTCCCACCACTGCGCGAGAAGCACGGTATCGTGCGTGGGCACCGTTTTGAAATCCCACCGCTCGCCGGCAATGTAATTCCCGTTATCGTCCTTCTTGTACTCGCCGTTTTCGTCTTTCGCCGCTTCCGCGAAATACTTGAACGAATAATTCGCCCGCACGGGATTATCCATTTGGATCTTCGAGTCGGACGGATCGGGGACTTTCGAGCCGGGCTTGATGAGAATTTCCGTTTTGGGCTGTTCGTTGACCGCCCCGCCCTGATAGTCGTAAGTCACCTTGATGCTGTAGCCGCGCTCGCGCAAGTCCTCCTCGGTAGTGCCCTCGTGAGTACACGCGACAAGCCCGCACAGGCAAAGTGCCGCGAAAACGACTGCGATTATTGACAGAACTGCTTTTCTGCGTATTGTCGAAAGATTTTTAGTCATTTGATTACCTTATCGAAGTGAACTTATTTGCAAGCGTACCGTTATCCATTTGTTCGTAGCTTGTCTTATACGAACCGACGAGAGCCGCAGGAACGCGGATCTCGAGCGTCGCCGCGCAACCGTTAAACGGGCTGACTCTAACGTCGCCTTCGCGAGCACCCTCGAGAATGACAAGCCTGTCGGACTGAAGAACGACCGTCGTAAGATTTTTGCAACCGTAGAACGTATACGCGCCGATATTTCTCACGCCGCTCGGAATGGTTATCTCGCGCAACTCGACGCAATCCGCAAAAGCATTCGCGCCGATGGAATTGAGGTTCGCGGAAAGATTTACCGAACGGAGCAGTTTGCACCCCGTAAACGCACCGTCGCCTATCGACGTAACGCCGGATATATTTCCGAGCTCCGCGAGCCGCTCGTTGTGCCAGAATGCATTCGCGCCGATCGTGCGAATGTTATCGGTGAGATTGACCGACGCGAGGTACCTGCAATCGTAGAACGCGCCTTCGGCGAGCGATACGACGGTGTCGGGAAGCACTACGCGCGTGATCCGTCCGAGATTATCTGCGTACTCGCTCGATCTGTAAAAAGCTCTCGTGCCTATAGACGTGACGGGTTTGCCGTTATGCGACGACGGAACGTACACCGTACTCGACTTTCCGTCGTACCCCGTTACAACGCCGTCTTCTATTTTAAGACCGTCGGTGTAGAACACGGTGTACAGCGTAATATCGGACGACGCGGCGGCGAAAGTATACTTCTGCGTAAGTGCTGCGTCGGTGTAGTAATCTGCGGACACTATGCCCGATCCGAACGAATAAGGCTTAACCGTTTCGCCTTTCTTTACGGGCACTTCGCCGAGCTTATTTCCGTTACCGTAATAGGTAACGTACGCATAAGCGGAACTTTTGCCCCACCGCGCATACAGCGTCGTGTTTTCTATCGGATAGCTGTTGCCGTCATATTCGACACCGCCCTGCACGGCAGTGTACCAACCCGAGAAAACATAACCCGCGCGCGTCGGAAGTTCGTCGATCGCGGTAAACGCATCACCGAGCTTGCAAAGCCCCGTAGCCTGCGTCGCGCCGCCATCGAACGCACCGCCGTTGGCATCGTAAGTGATGGTAATTACGGAGTCGGGCGTCCAATTCGCATATACGGTAACGTCGTGCTCGGGCATTCCCGAACCGAAAGCGAAAACTTGAGTACGAGCTTCGTCCGCATACCAATTATCGAATACGTAAAAGTTGCGCGAGGGATCGGCAGGCCGCGAGATCGCTTCGCCCTCTGTGAGCGAATACGAATTTATCGCCGTGCCGCCGTTGGTTTCGAAGTAAACGCTGTAACGCGCAGGCTCTTGCTTGTGACAAGCAACGAGGGTCGCAAGCATCGCCGCAGCGAGAATCGCCGAAACGGCTATCTTAACTCTTTTAACGGTATTTTTCATTAGCGTCCCCTCCTTTTTATTGCGACGACCGCAACAACGATCCCGAGCGCGATGACGCATGCGCAAAGCGCGACTATCGCGGCGATAAGCACGCCGCCGTTATTCGCGGCGATACAGTAATTGCCCGATTCGGAAACGGTAACGCTCAAAGCGGTTTTGGGAAGTTTGCCCTGTGCCGCGGTGAGTTTCGCGTAGAAGTTCTCGCCCTTGAACAAGCTCGTGTAGTACGCAACGTCGATATTCGTGATAGTGCTCGAGCCATACGTTCCGCCCGATACGATCAAACGCTGCGCCGCGTCGAGTATGTTATAAAGTCGTGCAAGCGTATTGATTTCGTTCGCGTCCGCCGCGGTGGGATCTGCGGGGAGCTTATTGATGCGCTCGATTATATTGAGCGTGGCGAGCGTAGCGTGCACTTTATCGGAAACATGAAGTTTCGTTCCGACGTACTCTTTCCAAATGCGATTGTCGTAACCTGTGTTGTTTTGAGGAATATTGATCACGAGATCAGAATTCGCTTTGCCCTCGTCGGTGTTCGCAAAACTGAAATTGTCGTACACGTTGATATACTCGTTCTCTTTATTGACGTCGTCATAATCCTGATAGTAACCCGAACTCTCGAGTATCGGCGCGGACGTCGCATAGAGATTGAGTACCTCGAGATTATTCATGCCGCTCATCGCGGAAATGCCTATTACCTGCAAGTACACGGGCAGAGTGAGCGTTTCGAGATGCTTATTATTGTTAAACGAATACGCGCCGAGCTTGATCGTTCTGTCGAGCACGTTGTACGTAGTGGCGGTCTTGCCTGCGGGATACCCGACGAGAATATAATAGTTGTCGTCGTTCACCTTGTAGAGCACGCCGTTATCGGATACGAAGTCGTCGTTGCTGCTATTGACGTTGATCGCACCGAGTTTCTCCGCGCCGAGGAACGCGCCGTCGGCAACCGAATTCAACGTGTCGGGCAGATTGAGCGTCGTCACGGCAGTGCCGTAGAACACCTTTTCGCCCGTTATCTTTTCAAGTTTTTCGAACACGACCGTACCGAGCTTCGTCGCGTTCACAAACGCTTTGCCGCCCAGCTCTTTGACGTTCGAGAGATTGAGCGAAGTTATATTCGAGCAACCGCTGAACGCGCCCTCGCCGATTTTCGTCGCCGCCGAAATATCGACGGTTGCAAGCGCGGCGCAATCGTTAAACGCATAGTCGCCGACAATCGTAACTGCGGGCATAGTTACCGACGTAACCGCCGAGCTGTCGAACGCGTGCGCACCGACGGCGGTGACTTTATTCGCGGCAACGGTTTTGAGGTTTGTCGCGGCGAACGCATATTCGCCGATACTCGTAACGTTGTCGAGATTGATCGTCGCGAGCGGCGTTTCGGCAAACGCGTAATCGCCTATTACGGAAACCGTGTTCGGCAGGTTTACCGAAGTGAGCTTCGTGCCCAAGAACGCATTCGGCGCGATTTCGTTGAGCGACGCAGGCAACGTTACTCTCGTAAGTCCCGAGCCTGCGAACGCACCCATACCGATCGCTTTGACTGTGGACGGTATTTCAACGTTCTTCAGATTAGAACAACCGACTATAACGGTCGCACCGCTCTGATTTTTGCCGGAAAGAGATCCAAACATGTATTCGCTCAAACGCTCGAGCGTGCTGCCGAAATTAACGGTAGTAAGACTTTGACATGCCGCAAAAACACCTGCGCCGACCGACTTGAGTTTCTTACCCGTAGCAAAGTTAATTCCGGTAAGCCCGGTATTCGCAAAAGCAAGACCGCCTATATATTCGACGTTTGCGGGAACATTGAGCGTTCCGCTAATTTTCGAGTTTTCAAAAGCCTCGTCGCCGATATAAACGGTATTATCCGAAAGCGGCAGAGTTTGCAGGTTTGTGCCGTAGAACGCGCCGTCGCCGATATACTTGACATTGTTGTATCCGCTCAAACTCGCTACCGAGGATTCGGCGAAAGCCAACGACTCGATATACTCGACGTTGGAAAGATTAACATTAGTAACTTTCGCAATCGAGAATGCCGATTTGCCTATTGTCTTAACCGTCGAAGGCACGGTGAACAACGAATTGCTCTTGTACCACGGATACAGCACAAGTCGCGTCTTGTTCTTGTCGTAAAGCACGCCGCTCTCGGATGAGAGATACCTGTTGCCGTTCTCTACGACGAACTCCGAAATCGGGAGACCGTTGAACGCAGCCATCGACAAATCGGTAAGAAGCGCGCCCGACGAAATTTTCACTTTCGTCAGTTGCGTATGACCCGCGAAAGCGTTCATGCCGAGCACTGTCAAGCCGTCGGGCAAAACAATTTCTTTCAAAGCCGTCTGCGTGGAAGAACCCGACTCCGAATAGTATGCAAATGCCTCGTTGCCGATCTTGTAAACAGACCCGCCGTAAGTAATTTTCGCGAGCTTCGGGCATATAACAAATGCGCAATCGCCGATTTCGTTTACGTCGTTAACGAACACGACTTCTTCGAGCGACTTGCACCGTGCGAAAGCCCATTCGCCGACGTTCTTCGTTCGCAACGTTACTTTCTTCAAATTCTCGCAGCTGTCAAACGCGCCGAGCGTTATAACGCCTTCGTCGGTTTCAAAGTCATAAGGTTTACCCATCGAAACGTTTGCGGGAATATCAAGTTCGGTAAGTCCGTTGCAGACTGCAAACGCACCGCCGCCGATCATGCCGACACGCGAAAGATCGAGTTTTTTGAGGTTTTGATTGAATATGAACGCGGCGTCGTGGATATACGTACAGCTCGAAAGGTCGATTTCTTCCATGCCGCAACCCCAGAACGCGCTGTTTCCTATAGTCTTGACTTTCCCGAGATTTATCTTCGTGAGATTGCTGTCGTTTGCGAACGCCAATTCGTCTATCGTTTCGAGAGTGTCCGGCAGCACGACTTCTTCGAGCGCAGTGCAATTAACGAACGCGCGGTGCATGATAGTCATTACGCCTTCGGGAATAATTACTTTCTTAATAAATTTGTTGCCGAGGAATGCCTGCGGATAAATGTACACGATACCGAGATCGTCGGGAATTTCCACAACGCCGTGCTCATCGCCTCTACCTGTGTACGAACGCAAATATATATTGTCGGAGATTTGGAATTCCTGCTTTACATACACATTGCAGTATCCCGAAACACGGCTATTCTTCACGGTGACGCGAATGGACGCAGTGCCGCTTTCCATTGCGCGAATCGTTACGGACTTGCCGTCTTCGCTCGTGCCGACGATCTTGACGTTCGGGCTTGTGCTCACCCATTCCACTTCGGGCATTGTCGGGTAATTGTACGGCTTCATCGCTTTTATCGAAACCGTGGCTTCTTCGCCGCGTTCGAGAGTGAGCGCGTCCGCCGACAGCTCGAAGCCCGTTAGCATCAATTCCTTCGGATCGCCCGCGACGGTTACCGTAAACTTTATGCAATGCTTGGTATCCGCCTCGTCGAATACCGTCGTATTCGGCGTGCGCACGGTAATAGAAGCCGTGCCCGCTTTAAGCCCGGTTACAAGACCGTCTTTACCGACTTCAACCGTATCGGGGTCGGAACTTTCCCAAATAAGATCTTTGGTCCAATACCCCTCGACGTACACAGGCTCTTGATCCTCGAGCGTGTTCGCGGCGACGCGAATACGCGAACCGAGATCTATTTGCTCATTGGGACGAAGGTCATAGTTGAAACTCGTATTGCGCACCGTGCTGATCTCGAGATCGTCTTCCTGCTCGATCTTGACAAAGCTCGCCTTGCTGTTCTTCGCGTAGTCTACAAGCGTGACATAGAGCTTGCCGTCGTTTTCGAGTATACGACTCCACTGCGAAGTGATATTGAGCGACAGAATGGTATTGGAATTGAAATTGCCGTCGACGGGGACCATACCGCCCGTCAGATTTTCGTAACCGACGAAATTCTGATAGCCGTACTGGTTGGTTTCGATGGCGTTATACGTGCCCACCGCAAAACCTTGCAAATAATGATTGTCATATGCGGTAATATCGAGATAGTAACGGTACGACGAGCCGCTCGCCTCTTTGCGCACAGCCATATCCGCGATCTGCGGAGCTTCGTTGTCCACCGTGAACTCGAACGAGAATTTATTGTTATTGCCAGCTATATACTCGTCGTTTCCGTCCTTCCAATCGAGGAAGCACTCCATAGAGAACGTGTATTTCGAGTTGTTGGGCAGATCAAGCTCGCGAATATCAAGCTCGACTTCCACATAACCGCCGACCTGTTCGCCCGAAGCGTGCGTCTTGCGCGCATTGTAATCGGTACCCGTCCAAATGACTTCGCCCGTCACGCTGTTATGGATCTCCATATCCACGCGCTTCGCGCCGCGAAGGAGTCCCGCGCTTATCATGTACAAAAGATAGTCGCCGTCGGGATTTGTGGTGAGTGCCGCGAATTTTTCCTGTGCGGGCGGCGGCTCGTAACCGGGCGCGACTATATAGGCAAAATCGCCCATGCCGTAATACGCAACGCCGTCGGTAGCCGTTTCGGAAGCGAAGCCGCTGTAAGGCAGCGTGCCGTAAACGTCGGCGACGAGTTTATCTTCGGCGATCACCGAATCGTCGGCTTGCGACGCGCCCACTTCGTACGCCGAAACGTCGAGCATGGGAGCTTCCGCCCAGCTTCCGTAAAACGCGAGATACGGAATGTTAAGGTCGATGCCGTCTTTCTCTACGGCGTCGAGCATCATGTAACCTTCGACGTACATGCCGTTGCGGAACGTGCCGTCGATATACGCTTTATCGGCGTCGCTCAACGAAATGGTTGCGGTGATTTTGACTTCGCCGTAACCGCCGACCGACACGATATTTCCGACGAGTTCGGCGTTGCCGCGCGTAGTCGATATACCGTACTTCACCGACGTATCGTCGAACATGTGCGCTTTTTCGGCAACCGTGCGATTGTCGGACGACATGCTCTCCGTCATGACGTACGGATTGAGTCTGTAACTTACGGAATTGCCCGTCACATTAACGAGATTGAATTCGAGAGTGTAAACGCCTGTGCGATCGGGATCGTCGCCGAGCGAGAGTTTGGGTTTGTTCGATCCGTCTACGGTGAGATACGCGCCCGTATTTATAGATCCCGCAATATTCGCAAGCCCCGCGCCCTGTTTGCGCGGCGAATACGGATTGCCGTCCTCGTTGAGAACGATGGTAGCCGTACTCATCATGCGACTGTAAGACTCGTCGCGAACTTGATTGGTATTGAACTCGGGATGAGTTTCCTTTACCGACTGACGCACGAGAATAAGCGCGCCCGCAAGGTTGGGACAAGCCATCGAAGTGCCGCTGATACGGTCATACATATCGCCGCCCGGGAACGACGAATAGATTTCGCCACCGTGCGCCGTAATATCGGGAACGAGCGTCAAATCGGGCAACACGCCCCAGCTCGAGAAGTCGGACATGAACGGACCGGCGAGATAGTCTTTGGAAAGTTTGATAGTGCCAGAACCCGCTTCCACCATTTCTTTGGAAACGTCCATGGTGACAAAGCAGCTCGGGATAAGATACGTCGTGCCGACAGACATACTTATCGTACCGGACACGTTATTGTATACGATCACGCCCGCCGCACCGTGGTCGTGAGCGACGCGCACTTTTTCTTCGAAATTGCTCGTACCGCGACGAACGACGGCGATCTTGCCCGAGACGTCAACGTTATTATAGTTGACCGACAAACCGACGCCGGGCACGACCACATACTCGAATTCGCCCTCGCTCCTATCGCCGAGAAGCTCTGCGACAAAATCGTTGGAGTCGGTCTTGCCGACCATACGCGACTCGGCAAAGTAGATCTCTTTGCCGCCCGCGACGAAATACTTGGTTTTGACACCGCTCATCGACGCGACGGAAAGAGCCGCATCGTACGACGCGGGCGATCCGACGGTACCCGAATCGGGATTGGATGCGAGGTTGGTGTTACCCCAAGTGCTCGCCTGCGCCGACGAAGCGTCATTGCTCGCGGCAACGACGAGGCATATGCCCGCATCGTTTATTCTGTCGTAAATATCGTTTACCGCGTCGTCGTCCGCTTCGCGGGAAAATCCGCATGAAGTGCCGAGCGACATATTGATAGCGTCTACGTTGAGCGTTACCGCGTCGTTGAGAGCGGCAAGTATATATTCGGTATCGGCACCGCTGCTGTAATCGGAGAACACCTTGAACGTCGCGATCTGCGCACGCGGAGCAACGCCGGTTATGACGTCGGACTTACCCGCAATGATACCCGCAACGTGAGTGCCGTGCGCTTCGAGCGGATACACGTTCGTATCGCCGTCCGCATAGTCGTACGCGAAAGGCAGTTTGCTCGTGAGATACAGATTGTCCTCGTCGATAGTTTCGCCTTTTGCCGCCGACAGCGAAGTGGCGGTCAGAAGCGGCGCGACCGATGCGACGTCGTCTTTACTCATGGCAAGCGTACGCAGATCGAGTTCCATGTCGAAAACTTCGTGCGTATAGTCGGTTCCCGTATCGAGGACGGCAACCACGGTGCCCGTGCCGTCGTAACCTATATTCGACGAATCGAAAATACCCGATTCGTACACGTCGACGTTATTCTCGGTAACCGCTTTCGGCGCGAGATAGCTGTTTGAAAGAATTACGTTCTTTACATATTTATTGCGCGAAATGTTGGCTACGTCGGCATAACGCACAGTAGCCGATACACCGTTGATAACGGTCGAATAATCGAGCCGAGTTTCGAGAATGTATTTTGAAATACCGTCGAGGGCTTTGTTCTTGATGCCCGACAGCACTTTGAGATCGTTTTTGCCTTCGTCGGTAGCGATGTATTCGCCGACCGACAAGCCGCGACCGAATGCGGCATCCATTATGGGCGTGCCGTTAAACTCGATAATAACCGATACTTTCTCGTCGGGCTTAGGCGTAAACTCGCTTTTCGCGTCGGCGGATATCGCGCCGTCGTTTTTTCTTACTACGTCGGGATCCATGCCCGTCGGAGCATCCGAATATTGCACTTTCACGCCGTTCATAGGATCGGACGCAATATTATTGCCGCCGTTATACTTTTTCGACGTCACGGGCGCGGCAATAAACTGCAAAGCCACCACGAACGCCGTAAGTGCCGCGATAGCCAAAACGATGAATTTTGTTGCGAGTGATTTTCGAGTTTTTCTCGTCATGATCGGTACTCCGAAAGGTTGTAGTTTGCAGTGAAGCAAACCGGCGACAACGTCGAATTCGGTACATTATATATTTTACCAATTTTTTCGAGCGTTTGTCAAGTCAAATTGCCTTTATATACTATAATTATTAACTGTATGTGCGTTTATCGGTAAAATTATATACGCAATCATTACACAAGGCAAAACTCCGACGTTTTATCCGTTCCGCGACGCCCGCGACGACGGCAAATATTGACTTCGGATAATTTCGAGTTTTCATTTTACCTCACTACCAAACGATGCGTATCACCTCACCGCCGTTTCCGTACCGATCGTAGACCGACCGCCCGAACTTATCTGCTTCGGATTTTTTGTACGAAAATATCGGCATTGGCAGACTCCTTTGTCTGTAACCAAGACCGACATTACATATTATTATACTCATTTATAAGACATTTGTCAAACAATATATGCGGTTATATATGATTTTTCACGTATATTTTTCGACTTTATATGATATTGACGTATATTTCGCGCCGCTATATGTTGTATATATAAACCGAATATGAAAAATTTCACACAATAATAACGCCACCCGTCTTACTCCGACCGTTCGCGGATCGGCACTGTTTACCGAATTCCCGCTATCGACAAAGCAATGTCCATAAACCATTTGAGTGCCGACGGCACGTTACTTTCGAGAGCGGAAATCACCGCGTCGGCATCGTATCCGATATAATTATTCGACATTCCCGTAAAATACGTATACAGCGTTCCGCTCGCCTTCGTCGCACCGATCGCGACCATTGCCGTCGCATCGTCGCCAAACGCGAAATACTTACCACTTGCCAAAGCACCTATCGCGAACTGACCTATCGAGATCGCGCCGCACGACATTGTGCCGACCGAAATCGCGCCGAACGATATTACGCCTATGGCAACCGACCCGCCCGCAAAAAGTCCGAGCGCGAACGCACCGAATCCAAACGCGCCGATGCCGAGCACGCCCAAACCGATCAAGCCCAACGCCAAAAGCCCTATGGAAAACAAACCGCAGGAAAGCATGCCTATCGACAGCAGTCCGACCGACTTGAAACCTATGGCGATTATTCCTTTAGCCGTTCTTCCCGCACCTATGTTAATATGGACGAGCGGAATTCCGCACAGCGTTTTTTTCGATTTGTATTCGTATTCGAACGAACGACCGAAAACCGTGCGTTGCGTAGTAAAAGTAATATTTTGACTTTGGACGGTGACGGTGCGATCCGTTGTTTCGATCGTATTTCGAGTAGCACCGTTTATCAACAGATAATCGAGCGACACGCCGAATAGCTTGCTCATGCGGATCAATTTGTCGATTTCGGGATACGATACGTCCGATTCCCACTTACCGACCGCCTGCCGCGATACGCCGAGCAGATCCGCAAGCTGTTCTTGCGTTATGTTATTCTCTTTGCGGGCTTTTGCGATTTTTTCGCCTAATGTCATAAGCACCTCCGCGAACGGCAATTACATTGAGATCATACATATTATACTATATTTTCCGCGCCTGCACAACCGCTTTACGGTTGCAAAATGCAAACTTTCCGTTGCTTTTTTCCGTAATATCCGTTAAACACGCACATTTGCGCCGTATTACGCAAAGTAACTATTCCGAAAAAGTATTGATACGTCGCCGTTATTGCAGTCGACGGCAAGCGTTTTTATACCGCCATTTTTATCGCGCGGCAAATTGCACTCGCCCTTTTTTACCGTACAATCTATGTCGAAAATATCGTAACCGCCGACGATCGAACCGAATATATCGCCGTTTTTCGCAGTCAGACTTATCGCGTTCCCCGCATTTATTCCGTCGATCTCTATATCGCCGCCGTTCGACGCGAGCGATATATCTCTTGTCACGGACAAGCCGATCACTTTGATTTTCTCGTTTGTGGTACTGATGCTCAAATCGGACAAAACGTCGGTCGGAAGCTCTATCGAAATTCTGCGATATTCGGCAGACGGTTTCGTGCCTATAAAGTCGTGCCACTGCTTATTAGCGGCATATTCGACCCGCAATTCGCCGCTATCCGTAACGCGTATATCGTAACTTTCTTTTTCGCTTTCATGACATGAAATACGTATTTTATCGTCGTAAGATAAACATACTTCCACTTTCCTGTCTATGACTTCCACAAAAACACCCGTGATCGCCTCGCAATCGTAATCATACGTGTTTTCGCTGAATGTTTGACCGTCGGCACAACCGAGCAGCATAACAACGGCGACCGCCGCCGCGCACAATACCGATACGATTTTTTTCATAATATTTCACTCCCGAAAATTTACTTGACAATATGTTTTGTCAATGTTAAAATCAGTATAAACCTTTGTGTAACACAAAAGTCAAGAGGAAAACACGGTATTATGGAAAAAATTTTTTCGGTCAGTCAAACGGCGCAAAAAGTGGGAATGACGGCGGAAACTTTGAGGCATTACGACCGCATAGGGCTTGTCAAGCCGTACAAGATCGACGAATGGACGGGCTATCGCTATTATTCGCTGCGCGAAATCGTTAAACTGAACACCGTTAAAGCACTGCGCATAATGGATCTGACGCTCGACGAAATAAAGAACATTTTGCAGTTCGACAATTTCACCGAAATTATCGACGTTTTGAAACAGGCGGAAAGCAAAGCCGACAATAAAATTGCCGAGTTGAATCACGCAAAGCAAAAGATCGAAAACGCGCGAAAATTTTACGAAAGCAAACTTGACGGCGGATCCGAGCATGTCGGCGAATATATTCGCACCCTGCCCCAACGGGTCATATTGCTATCCGAAGATTTACAAGAACCGACAATGGATAATCTGTGGGATTATCACAGGCATTTTTACGCGCAGTTGGATCCCGATATTGCGGCTGATTTTGCTTTCGAGGATTTGGCGGGTATATACGAAGAAAACGGTCAAGCCCGCCTATTCACCGTTTGCACGCGGTATACCGAAACCGACGGATTACTGACGCTGCCCGAAGGAAAATACCTTTGCGTCGATAGCACGGAGGATAACAGGCATATAAATGCGGACAAACTGATCTACACCGCAAAAAAAGAATACCGAAAAACTCCGAAATTCGTAATACATTTGGTTGTTCTGACAGGTATTTTACAGTGGAATTATCAAACACAAGTCTATATCGGCTGAAATATAAATCATCTCGATCAAACAGCCGAAAATAAAAATCATCCGAGCGGATAACACGAAGGAATCTGCCTGTGCCTGATGCCCGAAAAAGATACTACTCTGAACAGAGCGGTGTTTGTGCGTAAAGTTTGAGCATCCCAAATAATTTATTGCATTTTCCTCTATACTAATTGTAGGATGAAAAATATTAAATTAACATTATTATCGGTATTTTTAATTATCGGTCTTATAAGCGTGGTGTTTTTCGCCCCGACTAAAACGGTTTTCGCCGATGCAGCTTCTTCAAACTATGATGAGCTGTCAATTACATTACTTAATCCTTATATAGAAAATGCGATAGAAGATTATTACGGCTATTACAGACGTTATGAAATAGGTGATTCGCAACTTGAAATTTTGGATAGAAATGGCAATGTTTTTATTGTAAAAGTTAAAGTCGATACTTTTGAAGGCGCACATAATAACTACTATACGGAAATTTTAGTATTTACCGTAACTCCTACTACCGTCACGCTTAACGATTATTCGCATAGCGACTTTTATAAATAAAAAGTCGTAATTTTCTTTCGACAAATTACGACTTCTTGGTGCGAAGGACGGGACTTGAACCCGTACGGTTGCCCACACGCCCCTCAAACGTGCGCGTCTGCCAATTCCGCCACCCTCGCATAGCTTATACATAATATCAAACATAGCGAATATTGTCAACTGTTTTAGCAACACTTTTACAAAATAGTTGATTTTTTCGCTATTTTACTCGAAGCGCAATATTCTTTCCGCATGCTCTTCGGTAAGCGCGTTCTCGGTACGCATTTCGGCGTTCGCGATAAGCGTCAAAAACTCGATCTCGTTTTTAATGTCGTGCGACTTATTATACTTGCCGTCGAAAGTGCCTATCCCCACTCGCACTCCCCGCCGCAGTGCGGCGCACACGGGCGGAAAGCCGTGACCGTACCCCGCCGACGCGGTAGGCGTCACGACAAGCGGCACGCCTTCCTGCGCCATCAAGTCGAGGTCGTCGTTATCCAAACAAACCCCGCCTGCGATCACGCAACGGTCGAGCACGCCCATTCTGTGCAGAAGCATGATCGGCGAAAGTTTATATTTCGCTTCGACAAGCCCCGCTTCCTCGAGGTCGTATGCGGCACGCACGATCGCATTGCACCCATGTTCGAGAATATAGTCGCACACCTCCTCGACGACGTCGTCACCGACGAGCGTCGGCACGTATATATCGCCGCCGTTTGCCGTTCCGAACGGAGCATATACACTGCGGCAATCGGACGGAGGGTTCTCGCCGCAGTATATCAGCTCATCGCAATGCGGTTTCGCAACCTCGACGTTCGCCGTGCAAAGCGCGTTAATTATCATTGTTGATTACCGTTTTCAAAAACGCTCGAAACTTATCGCCGAACTCGGGACGTTTGAGCGCGAACTCGACGGTCGCGGTAAGCGCGCCGAATTTATCGCCCATGTCATAACGTCTGCCGTCGAATTCGTACGCATAAACCAAGCCGTCGCGCATCATGTCGCAAATCGCATCGGTAAGCCCCACCTCGCCGTTCACTTCGGGAGTGCGCTCGATGCGCTCGTATATTTCGGGCGTAAGTATATACCTGCCGAGCGCGGCGAGCCGCGACGGCGGATCGGACTTCGGCTTTTCCACGATCCCGTTGCACCACACCGTTTTGCCGTCGGTACGCGTAGGATTGATTATGCCGTACTTGCTCGTTTCGCTTACGGGAACGTTTTGCACGCCCACTATGAGCGCGGGGGTTTTGGCATAAGCGTCGATCAGCTGTTTTGCGGCGGGCACGTCCGATACTATCAAGTCGTCGCCGTTGCACATACAGAACGCATCGCCGCCCGTAAACTCGCGGGCGCGCATGACCGCATCACCGCTTCCGCGCGGGTTGTCCTGCACTCCGAACCGAATTTCGGCTTTCTTGCCGATACCGCGCACAAGCTCGAGCATTTCGGGCTTCTTGGACAGAGCTTTCTCGAGCCGCGCGCTGTCGGTAAAGTATTCCTTAATGGCTTCTTTCCCGGGCGCAAGTATAATGTAAATCTCATCTATGCCGCTATCGGTAAGCTCGTCAACGATATACCCGAGTACGGGCGTATCAATAACGGGCAATATCTCTTTGGGAACAGCTTTCGTAACAGGCAGAAACCGCGTACCGAGTCCGCCGCACGGAATGATCGCTTTGCGTATCGCTTTCATTTCACACCGCCTACAGCTTGACTATAATACGGTGACACGTTTCGCAACGACACCATCCGCGACTCAACAGCTGCGCATTCTCGTTCTGCGACAAACCTATGCCGCACCCGCCGCAGCTGTACATGTTCTTTTCGCCGATACGCGCAGGCGCGACGGGCGGGAACTTACCGTCCGCATCGAGCGTTTCGTACTCGCGATACAGTTCGCCGTCAAGCCCCTTGCGAAGTTCCGCGAGTTCGGACTTGATCTTATTCAACGCACCCGAACGCGACCCGACGAACTGCATATGCTGTTCGCGCGCCGCATTATGCTTGCTCTGCGCGTCTTTGCCCGACTTAAGCGCGTCGGCACGACGTTTGCAAGCGGACTTTGCACGGCTTTCTATTTCCTGCATTTTCTTTTCGGCGTTGACAAACTTAGACTTAAGACTGTCGAGCCGTTTTACGCGCGCAGCCAAATCTTCCTCGCTCTCGCTCTCCGACTGCTCGAAACTCTCGAGCACCGCTTCGTTCTCCTCGATATACTTGACAAGCGTGCCGTACTGTTCGAGAATGGTGCTCGCCTCGCTGTCACATTCCGCAATGGCGGCTTTTGCCTCATTGAAAAGACGCTTGTATTTATTCACGGCAGCGAGAGCCGTGTCGCGCTCGATTTCCAGATTGAGCTTGCGCAGCTCGATGTCTTTCTTCTGATATTCGAGCAATGCCTGAAATTTCTTTTTGAGTTGTTCGTCCATGATGCACTCTCCTATTCGATTGAAAATCATGATTTGATTATTGTTGCTATTCGACTTCCGCAACGTCGACGCCCTGCATTTCGAGTGCCGCCGCCACATTTTCGAGCTTGCTTGCGTTAGCCGACCGCGCGACCGCATACGTACCGTAAAGTTTTATCAGCCACTCGCGCAGTACCGCGTTCGGCGTCGCGCAATGCTTTCCGAACAACAACTGCAATTCGGTAAGCTCGCAAACGTTCTCGCCGCGCACGGCGCGTATGACCGAGTAAAACTTGCCGCGGTCGCAAACCGCCTCGTCGCGGTCGATCCCGTACCCGAGCGCGAACAGCGTTTTCCGCACGTCGTAACCGTTTCTGTGCGGACACAGCACGAGCGTTTTCGGCTTACATTCGGCATTTGCGAGAATGTCGCACACGAGCAGTCCGCCCATACCCGCTATAACCGCTTCGTCGCATTCGTAATCTATGCCGTCGCACCGCAAAAACGTTACATTCGGAACGCCCGACAGTCGTTTTCTCGCCTTGTCGAGACAGCTGTCGCTTATGTCCGACGCGATCACGCGCCGAGCAAGCCCGCTCTTTGCGCAAAACTCGGCGATCTTGCCGTGATCGCAACCGACGTCGGCTATCGTATCCGCCGCGACGATAAGCGATTTCACGGTATCCAAACGCCCCGCCATTTTATCTGTCCGTAAAGTCCTTGAGCCGCTTCGAGCGGTTGGGGTGACGCAGTTTGCGCAACGCTTTCGCTTCTATCTGACGGATACGTTCGCGCGTTACGCCGAACTCCTTGCCGACGTCCTCGAGCGTGCGCGGGTGCGCGTCGTCAAGTCCGTAACGCAACCGAATGACCATTTCTTCGCGCGGCGTAAGCGTATTGAGCACCGCGGCGAGCTGTTCGCGCAACAATCCCGATTCCGCAAAATCCTGCGGAGCTTTGGATTTCTCGTCCTCGAGGAAATCGCCCAAATGGCTGTCGTCTTCTTCGCCGACCGGCATTTCGAGCGACACGGGATCCTGACTGATACGCTGGATCTCTATGACGCGGTCGAGCGGCAGATCCATTTCTTCGGAAAGTTCTTCGGGTGTCGGGTCGCGCCCGAGCTTTTGAACCAACATGCGCGTCGTTCGCGAAAGTTTGTTTATCGTTTCGACCATGTGCACGGGGATACGAATGGTACGCGCTTGGTCGGCTATCGCACGAGTGATAGCCTGTCGTATCCACCACGTCGCATACGTGGAAAATCTGAATCCCTTCGTATAATCGAACTTCTCCACCGCTTTCATCAACCCGAGGTTGCCTTCTTGAATGAGATCGAGAAGCTGCATTCCTCTGCCGACATAACGCTTTGCGATAGCTACGACAAGACGCAGGTTGGCTTCCGTCAGTTTCTTTTTCGCACGCTCGTCGCCCTCGGACATAAGTTTTGCGAGCGTCGTTTCTTCGTCCGCGCTGAGCAGAGGGATCTTGCCTATATCCTTGAGAAAAACCTTGACGGGATCGTCGGTGTTCACCTCGCCGCCTATAAGACTCTCTATACTGCGAAGTTCCGAACTCTTTACCTGTCCGTCGGTGATCTCGATTTCGCTGTCGCGGATAATGCGCATGGCTTCGCCGAGCTGTTGAGCGTCGGCACCGCATTCTATCGAAAGCCGTTCGGCTATTTCGACGTTGGACAAAAATCCGCGCGACTTGCCGACCTCGACGAGCTTGGACAAAATCTTATTCATTTTTGAAGTGAGAATGGGCGCGCGCACTCCGTCTTTGAGAATACTCACATTGTGGTCTTCGAAAAATTTGAGCGCGAAATCCATGTCGAGCGCGCCCGCTTCGAGCGGTACGAGCTTTTCGAGAAGCGCGTTATATTCCACTCCGTTCGCTTCGGTCGCGGAAGAAAGCAATTCGTCGAGCGCGGAAACTATAGCCGCCGACGGTTGGTAATCTTTCTCGACGACTTCCTGTTCCAGCTCGGGAACGGGTTGCTTTTTAACGTCTTTGCGTTTGTCTTTCATGTGTTTACTCCTTTAATTGCGGTAGTTCGACAGCTTCTTGCTCTCGATGCTCAACACGCCTATGCGTCGAATGATTTCTTGCACTGTCTGTTTGTCGTCCGTGGATTTTATCATATCGCCGAGTTTTTTGATTTCGTCGTCCAACACCCGACGGTACAACGCCGACTGCACGTCTTTGAACCGCCGCGCATTGTCGCCCGGCACCGGTTTATACCCGATAAGCGCGTCGAGCGACCTGTTATCGTCGCCGAACGCGTGAGAAAGTTCCGCCGCCGAAAAACTCTTACGCGTTCTGCACCACTCATACAGCCGCGTCGAAAACTCGTCGGGCATTGCGTCCGCGACGTTGTAATCGTAAGACACATAGTCCGCGCCCTGTACGAGCGACGAGAGGAAAAACTTGAGCGAGTCGTCGTACTCCGCCGTATCGTCCTCGTATTCGTCATAACGCGACGGCGGCGTCGGTTGTTGCTTCGTCGCCGCGAAGTTCGCCTGCTGTTTGAGCGCGTCGGCGGAAAAACCTGTCAGCTGCGAAATATAATCGAAATACTGTTCCTGCTCGACGGGGTTATCAAGCGACCGCACGACGTTCGCACACTCTATCGCGAACTGCGCTTTTCTGTCGGGGTCGGAAAGGTCGTACTTGCCGCGAAGCACTTCTATTTTGTAAGCGGTAAGCGGCATCGCTTCGTCGAGCAGCTTTTGATACGCCGCCGCGCCGCCGCGCTTTATCACGTCGTCGGGATCGAGTCCGTCGGGAAGTTTGACTACTTTGACGGTGATGCCCGTCTCTTTGAGAATGTCAAGTCCGCGCATCGTCGCTTTCTGCCCTGCTGTATCGCCGTCGTAACTGATATAAACGAGATCGGAAAACAATTTCAGCTGTCGCGCCTGCCGCGTCGTGAGCGCGGTGCCCATGGACGCCACTGCGGTATCGAACCCCGCTTTATGCAACGCGATGACGTCCATATACCCTTCCGCCATAATGACGTACTCGACGGGACGCGCGGAATTGCGCTTTTTAAGCAAATTGATGCCGTAAATAACTTTCGACTTGTCGAACAGCTCTGTCTGCGTACTGTTGCGGTACTTTGCAAAATGCACGTCTTTCTCGAGCGTGCGTCCGCCGAACGCCACAACGTTATTCATGTTGTCGATGATCGGATAAATGAGCCGCTTGCCGAACACGTCGTACTTTCTGCCGTCCTTTTCTTCGGCAATGCCCGCCGCGTGAATGAGTTCGTACGAATACCCTTTGGCGGCGAGAAAGTCTACCATCTCCGAAAAATCGAGGCTCGCGCCGAGTCCGAACTTCCGCACCATCGCGGGCGGTATCTTCCGTTCCTCGAGATAGTCGTTGAAGATCTTCGCGCGCGGCGACGAAAGATTTTCGTGATAATGCCGTGCCGCATCGCGCATAAGATTTTGAAGCGTCGCTATGCGGTCTTTGTCGACGCGGTGCGCCTGCCCGCCGCCCGAAAAACGCGGGATCTCCATATGCGCCTGTTCGGCAAGCATTTTGAGCGCGTCGTAGAACTCGATATTTTCTATCGCCATGAGAAACGACAGCGCGTTGCCGCTCTTTTTACAGCCGAAACAGTGAAAAAGCTGCTTGTCCGCGGACACCGAAAACGAGGGCTGACTCTCGTGATGAAACGGACAGCAAGCCCAGTGCGTGTTTCCTTTGCGTTCGAGATGCGTATATCGCGAAATCAACGCGATTATGTCGGTATTCTCGAGCACCTTGGCAATAAAATCGTTAAATTCCTTATCCACGGATCCTCGTTACAGTTTCGACCAGCTCTGCGGCACCGTCAGTCTTTCGAAAGTGCGCACCGCATACTGATCGGACATAGTGGAAATATAATCGCATACCCGCCGTTCGAGCGGCTCGTCCGCATAGACAAATTGCTTCGGCATTTCGTCTTCGTGCGAATGAAAATACTCGAACAGGTATTCGATCATGCGAACGGCTTTCACTTCTTCGGACTTGGCGAGCGGCGACGTGTACACGTTCGCGAACATATACTCGCGCAATTCCGACATACCTTGCGAAAATTCCGAGGTTTGCGCTATTATATTCTTGCCGTAACTCTCGGATATTATATCGTACGTCATCGACGATATGCGCTTGCTCGGCGTGTCGCCGAACAAATCGACAAACCGCTTGGGAATGGAATTCTCGGCGATAACGCCCGCGCGTACGGCATCGTCGATATCGTGATTGATGTACGCTATCCTATCCGCAAACGACACGACACAGCCCTCGAGCGTAGCCGCTTTTCCGTTAGCCGTGTGGTTAAGTATTCCGTCGCGAACCTCGAACGTCAAGTTCATACCCTTGCCGTCGTTCTCGATGCGGTCCACCATGCGCAAGCTCTGCTCGTTATGCGAGAAACTCGTGTACTTATTAAGCACCCGCTCTCCCGCATGTCCGTACGGCGTGTGCCCGAGATCGTGTCCCAAAGCGATCGCCTCGGTAAGGTCCTCGTTGAGCCGCAAACACCGCGCGATCGTGCGTGCGATTTGGCTTACCTCGAGAGTGTGCGTGAGTCTTGTGCGGTAGTGGTCGCCCTCGGGAGAAAGAAACACCTGCGTCTTATGCTTGAGCCGCCTGAACGCCTTGCTGTGAATGATCCGATCGCGGTCGCGCTGAAACTCCGTGCGCATGGGGCACGGCGACAACGGGCGTTGCCTGCCCTTGCTGTCGCTGTCCTTACACGCATAAGGCGACAAATACTTATCTTGAATTTCGTATGTAATCGCTTTATAATCCATTTCCACAAACCGAAACCGACATTTCGCTCGCATATTGCGGCGATTTACGTCGCATTATAAGCGCGTAGCCGCTTATTTGACCCACTTTCCCAAGATAGTAGTATTTTAGCACTTTTATACCCGTTTGTCAAGGGTGCTAACATAAAATATTTATTTATTTGATATATTTGCATATAACCCGCCACTTTCTTTTGTATACGGAAAAATGCGGCGGTCGAGTGATTCGACAGCCGCATTTGCGTTGTATTCAGATTATTCTTGTCTCGCTCGGTTACGACCAGAATTCGCCGTATCTTTCGATCAACGCATAAATGTCGTCCCAAGTGAGATTCCCCTTGCCTATAGCCACTTTCAAATACCTGCCGTTAAATGCGATATAGACTTCCTCGGGTATGTACTCTGCAAAATCTTCATACGTGAATTCGCCGTACTTTTGAAGATCCGCCGCCATTTTTTCTTCGTCGTACTTCATCGTATCGGGATCGACTTCGAATATATTGAGCATGCCGTCGATAACATCGTCCATAGGTATGATAAGCATGCCGTCGGCGAAACAGTTGAAGTGTACCGGCGTTACAGGGCTCCATGACTCGACAAGTTTCTCCTCTACCGATACGTCTGTAAGCGTGACCGTATCGAAAACGAAATTGCCCTCGCCATCGACACGTTCGGAAACGAACGAATGTCCTATAAACGAATGCGCATTTTCGCCATCTATATATACAAACTTATCGAGAGTCATATCCCAAATACCGTGTCCGCCTATAAATACGAGTTTTTCGCCGTTCGAGAATATCATAGTGATTTCATCGAACATCGCGGGAGCGTCATAGTCTATAAACAGTATGGGCGCGACGTCGTACGTTCCCGTAAAGAAGTTCCATACGAGCAGCAATTCGTCGCCTTTCAGTTCCTCGACGGGCACGCGACTGCCGTCGGCGAGCGTTATAAGTGTACCGCGCGCAAGACACGGTTTAGATGGAGGCGGCGATGCCGCAGAGCTCCAACTCTTGGAAATCTTTGTCGTCGTTCCGTACACGCGATCGGTAACGGTAAAGGAAATCGTGCCTTTCAAATCGTATGCGGTGACGCTTACAGTCAATATTCCCGTCGATTTGTTAAAGCTCCAAGACCATCCGTTACCGCTGTCGCCGACAGTGCTGTAGTCGTACTGGCGCGAGCCGCCGCTAATCGTGACTTTTACCGATTCCGAAGAATTTAACGCTATAGCCGACAGATCGCCGTTGTTGTTCGATATACTGTGGCTTAACGACTGCAAACTCCATTTCGCGACGAGCTTATGATTTCTTGCTGTTTTAACTACGGTCGACGACAGAATTCTCGTCGAGGAATTTTCCAAATACCAACCGTTAAACGCACTGCCGTTCGCACCGTATTTTACGGGCGTCGGAAGATCGTCGTATACAGCGTCGAACGTGACTGTTTTTTGCGTAACGGTGTTTCCCGAAGTCGCGCCGCCGTAATCGTATGTGACCGTATAAGTGTTCGGCGTAGAATTGAGCTGCAAATAGTAAGTCCTGCCGTCCTCTTTGGCGTTGGGTTTCCCCGTAATGAACTCGTTTTTATCGCCCAATGCGCGGATAGTATCGTCGGACACGGGTTTCTGCGTCGCACTGCCTTTATCGGTATAATACATTACCGTCCAGTTTTTCGCGGTATAGCCCGAGCGCGTAGGTGAAATCGTCGCCGAACCGTCGCCGAAAATACGGCTCTGCGTAAATTCGTTATTTGCTATCTTGTTCTGCGATTTATTGTCGATATAACGGTAAGAGAAGTTTTGGAATTTATAAACAACGTTATATTTAAGAGGGTCCCAGAACGCTTTGAGAGTGACGGTACTGCCTTCCACCGCGGTAAGGTTTATTATCTCGCCTGTGGACGGATACACGCGACCTTCGATCTGCTGTCCTGCGGAATCTATTCCGACCCACTCGTACCCCGTTTTTCCGTTCTGGCTCAATGTGCAGAGGGTATACGGCTTGTCGTATTCGAGAGTTATATTATCGACGCCGTTGCTTTCGATCCAATTCCCGCCGTTCCTATTGAACACGACGTTATATGTGATCGCTCTGTATTGAGCGGTAAGCGTTATTACGCCCGGCTCGGAAAGCAAACCGCTGTACTCCAAACCGACATCGAAATGCCGTCCGCCGCTTTCGTAATACGTCAAGCGATAACCCTTTTTGACGGCAGGGTCTTTGATAGTGATTTTTTCGTCGTAAGCGACGCGCACTTCCTTGTTGTCCTGTTCGTCGTCGGTGCCGTTTTTGTAAATTACGGTATAGTAGATCGCCTGCCAATTCCCGTAAAGCGTAATTTTATCGGAAGACGTGAGATTGACTTGATATTCGTCAAGCTCGAGTTTGCTGTCGAGTTTGGACGCGTCGGTGAGCCATCCGTCGATCACGTAACCGGTCCGCGATATGTTCTCGCCGCATTCCTTATTGAAATCGGACAAACTGTAAAGCATAAGACTTTCGCCGTAAACCCACGTGCGAGTATCTCTGACCGTTACCTTTCTGTCGCCGTGCTCTACGTCGGTAATTACGTATTCCACTTTATATTCGTTTGGAGAATACCCTACTCCGACATGCAGTCCGTCGCGTAAAACGCCATTCACTTCGTCGAGTACCGCGTCGGACACGCTCGTTTTATCGGCGTCGTCGGTCGGCTTGGGGTCTTTGCCGATATAGTAATAATCGTTGCGGTAGCCTGTAGATTCGAACCGCTTAAGGCTATAGCCGTCGGTCAATTTCTCGCAATAGTAATCGGCGTCGCGGCTACCGTTTTCGCCGTCTTTCAAGTAGTGGTAGACGACCCACTTTTCGGAAACGTCTTTTTCGTACGGAATGAGATCATACAGGTACTCGCTCCAGAACTCGTCGGCGGCATAACTCGCATACAAACCGCTCTTGACGCGATAACAAACGTTGCTTTCGATTTTTTCGTCGGTGAGCCGCATGATAGTATCGGATTCGAATACTACCGTTTCGAGCGCAGGGAAATTCTCTTTCGTGACGCCGTGCAGCGTCGTCGTGCCGACGGGCACCGTAAGAGTATCGAGCTTTCTAAGTTCCGTCGCGGGAATAAGCTCTATTTTTTCGCGCTCGACGGGATCGTCGCTCATCTCTCTTTTCGCTTTCTCTTTTACCGCTTCGTCGAGCCGATCGGAAGCGAGCGACACGCCGAATTCGTATCTTTCGTCCTTGCACAATTCCTTGCCGTCGGCTATGACCGAAAAGACCATTATTCCGTCGCCGAGACCCGTCGGTTTGATCTTGATTTTGCTCGTGCCGGGGACTACCGAATACGAGAACATGGACCCGACTTCTTTGCCGTACTTATCGACGGTCTTGACAGCGATTTGGTTGTCGGTGAGCACCGCGCTGCTCGGTATCGTCTTGACCGTTACCGTATACTCGTCGCCGAGCTGCAAATACTGCTTTTGGGTCGTGACAACAAGGTCCTCGCCGAACACGACGCCTTTGATACCGCTGAGCTTGCGGCATACGCTCACGTTGACGGTCGTTTTGATTTGAGTATTCAATTCGGTGATTTCTATTACCGCGCTTTCGGCTTCGGTGTTCGGTTTGACAGTAACTACACCGTTCTCGCTGACCGATACGGGGGCATTCGCGGCGTTTACTACTGCATACGAAAACCTGCCCTGTTCGACGTTGCCGAACTTGTTCACCATGTGCGGCATCAACAGATGCTCGTCGCCTTCGTACGCGGTAATGCTGTCGCTGACCGTTATCATATATTCGGGTCGCGTATCTACTTCGTTATCGTCAACAGCATCGGGCTTTTTGAATTTCGACCACAGACAGAACGCAAGCGCGACCGCAAGCGCGATCACGCAAATAACGGTGATAGCGACGACCAAAGTATTTCTTTTCGAGTTAATATTATTCGATTTCATATTCGCACCCTCACTTTACATTGAGTTTCAACTTAAATTCGGTTTCGTCTATCTCCCACACGGTATTGTTAAAATCGTACGTGTTTTCGATAACCGTCTTTGTAAATGCGCCGTTCGTATCGTGTACGATAGCCGCGAAATTCTCGTACTTGACGACGCGCAGATCGTCCGAAGTATACAGAGTTTTTTCGCATATCGACACAAGCCCGCTCTCCGTCGCTTTTTTGCCGTCATACTCGCCGTGCACCGTATACGCGCACACCGACGCAATCGACACGTTTTCGCTGCGACCCGACAAGTAGTTATCGCGGTTCGTGCAATAAAAGCCGTCGAACTCGGGCGTGGACAGCACGTTTTTCAGCATGCCGTAATTGTACACGCACACACTGCCGAACGAAATTTTCTTCTCGTCCTCATTCTTTTGAGAGGCATGCTCGCTTTCGCGAAGTACGTCTTTTACGCGCACGGTTTCCGACAAATCGGGATCGCTCGTCGGCTCGTTTTCGTCGGGCGTTACCGACGGTTCGTTCTCGTCGGGCGTTTCGGGTTGTTCTTCCTCGCTCGGCGGTTCGGGGTTTTCGCCTTCGTCGGGAGTTTCCTGTTCCGTCGACGGGGTCAAAACAAGCGCGCCGCTCGAAACGATATTGCGAACGGTACCGCGATTAACCGATACGAACGGCGTGAACATTCCGTCCTTCGCGCTTATTTCGATATTATACTCGACGGCGCAGTCCGCGACGGTGCCGTAATTGATTTTCGCGACACCCGAGAACGCACTGCCGTTTACCCGCACCGACGTAAAAACGAACCGCGTGTTTTTAACAATGCCCTTTTCGCTTATCGACGCGAAGAACGACGTGCTCGCATCGCCGCTGCCGTAGTCGAGGTATACGGTGTGTCCGTGTCCGTCGAACACGCCCGCAAACGAGCAATCTTTGCCGCCGACGGTAAACGCCGAATCGGTCACATGAATATCGTTCGTCAATACGACGGTGTCGTTAACTATGAACTTATCGCGCTCGACGATAGTCTTTATATCCGAAACGCGCAACACCTCGCTTTTTTCGGCTTTATACGAACCGTCGCCGAAAAACGCATAGAGTCCGCCGAGTGCAAAAAACACGACGGCGAGCGTCAGCATGATTATAAGCGGTATTTTAACGTCTAATTTTTTTACGTTCTTTATCTTTCCCATATTTCAACTCCTCGCCGCATCAGGTCAAAACGATAAAACTCAACACGTAGCCGAGCCCGCACATTACGCACGGCACGAACACCGTGAGCGCGGTAACGGCAAACGCGGAACTTCCGCGCCGCCTATACACAAACAGGTACAGCACAGCATAACACAACATGGCAAGCACGGGCGCGCTCACCGCGGCGTAGAAGTATCGCGACATATGCAACGATACCGATGCGAACGTTACCTCGCCGACTGCCGCCGCCGTGCAAAACGCGGGCACGAACATTATCAGCATTGTTATAAGCCCCGCGAGCAGGCACAGCAACACGCCGTAACCCATAGCCTCTTTGCCGTTGAAATGCAATCCGACGCTATTGCTCGCGCCGAATTTGCCTATTACTTTGCCGTACTCGACGGTGCGCGGAGCTTGATCGGATTCTTCGGATTTACGCGACCGCTTTTTCTTTTTACCGTCTATGTCCTCTTTCGAGGCATCGTCGAGGGTACCGTACAGCTCGAGCGCGAAATCGTTACAGAACTTTTCCATTTCGCTTTTGACTTCTATTTCGCGCTTATTCTCGCCGACAAGACTGCGACACGCGTTATATGCCTGAATGAGTTTGTTTTTCGTCGCCGTATTCAATCGCGTAGAATCGTTTACCGATTCGGGATCGAAATTTTCGAGAAACGCATTATATTTGTTTATGAATTCTCCGTCGGATATCTTGCCTTTCAATTTATCGACGTCGTAAATGCGCAAAAATAGTTCCGCCCCGAATTTATCGTAATCGCCGATTTTGTCCTCAAGCTCGTTGTATTTGTCTATGACGGCGTCGAACGGAATTTTATCGAACGCGCCTTTCAGTCTGCCTGCGCAATCGGAATTCGAGAATATGAAATCACAGTCCTCGCCGTTCCCGAATATCGCTTCCATTTCGTTGCGCACCGCCAAAATCTGTGCCAAATTAAGCGTATCCGATTTAGACATATACGTTTTGGCATAGCGGCACGTCGGCATATCGCCGGTAGTATCGCCGTACAGCAATGCGGCAAACCCCATTCGCGCGACCGCGCCGCTGTAATTATTGCGCAATGTCGCAAAGAACGCGCTCGGGTCTTCGTCGGCAAGCGAATTCTCGTTGAACCGCTGCGCGATTATTTTGCACATGCCGTGCGCCGCCGCCGTTTCTTTGCCGTCGACGAGCTTGCTCAAAACGTCTGCCGCAAACGCGAATTTCGCACTCCAACTCGGAGTCGGCGAAACGATATAACTGCCGAGAACACCCGACTGCCAATCGGTAATATTCCCGTCTTTATCGGCTTCGGATACCGCAAGTCCGACGAGCAATCCGCGCTCTTTCGCGGTCAAATCGGATTTTGAAACGATATACTCTATAAGCAGTTCTTTGACTGCGGAAATATCGTCGCCCAAAAACTTGATAGCGGCGTCGGCGGCGGCACTTTGCGCGTTTTTGTCGTCGCTTGACAAACAGTCTTTTATGCCGTCGATGAAAAGAGCACGATTCTTTTCACTGTCGAAACCGTAACCGAGAATAGCCGCCGCGTATTTTATATCACGCGTGATTTCGTACGCTTTGCGAACGACGCACTCGGTATATTTTGCCGCATTTACTTTCCCGTCGGCACAGAACGCGGGCGCGGTCGCATCGCAAATATCGGCAAAATCCCCAACCGACACACCGCTGCCGATCAGTCTGCGAAGCGCGGCGGGACCGGGCTTTTCGCTCGGCGCGGGGTACTCGCGAGTATCGGCATTTATCACGCAACTGTCCGAATAACTGCGTTTGCCGTTGGGCGCGTAAATTCGGATGATCGGCTTCTCGTCGCCGCTGCCGAATTTGTCGGTGTTGTCGAGCGCGAACTTGATATACTTATTGACGCACACGCCGAGCCTATGCGCATACTCGGGAGCAAGCAACAGATACAAAAACTTCAAGTACTCTATTCTCGTCGCCGTGTCGTCGCAAATGAGCACTATGTCCTTTGACGGGTCGCCGAAAATAACGTTCTCGGCAAGCGACGCCATTACGTCGGGGTCGATATTCGACGGATCGCAACTTCTGTCTGCAGGAAGCGCACCGCTGACTTTGCCGTCATACGGTTTTTCCGCGCGCAACTGACCGTAATACGCGGCGGGGTTGTCGCCCATTTCCTCGAACTCGCCCTTGTAGCCGTCCGCCCTCGACTGTCCGCCCGACATGGTGTACGAAAACAGTATCGCTTTGCCGCGGGTAGTCGGAGCGTAAAGAAATACTCCCGCTTCCACCGAACGTTGCAGATTATCGAAGATCTTGCGTTCCTTGCCGTCAAGTCCGCTGTACGCCTCGTACTTGCCGCTGTCGTGACAATATACGTATTTATCCATATTTCCTCCTACTTGATTATCCCGAACTGTCTAAGCATCCACAGGAACGGAAGTTCCATTCTGCGCGTACTCGTGGCGAAATCCATGTAGCTTTCCGCGTCTATATCGCCGCCGTCGTCGCGATGTGTGGATTCGGGGAAGCCGAACGAACTGACACAGAAATACTTGACGTTTTCGAACTGCTTATTGTTTTGTCTGTCCGCATGTTCTTTTTCGATATTTATTCCGCCTATTTCCGAATCTATAAACGCTTTGATCTCCTCGCTCGAATCGTCGATAAACTTCTCGACGTCGCTTCCGTCGTAAATGAAATCGCGCCCCTTTACTTTCGGATAGTAGTCGAACCGTCTGCATGCGCACGACGAATCGAAACGATTGCCTATAGCGTCCATTTTGGTGAGTATTACCGCGACGGGGCACGTCGGATCGAGTTCCTCGCCCGCCGCCTGCAACCGCTTCGACACCTGCATATTGACGCCGCCGCCGTCTTGGTTCGTCGCGGTCACGATAAAGAATATGCCTATAGTCCGCTCGTCGTTTTCGGCGATCTTGCGAATATAACCGTTCTGCGTGGTAGAGTCCTCGCCCGCTATATCGTAAAACGACACATAACTCTCGTTGTTTACCTCGACTATAAAAGGATAACCCGTATAATCGGTCGCCGTCGTGGACGGGAGTTTTCTGCCGTACTGCATGCCGCGCTGTAAGTACTGCATTTCTTTGGACTGCCAAATCCCGTCCACTTTATATCTTCCCGAGTCTTCGGTAAACGCCTTGATCTCGGCAGGCTCGGCGCACACACCGAACTTACGAACGGTATTCGACATTTCGCCCATATCCATATCGAACGTGCAATCGTCGATATCGGTCAATTCCATTCTTCCGCTTTTGAGCGTGCTTTTCAAGCCGAAAAACCGCGAAATGTAAGTGGTCTTACCCGCACGCGGCGCGCCTTGGAAAGCTATTTTGTAATTGGTGTGCTTGAGAAAATCCTTCGGCAAAATTTTGGGATATTCCGTCGAGGGCTTGCGATCGTTGCGGTTAAAATCGTTTTTGCATATAAGCCATTTGCTCATCGACCTATTGTTATCGTCGTGCAAGTCAAACAGCGTCTGTTTGCAACCTTTGTTGCCGTTGCACATTTCACCGTGAGTTTTATACGACTGTGCTTTCGCAATGCCGACGTCTATCGCACCGTGACAGAACGGACAGGTATAGCTCGCGCGAAGCGGATCGCGCCGCACGGGCGCAGGCAACGTGCAGTTGCTTTTTGCGACCATTACGTACCTGTTTTCGAACTCGCTTTCGAGCACTACGAAAATTTTACCCGTATCGAGTTCGATATTGTCGCCGAGCTTGACCTCCGCATCGCACTCGCCGCGCTTGAAATTCAGCGTGAGTTCTTTTACGCAATAATCGTCTCTGTCCGAAGTAAGACACGGCAGTCTGCTCGGATGCGCAAGTACGCGCACGCGCACGCCTTGCGGCGGATTTTTACATTCGAAATTGATCAAGACGCTGTTCCGCGTATTTTTCTCGACGGTATAGAAAATCTTTTTGCGGAACGCGCAGTTTATCGCAAAGTAAAACTTCGCAACAGACCTTTCGCCCTTGAACATCTCTATACTGCCGACACCCGACGGATTGAAGTCGTTCAACTGCTTGATGACGAGAATGTTTCCGTCCGTCCGCACGATATGCTCGTTATTCTTTCCGCCGCGCGTACCGGTAAGTTTATAAACCTGCAGGTTCGACTTGCGACCGTACACAGCCATGCAATCGGTGACGCCCGCTTCGTAACAAATTTCCACGCTGTCATACAGCTCCGATCTTTGCGTGCCCGCACTCGGCAACCATTCGCGCACCACCGCGAACAGTCTGAACGGAAGCTCCGCACGTTCCAGATTGCGTTCGAAATACAGTCGCGGTTTTTCGATATATTCACCGCTTTTCAGGTCGTCCGTCCCACCGACGCGCTCCACGCGGCTGTCGAAATAATACTCGCACAAATTCTGCGGCTCGATTTCTTTCGGCATGTTTTACTCCTTTGACTAAAAGTCGTCTACGAATTTTTTTGTGGGTATTCCCACCGCTACCAGATGCGGGAACATGAAAAATTCCTGCATTTTGCGCTCGTCCGAATAATAGGCTGCGTACTTGTCTTTCAGGCTGTCGTCGACGAAAATCACCCGTTGATTGTCGCTGCCTTTGAGATTGCCTTTATCGTTATTCTCGCCGTCGATATACGGTCCGTCGATGAGCACGCCTATATTTTCGAGCACGTAATCGGTCGTATCGTCTTTGCGTGCGCGAAGCTGTTCGATCGTATAACCCGTATACACGAGAACGTCTTTAACGCCGCGACTTCGCACAAACTCCGCGAGCTTCGCAAGCTCCGCCGTTTGCTCGAACGGCTCGCCGCCCGACACCGTCACTCCGTCGAAACGGCTCAAATCGAACTTACCGATAACCGCCGTAATATCGCACTCGTTTTCGGGCTTATACTTACGCAGTTCGGGCGACACGCACCCCGCGCAATCGCGATTGCAACCGTTGACCCATATACAGATCCGCTTGCCCGGACCGAGCGTTTCGACGCCCGCTATCACACGCTCGACCTGCATTACTTCATGTACCGAGCGCGACTTGCATTGCGCTGAACGCGGCGCGGCGGCTTTCTCCTATCCGATTCGCGGCTTTTACGCGCTCTTTCGTTCACGTGCGACATTCTGTACTTATCAATCGCCTCGTTCCTGTCGACGCTGCGTATCGCGGTGCGTCCGCCGTCCTTAGCGGCATAGGCTTTCACGTTCCGCTCCGCTTCGCCCGCGAACGCCGCAGACATTTCGCGAAGCAGACGCCCGACGGTAAATCTTTCGCCGTCCGCCGAAACGCACTCCTCGGAAAGGTCGTACACACCGTTCTCCGTGATGCGTTCGAGCGCGTTGTCGGAGTCGCCGTCAACTGCGTCCAAAATCTCGCCGTGTGTTATGTCGAGCGAACGCGAAAGCGATTCGAGTATTTTTTGCGGCTTGCCGTCTGCGTCGAATATGCGCATTATCTCGAGCACGCGCTCGGCGGACACGCTCGACCCGTCCTCTTTTTTCGTGCCGCAAACCGTCCACCTGAATCCGTCACGCGAAACCGTCGCGCGAATGACCGCATCTTCCACGCCCGGCAATGCGAAAATGTTTTCTTCCACCGAGCCGTCGTCGGACGCACGTCCCGACAGGAAATACAGCCCCTGTTCGGCGAACGCATTGCGCAGTCCGAGCGAAAGCATACTACGCTCATTCTCTATCGTTTCTCGTTCTTCGGCGATCTCGGCAACCGCCCGCGCATTGTATAGCTTATCGAGCAGTTCCTCTCGCTGGACCGCATAATCGTCGACGCGCAGCGACGGCACAACCTCGCCGTACCGCTCAAGCTCCGATTTCAGCATTTTGTAATCGTCGAATATGCCCGCATTGAGCGTATCGTCGGCATGTATGACTTTCACGAGTCCGATAAGCTCGCCGAGCGCGTCGTACATGTTCTTGTCTGCGACGCCCGACGAAAACTCCTGCACCGTTCTGTCCAAGTGTTTAAGCTCGCCGTCGGTCACGGACGTGAACTCTTTGTCTTTGAGCGCGTCGTACAGCTTGGAAAGCTCCGAAAACCGTTCGCCGCACAGTTTCTTGTAATCTATCGCGACGTAAGTCTTGCTCGTAATGATACTCGCGTCGAAACTGTCGACGTCGACCGCCGCCTCGTCGACCCGCCGCAGCAATTCGTCGAGCCTTGCGCTGTCCGCACTCGCCTTTATGCGATCGGACACAGACTTCAAACTCCCCGCAAGCGCGGTCAACCCTTCCGCCGAACTCTTGTTCGCGGCGTCGATTTTGGCGACCGCAAGTTTCGCGATCTCGCCCGCCTCGCCGCCGAGCGCGGTATCCGTTTGGAATTTTTCGCGAAGCGCGGATATTTCGCGTTGCGCGGACACAAGCTCTTTTACATATTCGCGCGTTTGTTCTATCTCCGCTCTGTCGAACGCCGCAGAATCGAGGACGGTGCTTACACCGTTTATTTGCGCCGTAAGTCTTCGATATTCTTCTGTGGTACGCTTGTCGTCCGTTTTGCGCAACGCTTCGAGCTGTTGACGCTTTCTCTCCGCTTCCGCAGAAAGCATATCGTACGCAGTACGTATGCTCGACTCTATACCGTCGAGTTTCTTCGCGATTTCGTTTGAACCGTACACCGCGCCGCCGAGCGTGGCACGCACAGCGCAAACTTCTTCGAGCATGTCGTTTTTGATGCGCATAACGGTGGCGGACGCCGCGGCGATCTTCGACAGCGACGAGGCGGTGGTAGACATGACCGAATTGAACGCCGCGACGCGTTCTGCCTCTCTCCGCCTGCGTTCTTCCTCCTCACGTCTACGCCGTTCTTCCGCCTCGCGACGGCAGCGTTCTTCTTCCTCGCGGCGACGCCGTTCCGCTTCCAATCTGCGCTGTTCTTCGGCTTCGCGCGACGCACGGGCTTCTCTCTCTTGATAGTTGCGAATAGCCGATCTTATAAGTTGTTTTTCCGACTCGTTGATAACGCCGTACCTGTCCTGTATGGTCAAAATAAGATCGTGACCGATATAAAACTTGATCTCGCCGCGGCAACCGGACACGCCTTTAATCACCGACGTATTATGTACGCGCACGCGGGAATCGCACGAGCGAGCGATACTGCCCATATTTTTATCTATCGAACTCATAATTCACCTCTCACAGTTTTTTGACGGCTTCGACGATATCCGCCTCTTTATGCTTGTAATCATCGAACAAGGCGTCCGCTCCGTTGTACGTTTTTCCGAATGTTTTTGAGTAAGCCGCGAATATCGGCGAAGCGACTTTCGCCGCGAGATCGGCGCACGACTCGACGCCTTTGATTTTCATAAGAATAAAATCTTTCACGGACATACAGCTGCGCTTATGCGGCATCACGCTGTAGTCCGTCGCGTAAATGCGCAATTTTTCGGGCTTGCAACCAAACGCCGCGAAACACCTGCTGACAAAATCGACGGTATTCACCTGCAACACGAGATCGAGCACGTCGTCCATGTACTTTTCGCTTCGTCCGAGCGACGATTCAGAAAATATCGCTTTGCTTTCGTAAAGTATCTTCGCAAGCAATGCGTTTACGTATTTTTCGCTCCGTTCGGCGTCGTCGCCGTCGCCGAGCGCGTATGCGCACATTTCGGAAACAATGTCCTCGATCTGCTCGGTAAACTTATCCGCCTCGAATTTTATGCCGCCTATTCTCACACTCGGCGGGTTAAACAGCTCGCAATACCGCTTGAGTATGTACAAATAGTATTCGAGTTTGTTGACCGACTTGCCGCTGTCGAAAAGCCGCTCGAGGATACCGTCGTCCGTATCGCACGGCTTGATAAGACATTCGCTATCGACGGCGTCGCGTTTGACTACCCTGTAGTCTCCGCCGCTTCGCACTATGTCGTACTTAGACAGGAACACCGCCGTGCGATTGAGCCCCTCGAGAGGTTTGTCGGGATCGGTAAGACGCTCGACGAATTCGCGCCTGTCGCCAAGCTCGACGAACGCGCCGTTCGACCAGAACACGATTTTGTCGAGTGCGGGATTTAACGCGACGGTATCTTGTATCTCCACCGCGGATTCATTGAGTTCGGCGTCGCTCGGGATCGAGCGTTTCAGCCATATAAACACGGTGCGAGCATTGTTGTCGTAAAATCTGCCGCCTTCGCGACCTACTATAGACCCGAAAAAATCGCGCTCGTCGCGATAGATCGGCCTAAGATCGGGAGTATATCCGCACGCCCAATACAGCGGCAATTTCGTGCCGTAAAATATTCCGTAATAGAACAGAGAAAAAAACTTCTGCGCTCTGTCCGCGTCGCCGTCCGAAAGAGCTTCTCTCACTCTACGCTTTTGCTCGTCTGCGAGAGTGCCGCCGAGCACCCACTTGAAATCGTCGCGAACGGTATCGCCAGAAAACACCGCATCTATATCGAACGTAGAAAGTATGCATTTAAACAATCTATTCGCTACGGCAGACACGCGCAAATTCTCGCTGTTGCCTTTACCGCCGAACGAATAATATCTGCCGCGCAGTTCGTATGCAGCGTAAGACTTTCGCGGCGCGAGTATATCGGTATCGCTATGCTCGTCGGAAACAGGCTCTTGCTTTTTCGCCACCGTAAAAACGGGCATGGCATATTTGTCTTTCGTATCGCCGCCCTGCGTCGAACGAATGGGTTGGGCAGTTTGCGACGCGGGCGGATTTTCCGCCGTTGCCGTTCTTTCGGCGTCGCGACGCGCAGTCTGCTCCGTCCGCCGCTCCGACGCGGGCGACGGTTGCGCCGCGGAAACATTTACGTTGTAATGCCGTTGCGCTTCCTCGGCGGTGTACGACAATTCTCCGACTGCGTTATCGAGTTTGAAACTTTTATCCGTAAGCGCGAAATTTCCGTACATACAGCCGAACTGCTGTTTGCCGTGATCTTGGCACGACTGCGGACACATGCACGTATCGCCGACCGTAAACGTCACGCCGACAGGTAATATTATTCGCCGTTTATATGGGCATTTTATCGAAACATTGCACATGACGCGAAATTATATCCTCTTGATTTTATCCTGTATCGCCAAATAGTTGACCGAAAACTCGGGCTTTACCGTGCCGACAAACTTGATCGTATTTACTTTCCCCGCCGCGCTCGCCTTGTCAAACAGCTTTTGCAAAGCGGGAAGCAACGCAAGATAAACGCAGGCGTGCTTGGCTTCCGTTATGCCGTCGTACGCTTTGGCGTAAAACTTCACGAACAAATCGACGCCGCGATACGTCGCCTTTTTTTCGACGAGTTTCACGAGAATGGCTTTTCTGATATCTTGATCGTGCACAGTGCATGCGTACTTGATAACCTTGCGCACGTTATCGTCGAACACGCTCATTGCTTATCTCCAATTTATATCCGAAGCATCGAGTTTCGCCTTGCCGTCGCTGCCAGCGACTACGGACGCCGTAAGCCGCACGCCGTCGAACAAGTGCGAAATATCCCTTTTCATTATAGAAGCGAAGTAATTGTTAAGACTGTTGCCGTACACTCTGTTTACCTCGTTGATTATTCCGCGCGCGCCGCTCGCCCGCACCTCGGAGGTATTGCAGTTATTCACGAGCTTGTCGATGACTGCGGAACAGTCTATGCCGCTCAACCGCTTGACCGAAATCGCGTCGGCGTTGATCTCGTTTACGCGCTTTTCGACGATCGGTTTCACCGCGTCCTTCGCAATGAAGTTGTAATAAACCATTGCATTGGAAAACCTGCCGTACAGTTCGGGACGACCGAGCTTGCAGTAGAAATAAGCTTTCACGTAAAACCGCAGTTGTTCTTTGAGATTTTCGTAAATGACTTGCGGCTGAACACCCGCTTCTTCTTTTTCGATTATGTCTTTGATCGTTATTACCCTGTCGTTATAAACACGCTCCTGCCCGACGACGTCGCCACGGTCGTTGCGCACAGCGACCGACGTCGTTGCAGGATCGGGATCGGCAAACTCCGAAAACTCGCTCGTGAAATTCTTGCGTTCATCGCCCATTTGCGTCGCGAGCTGATGATGGGTAATGTCCTTGTCGGGCGTGATACCCGCATTGGAAGTTACGACTATTATGCAGTCGGTGAACCGCACCGTTTCGCCCTTGCCGTCGGTAAGTCTGCCGTCACCGACGATCTGCAAAAACTTGTCGAGGATACTCGGGTGCGCCTTTTCTATCTCGTCGAAAAGCACGAGCGAGAACGGCTCTTTCTTTATCGCATTGGTGAGCCTGCCGCCGTTTTCGTAACCGACATACCCGGGAGGCGCACCGAACAGCTTTTGATCGGATTCCGCTTCGCGGTACTCGGACATATCGAACCGCACCATTTTATCCTTGCTTCCGAACACCGTTTCCGCTATCTTTTTGCACAGCTCGGTTTTACCCGTACCCGTGGGACCCGCGAGGAAAAGCACCGCGCGAGGCGCGTCGTTGCCGCTTCTGCCAAGCCCTACCGCCGCCGTAGTCAATATGTCCTGCGCCTGCGTGAGAGCTTGATCCTGTCCGATGATCCCCGTGCGCTCCACCGTTTCTTTTATGTTTATGAGCGCGCGAACTTTTTCGGGATCGTTCCACGGATTGGGCATTTCGCCTGCGCGGAACGACGTCACGGCAAAACCGATTTTCTCGGGGTCGTCGAACTCCGTAGCCTCGCCGTTCGCTTTTACCACTCGCGCATACTCGCCGAACTTGACGTGCATACCCATGGTGAAATCGTCGGTATACGCGCAATACTTCTTTTTAACCTTGTCGCGATATTCGGGACTACCCGCGCGATACGCCGAAATAAACGCGTTCGAAAACGCCGAACGACCTATAAGCTCGTTTTCGAAGAAATGCTTGCGCATATCTTCGCTCGGTTTTTGCACGTCGATGACCTTAATATAGTGGTTGGAGATCTCGTCGGTAAACCATACGGGGAGATCTTCCTTTTTGTTCGCGAGCAGCATGATCTTGCCCTCGTCCGAATTCTGAATACACTGCGCGATACTCAAAAGCTGACGGAAAATAACAAGCTCGTCGTCGCTTATTCCGTTGCCGTTGCCGCTGACCGTATCGCGAGTGAGCAACCTGCTCGCCATTTTAATGACGAAAATATAGCCGCCCGTTTCCGTGCCGAACAATCTGTCGAGAAGGCTTCTTATCCGCGAAGGAAGATGCGCTCTCTCGTTATCCGAAAGCCTGTCACCCTTTTCGGTGAGTGCGTAATGTATGTACGAAAACGCGAGCGACGGACCGGAATTTTTGTGTTCGATAAGCCAATCGCTCAAATCCTCATCCTTTGTAATATCGTAAAAATGCTGCGCACGCGAATCGACATATCCTATGTCGGGTATCGCAGGCTCTCCGTTCTCGTCCTCGTCATCATCGGGCGGCATTTCGAGTGTATCGCCGCAAATACGAAACTGTTTGCCTTCCGACTCGGTGGGATCGTAAATAATGACGCACTTTTTGGGCGCGTCGCCGCCGTACTTGCGTTCGATATACTTCTCGATGCCAACATACGAAACTACGCCGTCTTCTTCTATCGGCAGCATGTCGTCGATGTACCCCGTAAAAACAAACGTGTTGTACAGCGAATAATAAGTGTCGAGGTCCTTCTGCCACTTGGGCATCCATTCGTTTGGCATGATTTGATTATCTCCTTTTGACCGTTATCTGTTTTGTCGATACCGCATACGCGGCGAAATTACCTGTCTGTGATCGCGCAGGTTATAAAACCGTTCACGCACCGTACATTATCTATCCATTTCATAGGCGGACAGTGCGCATAAAGAATATCTTCCGCTATTACGCGCAAGTCGTCGTCGCTTACTTTACCGCCGCTATAGTACGCACGCACTTCGCCGTTCGTATGCTTGAAGGCATAGCCCGCGAGATACCGCCGAAGTTCGCCGATATTGCGGAAAACAAGTTTATTGCGCTCGAAATATACATTGTCCGCGCCGCTACAGTCGAACGTCGCGAGGTCGCGCGGCAAAAGCCGAAACGATTTACCCAATACCGCATAATTGACGGCGAAAAAGTCGTATACGGTTATCGGAATATCTTTTGTTTTAAGTCCGTTTGTAAGATCTACAAACGCATATCCGCCGTCGATCTCGATAACATTGAGTAAATGGTCGCACGGCGAACCGTCGCCGAATTCTTCGCCGCGCCCGATCGTTTGCTCACGCCGCGCTTTGACGCACGCGCACGGCAAGCCCAGCCTGTCGCACACCGCTTTGTAGAGTTTAGCTATGCCGTTGCACACCGCTTTTTTCTCGACGAGCGCGCCGTACGGCGAAAACGCATTACCCTTCTTGCGCAAAAACCGCATTATTTCGGCTCTGTTGTTATTGTCGGAAAGACTCGAATACCGTTTCAATGCGTCAAAGTCGTACACTATCATATCCGAAAGCACGTCGTATATCGCTTTATACAGTCCGTACGGCGTCATATCCACGCCGCGGTTATATGCGGTATTTACTTTGTCGATAATGCGGTCGAACTTGGCATAAAACGCCGATTCGTCGGCATCCGAATATACGAACGCATAACTGCGCCCGTCGTAATCGCAAGCAACACCGTGATGCGACACACAGCACAGCGGATAATCGAAAACAACAGCCTCATACGCCGCGACGAACCCGTCGGACACGCGCGCATTCGCATAAGCCGTTTTTTGCTCGAGCGCGGTCTTGATAGCCGCATAAGCATTTTTCTGTTCTGCCGTCAGCCTGTCGTAATACCTTATCATTTACACTTCCCGTAATCTGCGCCGCATAAGCGAACACATAAATAGCAACGACGCGAAGCGGTATCACCGCAGCGCGATATTATGTTTTCGTATCGACGCACAAGTGACGTCGAAAAGTACGGAATTGCATAATATCCATTCATACGCCAAATTTCAACATTATTATACCAAATCAACACATAAATAGCAAGAAGTTTCATAGCGAAAAATCAAAATTTTTGAAAAATTCCTCTATTTTTACCGAACGCCGCATAGCCGCATTCTTCGCGATTTTTCCGGCAATCCTCACGCGCTCGGAACACCGCGACGCCGACCGCGCAAAAATCGGCACGAAAAACGGACTCGACATAAGTCAAGTCCGTTGCCGTTTGTTTCGTTATCGCGAATTACGCCTGCGGCTCGACGGGTGTTTCCGTCGCAGCGAGAAGTTCTTCGTACTTTTCGTGATAGTAAGCGTACATATCGCTCAAATACTTCTTCTCTGCGTCGGTAAGCGTCGCATAACCGCTTTCGACCGTCTGCATACATTCTTTGAACGCATCCGAATACTTCTTGCCGTCATCATCTTCTGCCGCGGGATCGTTGGCATAAATTACGTACGCCATTTCAGCATATACAAGCGATTGCGCCACATCTTTCGCTTTATCGTTCGATGCGAACACGGTATCGAAATAATCCAGCAATCCGCCGTGATAAACCCCGTAACCGTCTAACGACAAAAACAGCATTTGCGAGTGCTTGTCGAGAGCGCGGAACGACGTCATGGCTTTATTGACTTTCGACCACGTAGCGGGCGTCGTATCGAACGACGCGTCTTGCAACAACGTAGTATACATGACAAAATACGAATCGGCAAACGCTTTTTTAAGTTCGGGCGTCCACTCGTCCGAGTACGCACCGACGAGCGCAATATACGTCGAACGCATGCCGTAATACATATTTTCGTAAGTCGAACCGCCCTGAACGATCTTGCAACATTTTTGGTAACTGAAAACATCCTTCACGTCCTGCGCAGTGCTGTTCATTATATCCGAAACATATTGTTCGACGGTTTCGAACGCAGCGACTACTGCGGAATACGCTTTGTTTTGATACGCCGTCGCCATGAACATAAACGCTTTATCCATGTTATCGAACACGTTCTTGAGCGACATATTGCTGCTCGCATAGTCCGCGTCGATAAAGAGGTTTGCAATATCCTTGTCTTTGTATGCGGATATTTTGAGAAGTTTTTGATAAATTCCGTTTACGGCGGCAAACGTGTCGTCATTGCCGAGATCATTCGCTATATAGAGCGTGGAAACTTTACCGAGATAGGTGTCGAACGCGGAAAGTCCCAAAGACTGACATTCAGTCGCGAGCGCGAGATAGCAGAATGCTTCAAACGCATTTTCGGAAAGCACACCGTCGTAGTACGCACCGACAAACATCGGGAAGTAATCGTTATACTCATTGTTGAGGAAGAACAGCTTGCCTTGCCCCGCGTTTTCGGAATAACGCATATCGAGCGACAACAAAAATCCCATGCGTTGCGTCGGCATCAAATCTATAAAACTTTGGAACATTGCGGGAACTGCCGCTTTGAACTCCGCCGTTGCGCAAAACGCATCGAACTTCTCTTGCGTGATCTCCGCCTCGCCGACAAACTGCATAAATTTATCGGTAATATCCGCATACTGCACCCACAACGCGTCGACGGCGGCATCGTCCGCCACAATGCCCATGCGGGCAAAATAACCTGTTTCGGAGATTTTGAGCGCGAGCAGGCTGTTTTCGAGTTTGAGAGTTTCGCAGATCCAAACGAGTATTTCGTCATCGGATGCGGCGAGTTTTTCATACTCTTTTTCCGCCGCGAGATACGAACTCATAAACATGATGCTGCCGGGTATTTGCGAATATATGTTCGCAATATACACATTCATCATAAATCCCGCGACTTCTGCGGGCGGCTGTACTTTGGCTATCGCAGAAAGCATTTCCGCATTGTCCGTCTTATAGCAATACGCGTACAGAATATCCGACAGGTCTTCACTCTCCGCCGCAAGCGCGGTTTTGCGCCAAGCCGACGCGAGAGTGTACGCGAGTGCTCCCATATTATCGTTACTTTCGATCAAATCGAGCGCGTCCTCGAGCTTAACATTGTCAGTGACGTTGTCCACCGTCCAATCGGCGGGAACGTCTTTCACCGTTTCGTATAACTCGAGCGCGAAACCGAGGTTCGCAATAGTTTCGTCGTATCCCGTCGCGCCCGCCAGATACGCATCGACAGCAAGCTCTCCGAAGAACTTATATCCTTCGTAAGCTGTCTGCATGTCGGCAAGAAGCGTCGCCAAATCGCTCAACGCCGTATTCTCGCCCAACGCGTCATAAGCCGCTTTCACCCGAGTGTTCGAGGCATCATTTTTCACGGCAAACTTTTTCGCGCCCGTCATACCGTCCGTAGCATAGTCGAATACGTCGGAATACTTGTTGACGGTTTCCGTTTCAAACAAGTTCATGCCGTACACCGTAGCGGCGCGAACGATCGCCGTCTGCTCCGCGGCGGTGACGAGTACTTTGTCGGCATCCGAAAGATCTAAATACAACCGCATCGCCTCGATCGCCGCATCGCCCTGCGCCTTTGCGATCGCAGGCAGTGCGTCGCCGCTCCAATCTATGCCGTTCAACGCGCTTACCGACTGACGGATATACGAAACGTCGCTGTATGTAATTTTTATGTCGTAATACAGAGTTGTCGACGCATATTTTACGGTGAGTCTTTGTTCGAGCGGCGTTTTCCTGTTCGCATCGGTCGCGGCGGAAAGGTCGAAACCGCTTACCATGCTCGGCGCGAGCACGACTGCTTTTTGATACTCGCCGTTCTTGAGATACAAATATCCGCCCGACAGATCGAGTCCCGCTTCGTGGCTCTTGTAGGCGGTCTTGTTGGGCTTGTTGAGTGTGGATTCTTCCACGGCATACACGGTCACGTCAAACGCGCCACTATAACTGTCGCCGCCGTTTTGATACCGTACGGCAACTTTCGCGGGCGACGCCGCCGTCGACGAATCGAACTCATAGCTTACCGCATCGTCGTTCATGGGCACCGCAAAAGTCGTACCGTCGTTGCGGGTAATTTTGATCCGCCCTTTGGACGTGTCCAACTGCTCGCCGACGAAATACTTCGACTCGTAATTGTCCGCGACAATGCGCGGCACTACGTTGACTGTGACCGACTTACTGCCACCGCCGTAAGAAACGGTGATCGCCTGTTCGCCGGGTTTGTTTTTATCGAAGCCCGTAACCGTCACGCCCTCTGCGGTCATATCGACGACTTCCGTTGCGTCCTCGGTGATGACCTTGATTTTGCCTGCGAAAACAGGGTCTTCGCCCTGCACGAACACGGTCTGCGAGAGCTTGACTTCCTCGATCTCGACGTTTGACGCAGATGCGCACGCCATTACCGCAAACGTCATTGCCGCGATCACCGACAGCAATATTGCAATCTTCGTAAATTTTTTCATGTTTTCCATATCCTTGTAAAGTTGAATTTTATGCTTGGATCCAAATCGCGTACAGCTCCGCACCTTCGGGAACTTTCGTCACTCCGTCATCGTCGAACAGACCGTCGTTTTGATACTCGGCGGTCGTGCCGCCCTTGACTGTAGTCCAACCGCCGAACGTGTATCCGTCGCGTTCGGGCACGGATAAGCCGCCTTTGGCATTCGCGTTTGTCAGAGCCGACGCGTAGAACGTGAACGACTCCACGTAGCTCTTGTCCGCCGAGAGTTTGCAACCCCATATCGCGGGACGATACGAAGAATTCCATCGGCTGTTCCACCCGCTCGGAAGCTCCGTCGCTTCCGCATATGCTGTGAGCGATTTACAGCCGTAAAACGCATGCTCGCCTATCGTCTGTAAATTGTCGCCGAGCACGACGCTCGTCAAATTGTTGCAGTTACGGAAAGCGTACGCCCCGATCGAAGTGACGAAATCGGGCAAAACCAACGTATCCAAATTACAATTAAAGAACGCGTATCTTCCTATTGCGGCTATATTCACACCGAACCGCACGTCGCCGAGCGCGGTGCATTTATAGAACGCGTAATCTCCGATCGAAGTAACGCCGTCGGGAATGTATATATTCTCGAGCGACGTGCACTCACTGAACATGTAATCGGTGATCGAACGCACGTTATTGCCTATAGTCACCGTCTTTAACGACGAGCATTTGGTGAACACGTGATTTCCAAGCGTCTTGAGCGAGTTCGGAAGTTTTATCTCGGGCAACGCCGCACATTTACAGAACGCGTAGCTGCCGATACTTTCCACGCCCTCGGCAATATCGACTGATTTCAGCCCGCTCGTTTCGTCCGTCGCACAACCGTAGAAAGCGTAGTCGCCTATCGTTTTGACTGCGGCGGGGATAGACACTTCCGCAAGCGACGAACAGCCGTAAAACGCGGAACGCCCTATTCTTTTCACCGTCTGCGGGATAATTACGTTCGTAAGTCCCGCGCACTTATAGAAAGTGTAGTCGGGGATCTCCGTCATGCCCGACGGAAGCGTCACGCTCATAAGTCCGCCGCACTTATAGAACACCGACGTACCCATGTATTCGACGGATTCGGGAATCGACACGCGATTGATATTAGCGAGGTTATAGAAAGCGTAATTGCTTATGCCCACCGTATCGTCCTTTACGACGACGCTGTTCTTTTTCTCGTTGACACAGCCTACGAGCCACTTGCCTACGTACACCTCGTCGGTGGCGTCATTCCACAGCTTAGTGTTTCTGAACGCGTAAGTACCTATAGACCGCATGCCCGTGCCGAGCGTGACGGTATCCAACGCTTCGCAACCGTTGAACGCATATGCTTCAATGATCTGCACCGAGTCGGGAACGTCGAGATTATTCAGCCTTTTGCATCCGACGAACGCACGCTCGCCGATATACAGCAAACCTTGATTTAACTCGACGTAAGTGAGTATGGAGCAGTTTGCAAACGCGCCGCGCGCGATATAGCGCAATCCGCTGCCTGCGGTAAAGCCCATCAATTTCGGGCACGCCTGAAACGCGCCGTTATCCAATATGCGCACGCTGTCGGGAAGAATGACGTCCGCAAGATCGGCAAGACCGCTGCATGCGTTCGTGGCTAACCCGACCGCCGTGTCCGAGAACTCGAGTTCGGTAACCGTTCTGTCCTTGCACCCGACCACCCACTTGTCTGCGTACACGAGCGGACCAGCCGCGTCGGCGTACAGCTTCGTGCCGCCGAATGCCGCCGCGCCGATAGTCATAACGCCACTGCCGATAGACAAATTTTCGAGTTTGGAACATTTTGCGAACGCACCGTCGCCGATGGCTTTTACGCTGTCGCCGATATTTACGTTTACAAGTTCTTCACATTCCTTGAAAGCGGATTCGCCTATCAATTCCACTTGACCCGCAATGTCGATCGACTTCAGCTTTTTATTCGTCGCAAACGCTTCCGTGCCGATCGTCTTTACGCCGTTGCCCGCGTCGAAACTCTCGAGACCGCTTTTGGAAAACGCTTTTTCGCCTATCGCGGTAACGGTATCGGGTACGGTTATATGCGCGAGCATCGGGCAGTTGGAAAATGCGGAAACGCCTATCGACTTAACTGCTTTGCCGAACTTGACGTCGGCGAGCTTGCGGCAATACGCGAAAGTATAATCCGCGATCTCGGTAACGCCGTCGGGCAATGTTATTTCAGTCAAACTGCCGCAGTTTTGAAAAGCATTCGCGCCGATAGACACGACGCTGTTCGGAATGGTTATTTTTTGGAGCGACGAGCAGCTGTAGAACGCGCGTTCACCTATTTCGGTAATGTTGTTGCCGAGCGTTATTTCGGTCAAGCGGTTGCCGCCGTTGCCGTTGAAAGCGCGATCGGCGATCTTCGTGACGGGCTTGCCGCGGAAGTAATCGGGAACCGTTACTACGCCCGACGCCGTACCCATACGCGAAACGGCATACTCGGTATTGTTGTTTATCGCCGTATACCCGAGACCTATCTCGTACTCGCGGGTAAATTTGTACGTTTTAGACCAACCGGAATCGGAAAAATTCTTGTCGTCGCCGAGAGCTTTGACGCGAATACCGTAATCGCCCGGTTGCAAACCTTCGAGCGAGTACGAATTCACATTAACCGTCTTTTGACTGTCGCCGAAATCTATCACGTATCCGCGAGCATCGGGGACTTTGTTCCAAGTAAGCACAAGCGTATTCGCATTGACGCGCAGATTTGCGGGTCCGTCGAGCGTCGGACCGCCGCAAGCGAGGAGCAATGCGGAACAGCACGTCAGCAAACATATTATTATGACTAACCGTAATTTTCTCATTGCGCCCTCCCTTCGCCGTTATTCGCCTTCTTCTCTTTGCGCTCGCGCACAAGCTCGTGTATCCACTTGAACTTGAATTTGCGAACGGCTATATCGAGCAAGAACAATACTATGGCGAGAATGATAAACAGCAGTTTCGGATCGAACGAACGTTGCAATTCCTTTTGAACGTCGGCATAAATACTCATAATATCGTCTTCTACCGATACGCCGTTCCCGTTTGTCGCAAGGTCCGCGACGAACCGCTTACAGTCGTCGGTGTTAACGAACACATTGTACTCCTCGGAATACGAGAACGTTTTATACCCGACGTATTTCGCCAAAACATTGCCGTCGGCGTCTTTCTTGTCCACCACTATTTGATACAGTCCGGGTAACATATTCGTGAACGTCACGCGGCTGTAATTGTCGTTTGCCGTCGAAGTGATACGCTGTACGTTCGGCTCTGTATTGCCTTCGGCGAGCGGACTCGTTATCGTAACGTCGAGCGTTTCCGTTTCGCCGAGCGTCGTATATATGCTCAACTGCGTGGAATAATTATCCTCTTTCAGTTCCACGTTGACGCCCTTCGCGCGAATATCTTCCAACGGGAACAGCGATTTTACTACGTTGTTTATAAACCGCTGTCCGTTCACGTCCTCGAGGAAATCGCCCGACCACGTGCCGTTCAGATCGCACATGAAACTTCCGACAAATCCCTTGCCGTACTGCCACTGCGCATATACGGGCACGTACTCGCCCATGAGCGGGGTTATGGCGTCCTGTTTCTTTTTGGTACCGTAAAATCCGTACAGCGACGGCATATCCGCTTGAACGATCCCACTCGTAGCCGTCGAATTCCCCACTATTCGCGGTTGGAATTCACCGTATTCTATTTCCTGTATTTCGGGCATCTTGAGGTCGTTTACCATATCGACCGCGAGGTTTGCGGCGTCGCCCGCATAGTAATTGCCGCCGCCCGCTTCCGCAGCCTCCTGCATATCCGCGGCATGTGATGTCCCAAAAGAAATTATAGTTATTGTTGTCTTTTTTCCCGGACGCTCGTAATTTCTTTTGATTTCGTTTATATACTTTTCTTTGGAATCACCCGGTTCTCCGTCGGTTATGAGTATCATGTGCCGACGCTCGACGTTTTCGAGAGCCGCGAGCGCGCGCCCCGCATACTCGATTGCGGGTGCGTACTGCGTGCCGCCCGTACCTTCGAGGTTGTCGATGGTTTCTACGATCTTGGACATATTCGTCATGGAAGTGATCTCGAGTTCTTCGCTGTACTTGTCCGAAAGCCCGAATACGCCGCAATAGTCGCGCTCGCTCAAAACCTGCAAACACGCCATTGCGCCTTGCTTCGCCGCTTCGAGCTTGGGCATGCCCGTAGAGTCGTCGCCCGAACTCATACTGCCCGAATAGTCGATTATAATAGCCAAACCGATAGGCGGAGTATAGTCTACCGCCTGCACGGGCAGCATGCGTTGCAACAACGTCGCACTGCCGTCATCGTTATGCAGATCGTTCCTGTTGTACGCATTCGGTACGGGGTTGCCGTACGCGTCGAGCACGGGATTGCCCGCGGCGTCCGTCTTGTTCCCGCCTATGGTAAACAGTCCGCCGCCCACATCGTACACGTAAGAATGTAATATCTCGTCGAAGCCTTCGGGAAGGTCGGCATTGGACACGTTGGAAAGAATAACCTGATCGTACTCGCGAAGCTCGTCGAGAGTTTCGGGCACGTCGCTCGCCGCGACGACGGTGACTTTATAATCTTCCTTGAGCAGCAAGTCGTTTATTCTGCCCGACTCGCCGTTCGTGCCTTCGACGATCAGTATTCTGTCGAACACGTTGAGATAAATATACGAGTAATACGTGTTGTTCTCGTTAAGATTGTCGTCGTCGCTCTTGACCGCGAACGAAATCTTATGCATGCCCGGCAAATCGAATTTATGCAACAACTCGACCGTTTGCACGCCCTTTTCGAGATTAACGAATATCGGCTCGAAAGGCGTATCGTTATCGTACAAAGTGACGCTCGCGACGCCCGCAAGCGAGCTTTGCAACGTAACGCTCAACTTGAACTCCTCGCCCACGATGATATTATCGGTCGGCGGCGTTATGCCTATCACTTGCACGTCGTCGTCGAACGACGTCGGGAAGTATGCGGTATCCACCTTGATGCCTTCCGCCGCAACGGACTTAACCGCCGCCATGGCGTTGCCGTCCGTTTCGATACCGTCGGTAACGAGCACGATTTTTGCCGTTTCGGGATGCTCGAACAAGCCGCGCGCATAACCGAGCGCGGACGCAACGTCCGTCGCCGAAGTATCGGGCAGTGCGGCGTTCAAGTAACTGTCGTACACCGTATCGGTGTCGTTTGTGAGCGGCGCGGCATAAACTTGACCGTACCCGAACGTCACGACGCCCACCTTGAAACTCGCGCTGCTCGCATCAAGCACCGACTTTACGAATTCGTTTTTATCCCTGCTCGATTGCGTTCCGCTGAACGAAACGTCGACAAGCAAAAGGACTTCGTTCTCGCTGTTGGGAACGGAATAATCGAAAGTCATGCCCGACAGCACCGCCACGCTCAACACCATGATCACGAGGTGCAACACGAGCGACGTGATGCGGTTTCGCGTGCGCCTGTACTTCTTAGCTATTCTGAAATACAGAAACAGCGGCACGCCGATCGCGGGGATCAGAAGCAACAGCAGGTAAGGATTGGAAAATGCAATTTCAAAACTCGTCATATCTCTATCCTCACCTAAAACTGCTCACGCGATTGCAACAACCACTCGAGGAACAGCAACGCCACGAGTGCAGCCGCAAAGTAAATCAACAGATCTTCGTCAATGACCTGCTCTTTCGGCACTATGTACAAATTCGCAAGACTGTCCTCGTTCCGCTTTATATTGCTCTGCGCGGCGGGAATTTTCACATAGAAATTCTCCACCTTTTCTTTTTCGGAAATGAGCGTCTGCTTAACCGTGTAAATGCCCGGCTTCGACACCGAGAGTTTACTCGGGAATTGAGTATATTCTTCCGTCACGCCCGGACCGTCTACCGTGAGTGCCGCACCGCGCGCGTTAAGCGCGATCTCGTCGTCCACCTCGAACACATGTCCCGTAAACGTGCTCGGCATAAAATACTTGAACATATTGAGCATCATCGTCGGGAAATCGTTCTTTATGGCGAAAGTCGCGTTGTTAAGACTGAACGAGAGCAATCCCACTTTGAAGTTTTCCTCGTTCTTTACCAAGAACACGGGGTCGCCGCCGCAATACATGATATGCTCGAACCCGCCGTCCGCAAGCACGCGCAAATACTTAGTGACGTTGATACGCTCGGGGTGCATGTACGCGTTGAGCGGGTGTTGCAGTCCGAGATCGAGCGAGAACTCGCCCGTAACGGGATCGTCGAACTCTATTTCGATATCCACTTGCTCGGGCATTCTGTCGGGATTGACCAAAAGCACCACGCCGTCCTCGGGAATTGTTTCGGGCATGGTGTGTTCGAATATGTAAAAATCGAAACCCTCAAGCTCGGGCTTGCCGTCCATAATTTCTTTTACGGTAATATCGACGGCGTTCTTCTTATAAAATTCGCGAAGCTGCATAAGCACCGCTTCGAAAAACGCGTTGTTCTTCGTACTGCAATACTGTATTCTTATCTCCTCTCTTACGCCGCCGTACAGATAGAAACCGTTATCCTGCGAAAACGAATCGTTCTCGTCGATATGGATATAGGCATACTCGTACGAGGGTATACTGCCCATACCGTCCTCGTCGTTGGAAACGAACTCCACCGTCTGCGTCTTGTCGCCGTCGCACTTTACGTACGCGCTCATCGACACGGTGCGCTTATCGTCGCCGAACCCCACTCCGAACACGTCGCAATACAGCATAATGTACGTGTCGCGACCGTAGCATGCCACGTCGACGGAGAAAGAATACATATTATCGTTGATCTCGGCTTTGCAGTCGAGAATGGCGGCGTTCCACTCGCCCGCTTCGGACACGTCGACGACGGTTATACCGTTCTTGTCGATATATTGCGTGCCCGTATAGAACATTACTTCCGCTTCGGGATTGTCGAGAAGCACGCCCTCCGCAAGCTCCATCGCGCCGTCTATACTGCCCGCACCGTACGAACAGGATATTTTTCCAAGCTCGGCTTTGAGCGCGGGAAGCGAATCGGCTTTGAGCCGCGGCGTCAAAAGCATGGTCGGCTCGCTGCCGGCGACGATTACCGTTATGACCCCACCGTCGGACAAAAAGTTTTCCGCAAGTTCTTCCACCTGCGAAACGGCATGATCGAAACGCGACTTATCGTCGGTACGCATCGAAAGCATGCTCGCCGACGCGTCGATTATAACTATTTTTTCGGAGCGTTGCTCCTCCGATTGCGCAGCTATAAAAGGCTGCGCGAGAATGAATGCGCATGCCGCCAAAATCAACAGTTGACAAATGAACAACAAGATATTCCTGAACTTATTTATAGGCAGGCGTTTCCTCTTGTATTTCAAGCTCAACTTCCAGACATACGTGCTGGATATGACTTTTTGCTGATAATTGGGTTTTATTATGTAAATTATAATAAGCACGGCGATAGACGCCAAACCCAAAAATCCCAACGGCGTAAGCAGACTCATCCCATAACACCTACCTTGAGCAATTCGCCGAAAAGCATTTTTTCTATGGGACGATCGCATCTGACCGTGATAAATCCCGCACCGCGCGACGCGCAGAACGACTTGATATCGGCAATCATATCCTTGAGTGCCTCCTCGTACGCGAGCTGCAAACTGCGCGTGATCCTTATCTTCAAGTTTTTGAAATCCGCCATATCGACAGACTCGGAATCTATCAAATTTACTCTGCCGCTATACGTAGGGTCGATTTCTTCGGGCGCAAGCACCTGAACAAGCAGTACCTGCCGCTTCTTGTAGCACAGATAATCGACCGCCTTTTTCCAATCGCTGTCTGTGAAAAAGTCGGAAATTATGACGGTAAGCCCGTCGTTCGTGCCTGTATTCGGACAGCTCGTAATCGCCTCGCCGATATCCGTTTCATCGGCGAAATCCAAATTTTCGAGATCGCTTATCGCTTTGAAAAACGTATTTTTACCGACTATCGTGCCGAACGGATCTTCGGCGCGATTTTCTTTCATGAGCTTAAACGACACCTTATCCATGTTGTGCACCGACAAAAAGCCCAAAGCCGCGGCGGTCCCGACGGCGTATGCGGCTTTGTTGGGGTTTGCCTTGCCCATGGACGCCGAGCAGTCCAGAAAAATCTGCACGTGCATTTGCCGCTCGTCGGTAAACAGCTTGATAAAATACTTCTCGAACCTGCTGTAAAGATTCCAGTCGATGCGCCTTATGTCGTCGCCGAGCATGTATTCTCGATAATCCGAAAACTCCACGGTCTGACCGTGCGTGCTTACAAGATGCTTGCCGCCGAAAAAGCCCGACAAGTCGGTGCGAAGATTCAATGCAAGCGTTTCAAGCCGACCGAAGAAGTCGTCGTTCAATAAAGAGTTTTTCACTGTTTTCTCCGAAGTTTACGTTTGGTTTTCTTGTTTTCGCCGTCGTCGACAGGCTCGGTGACCGCCGTTTCGTTCGCGACGTTCTCATCGGGAGCGTCGGCAGCGACGGGCGTGACTTGAGCCGTTTCAAGCGGCGTATGCGTTTTCTTGCCAAGCTCGTCGATGATCATGCCGACAATGGCGTCGGGGGTGACGCGCTCCGCGATCGCTTCGAAATTGAGTTTCATGCGGTGACGAAGCACGGGATACGCGAGTTCGTTGATGTCGCTGTATGCGACGTTGAACCGCCCTTTCATGAGTGCCTTGACCTTTGCCGCGGAAATCATGGCTTGACCCGCACGCGGGCTTGCACCGAGCCGCACGTACTTACGCGCCGCGTTCGTCGCGCACTCGCTGTTCGGGTGTGTCGCCGAGCACAGCGTCATGGCGTACCGCAACACGTCCTCCGCAACCGGTATCGCGTTCGCAGTCGCGCGCATTTGAAGAAGTTCTTCCCCGCTGCACGCCGCTTCCGCAGTTTCCGCCATCGTCTTTTGCGTGAGGCTTACTATCTGCATGAGGTCTTCGAGTCCGGGGTTGGGCACGATGAGTTTGAACATGAAACGGTCCATCTGCGCTTCGGGAAGCGGATACGTACCGTCCTGCTCGATAGGGTTCTGCGTCGCGAGAACGAAAAACGGTTCGTTCAATTTTCTCGACACGCCCATGACGGTAACCGTGTGTTCCTGCATCGCCTCGAGAAGCGCGGACTGCGTTTTGGGCGTCGCGCGGTTGATCTCGTCGGCGAGAACTATATTGCTGAACACGGGTCCCGGCTGGAACTGAAAACTCGAGTTGCCGTTGCCGCCCTTGACGATAATGTTCGTGCCGGTAACGTCAGCAGGCATCAGGTCGGGCGTAAACTGAATACGCGAGAACGGCATATTGAACACTCTGCCGAGCGAGCGCACAAGACGCGTTTTGCCGACGCCGGGAACGCCCTCGAGAAGCACGTTGCCGCCCGCTATCATCGCGATGATCGTGCCTTCCACGACTTCGGTTTGCCCTATTACGTCGCGTCTGACTTGCTCGAAAATATTCTTGCATCTGTCGCTGAATTGCCGAACGTCTTTTTCGTTTACCATGGTTGAAATAGCCTCGCTTATTTTCGTATTATGAATTATGAATACGGTCGCCGACGGTATGCCGCGAACGCAGTGCGGCTCGGTCGGAATTTTCGTAATGCGTCAAATCAGTGCAGCGTGTCCCAATATCCGTCGATAAAATCTTTATACTCGTCGGGGAGTTCGTCGTCGCCGTCCTTGTCGCCCTGCGACTGATCGTAAAAATCGTCGTAAACGTCGCGGTAATCGGTATCGCCGTCTATAACCTGACTGTTATTGCTGCTCGACCCGCCCGCGCCGTCGCCGCTTCCATTGCTCGGATCGTTCGGATCGCTGTCGCTCGGATCGCCTTGATTATCGTCGTTGCTGTTATTGTCGTTACTGTCGCTACCGTCGCTCGGTTCGTCATCGGCTTTGTCGCCCTCGTCGCCTTCCTCGCTGTCGCTCGGTTCGTTGCTGTCGCCGTCACCGTCGCCGTCACCGTCGCCAAGCTCTTGGAACACCGCCGTCCAAGTAATATTCATGCGAACGTTTTTCTCGTTACGCACAGGTTCTTTCGGCATATCTTCTTCCGACGCGCCGCTGCCGTCGTCCCAATACGCGAACGCCCAACCTTCGGCGGGAACTGCTTCTACTTCCGTAGTATTGCCGCCGACGGGAACGAGCTGATCCGGCTCGCCGTCTATATATCCTTCGCCGTCTACGAGATAACTCACTTCGAGGAACTTATCCGGATCGGACGGAGTGATTTTATTGATAACTTCTTCGCCGCTCGCTATAACGCCTTGCGCGCTCAAGCCCGTCACCGTCGTCATAGCTATACCGCACACACCGAGCACCGCGACCGCCGTAATGATCGCTACGGGAACGCGAAGCCGCAATTTCCTGTCGCCGACCGCGCGCAACGCCGCCTGCGCATCTTCGCGCTGACGCATTGCGAGATACGAATCGTCGTTTTCGAACTCCGCCATTGTTATGATGCGTTCTTCCAAACCCAAACCGTCTATGCGTTCGGCGATCTGCTTGGTCGTCGGACGGAATTTTTTGAAATACAACAATACGGAACAGCCCGCGGCAACCGCCGCGCCGACGCCTATTGCGAGCCACAGCCCGTTAAACCCGGAAAAGAACCACGTGACAAACGCGATAACGAAATTGACCGCAAACCCCGCGATAAACCCGCAAATCAGCGATTTGATCGTGCCTTCGAGTACCAAACGGTTGCGATACTTCTTAAAAAGCTGTCTGCTGTCCATATTACTCTCCTTTGGGTTTAATTTCGTTCCGAATTTGCTCGGGTTTTGAATAATAAAAAGGGCACCAAAAAATTACATTGACGCCCTTGTCATTCCTGCACTTATATAGTATAGTTAAAATTATAACACAGTGTTAAAAAATTGTCAAGCACATATAGGTAATTTAGTCGTAAATTTATGCCGAACAACGACCTATATCTCTTGCTCCGCGCCGTACGACCACACCACGTTCGCGCCGCTGCCCGACTCCCACTGCAAATGCCATTCGTCGGCGGCACCCTCGTCCACCGTCATGTAAACGGTCTGCGCGGCGGTCCAGCCGTCGAACACGCCCGCGGCGGTGAGTTGCGTAATGCTCTCGGGAAGAACGATGCTCGCAAGCGACGTGCAACCCGCAAACGATCTGCCCCCGACTACCGACAGCAGACAGCCGTCCGCGAATGTCACCGAAGCGAGCGACGCGCAGTTTTCAAACACGCCCGACCCGAACGTCATAACGCTTTTAGGCACGATGATCGTTTGCAATCCGCTGCTCTTAAACAAACTCGCATTGAATACGGTTATGCCGTTGCCGATAAACTCGACGGAAACGAGCGACGCGCAGTTCTCGAACGCGTTCGTACCGAGCGACGTCACTTTTTCGGGTATTACTATGCCCGTGAGTCCGCTCCCCGCGAACGCGGAATTCCCGACGGACGCGAGCGCGGCGTTCTCTGCGAACTCGACGGACGCGAGCGACGCGCAGTTCTCGAATGCATTCGCGCCGATCGTGCCTACCTTTTCGGGTATCACTATACCGGTAAGTCCGCTGCCGATGAACGCACTGTCGTTTATCGCAGTGAGTGCGGAAGGCAACGCGATGGTTTCAAGGCTTTCGCACCCGCGGAAAGCAGAAGTTCCGATCGTTGCGATACTGTCTGGAAGCGTTACGGTAGCAAGGCTGCCGCAACCGTCGAAAATATACGAAGCGAGTGTATTGACCGTCGTTCCCGCATTCAGCGTCGCCGTCTTAAACTCGACGGAAGTCAAGTTTGCGCAATTTTGGAAAGCGTATGTGCCCACCGACGCCGTTGCCGTCGGCAACGTTACCGAACCGAACTCATTGCCTTTGAACGCTTTGGAACCGATAGACGCGACGCTTTCGGGTATAGTCAAACTTGTAAGTCCCGCATCCTCGAACGCCGAATCGTTTATCGCAGTAAGCGTCTGCGGCAACGCGATAGTAAGAAGATTGCGACAGCCGATAAACGCCGACGAGTCTATCGTCAACAACTTCGACGGCAAAGTAACAGACGAAAGCTCCTTGCAGTTTTCGAACATTTTGGATGCGAGCTTATTCGCGCTCGCGGCACTCTTTGCCGAAGCGATAGTAGTGCCCATGAACGTGACGCTATGCAATTTTTCGCAACCGCTGAACACCGAAGCGAACATATAATCGACGGTAGCAGGTATTACGACATCGACAAGCGACGAACCCGCAAAAGCCTTGCTATCTATAGTGCTCAATTTTTCGGGGAACGTAATTTGCGCGATCGCGCAATTTTCAAACACGCTCGACCCGATCGTAGTAAGCTCGGACGGAAGGGTCATGCTCGTAAGTCCGCTGTTCTTAAACGCACCGATGCTTATAGTCTGGACGTCGTTACCAAGGTTTATCGAAGTAAGATTCGTACAATTCTCGAACGCATACGACCCGATCGTTACAAAACCCTTACCCGCTTCGACGGGCAACGTTACCGTGCTCAATGCGACGCAACCGTTGAACATATAGTTCTGTAATGTCTTATCGGTGGGTATTTTCTTAAACTCCGCAGAACCGAGCGACTTGCAGTTTTGGAAGATATACGTACCGCAAGTCGTGACGGTTTCGGGAATGACTATGCTTTCGAGTGCGCTGTTTCTGAACGCATAGTTGTCGATTTTGGTAACGGACGCGGGAATGTCGATCGTCTTGATACCCGAACCGTCGAAAGCATACTGATTGAGCGTCGCGATCTTGCTCCCGCTCGCAAAAACGAGTTTGTTTACGGAAATGTTAAAGAACGCGCCTTTGTCTATTTCGGTAACGCTCGCGGGCACTTCGAACGTCTCAAACGGACCGCCCGCCACAGCCAACAGCTTCGTACCCGATTTATTATACAGTGCCGAGCCGATTACTTTGTCGCTCGCATTCTTGATATCCTCCGTTTTGTAGGCGGTGCTTGCGCTCGCAACCGATATACCCTTAATGCCACCGAACGGTCTTGAAGATGTACCCGACGCAGTGATTGCATTGACTTTTGTCGGGATCTCGAGCACGAGATTTGTACAGCCTTCGAACGCGCCGCTATCTATCGCCGTTATATCGGGCGGAAGTTTTACCGAAACGAGCGACGAACAATTTTGGAACGCATACATTGCAATCTTGTTTTTGTTTGATGCACCCGATGCCGTACTGCTGTTCACGGTAGTGCCTTCGAACTCGACGGTCTGCAGGTTTTCGCAGTTCGCAAACGCATACGACAATAACGCGGTAACTTTTTCGGGAATGACGATACTCGTAAGACCCGAACCTTTGAACACCGAAGATCCGAGAGTAGCCACGCCGTCGGGAATTATAATGTCTGTGAGCGCGGTACAGCCCTCGAACGTATTGGAATCGAATTTCGCTATTCCGTTTCCCTCGAACGTAATGCCGGCGAGCGCAGCGCAGTTCTTAAACGCGGACGTCCCGAGAGTTTTCACTTTTTGGGGTACCGAAATCGAAGTGATGCCGCTTCCCTCGAACGCAGAGCCGTCGATCGCGGTAACGCTCGACGGGATCTCGACCGCCGTGAGCGACGCGCAGTTCTTGAAAGCACTCGAAGGTATTTTAGCGATACCGTCATTCATCGTTACCGACGAAAGCGAAGTGCAGTTTTGGAAAATAAACGTTCCGATAGTAGATACGGAGGACGGAAGCTCTATAGTCGCAAGCGCGGAACAGCCGTCGAATGCATTATTTCCGATATTCTCGACACTGTTGCCCGCAAAATTCACCGACTGCAACGCCGTGCAGTTTTGGAATACGTTTGCACCGAGTTTCGTAACGCCTGCGGGAATAGTAATGTCGTTGAGAACGATACAACCCTTAAACGCACTGCCGCCTATTTCCGTCAACACGCTTCCGTCTGCGAATTTCACTTCTTGCAGCGACACGCAACCGTCGAACGCGCTCGTGCCTATGGTTTTGACGGTAGACGGAATGGTTATGCTTCTCAAGTTGACATAGCCCTTGAACGCGTTGTTCGCGACCGCCGTCATGCCCTCGGCAAGAGCGAGGTTTTCGAGCGCGATACAACCCGCAAAAGAGGTGGCGTCGAGCTTGGAATTACCGAGAATGGATACGCTTGTGAGGTTTACACAGCCTGCAAACGCATTCTTCGCGACCGACGTGACGGAAGCGGGGATCTCCACTTCTTCGACGAGCGTGCCGTAAAACATCTTTTCTTCGATCGTCGTAAGTCCTTCGGGCAATACGGCGGTCTTGAGCATGACGCAATTTTCAAACGCCGACTTGCCCGCCTTTACGATACGTTCCGCATCGCTGTTTTCGAATATCGCCGACTCGAGCGATACGCAGTCTTTGAACGCGGCTTCGCCAAGTCGTTCGAGGGTATCGGGCAAAACTATCTCGCCGAGTTTCGTGCAACGCTCGAACGCGTTTGCGCCTATAGCAACGAGCGAACTGTCGTTCTCGAAAACGACGGAAACCAATCGCGTGTTTTTGATAAAAGCATTGTTAGCGATTTCCTGTACGGATGCGGGGATCGTCACAGTCGCGAGCGTGCGGTCGAGATTCATTACGAGTACCGATTTGTCGCTCGTATAAAGTATGCCGTTCTCGATAACGTAATCTACGTTGTCGGGCGCGACGGTGAGCTTCGGAATACCGTAAAACACATTATCGCCCAATTTCGTTATGTTGCCCGATATATTGACTTCGGCAACGTTCACGCAACCGTAAAAGGCTTCGTTGCCGAGACTGCCGCCGCCCGTCAGAAGTATTTCGACGAGTCCGCGGCAGTTATAGAACGCCTTTGCCCCGACCGACACGACGCTCGCGGGAATAACTACTTTCTCGAGATTGATGCAGTTATTGAAAGCCGCAACGTCTATTATCGAAAGTTTACCGTCGATGAACGTGAGCGACGAAAGCGCGGTACAGTTTTCGAATGCGTTCTTGCCGATACGTATGAGCGACGCGGGGATTTCTATTTCTTGGAAATTGCTGCAACCCTTGAACGCATAATCGCCGATCTCGGCGACCGTTGCTCCGTCAGCAAAAGTAACCGTATTCAGCATATTGCAACCGTTAAAAGCGTAATCCCCTATCGCGCTCAAACGTTTGGGGAAATCTATAGTTTCGAGCGACGTGCAGTTACGGAACACCCCTGCCGTTGAGGTACCCGTTGCGAGCATGAGCGGAACGTCGCCGTCCTCAAAAGTGATCGTCGCAAGTTTGGCGCACCCGTCGAACGCGGCGTTTTCGATACTCGTCACGCTCGCGGGAATAGTCACCGATTGCAACGAAGTGCAACCCTTAAATGCTTCCTTCTTGATTTCGGTCAGATTTTGAGGAAGAATGACGGAGGTAAGCGACGTACAATTCGCAAATACGTTAGTGCCCATGGAAATCAGCGCGTCGGGGAAAGATACGTCGGCAAGCTGCGTGCAGCCTTGGAACACGTAATTACCCAGCGACGTTACTTTATCGGGCAATGCTATCTCGGTCAGTCCCGACGCGGCAAAAGCATAGTCGGCTATTTTTTCAAGACTGTTCGGCAAACCGATCGAGGCGAGAAGCATGCAGTTATTGAAAGCATACTTCTCGATACTCTTGACTTGCGAATTACCCTCGAACGCAACGCTGTTAAGCTTCGAGCATCCGTCGAACATATACGCCGCTACCGACTGCAACCGCTTGGGAAGAATTATCGACTGTATGTCAAGCCCCGCAAAAGCACCCAACGTAGTGCTTGTCGAAGTCGCAGTCCATACAGACTTCCCGTCCGTTACGGTGAGCGGCTTATCCCCGCCTTCGAATACGACTTCTGCGATCGACGTTTTTGCGAACGCCGCAGATCCTATTGTTTGCACGTTGGACGGAATCGTGACGGAATCGAGATTCGCGCAGGAATAGAATGCCTGATTTCCTATCGACGACAGTGCGACGGGAAGCTCTATCGACGAAAACGCACAGCCGTTGAAGGACGACGCACCCAAAGTTTCGAGCACATAACAATTTTCCAAATTTACATTCGTGAGCTTGCCGCAATCCTTGAATGCATAATCGTATATCGTTTTCAGTTCGCAATTATCGGCAAAAGTCACAGTGACGAGATCGGTGCAAGACTGAAAAGCGTAATTGCCTATTTCCGTCACGGATGCGGGAACCTCTATACTTTCGAGTCCCGTCTTGCTGAATGCGTATTTGCCTATGATTGTAACGGTGTTCGGAAGCGCGATGCTCTTAAGCTTGCTTTTACTCGAACTGTTGTCATAACCCAACGCATACTGCCCGATCGTTTGCAATCTGCTACCCGCGCCGAACGTTACGTTCGCAATGTCGTTGGCTTTGTAGAACGCGTACGAACCCAAAGCCACAAGACGGCTCGGAAACGCGATCTCGGAGATCGCGGTTTGAGCAAACGCGCCGTCTTTACTGCTGCTGTTTGCGTCGTCGATCACGAGATCGGTATTGTCATTACCGCCTTCGAATATGACGTTGACGAGCTTCTTGCAACCGAAAAACGCGCCCTTTTCCAAGCACTGCACGCTGTTGGGAACGGTGACCGAAGTGATATTCTTTTGACCCGCAAACGCATTGTCGCCTATCACGAGCACGCCGTCGGGAATTTTGTACGAATAATTATCCGCAGACGCGCCTTTATTTACGGGAAAATAAATCAGCGTCGAGCCGTCGGCACTGAAAAGTACGCCGTCTTTCGATACATAGTTTTTGGAATCGACCGTTATTACAGCTTCCAAGTTGTCGCATTTGGTGAACGCCGCGGCAATGAAAGTTTCGAGCGCGGCCGGTAGCACCACGCGTTGCAGGCTTTCGCAACCGTTGAACGCATTGTTGCCGATCGCGGTGACTTTGGACGAGATAGCCACTTCGGTGAGAGCTTTACAACCTGAGAACGCACTCGCCCCGATCGAAACGAGGTTTTCGGGCAGTACGTACGGCGCGGCAATATCCACCGACTCTCTTTCCTCTACCGTGGCATCTTCTTCGGGCGCGAAGAACTTAAGCTCCGCACAGCCGAGAAACGCGCTCGCGCCTATGGTCGTAAGTCGCGACGGCAGATACACCGAAATCAGCGACGAACAGCCGTTGAACGCATTATCGTCTATCGTCAAACCGTCCGAGCCGTTGCTTTCAAACGAGACGTTTTGCAAGTTCGAACAGTTCTGGAAAGCATATTGTCCGATAATGCCAACACTTTTCGGAATGACAATCCTGCTCAAAGATTTGCTTTGATAGAAAGTATACGGTGCTATCGCATGCAGACGCTCTGGCAGAGTGACGCTTTCCACGGCACTGTCTGCAAACACGCCCGTATCTTTCGTGCTTTTATTGCCCAAAATCAATTCTTCTTCGCCGCCCGACGCGAAAATAACAGCCGTTATATTGGAATTGCCCTTGAAAGCGGCATTGACGACTTCAGTGACAGTATTGGCTATCGTCACCGTGCCGTCGAAGCCGCCGCCCGCTACGGGCTTGCCTTTATACCCGAGCGGCACATACAAAAGCGTTGTTTTGTCGGCATTATAGATCAAGTTATCCTCGGTAGCGAAAAGACTGCCGCCGTCCTCCGCCGTCACGGACGCAAGGACCGAGCAACCGTCGAATACCGAAGTGGGAACGATATCTTTAAGCACGCCGTTCTTTCCCTGCGCCGTTACAAGCCGCGCGGGCAACGCTATGCTCTCGAGCCGAGAGCAGTTCGCAAAAGCGGCACTGCCTATAGTAAGCGGCGCGGTGCCGCCTGTTTCAAATACGACGGACGCAAGGACCGACGCACCCGAAAACGCATAATCGCCGACGCCTATCACCTGTTCGGTTTTTTCGTCGACAATATCCTCGTTCGCAACCGTATTCGGTATGGTGATCGCAGTAAGAGCGGAACAGCCCGAAAAAGCATACTTGCCGATTTTTTTAAGCCGCGAACTATCGCCGAAAGTCACCGAAGTTATAGCCGAGCAGTTTGCGAATGCATAATTCCCGATTGCGACGGTGCGGCTCGGGAGAGCCAATTCTTCGAGAACTTTACAACTCGCAAACGGACTGTTGCTCGTAGACGTGCCATCGGCGATCACAAGCTCTTTCTCCCCGCCGTCTTCAAACGTCACCGTAACGAGCGACCAACATTCGTAGAACGCTTTGTTTCCGATAAACTCGACGGTGTTAGGTATCGTGATCGCGCGAAGGGATTTGCATCCGTTGAACGTGTACTCGAGGATTTCCGTAATGGGACAAAGGATCGTCACTTCGCGTAATTCTTCGCATGCGGAAAACAAATACGATTCGATTCTTTCGACAGAAGCGGGTATCACTATTCTTTCGAGTTTTCCGTTAAGCGAGAACGCCGACTCGCCGAGAGTTTTCAGCGTGTTCGGAAGCGTGATGTTATTGAGTTCTTTGCAACCGGAAAAAGCCCATCCGCCGATCGTTTCCAGCCCCTCGGGAAGATCAATATACGGAAATGCATCGCAGTAATTGAATGCTTTATTATAAATAGTTTTAACTGTACTCGGACAATCGAACCGCGTCAACTTCTTGCAGAATGCGAACGCTCTTTGACCTATAGACTCCAGACGACTGCCGCGCTCGAACCACACCGATTCGAGGTTTGCGCAGTTATTAAACCCGGCGAACGCGACAAGCCGCGCGGGAAGAATAACGTTAACAAGCGCGTTGCATTTGTAGAACGTCGCTTTCGAGTCCGAAATCTCGCTTTTTGTTTCGCCTATAGCTCCGGGATTGATAGTCAAATCCGCCGTACCGCCCGATTCGAATATGATCGAGTTGAGCGCGGAACACTCCGCGAACGCCGCATCGCCTATTTCCGTAATATTCTTGCCGATGGTTATACCCGTGATCTTGGCATTGCCCTTGAAAGCATTTTCGCCTATTTTTGTTACGGTATCGGGCAATGTTATGTTTCCGCCCTTGCCGCTCGGACACATGATGACGGTCGTCACGTTTTTATCGTATACAATGCCGTCTTTTTCGGTGTAGTAAGGGTTGTCGGCGGCAATGCGAACGCGCGAGAGCTTACTGCACCCGTTGAACATCGAAAGGTCTATTACTTTCACCGTTGCAGGGAAATACACTTCGGCAAGCTCGGTACAGCTACTGAACACGGCGGTTTCGAACGTGATTTCTTCGCCGTTCTCCGCAAATTCGACGCTCGTGAGATTGCCGCAGCTCGAGAAAGCATACGATCCGACTTTCTTCATGCTCGCGGGAATGGTTATGTTCACAAGCTCTTTGCACGCGCTGAATGCGTAAGAGCCCAAACTTACCACGCGGCTGCCCGATTCGAATACCACGTTAGAAAGTTTCGTACAGCCGTTGAACGCATATTTACCTATCTCGCAATCCGCTCGCGCACCGCCGCGAAACGTCACGACGGTAACAGACGTGCAGCCGTAAAACGCATGATCGCCGACAAGCGTCACGTACGGCGAAATAGTTACGGACGTGAGTTTCGTGCACGCACGGAACGCACTCGCGCCGACGGTATTTATACCCGCGGGAACGACATACGCGCCCGGTCTTGCATACGGACAAAATATGATCTCGCTTTTCGACGCGTCGCAAAGCACGCCGTCGATCGAAGTGTAATATTGATTGCCCTTTTCGACATTTATATTCACAAGATTGGAACAACCGACGAATACACCGTTTGTATTGTCTATTGCGAACTCTTTGGCACGCGCGGGGATAGTGACCGACGTGAGTGCGGAACAGCCCGTGAAAGCCTTTGCACCGAATGTGAGCGGCGACGTTCCGCCCTGTACGAAAGTCACATTTATAAGCTGTTTGCAATTATAAAACGCATTGGAATCTATCGCCGTGACCGAAGTCGGTATAACGACGGAAGTCAATTTCGCACTCGCAAACGCCTTTACGGGAATTGCGGTTATGTCGTTGCTCAATACGTACTCGCCCGTTTTTGCGGTCGGGAAGTATGCAAGCTCGTTGCGTCCCTCGAGCGTATTGCGGTAAATAAGCACGCCGTCGACAGACGTGTAAGCCGCTTTCGAATTGCCGTCGACGTGATACACATTTATTTCTTCGAGCAACGTACAGCTCGAAAACGCGCTCGTCGTCGCTATTATATTCACGGTATCGGGTATAGTAAGCGATACGAGCTTGGAACAGCTCTGAAACGCATACGCCGCTATCGTCGATACCGATTTGCCGTTATACCGTGCGGGTATGACGACATTCGTTACCGACGCGATACCGCTGCCCTTTGCGACAGAATAAGTATTGTCGGCAAGGAGCGTGTACTTGAGCGTAGATACCCAATGCGCATACATAGTCGTGCCGCGCGTAAGTTTCCACGGCTCTTTCGACACGCCGAACTCGTCCGTATACTGCGTACCACCCGTCGGTTCGCTGTACCACCCCGCAAAAGCGAGCGTGCCGTCGTTTACCGTCGGTACTTCGAGCTTGTAATCTTTCGTATATGTGACCTTGCCCGTTTGGTCTATGCCGTTCCCGCCGTTATAGTTATAATGGACGGTGTACGACGCGGGCAACCAGTACGCATACAGCACGAGATCGCCGTTACCCGTAAATACGGTATCGTCGAAAATCGCGCCGTTGCTCGCTCCGCCGCTCGGCGTGGTGTACCAGCCGTCCGGCTCGTACCCGTTGAGTCGTGTTTCGGGATATTCGATTTTGTCGCCGACCGCAACGTACAGCGGATCGGCACCCGTGCCCTTTCGCGTATCGAAAGTTACGGTATATGCGTGCACCTTTACGGTGACCCACTCGGACGGAGTGTCTTGCTCGAAATATCTTACGGATATCGTATTCTCGCCCGCTTGCGTGAGCTTTACGTTCGCAAGGAAGTTCTTGCCGTCCGTCACTTCGACGGGATCGGCGTAGTTGACTTTGACCTCGTATTTTTCCGCGCCGATCACATGCCGCCACGAAACGGTGTTGCTGTCGTAACGTATAGACCCGTACAGCGCGTAATACCGCATATCGACGTCGTCGCTCCACAGCGAATTCACTGCGCCGTTTGCGCGAATATTGAGTTTATAATCGCCCTCGGGCACCCAGTTCTCGAGAAGATTGTTGAGATTGAAACTCGTCGCACCGCCGCCCGTTGTTTTCTGTACGTTGCCTATGCGCAAGCTGTATGACTCTGCGTTCGCAACGGGATCCCAGCGCACCTCCTCGCCGATCACGCGGATGTTACGCGGCGTCGCAACAGCTTTCTTGTTATATGTAACCTTCGCGGGCGCAGGCGAAATAAAACCTTTCGTCTTGGGAAAAACGTTTATCTCGATACCGCCGTCTTTCGCCTCGCATTCCTTAATGCAATACGAAGTCTTATTGCCGTTGTCTATATATTCGTGATCGTGGTCGGGATCTCCGCACTTTACCGATACTATATAGTTCGTCGCGTTCTCAACAGCATTCCAAGTAAGCATTTGCGTGTCGTCGTCGACGGCAAGCCCCGTCACCGCAGACAAACTGCGTTTGTACGTAAATGTACGCGAGACGGACGACGCGTAACCGCTCGCCCATGCCGTGACCGTGAACCGTATTCCGTTATCGGTCATCGGGCAATTCGCAAAGCCGAAGTTCGTCGAAGTGCCGTTGTCGAGCATGGTATGATTGTGATTTTTATCGCCGCACTCGACGGTCACGTAGTATTTTTCGGCATGCTCGACTTCGGTAAACAACAGCGTCGACGGCTCTATAACGGAGAGCGTCGAGCGTCCGAGCGTTTTGTTGTGATAGCACCGCACAGCCGCTTGCGAATCGTTGCCGGGCACGGTGGATTTCGCTACGACCTTTATCAAATACTCGCCCGCGTCCTTCTCGTCGAAATCGAATTTGTCGTAAGTCGTCGTGCCGAGCGCGGTTTCCGTGACAACGGTCACGCCTGTCGGATTGACTATTTCGAGCGAATATGTGCTCGCCCCGTCGATACCCGCCCAAGAAACTGTTTGGGACGCGACGTGCACGATCGGCGCGGGCAATCTCGTAAGGTTCGCGTCTTCCCACAGCGCGTACACGGTGGTATCCTCCGAAAACAGCGTATCCTCGGTCATTATGTAAGAAAGTCGCTCGGGATTTTCGCATGAGCTGACCCACCAACCGCGGAACGTATAACCGTCGCGCGACGGCACGGGAACGTTATACAACAGCTTGCCCGCGGTCGTTTGCATCGACGCGATATGTTCCGCACCGTCATAGTTCAAATCGAAATCTATCACGCGATCCGCTTGCCCGGGAACTTTCTCAACCCACCGCGCATAAACAGTCACGTTTGCGGTTACGATTTGCGTACCGAACATGAACGGTTCGGAAAACTCGGCATCATTGTACCACCCGACAAAGATATACCCGTCACGCACGGGGTCTGCGGGCTTCCGTGCGGTCTTGCCGTTTATTACCGTCAACGACTCTACGGCACTGCCGCCGCCAACGTCGAAACCGACCGTGTAAGGGATATTTTTGAAAAATCGCATTTGCGAATCGTTATACGTGACTGTAAGAACGGTTTTTCCGTCGTCCAAAACGGCACTCATGACGTCTTTCGACCCGCCGTCGAACGCGAAACCGAAAGTCCCGTTTTCATCGGTATAACTTCCGACATAATTCGCACCGCGATAATCAAACGAAAACCGCTTCCCGCTCGACAGTACGAGCGTATACGCTTCGCTGTCCGTTTCGTAACTGTACGTTCCGAGTTCGGGACCGTCCGTAACGATCGGAGGCTCGTCATGCGAACCGCCCGCGCATGCAATAAGCGCGAAACAGCATACAGCTATCAACGTAACGAGTAATACGGATATAGATCTTTTCGCTGTTTTCTTCATACTTATTCTCCTTATTGGGGCTGTGCGTGTCGTGATAAATGTTTGAAAAACAAAAAGGCACCAAAAAAATTATTTGACGCCTTTGTCTTTGAATAGGATATTTTATGCATTATACACCGCAACAATGATTTTGTCAAGTGTAATTCATAAGTTTTTCATGACTTTACGAAAATTTTTACGTATACTTTTCTATTATTCACACAATGCCGTAGGTATAGCTTTTATGATATAAAATGCTCCCTTTACAGAACGCGCCTTGCTTTGCTGTATTGAGTTGATATATTTATCCTCCGTTAATTTAGCACAACTTAACAAATCATCGACCGACACAAACATCACTCAATGCATCTTTTATTCTTTGCTCGCATTCTATCGAATTTGTAGGAAGTCTTAAGATCTTGATACCTGCGCAATTTAATATTCTGTCTTTACGCCTGTCACGACGATTTTGCACGACATCCTCATGCTGTCCTCCATCGACCTCGACAACAAGCTTAATATCTTTATTTAGAGCACTGTAAATAACAAAGTCGCAATGAGTATTTACATTCCCAACGAATTTTTTATCTTCTTCATCAACCATGGAATCAAGCTTAACTATATTGCGTAGCGGATAATTGAATTTATAAGACAGTGCCCCGAATTTATTCGATCTGCATATGTCGTCTATTACGGTAGCTATAATATTTTCGCTTTTATGACGGGATATATTCAAGAGTCTTTGTCTTAAACTTTCCAAGATCGGATTGTAATCGTCATACATCAAATCGAATACCGAATAAACATTACTCTTAATAATTTTGACATCGTCGCAATAATAATTCTTATAGTTTTTAAGATCATTTAATATAGTGCCTTCCTGATCCAGTAATTGTTCACTGACAACAATATACAACTTTTTCTTTGCTCGCGAAATGGCAACATTTATCAAGTTTGGATTATTGAGAAAATCTATCCTTTCATCATCATCATAAAAAACAACCTTATTCCCCACACATGAAACAATCACGCAATCTCGTTCTTTTCCTTGAAATTTATGTATCGTATCAATTAGATAGCCATTTTGAGCATACTTGCTTTTCAATAGATCAATTTGATTGTTATATGGTGCTGTAATCCCGACTTCTTTTGCGGAATACTTTATATTAGGAATAATTTCTTTATCTATTATATCGACTTCTCTTTGATTTTTGCGATCGTGTGCATAATGCGGTAAATGCTGTATTATAATCAAACCATTATCTTGGTCATGTTCGGAGCGAATAATCAATCTGCCGTTATAAAATCTTTTATTACAAAAGTCTATAATTTGCGGATCGCATCTGTAATGTTCGTTCAGCAGAACTTCAGGAAGATTTTTATATCTGCATGAGAGAAAATTCAATACATTGTTAGTTACATAATTCCATTCCGACCTTAATTTGTATTTGGAAAATAAAGTGTTAAGATCTTTAACATAAATACTTTTTACAACGTGCGGAAGTTGCTTATCATCACCTACCAAAACAACCGAACGAGCACATGAAAAAGCAATCAACATAGTTATCAAGTCGACTTGGCTCGATTCGTCGATTATTGCGTAATCATATAAGTAATCGTCCGCCGAACAACTGCGAATAGCGTGAGTCGTGCTATATATAATCGGATATCGCTTGACAAATTTCTTGAAATCGGATTTATAATCCGACATCGCGAATGATTGAATTTTTTGCGAGTATCGCTTATTCAATGATGCCTTGAAATATTTTTGCGATAATAGTTTATATTGCTCATCGGCTTTAGTATTACGATATTCCTTCAGTATTTTTTCTGATTCGGCAATCTCCTCATTTAATTCGGCTATTTTTATTTTGTAATAATAATTTTTCAGATACTCGATGCAATCATCTATATCCGATCTTATCTGCTTATATCTCACCCCATACCTAAAGAACATATTCGCGCGAACAGAAAACTTAACACGCTCCATACCTCTGCAAATTTCAAACAACGCAAGCAGCGACAACATTTTTTTACTTTTGAACCTTTTCTTTGCAACAACTTTGGGTACGTTACGTTCTTTCGAAGCATACTCAGCATCATTCTTCGCTTGCTCAACTGTCAATTCGGAAACGATCTGTTTATCTTTAGCTATTTCGAGATCGCAGCGATATATATCGTCACAAACTTTTGCAAAATAGTTTAATTTTTGTGAAATAGAACTAATCGAATCTTGCACATTCCAAACTATAGGTTCTTCATTTGATTTCGCAAAAAAATCAATTATATTGCCTTTCCTTCCGAGAAAAGCATTCATATATCCATAATCGTTATCGGCGAACTTTTCCGCGACATTTTCTATGGCTTTGTTATTACCGGATAAAACAGCCACAGACGCATTGCGTGAAATCAAATTTGCCGCTATATTCAAAATAGTCTGAGTCTTACCCGTACCGGGCGGACCTTGAATAACTGAAATGTCACTCGTGAGTGCATTTTCGACGCCGCGCTTCTGCGATAAATTGGAATCAAACGGAAGTAATATATTTCCATTATATCCTTTATTGAATTTTAATTTATTATTTATCAATTTACCGAGAACGGACGAATTGGAAATTGTCAATTTGTTTAATTGTTGCAACAAAAACGAATTGTTCTCTTTCTCTTCCGCATTGGCACATGTATTGCTCGAAGATTTCTTTTCACAAGCATCAATATATTTCGATACTTCCTTGAAATAATTAAGCACATCATCAAAATTTTCGCCGTTAGGTCGATTATAAAGCTCGATATTTTCCTTATTGCAAACATCAATCCTACCATCCGCATAATAGACAACAAAATTATCATCGGATTTGTATATATTCTTAATATTCAAAGCAACTGTATTACGAATTATTACAAGATAATTTTCGAATGCGACGGGAACGAGTTCATCGCAAACAATAAGATCTCTGGAACTTTTGTAATAAAGCGTATCGTTATTTTTATAACGAATTGAATACGCCTTACCCTCAAAATTCAATTCGCTTACTCTATCGGTAATATCTTCCCATTTATTTCCATACTTGCTCTTTTGAAATATCACAATGGTCTTCTCCGTTTCGATTGATTTTTCAATTATGTAAACATATAAAATTTGCCGCACAGTTATATCCGTGCGGCAAATTTTATACGATATACTTTAATTACTTTCTCGGGGTCTTGATGTTTGCCTGTGCGGCGGCAAGACGCGCGATAGGCACGCGGTACGGCGAGCAAGACACATAGTCAAGTCCGATCTTGTGGCAGAACTCGATGGACGAAGGATCGCCGCCGTGTTCGCCGCAGATGCCGCAATGAATGGATTTGCGCGATTTCTTGCCGAGAGTAACCGCCATTTCCATAAGTTTGCCGACGCCCGTGGTGTCGAGCTTCGCGAACGGATCGAACTCGTATATCTTGTTGTTGTAGTAGCTGGGCAGGAACTTACCCGCGTCGTCGCGGCTGAAGCCGAACGTCATTTGCGTGAGGTCGTTCGTGCCGAAGCAGAAGAATTCCGCTTCTTTCGCGATCTCGTCCGCAGTGAGCGCGGCGCGAGGGATCTCGATCATCGTGCCGACCTCGTACTTGAGGTTGATGCCCGACGCCTTTATGACCGCATCGGCGGTTTCGACGACCGTCTTTTTCACGAACGCAAGCTCTTTGACTTCGCCGGTAAGCGGTATCATGATTTCGGGAACGACGTTCCACTTCGGATGACGCTTCTGCACTGCGATCGCCGCTTTGATAACCGCTTTCGTCTGCATGACCGCGATCTCGGGGTATGTGACGGTAAGACGGCAACCGCGGTGACCCATCATCGGGTTGAACTCGTGCAAATCGCTTATAAGCTGTTTGATCTGCGCGACAGTCTTTTTCTGCGATTTGGCAAGGACTTTTATATCCTCCTCGTCGGTCGGCACGAATTCGTGCAGAGGCGGATCGAGGAAACGAATGGTAACGGGCTGACCTTCGAGAGCTTCCATAAGGCCTTCGAAGTCCGCCTGTTGCATAGGCTCGATTTTGGCGAGAGCGGCTTCGCGTTCTTCCACCGTATCCGCGCAAATCATTTCGCGGAACGCGCCGATACGCGCGGGATCGAAGAACATGTGTTCGGTACGGCACAGACCGATACCCTGCGCGCCGAACGCGGCAGCCTGTTTCGCATCGCTCGGGGTATCCGCATTGGTGCGGACGCCGAGTGCTTTATACTTATCGGCAAGCTCCATGATCCTGCCGAAATAGCCGGAATTGGGGTCGGCGGGAACGGTGGGGATCAAGCAGTTATAGATCTTACCCGTCGAGCCGTCGAGCGACAGAACGTCGCCTTCCTTATAAACCTTGCCGCCGAGCGTGAACTTCTTGTTCTCCTCGTCCATCTTGATATCGCCGCAACCGGAAACACAGCAGGTGCCCATGCCGCGCGCAACGACAGCTGCGTGCGAGGTCTGACCGCCTCTGACGGTGAGAATGCCTTGAGCATACTTCATGCCCTCGATATCTTCGGGGCTGGTTTCCAAGCGAACGAGAACGACTTTCTTGCCCTGCTTGCCCTCTTTGACTGCGTCTTCCGCGGTGAACACGATCGAGCCTGCGGCGGCACCCGGCGAAGCCGCGATGCCCGTACCGACGACGTTCGACTTGTCGGCGTCTTTAAGAGCTTTCGGATCGAACTGCGGATGCAGGAGCATGTCGAGCGACTTGGCGTCGATCTGCATGAGAGCTTCTTTTTCGGTGATCATCTTTTCGTCGATGAGGTCGCATGCGATCTTGATAGCGGCGGCGGCGGTGCGCTTGCCGTTACGGGTCTGAAGCATAAAGAGTTTCTCGTTCTCGACGGTGAACTCCATATCCTGCATGTCGCGATAGTGGTTCTCGAGAGTTTCGCAGACTTGGAGGAATTGTTTATAAACATCGGGGAAGATCTCCGCCATTTTCGCGATAGGCATCGGAGTGCGAACGCCGGCAACGACGTCCTCGCCTTGCGCGTTGGTGAGGAACTCGCCCATCAAGCCTTTCTCGCCTGTAGCGGGGTTACGCGTGAACGCGACGCCGGTGCCGCAGTTGTCGCCCATGTTGCCGAACGCCATCATCTGTACGTTGACGGCAGTGCCCCAGCTGTACGGAATGTCGTGGTCGCGGCGATAAATGTTCGCGCGGGGGTTGTCCCACGAACGGAAAACAGCCTTGATAGCTTCGAAAAGCTGTTCCTTCGGATCGTCGGGGAAATCTTTACCGAGCTGTTTTTTGTACTCGGCTTTGAACTGCATGGCAAGTTCTTTGAGGTCGTCCGCTGTAAGCTCGACGTCCTGCTGAACGCCTTTCTTTTCCTTCATCTCGTCGATGAGCTTCTCGAAATATTTCTTGCCGACTTCCATAACGACGTCCGAGAACATCTGGATAAAGCGGCGGTAGCAGTCCCACGCCCAGCGCGGGTTGTTGGACTTCGCGGCAATCGTGTTTACGACCGTTTCGTTAAGACCGAGATTGAGAATGGTATCCATCATGCCCGGCATGGAAGCGCGCGCGCCCGAACGAACGGAAACGAGAAGCGGGTTCTCTTTATCGCCGAATTTCTTATTGCAGATTTTTTCCATCTTGTCGATGTACGTCATGATCTCCTTTTGGATCGAGGGATTGATCTGACGTCCGTCGTCGTAGTACTGGGTGCATGCTTCGGTGGAAATAGTAAAGCCCTGCGGAACGGGAAGACCGATCTTGGTCATTTCCGCGAGGTTCGCGCCCTTTCCCCCCAAAAGCTCGCGCATGGACGCGTCGCCTTCGGAGAAGAGATAACAGTACTTTTTAGCCATGTTTAATTCTCCTTTTATGTAGATATTGTCCATTGATTATTATAAACGAAAAAGATAAATATTGCAAGCGTTTTTCGATAATTTCACAACATTTTGTGTTTTGGCGGGTTTTTCGCCACGTTAAGCATACAAATCAATCGACTGCGCGCTCTTAAGCTCGGTATCGAACGCGCGTTCGTATTCCGCGCATGCGTACTTGAACGCGCGGCGGGACAGATCGTCGGCGTTCTCTGCGTCCGCATACCCGCGGCGTTGCGCATACCCGAGCATTCGCACGGGAGTTTTCGGCGTTTCGTCGTACGCATACTCGCGGAAATATCCCGCATACTCGAGAATACGCGTCATAAACACCGCCGCCTGATAGTACGGCTCTTTATAATCGTACAAAGCCTTTTCGAGTTTCAAAAACTCCAAAAACATATCGGTGTGCGGTTCGCCGTCGCAAATCGCCGAAAGAGTCGCTTCCGCGGCAACGCTCGCCGCGGCGAACACACGCAAATCGGAGCAAAGCGCAAACCCGTCGCGAATGAGCATCGGTTCGACGGGCGTCAAAAAACCGCCGCGTCCGACAAGTCGAGTATCGAACACGGCAAAACACTGCGCAAAAGGTTTCAATTTCGCTTTCGCTTTTTTAACGCCGCGAAGCAGTACCGAAACCAAGCCGTGCTCGGCAGTCAGCACTTTCGCAAGCCTGTCGTCGTCACGGTAATCGGAAACGGCGAGCACGACGCATTTATCCACAAAATCTATCATAGTCTACCCCGCAAACCGCCACGGCACGCGGAGCAAACCACGCCGCTACCGTCTGTTCTTGTTATTGTCCTCACGCGTCTTTACGTACATACTGTAATATCGCGGCTCTCCCGTTCTGCAAAACAGTTCCCAAAGCATTTGTTCGTCGTCGATCATGATTTCACCTCCGACTTTATTATGCGGATACTTCGGGTAATTATTCTTCGCGCTCCGCGTTCGATACGTCATCGAAAACCCGCGCCCATTCTCACTGCGGACTAATAACCTATGTCCTTGAGAATGTCGGCGCGGTCGCGCCAGCCCGGTCTGACTTTTACGTACAGCTCGAGGAACACCGAACAATCGAGCATGCGCTCTATATCCCGCCGCGCGGACTGACCTATGCGTTTGATCATCTCGCCGCGCTCGCCTATCGCGATCTGTTTATGCGACTGTTTATCCACTATCACGTCGCACGCGATATGTAAAGGCGTCGCGTCCTCGTCCACTTTGCGCACGCTTACGCCGACGCCGTGCGGGATCTCGTCCTGCAAAAAGAGCAATGCCTTTTCCCGCACCGTTTCGGCTATGAGAAATTTGACAGGTCTATCCGTATACTCGTCGGCAGGGAACAAAAATCCGCCCTCTCGGCACTCGCCGAGCAATGCTTTTTTCAACACGTCAATATTCCGACCGTTGCGACAGCTCGTCGGGATCACGTCTTTTATCGACCTGCCGTCGTTGCGCGACATGTACGGATTGAGTTTTTCGAGAATGGGATACACCGCGTCGTAACCTTTGAGGTCTGTCTTATTGACTGCTACGTACAGCGGTGCACGGCTCTTGAGCCGCTCGACGATGAGCTTCTCGTCCGCTTCCGTAATGCCTTTGGTGCAGTCGAGCACGATCAACACGGCGTCCGCGTCGCCGCCGAGCGAGCTTCGTATGCTCTTATCCATATGCTCGTCGAGCTTGGTGCGCGGTTTGAACATACCGGGCGTGTCCAAAAACACTATCTGTCTGCTGCCTTCAGTGCAAATACCGGTAATTCTGTCGCGCGTGGTTTGCGGCTTGGGCGAAACTATGGAAACTTTCTCCCCGACTATCGCGTTTACTATCGACGACTTTCCCGCATTGGGTCTGCCGACGACGGCGACCACCACCGATTTATCCGTTTCGGCGAGCACGTCCTCCTCGACGGCGCGCATCTTGGATTTATCTTCGTCGGTCATATGATCGTAACCGAGAAGGTGCAACATGCCGTGCACGAACAGATAATTTATTTCGCGATCGCCGGTACCGAACTCTTTCGCTTGACGCGCAACGGCGTCGCGGTTTATCGCTATATCGCCGAGCACGACGGCACCCTGCATCGCGTCGTAATCGTTGGGATAATTCTTCGCGGTAAACGCCTCGATCTTATCGAGCGCGGGAAAACTCAAAACGTCGGTAGTCGAATCGACGCCGCGCGTGCGCTTGTTAAGCTCGTGCATTTGCTCGTCGTCGATCACTTCTATATCGACGGCGGCATTGCCCGAAAGATCGAGTTTATAAAATATTATGCCCGCGAGCCGAGAAAAACCCGCCTGTACGTCGCCTGTGAGCTTAAACATTTATTCCGCCACTCTTTATGTTGTATTTTATCCGCTTGTGGTATAGTCCGCCGTACGCGCCGACAATGGCTAACCGTATCGCGGTGAGGTCTTTCATGGTAATGGCGCAGTTGTCGAACTGCCCGAGCTTGAGCCGCTCGTCGATCATGCCTTTGAGCAACTTGTCCACTTTATCGCCCGTAGGATTGTCCATAGCGCGAATTGCGGCTTCGGCAGAGTCGCAAATCATGATTATCGCGCCGATTTTTCCCGTCGGGATCTCGCCGTAATATCTGTACTCGTCCATATCCACTTCGCCGTCGGTGAGCGACTTCGCTTTATTGTAGAAATACATTATCGGCAGAGTGCCGTGGTGCTCGACGGTGATACGCGCGACTTCTTCGGGTATGCGGTGTTTTTTGCACAGTTCGTAACCGTCTGTCGCGTGCTTGCGTATGATTTCCGCCGACACTTCGGGCAGGATCTCGTCGTGCGGGTTGTATCCCGCCTGATTTTCGGTAAAATACTCGACGTTATTGAGCTTGCCGACGTCGTGGTAATACGCGCATGCCCGTGCGAGATACGGATCCTCGCCTATTGCGTCGGCGCAGATCTCCGCGAAATTCGCGACGGCGAGGCTGTGGTTGAACGTGCCCGGAGCCTCGGTGCTCAAACGTCTTATGAGCGGAGCTTTATGATTGATAAGCTCGGTGAGTTTGAAATCGCTCGTGAGATTGAATATCCATTCAACGACCGGTTCGAGCGTAGCCGCGAGTAGAACTTCCACGCCCACGGAAATGCCGATGTACATTACGTTGTCGAGGAACGGTCTGAAATCGAGCCGATATGTCGACAGAAGCACGAAATACACCGCAAACGTCGCGATACCCGCAACGACCGTACGAAGCAACGCGACGATACGCGTCATATTCGACGGGAAAGTATAAGTCGCGATCGCGCCGCAAAGCATGCCCGTGAGCAATGTGAAAGCTATCGCGGGAAACATATCCTGATTGAGCGATGCTATAAGCACGAACGACGAGATCCAGCACGCGAACGCGTTCAGCACGAACGCATCGCTCTTTTTGGAAAACGGCAATACGAGCATGCTCGCAAGCGACACGCACACGAGATAGGGATTAAACGCGATCAGCACTATGTTCAAAACGACGACGAACGTAAAAATCGTCATCAGCGCGCCTATGCGTTTAAGCGAAAACAGCAGTTCTTTGCGCGAAACGATGAAATAAATATACAGCGCGACAAGGAAGAACAAAAACACGAATACGTACAGCGAGTACGCCTCGGCGTTGTTCATTCCGAGCAAGCCGTCGCCTGTCTTGACGAAATACACGAACAGTACGAGTGCTATGTAAATAACAGCAAATACTATCGCGAATATTCCGGCGAGCCACAGGTACGCCGATTTGGGCGGTTTATAAGAAATGCCGTCACTCGGTTTTTCCGTTTGGTCTTGCATTGTTTCTCCTTTGCGAATTTTTTTCGGAATAATTATTGTACGCTTTTACGATTTTCATAACAAGCCCGTGTCTTACGACGTCCGTATCGGTGAGATGCACGAACGCTATCCCCTCGACGTCACCGAGCACGGTTTCGGCATTGATAAGTCCCGACGGCTCGCCGTTTTTCAGATCTATTTGAGTGACGTCGCCAGTGACGATGGCGCGACTGCCTTCGCCGAACCGAGTCAAAAACATTTTCATCTGTTCGGGAGTGGTGTTTTGCGCCTCGTCGAGTATTATAAACGCTCGCGACAGCGTGCGTCCGCGCATATAAGCGAGCGGCGCGACTTCCACCACTCCGCGCTCGATGAGCTTTTGATAATCTCCGCCGAACATATCGCCGAGCGCGTCGTACAGCGGGCGCAAATACGGATCGACTTTCATTTGCAAATCGCCGGGCAAAAATCCGAGTTTCTCGCCCGCCTCGATCGCGGGGCGCGTAAGGATTATCCTGTCTACAAGACCTTTTTTGACCGCGTTCGCAGCCATTGCGACGGCGAGATACGTCTTACCCGTTCCCGCCGGTCCGATCGCGAAAGTGAGAAGATTGCGTCTTACGGCGTCCGCAAATTCTTTTTGCTTGAGCGTTTTCGGATAAATATTCTGTCCGCGCGCGTTTACGCATATCGCGTTGTCGCATAGCGAATCGACGCCGTCCGCATCCGTCGACAGTATATCGAAATATCGCCGCACGGTATCGGGATCTATATTCTCGCCACGCCGTGCCGCCGCCGCGAGTTTATTTATCACAAGCTCCGCAAGCTCGGTGTTGCGTCCCGTAATTTCTATACTGTCGGCAGTCGTACGCACCGTCACGCCGCAAAGCGACTCGAGTGCTTTTATATTGGCGTCGTACGCACCGAATACGGCACGCAGTTCGTCGTTTTTGACCGTGTTTTTCAAACCTCTTAAGTTACTCCGAATTGTTGACCTTTACACTCCGCGCGAAATAAGCGTTTCGCCCGTAACGAACAAATGCACCGAGTACAGTCCCGCCGCGCCCTGCGTGACGGTGTACGAATACTCGAACTCGCCTACGAAATCAAGCTCCTCGAGCTTATCCTCGGCAAAACTTTTCGCCAGCTCGTCGGGGTCGTACGTCACCGTGACGGGTGCCGTTTCGCGGTATTCGTACGTCGTGACATATAGCGGCAGCAACACATCATAGTGTGCGGTATGCGAGCGCATTTCATACGACGGGAACGGCGACTCGGCACCGCCCATATCGAGCCCGAACAGCGTGAACACCGTCCGCTTCTCGACCTCTCCCGTGGGTCGGTACTCCACTGCGGTCGGCGACAGCTCGGCGGAGAACGTAAGCGACACTTCGCCGTACACGTCCACGTCGCAACGCTCGGTATACAACAGCTCGCCCGCCGTGTCGAACACCTCGCCGCTTGCGAGCAAGTCGTCGCGTTTTACGACGTCGCCGCGAGTGACGAGCGGACTGCCGCTTCTCACGACAAGCCGCGTGACCTTCGCGTCGAACTCGGCACGCGCCGAAGTGTAGGTATCGCGCCGCGTATAATCGTCCGCTTCGAGTACTCGCACGTACGCAGTTGTTCCTATCACTTCGCACGACGCGTCCGCCACTCCTTCCATTTCGCCGAGTGCGGTGACGGCGGCAAGCTCGGACAGCTTGCGCTTACTACAGCCCGGTTTAAGCCCGACCGTTGCGAGCGAACTCTCGATGGCGGCAACCGACAGCCTGTCGTTTCCTACTATCTCCACCCGCCACACATAACCGTATACAATGTGCAAAGCCGCAACGGACGCCGCAAGACCGAGCAGCAACCCTATGCGCGAAACGCCGAACGCCAGACTGCGCTTCAGCCCGTACGTCGCGCTTATTCGATAATTATAACACATTTCGTTCAAAATTGCAATAGCTTTGCGCAAGTCTTTTTTTCCGATTTTCAGGAAAGTATCGCCGCCCGCGCGCTTGAGATCTGTAAACGGTATATCGCCGCGCATAAGCCCCGCCGCTACCGACGCGGCATCGCCCGATATGCACAGCTCGACGCGCGGCACTACGCCGAGTTCGCCGCCGTCAAATCCCGCCGAGATATTCCCCGTCGCCTTTCTGATACGCGCATACACCGCCTTGCGCCGTTCCGCTTTCGCCGCCGCGAGTTTTTGCTTTTGCTCGAAACGAATATCGGCAAGCCTTTGTTTTTCGGCGTTTATTTCCTCGCGTTCCCGTCTTTTACGCTCGGCGGTCGCCGCGCGCACCGCACGCCGCTCGCGCTCGAGCCTGTCGCGCTCCGTCTTGCGCTGGAGTTTCTGCGCCGCTTTACGCGCACGCTCGGCAGCTGTTTCACGTTTTTTACGCAGTTCGGCGAGTAGCTTGTCCGACTTTTTCGCGCCCATATCGGCACACGACTTTTCTCCGCGCTTGCTCGCTGTCTTTTCGCTGACGCGCTCGGCACCTTTATGTTTTTTCATAAATCGCGCACCTCAAACGCTGTGACCGTGCCGACGACGGACACGCAATCGCCCGCGATCTCTTTCACGGTCATGCCGCTGCCGCACAGTCTGACGATAGAGCCGCCCGCTCTGAAAATCATTTCTTCCTCGCCGATCTTGAGCGGTCTTGCACCCTCGATATAGAATGCATCTCTGCCGAACATAACGGCTTGAAACTTGAACTCGGCGGCATTACCTATGCTTTTTGCCACTTGACGAATAAAGCTCATAACACAATTATGTTATGAGCTTTGCGCCGCGTATAGAACACTACGCGATGTCGCACCCGCCGCGACGCGCGACGAGTATGCCGTCGAGAATTAAAGCATATCGGTGTTGAGAATATAATAATAAGAAAGCAGTTCGCGCGAATAATCCATTATCTTGCCGTCGGGCAATACCAGCATGCGCGTAATGCCCATTTGCTCGACGAAGTCGGGGTTGTGGCTGACGAGCATGATCGTGCCCGTGTAGTCTCTGAAGTTTTCGCCAATTATAGCTTGCGTATCGGGGTCGAGGTGGTTTGTCGGCTCGTCGAGAATAAGCAGGTTCGCACGCGTCAAAAGCAGTTTGCAAAGCGCGATCCGCGCCCGCTCGCCCGGCGAAAGCATGGAGATCTTTTTGTATACCGTATCACCGCCGAACAGGAAATTGCCGAGTATGTTGCGAAGCAGAATATCGGTATAGTCGCCGCTGTCCACGTTCTCCAGAACGGTTTTATCGCCGTCGAGCAGTTCGAGTTCCTGCGCATAATACGCTACGTCCGTTTTCACCCCGAACTTTATCTCGCCGTCGTTCGGCGCGAGCAGACCCATGATTAGTTTGAGAAGCGTGGATTTACCGACGCCGTTTTCGCCGACTATCAAGAACTTCTCGTCCGCATTGAGAATAAAGGACAGTTTGTCGTAAAGTCGGGGCTTGTTCGGATAGCCGAACGTCAAGCCGCTGACCTCGAGCGGGATCTTGGAGCTTGCGCGCTTCGGCTCGAGCCGCATTTTGACGCGTTTGTATTCTTTGTCGCGTTTTTCGAGCGCGGCTATGGCTTTTGCGAGTTTCGCTTCCCTGTCCTGCCCCATGCGCTTCAAGTTATGGTTTGTGCGGCTCGCCTGCCGCGCTTTTTGCACGAAGTCGGACAGCTTTTTAATTTCCTGCTCCTGTTGTGCGATGCGCAATTCTTTAAGCAGTTGCTCCTGCGCATACTTGCGTTTGAACGTTCTGTAATCCCCTTCGTATACTGATATTTTATGAGTAACTTTATTGATGAACAGAATTTTATTCACCACCGCATTAAGAAAATCGACGTCGTGGCTTATTACGAAAACACTGCCTTTATACGTTTTCAGATACTGCGTTACAAACTCTTTCGTCGTCGCGTCGAGGTGGTTTGTCGGCTCGTCCAAAAGCAAAATTTTTGGGTCGGCGTAAAGAACGCGCGCAAAAGCTATCTTCGACTTTTGTCCGCCCGACAAGTCTTTAATGCGCATATCCAAAAGACTGTCGTCGATATTCATATAGTATATCAATTCCAAAAGCGTGCTCTCGGCGTTATACTGATCGAGTCCGTCCAACCGCTCCTGCAATTTTCCTATCTCGGCGAGCAATTCCGTTTGCTTCGCTTCGTCGGCAACGGCAAGCTCGTCATAGATTTCTTCGAGCCGCTTTTCAAGTTCTTTTATCGGTCGGGCTTCGCACAGATAATCCCACACCGTTTTGTGAGCGTCGGCAAACTCGATGACCTGCGGGAGATAACCTATATTCGCGCTGCCGAGCGATATTGTTCCGCCGTCAAGCTCGAGTTCTTTGCGAATAACGCGAAAAAGCGTGGTTTTACCCGCGCCGTTGACACCCACTATTCCTACTTTATCGTTTTCGTTTGTCTGAAATTCGGCATCGTCATAGATGACTTCGGTGCCGAACGACAAATGCAAATGACTTGCTTTCATAATGATCTCACAAAAAAATGCCGAGTAATATCATGCGCGATTCATGCGGCAAATATTATCCGACATTTACGGCTTTAGCCGACTACTTCTCTATTTTTCCGCAGTGACGCGCTCGACGATTATTTTATCGGAAGTGATTTTGGTAATGCGCACGCTCTCGCCCTGCATGATCGGACTGTCGCTGTATACGACGAGGTTGATGTCGTTTATCGTCACGTTGCCCGTGAGGTCGATGGGAGTTATCGCAATGCCCACACTGTCGATCAGCTTGCCGTAACGCCGCCGCCTTTCGCCAGCTTTTTCCAATCTCGCCGCCGCGAGCCAATCGCGCTTTTGCGTAATGAGCGCGACTACGTGCACCGCGAACAGCAACACCGAAGTAAGCAAGACAAATATGAATGCCTCGCCCGCCGAGCCGTATATCATGCGCGTCACGAACGCGCCGACTATAAGCCCTCCGCCGAGCAGGTACGCAATGCCGCGCATCGGCTGAAAGAACTCGACGCAAAAAAGTATCATGCCGGTGATCCAAAGACATGCGGTAAGCATCGTCATGGAAGAAAACAGCGAAACTATGCTTTTGGCTATCGTCACCGCTCACCCCTTCATGCGAAGTATCGCATTGTAGTAATAAATAAGCTGTTGCGCGTAACCCGCGTTCATGCCGTAAGTTTCCATGAGCCGCGCGCGCAGTCGCGTTTCCGTTTCGTTGCCTACGCGCAAAGTTTTGATGATCCAGGTATCGACGGGAAACACTTCAAACCTGCCGAGCGCGAACAGCGACACGCAGTCCGCTATTTTTTGCCCGACGCCCGGCAAAGAAATAAGCAGCTGTTGCGCTTCGGGCGTGGGTGCGAATTTCAGTCTGTCGAGTATATCCGTTTCCGCGCATATCTTCGCACTCGTCTGTATGTACTGCGAACGGTAACCGCAGCCGAGCGCGTCGAGCATGCGTATAGGCATTTCCGCGATTTGCGCCGGCGACGGGAACACGTCCGCGTTTGTCGCGCACAGCCGATTTATTATCGTCTTGATGCGCGGGATATTGTTGTTTGCGGAAATGATGAACGATATGATCGTTTCAAACAGCGGCTGATGCAAAATACGCAGGCTCCCGCAGCACTCTATCGGCGCAATAAGCTCGGGAAAGCGCGCGAGCTCGCGCTTGATCCTGCCGATGTCGCGCTCGAGATCGAAAAAGTTAACGAAAAAGCCGACCGACTGCGTAGTGATAACAACATTGTCATCGGTCGTTTCGATCGTGCATACGTGTTCGCCCGACTTGACCGTATAGTGTCCGTCCGTCTTTTCAAAGCGGAACAGCTGCCCGCACTCGAGCGTCGCCCGCACGTCCAATTCGGAAATCGGAACGTATATTTTATTCTGTTCGGTCGTGTACATAAACCACCTGTCCGATTACTCCGCGTAAAACGCGGACTGAACTAAAACCGCATAAAATACGATCATACACAAAAAGGGCGTTACGCCCTTCTTGAAAAAACCTTTGGCAATGCGTTACTGTGCTATGGGATAAACGCTTACCTGCTTACGCCCCTTTTTCAACTCGAACTTGACTTTGCCGTCGACGAGCGCGAAAAGCGTATCGTCGTTGCCCAGCCCGACGTTCTCGCCCGGATGGAACTTCGTGCCGCGCTGACGGACGAGAATATTGCCCGCAAGCACAAACTGACCGTCCGAACGCTTGACTCCGAGTCGTTGCGCGTTACTGTCTCTGCCGTTCTTTGTGGAACCGCCGCCCTTTTTGTGAGCGAACAACTGAATATTGATAAACATATTATGTTTCCTCCAATTTGATGTATTGCGGATACCCGCTCGATAAATCTTTAAGCCCTACGACCATCGCACGCAGTATTACGTCCGCGTCGTGCCTGTCCCCGAGCGACGGAATCTCGAACTCGAAGTAGCCACGCGCGGCGTCGCGCTCGTAACGAATATCTCCGACAACGTCGGCGATCGCAAGGTAAGCCGTTTGAACAAGTGTGGAAACCGCCGCGCAAACAACGTCGCCGCCCGACTTGGCATAGCCGCTGTGCCCGCTCGCAGAAACCTTTGTGACAACGCCGTCCGTATGGGACAGCTTAACGGTTATCATACTATCTCGTCGATCTTAATGCGCGTATAGCACTGACGATGCCCTTGGCGTTTACGCACATTCTTCTTTGCCTTGTACTTGAAAACAACGACCTTCGGTGCGCGAAGCTGACGCAAGACAGTGGCTTTAACGACTTTGCCGTTCGCCGCGCTGCCGCAAACGACGTTTTCGCCTTCGCCCGTCATGAGCACCTTGAGATCGACGGTAGCACCTTCCTCTACGTTGAGACGTTCCACGTCGAGAACGTCGCCCGCGCTGACACGGTACTGTTTACCGCCCGTTTCGATAATCGCAAACATAAGCATAACCTCCGTTAAGTATTCGCCGTCGGGGTTTTCGCGCGTTTTCACACAACGAAATTAGAACCCTTTTCGTGCGGTTCTTTGTTATTATACATAATCCCGCCGCCATTGTCAAGCATTTTTATACGGCTTCGTTACTATTTGTTTATGAATTGTTATTCTCGCGGTATTCGCCTTCGTTCGGTTTTACCACTCTACTTCGATATTTCGTTACTATTTGTTTGTGAATTGTTATTCTCGCGGTATTCACCGTTCGTTAGGCGTTACCGCTCTACTTCGATATTTCGTTACTATTTGTTTGTGAATTGTTATTCTATTTACACTTCGAATTCGCCGTTGAGTGCGATGAGAGCGCGGGCAAAATCGTCGTCCGAAACGCCGAGAATAATGTTGATCTCCGACGCGCCCTGATCTATCATGCGCAGGTTGATCTCGGCGTTCGACAATCGCATGATCGCGCGCGCCGCCGTGCCTGGACGCGATCTCATGCCGTGTCCGACTATCGCAATCAACGACATGTCGGTAGTCAGACTTATATGATCGGGGTCGACTTCCTTCTTTATGTCATCTATGAGCGCGTTGCACGTTTCACCGTCAACCGCCGAGAACACGACGGTCATCGAGTCTATGCCGCTCGGAACATGCTCGACGGAAACGCCGAGCCTCTCGAAGCTCGACAGCACTTTACGCATGAATCCCACTTCGGAATTCATCATCGACTTCTCGATATACAGCGAGAAAAAATGCTGCCTGCCGGCTATGGCTGTTATAGGCATTTTCTTGTTGCGCCGATACTTTCCGCCCAAAAGATCCTCCGTCGGCACGATCATCGTGCCATGCGCCGAACCGTTGAATGTATTGAGCACGTGAATGGGGATATTGGCTTTACGCACCGGGAAAATCGACTCCGGGTGCAATACGTTCGCCCCCATATACGCAAGCTCGCGCAATTCCCTGTACGTCAGTATATCTATCACCGACGCGTGCGGCACAATGCGCGGATCGCATGTCATAAATCCGTCAACGTCCGTGTAGTTCTCATACACGCTCGCACCCGCCGCGCGCGCGACGATAGCACCGGTAACGTCCGAGCCGCCGCGCGAAAAAGTGACTATATTACCGTTTTCGTCGCTGCCGTAAAACCCCGGTACAACCGCTCTGCGACATTTTCCGAGTGCCGTCGCGCATAACTTTTCGGTATGTACGTCGTCGTACGCGCCGCGCTCGAACTTGACGAATTCCGCGGCGTCGGCAAACTCGTAATCCAAAAGTTTCGCGAGCATGATCGCCGTCAAGTATTCGCCGCGCGACACCGTGTAATCATAAGAAGCGGAAGGAAGTTCGGACTCTATTTTTTCAAACTCCGCATCGAGCGCGTTGCCGCCCAGACCTATGCCGTCGAGGATTTTCGCAAAACGCGCGCGCACCGCCGCAAACAGCTCGACACGCACGTCCGCTTTCGACGCGGCGACCTCGATCAACATATCCGTAACTTTGTTCTCGCTCGCCGCCTTGCCGGGTGCGGACACGACGACGAACCGCCTGCTCGGGTCGCTCTCTATTATGCGCTTGACCTCGAGTACCGCTTCCGCGGTCGACATCGACGTTCCGCCGAATTTGACAGCCTTCATGTTTTGCTCCGTTATTTTATATTCGATAAAACGGGGTGCGGTTACAAAATCTTCGCCGACCCCGTTTTGTGTCTTGTCGTACTATTATTCCGCCGCACCGCCCGTACGGTAACAGCAAGATTGCAAACAGCTCCGCAAGCCGATCGCTACGCTACATCAATCCCGCCGACAGCACCCAAATAACAGCCGCGGCAGCGATCGCGAGCAATTTCCATCCGATATTATGCACGAACACGGCTTTCAAAAACGCCGCGAATTTATTGCCTTTCTTTTCGTCTTTCTTCTTATCCATGATATAACACTTCCCTAATTTCTGCGTCTGCGGCGTTTGGTCGATTCGGGCGTTGCCTGCAAGCCGTACGTCTGTTCGAGTTTATCGGTGAGCATTTGCGAATCGAAGTATCGCGTAAGCTCGCCGTTCTGCGCTATGGAAATAACGCCCGTTTCTTCGGACACGATTATCGTAAGCACGTTGTAGTTTTCGCTGACGCCTATACCCGCACGGTGCCGCGTCCCGAGTTCTTTGTCGATGGTCGTGGAGTGCGACAGCGGAAGGAAGCAGCCCGCGGCGACTATGCGGTTACCGCGCACCACTACCGCCCCGTCATGCAAAGGAGCTTTTGTATTGAAAATACTTTCGAGCAGTGCGCACGACAGCACGGCGTCCAGCTTCGTACCCGAATCCACGATATGCTCGGGCATATTTTGCGTCGTTATGATTATCAGTGCGCCCACGTTTTTCTTGGACATGTTTTGTGCGGCGCGGACAATGTCGTTGATCGCGGAATGAAGTTGTTCGTCCGACACGTCGTATGCGGTCGTGTACGCCTCGTGCGTATCGCGCGGCGAAGCGAGCTTCAAAAGCCCCCTGCGCGTTTCCTGCGGGAACAGCAACAGCACCGCGATTATCACTATCACCACTGCGTATTTCAGTATAGAGCCTATAACGGTCAACTGCAAATGCGGCGAAGCGAGTATCACTCCGAGTGCCGTAAATACGAGAATGAACAGCAACAGCCGCTTTGCGTTATTCTTTTGCAAAAACACGAACACGCCGTAAATCAGCAATGCCGTAAGCACTATATCCGCGGCGCAAGCCCACGGATTTGCCAATATTTTTTCGTATACGTTTTCAAAAAACCACATATCAACCTACTGACACAATACGATGTATATATAGTATACAATAATATCGTGGAGTTTTCAATCGTTTTGAACGATTTTTTTCGGATATTTGCATTTTATTTGAAATTTTACGGTACAAATTTAATCAAAAAGACTTGATTTTTTCGTCGCGTTGTTATATACTATATTGTAGATTACCATATACGAGGAATCTAATGGCTAAAAAGGATAAAACCAAACCCGAAAAAGTAAAGGAACCGAAGGCACCGAAAGCCCCCAAAGAAAAGAAGGGCAAAAAGGGTGCACCCGCCGCCGCGGCAGCAAATCCCGCAGGCGCGCAATCCGTTCCGCTCGCAAATCTTTCCCCCGAACAAATGACGGCGGCTCAGCTCGAGCAAGCCATTAAGGAAAGTAACGATCCCAATACCAAACTCAAGAAACTGCGCAGTCCCATCAATGTGCGCAGCTGCCTTTTGAATGTTTTGCTGCTCATCGTACTTACTTTTGCGGTGGTCGTTTTGTGGTGTTTCCTCGCCGTCGATAAATTCTCTTTCACGACGGTCATGGCAGACATGTTCGAAAAGTTCCATATAACCCAATTTTTCACGAACATCGGTTCTACGATAGCGGGCTGGTTCAGCTAAACCCAACGCTCGTCAAAAATTACTTACACAGCAAAAATCCGCTTCTTGTTAAGAAGCGGATTTATTATTGCGGAAACCTTCGTTTATTTGTTATCGCCGTTTTCGTTACCGTCGCCGCCACTGCCCTCTCCGTCGTCTTTGCCGTCGTCGGCGGTTTCGGGCGGCTGTTGCGCGGGCGGGAAAATATCGTCTGCGGGATCTTTTTGCACGCCGTCGTTGTTAGGCACGCCGGGAAAAATGTCCTCGTCCGCTCCGCGTATATCGACGAAAATATCCGCCGAATCTTTATCTTCGTAATCCATGCCGAACACAGCCATTTTCATGCGGCGCGGTTGTAGCGGTTGCGGTTTATATTTTTTGTCGAGATGCCTGTACACGAGAAACAGCGCGGCGCAAACGAGTATGAGCATGCCGATCACGACAAGTCCCCAAACCCAATACATAGTCAGTATCGACGTGTCGGGATAATCGGTGCGGTCTGCGGTCATCGCCTCTATAAAATTCGGCATTTCGAGCGAACGAATAACGAGCGCGGCGGCTGTCGCCATTTTTTTCTCGCAGTCGGGATATAGCGTGCGCAGCTGCGTCAAGTTGTCTTTTTCGGTATATGCGATATTCGCATGCTCCGACGACTCCGCGTCCGACATATTCACCGTTTCCCAATTCGCCCCGACGAGGTTAAGCGTGGGGATCTTGTAATCGGCAAACGACGAAAACAGTCCGTTATGCGCCCAGCGGTAGAACGGCACGCCCTCGGTAACAGTCGTTCCCGTTATTATCGGCGATTTCTGCGTGGGCTTGTAAATATCCAAACCGTTAGCCTTTGCGACTTCGTCGAAAAGCGGTTCGCGCTTTGTTTCGCGTTCGTCGGCATACATGTACACATGATCGACGCCCAGCCGTTGAAACTCGACCATAAGCACGGTATTCTTGCGTTCTTCGACGCTCATTCCGCCGCGCAAATATTCATCCGCGCCGCGCGTATACAAATATCCCGCGCCGAAAAACACCATTGTAATATCGAAATCGTATGCCTTGCCGCCGTCCTTGAAATATTTCGCAACCGCGAGCAGCGTCGCCACTCCCGATCCGCCCGCGAGCGCGGCTTCCGATTTAATCGTCATGGCGTTCTTATAGCTTTGAGAATACCTATTGTCGTAATACGCGCCGAGCACAATATTCTTCGTATCTTCGGTGCGGTTTGCCGCCGAAAGTTTCGCGATCACGTTTTGGCTGTTCAGCCCCGAAACGCCGTTCTCCTCGGCAGTGAAATCCTGTATATGCGCATCCGAATACCCGAACGCGATCATTCTGTTCAGCAAATAGTCGGCGGCGGCACGCTCGCCCTCGCCGAACGTTGTGCGGTCGGGGTTGTTTTCGATAAACGCGGTAAGCTCGTCGGCAATGTCGTTTGCGATATTCTTGCCGTCTATTTCGATATTTTGCGACGCCGATACGTCGTAATCGGGCGCACCCGGCGCGGCACAGCCACACAGCATTGCGGCGACCGCGATCGTCAAAAGCAGTATGCTCAAAATCTTGAAATGTTTTTTCATACCGCCTCCTTAAGCCACCGACAGCAACATGTTGAGGATCGCGAGCAATCCGTACACGCACACAAACGCGCCTATCGCCTGCATAAGTACGATCTTGAACGCAGACTTTTCCACGTAATCTTTTTTGAATGCGTAAAACATATATCCGCTCACCGCAAGTATTGTAACGGCGGGATTGACGATCATGTCGATGATATACGCATACATCGGCAAAGCAAGATACATGAATTTCATCGCAAACAGCACTGCGTTCGCAATGATGACAGTTACGTCGAGTCCGCGCCTGAACTTCTCGAGTCCCTGCGCTCTGTTCGTTCCGGGCAACGCGACGAGCCGCACGGCGAGCGAACGCATCTCAAACGACGAAATAAACTTATACAGAACGAACGGCAACAAGCCGCCGAGAAAGAACGCCCATACGTCATTGACAAACCACCCCGCCATGCCGTACTGCTGTCCTACGTATGCGAGGTTGCCGCGCATTATATACCAGCCCGACGCACAGTACGAAAAGTACAGAAGCACGCCTACGACCGCCGATATTACGTTTTTCTTGGAAACGTTGACTATAATACACCTCCTACCGCGCCCGATATGCGGCTTGTGCCACGAACCCGACAAGTGCGTCGTACACAGTCGTCGCGCCCGTTTTGTAACCGTGATCGGCACTCTCGAGCATATCGAGGATATTCTTTATGCGGGCGCGCGACAGGCGCGAACTTTCTGCCTTGAGCTTACCGACCTGCGACGGTTTCACTCCCAAACCCGCAAGCCCGTCGGGATCTACCGCCGCCGCAAACAGCTTTCTGAACCTGTTGTATATCAGAGTGAACGCCGCAACGAGGTCGTTATTCTTTGCCATGCCGTCGACGACCGCGAGCGCGCGCGCCGCGTTTCCCGCGAGTATACTGTCGCATAATTCAAACACTACAAATTCGGTATCCGCTTTTACGTTCGTATTTATATCGTCGGCGGTGATCTCCCCGCCCGCACGCAGCATTGCGAGTTTTTGCGATTCGGAATTTATGCGCGTCATGTATCCGCCGCAACGACTGTACAAAAGTCGAATTGCGTGATCGGACACCGTCGCACCCGTTTTGTCGGTAAACACGCGCACGAACGGAGCAACGTATTGCAGTCCCAACCGATTGCAGTCGACGGGCGTCGCACCGTTCGGAAAGTTCGGCGCACTGCTTCTGCCCCAACTGTCGTGCGGAATGTACATGGGCAATACGAGCACCGCCGACGGGTTCGGAGATGCGAGATACCCGGACACCGCCGCCGCATCCGTTTTGCCGCGCGCGACCACTACGCGATAGTCGCCCATGATCGGCAGCTGCATAAGTTCGTCGGTGAGCGCGCGTCCGCCGTCGAACTCGCGGTCTGTGCAGTTAAACGGTTTTGGTTCGCTCGCAAGCGCGCACAGCAAGGAAACGGCACGCTCGATCAAAAAATCGTCGTCGCCGTAACACACATAACAAGCGTAAGGCTTTTGCGTCTTAAGATGTTTTTTAAGCTCTACAAACTCCATACCGTAATTATATCACCAAAACGCAATAAAAGCAAGCATTTGCAAACCTTGCTTTTATCGTGCGCCGAGTATTAAAGTAAGTTCGACAAATACGGCACGCTGTCGAGCAATATATCGTCGATGTAATTTATTGCCGACCGCGCGAAAATCACAGCGTCGTTGTAGTTATCCGAACGCACGACCGCACCGAGACTCATGATCTGCCCGTCGAGGTTGCGCACGGTATTGTGGTTTTGGAGCATCAGCATTATCTTCTTGCCCTTTTCCCACTTTTCTTCGAGGGCGGCGCAAAGTGCCACCGTGTCTTGATTGTCCACATGTTCCTCATTTGCGTCGATGCTTTCGGCGATTATCTCGAGGTCGTGCTGTATGCCGTTATAGAATTGATTCACATATACTATCTCGCCTATCATCGCGCCGAGCATGAGCGCGAACACTATCGAAATCACTATTACTTTTTTCACCAGCTTTGCCCCCCGCTAATGGCGATGCTTTCGCAAAACGCGCTCTTGCGCTTGGGCGAGAAATATGCGTTCCCGTCCTGACGCACGTCGGCGTAAAGTATGTCTTTGAGCTTGAGTTTGTTGTCCGACAGCACGCGCTCGATCTCGCTGCGATCCGCGCCCGCAAGCCGCATGTTTTCTTCGATATACTTGCCGTCTACCACAAGCTCGAGCGGCAACAGCGTCTGCGGCTGTTCCCCGCTTTCGTTGCCGTTTTGTTCTCCGCTCTGCGATTGCTGTTGTTGCGGCTGTTCTTTTTCCACCACGACGAGCTTGCCGTTGGTTTCGAATATGGCGTACGCGATTTGCGAAAAGTCGACGTAACCCGCAGTGCGCACCGCCTCGATGAGATCGTCGATATTCATATTCATGCGCTTCATATTCTCGTAGTTGATACCGTCTTTGTCGATAACGACTACACTGCTTCCGCTCAATATTTTGCGCACGCGCAACGATTTGCGCGACCACAGCGACAGCAATATATGCAAAGTCGCAAGCGTAAGTATAGGCACTATGCCGTAATACAGCGGTATATACGGATCGTTCATCGGTATGCACGCCACTTCCGCTATTATGAGTGTAATGACCAGCTCAAACGGTTGCATTTCGCCGATCTGACGTTTACCCATGAGCCGTATCACGAAGAATACGACCGCAAACGTTATTATAGATTTCAAAAATACCACAAACATAATGTTTGTAGTATTTGTAAGCCGCGAATATCTATACCGAAAATTTCACTCCGCGCCTCGATTACTCCGCACTCGGCAAGATACGCTTCAAATATTCGCCCGTTTTGCTTTCTGCGACGCTCGCCACTTTTTCGGGCGTGCCCGTCGCAACGATCCTGCCGCCTGCGTCGCCGCCCAAAGGACCGAGGTCTATTATATGATCGGCGCACTTGATCACGTCGAGATTATGCTCTATTACGACGACGGTATTGCCGTTATCCACAAGCCGCGAAAGTATATCCACAAGCCGTTCGACGTCCGCCGAATGAAGCCCCGTAGTCGGCTCGTCGAGCACATACAAAGTCTTGCTCGTCGATACTTTGGAAAGCTCCGTGGCGAGCTTTATGCGCTGCGCCTCGCCGCCCGACAGCGTAGTGGCGGGCTGACCGAGTTTTACGTATCCGAGACCCACGTCGAGCAACGTGCCGAGCTTGCGCTTGAGCGACGGGATATTCTTGAAAAACTCGTACGCTTCTTCTATAGTCATTTCGAGCACGTCCGCAATCGACTTGTCGCGGTACTTGACTTGCAGAGTTTCGCGGTTGAATCTTTTGCCGTGACACACGTCGCACGGCACGTAAACATCGGGCAGGAAGTTCATTTCTATGCGAATGATGCCGTCGCCCTCGCAGTTCTCGCACCGCCCGCCGCGCACGTTGAACGAAAATCTGCCCGCGCCGTACCCGCGCTCTTTTGCGGCGGGAAGCTCGGCAAACAGGTCGCGAATAGCGGACATCGCACCCGTATACGTGGCGGGATTGGATCGCGGCGTCCGTCCTATCGGGCTTTGGTCGATATTGATAACTTTATCTACTTTCTCCAACCCGTCTATACCGTCGCACTTTCCGACCCGCTGTTTGACGGTATTGAACATGTTCGCGACGGCGGGATACAGCGTCTGATTTATCAGCGACGACTTGCCGCTGCCAGAAACGCCTGTAACAGCCGTAAACACGCCGAGCGGGATTTTGACGGTGACGTTTTGCAGGTTGTTCTCGCATGCGCCGCGCACGGTAATGTAATCGTCCGAAAACCTGCGCTTACTCGGCACTCTTATACTGCGTTCGCCGGAAAGGAATTTGCCCGTTACGGACCCCGACTCGATAATGTCTTGCACGCTGCCCTGCGCAACGACGTTTCCGCCGTGCACGCCCGCGCCCGGACCTATGTCCACGATATGGTCGGCGGAGAACATGGTTTCTTCGTCGTGCTCGACGACAATGAGCGTATTGCCGAGGTCGCGGAGATTTTTGAGCGTTCCTATGAGCTTGGCGTTATCGCATTGGTGAAGCCCGATACTCGGCTCGTCGAGAATGTACAGCACGCCCGACAGTCCCGAACCTATTTGCGTGGCGAGCCGTATGCGCTGCGCCTCGCCGCCAGAAAGAGTTTGCGCCGAGCGCGCGAGAGTGAGATATTCGAGTCCTACGTTCATCAAAAACTCAAGCCGCGCCCGTATCTCTTTCAGCACGCGTTCGGCGATGATCATTTTGGACGGCGTAAGCTCGAGTTTATCGAAAAACGCATACAGCTGTTTGACGGGCACGCTGCACAGCTCGTTGATATTTTTCCCGCCGATGCGCACGGCGAGTGCTTCTTTCTTGAGCCGCTTGCCCTCGCACTCGGGACAGGGCTGCGAGTTTGTAAATCTGCCTATCTTCCACCGCACGCCGTCGCTCGTCGTTTCGGCGAGCCGACGCTCCAATCGCGGCACTATGCCCTCGTACGTAATGCGTTCGGAACGGTGATAGTAGCCCGTCGAATACTCGACGACTATTTCCTCGCCGCTCGAATACAAAATCATGTCGCGAATGTTTTGGGGCAATTTGCGGAACGGCGTTGTAACCGAAAACTTGTGTTTTTTCGCGAGCGCGGCAAAACTCTGCTCGAAGTAAGGTGCATTGTCGAGCTGTCCGCCCTCGACGAGATCGGCAAGCGACGTATCGCCGAAAAACAACAGGTCGGGATCTATCTTCGTCAAGAAACCGAGTCCGCCGCATTTCTCGCACGCGCCGAACGGCGAATTGAACGAAAACAGCCGCGGCTCCACTTCGGACAGCGAATGTCCGCAATTCCCGCACGTGTACTGCGTATTGAATAGCAGTTCTTTGTCGTCGTAAAACGCTATCACGAGTCCGTCGGAAAGTTTGAGCGCGGTTTCCACCGAGTCTGTGAGCCGTTGCTGTATGCCCTCCTCTATTACCAATCTGTCGACGACGACGGATATATCGTGCTTTGAATTTTTGTCGAGCTTGATAGGCTCGTCCACGGTGTAAATGTTGCCGTCGACGCGCATACGCGAATAACCCGACCGCTTGAAGTCGTCGAAAAGTTTTTGATACTCGCCCTTTTTGCCGCGCACTACGGGCGAGATGATCATGACTTTGCTCCCCTCGGGAAGCGCGGTTATTTTATCGACTATCTCGTCCACGGACTGCTGATGGATCTCCGCGCCGCAATGACTGCAATACACGTCGCCCACGCGCGCGAACAAAAGACGCATGTAGTCGTATATCTCCGTCACCGTGCCGACGGTGGAACGCGGGTTGCGTCCCGTCGTTTTCTGATCTATGGATATTGCGGGCGACAGTCCGTCGATGCTGTCCACGTCCGGTTTTTCCATTTGCCCCAAAAACATGCGCGCGTACGACGACAGCGACTCCACGTACCGCCGCTGCCCCTCCGCAAATATCGTATCGAACGCGAGCGACGTCTTGCCGCTGCCCGAAACGCCGGTGAAAACCACGAGCGCGTTTTTGGGAACGTTGAGCGATATGTTCTTGAGATTGTTGGCGCGCGCGCCCTTGATGATTATTTCGTTATTTCTATCTTCCACGTTATACCTCTTTCGAATATTACAGTGTCCGTATGTTCGGATATTTTACTTCTTCTGCTTGGTTTGCGCGACCTTGCGCTGAAGCTCGCGAAGCTCCGCGATACGGTCGCGGTAAGTGATCGCCGCTTCGAAATCGAGATTCTTGCTCGCTTCGCTCATCATCGCGCGTAACCGCGACAGTTCTTTGTCTATGTCGTGCAGTTCGACCGACGACTGTTTGCTCGTTATTTCTATAGTGTTCTTTATAGACTTGATTATTGTTTTGGGCGTGATGCCGTGCTCGGAATTGTACTGCATTTGCAGTTTGCGCCGCGACTCCGTTTCGTCTATCGCTCGACGCATAGATCCCGTAATCACGTCGCCGTACATTATGACGCGGCTCTCGCTGTTACGCGCCGCGCGCCCTATCGTTTGCACGAGCGACGTTTCCGACCGCAAAAATCCTTCCTTGTCCGCATCGAGTATCGCGACGAGTTTAACTTCGGGTATATCAAGCCCCTCGCGCAACAGGTTTATACCTACTACGACGTCGAACTCGCCGCGGCGCAGCGAATTGATTATCGTAACGCGCTCCATGGTGTCTATATCGCTGTGCAGGTATTTGACTTTCACGCCCTGTTCGGCGAGATAATCGGTGAGATTTTCGGACATGCGCTTTGTGAGCGTGGTGACGAGCACTCTGCCGCCCGTACTCACGGTGTCCTTGATCTCGGTGAGCAAATCGTCTATCTGACCTTTGGTCGGCTTTACCGTTACGGGCGGATCGAGAAGCCCCGTCGGGCGAATGACCTGCCGCACGTAGTCCCCGCCCGTCAGCTCCAGCTCATACGGCGCGGGCGTAGCCGACACGTACACGACCTGATTGACGCGTCCGCGGAACTCGTCGAACTTGAGCGGACGGTTATCGAACGCCGCAGGCAAACGGAAACCGTAATCGACGAGCGACGTTTTGCGCGCGCGATCGCCGTTATACATAGCACGAAGCTGCGGTATCGTCATGTGGCTTTCGTCAATGAACATCAGAAAATCGTCGGGAAAATAATCGAGCAGAGTGAACGGCGGCTGACCGGGCGCGCGCCCGTCGAAGTATCGCGAGTAGTTTTCTATTCCAGAACAGTATCCCACTTCGCGCATCATCTCTATGTCGTAGCGCACCCGCTCGCCTATGCGCTGTGCTTCTATAAGTTTATTGTTGTCGGTAAAGAATTTGACGCGCTCCTCGCAGTCCGCCTCTATTCTCTCGATAGCCGCCGCCATCTTTTCGCGCTCGACCGCATAGTGGCTCGCGGGAAAGATCGCGGCGTGCGCAAGCCGCGCGACCGTCGTGCCCGACACCGCGTCGAACTCGCTCACCCCGTCTATTTCGTTGCCGAAAAATTCCACGCGAAGTGCGTGGTCGGACATATTCGCCGCGAAAATATCGACGGTATCGCCGCGCACGCGAAAATTGGTGCGTTCGGGCGCGAGGTCGTTTCGCGTATAGTTGATAGCTATGAGCCGAGCTATAAGCGCGTCGCGCGTCATTTTGTCGCCGGGTCGAACGGACAGCGCGAGGCTGTAATATTCCTCCGGCGCGCCCAAACCGTAAATACACGACACCGACGCCACCACTATCGTGTCGCGCCGTTCGTGCAGCGAACACGTCGCGCTGTGCCGAAGTTTGTCTATCTCGTCGTTTATCGCGAGATCTTTCTCTATATACGTATCTGTTGACGGCAGGTATGCTTCCGGCTGATAATAGTCGTAATAGCTCACGAAAAACTCGACGCGGTTTTCGGGAAAAAACTCGCGAAACTCGTTGCAAAGCTGTGCGGCGAGCGTCTTGTTATGCGCGAGCACGAGCGTGGGACGGTTTACTTGCGCGATCACGTTCGCCATTGTAAACGTCTTACCGCTGCCGGTAACGCCCTTCAATACCTGCGCCGCAAGCCCGTCCTCTATTCCGTTGACGAGTTTTTCTATCGCCTGCGGTTGGTCGCCCGTCGGTTTATAATCGCTGTGTAACTTGAAATCCATGATTTCGGCATGCCGTCCTTGTCGAAAAACGTTGACATATATTATACCCCGAAACACGCTCCGAAGTCAATCTTTTACACGGCTTCGTGTCGATTTTTTGTGTTATGTAATTCTCGCAGTATTACTCGTTCGTATAGGGCTACCGCTCCGCACTATTGCATAATCACGATTTTTATAACTAAAATCACGCAAGACGTATGATTTTTTGATATATAACCGTCATATCGTCGGTAGGCTCGCCGTCGAAGTGATAATGCCCGAAATACCAATGTTTGAATTCGACCGTTTTATCGAACTCCGACAGCAGTATATTCGCGGGAAAAGTTTGCATTTGCATTTCGGGCGTGTTGAGCGGCGGATACCGCAATGCGCGTTCGCAACACGTGTGCGTTATTATGTAATCGACTTTGCACCCGTGACGCTTTAAGTTGCGCAATCCTTCTTCGAGTTCTTCCTGCGTCGGTTGCTCTTGCCGCCACCAATCCACGCCCTCGGTGCGCACTTCTTTGTCTATGCTCGCCGCACCGCCGAACACGAATACCGTAATATTTTCGATCTCGAAAACCTGTCCGCGCATCAAGTGGATTATGTTCGGTGCGATCTTATGGACTTTACCGCCACGCCAAACTTCTTCGGGGTATGAATTCAATATATCGAAATTTTCGTGATTGCCGTCCGCAAACAAGACCGTGAACGGCAATTCGCGGTACGGTTGCAGTTCGCGGTCGAGTGTGTTTTTATCCCAAATCGCGCTAAAATCGCCCGCGATTATCACGAAGTCGTTTAACGTCAAATTCGGATTTTCGCGTGCAAACCGCAACAGCTTGTCGAAATCGGCTTGACCGTGCGTATCTCCCGTTACAAATATCATTTCTTTTCCTCGCTACATGTGTATTTGATTTTTCGTTTATCCGCGGACCGCCGTGACTGTCATCTTTGGAACGGAAGGAAATCCTCGTCGTCCGTTTTGTCGTAAATGAAATCTCTGCCGACGAGCGACGCGCGATGTACTACGCTGCCGTACTTTTTCGTCAGCATATCGAGCGTTTCGTCCAGCTTCTCCAGCTTATCGTTGCGCCGCGTATCGTCGAAAAAAGACAGCTGCCGCGGTTCGTCGACATCCTCGAGCTTGCTCATTGCGACGGTGATAGTACGCATGGGGTCACCGTTCCAATTTTCTTTGAACACGTCGAGCGCGTGCTCGGCAATAACCGTAGAAGAATATGTCGGCATGCTTATATGCTTTTGCCGCACTATCGAAAACAGCGCGCTGTCGCGCATTCCGACCGACACAAGACTGCCGCGCACGCCCGCCTTTCTCATTCTCGCCCCCACCTTCTCGCTCAAATAGCAAATGAGATCACGCGCATCGTCCAATGTGTCTATGTCGCGCACTGCCGTCATGCCGTGTCCTATCGACTTGACGTCGCGCGACTTTACCGCTTCTCTTACGGGTTCGTTATCGTCGCCGAGCGCGTTTGCTTTCATTTTGAGTCCGTTCACGCCGAAGTTGCTTTTGAGCATATCCGCATCTGCGGCGGCGAGATCGCCTATCGTAAAAATGTTCAACTGCTTGAGCCTGTCGTATGTGCGGCGTCCCACCATGAACAGCTGATCGGCGGACAAGCCCCAAATCCGACGCTTGAAATTGTTTCTGTCTATTACCGTCGTCGCGTCCGGCTTTTTCAGATCGGAACCGAGCTTCGCAAACACTTTATTGAAACTTACGCCCACCGAACAGGTAAGCCCGCTTTCCTTTTTAACGCGTTCGCGTATGGCATCGGCGATCGACACGCCGTCGCCGAAAAGTTTTTGCGACGCCGTCACGTCCAACCAACACTCGTCCGCGCCGAACGGTTCGACCATATCGGTGTAATCGTTATACAGCGCGAACATCTGTTTGGAATACTTCATATACACGTCGAAATGCGGCGGAACGAGCACAAGCCCGGGAGCTTTCTGCTTCGCTTGCCAAATAACGTCGCCCGTCTTTACCCCGAATTTCTTCGCTATCTCGTTTTTAGCAAGAACAACCCCGTGTCGAAGCTCGGGGTTGCCGCAAACCGCGAGCGGAACGTCGCGCCACTCACTGTGCATGACGCATTCCGCCGAGGCGTAAAAGTTATTGAGATCGCAATGAAGAATTATTCTGTCACGCATACGAATTTGTAAGTTTTATACAGCTCCTCCACCTGCGCTTCGGTCGCAAATCCGACCGCGCCGCCGTCGTGTCTTATTTTGAGTGCCGCAAACACTTCGGCGCGCTTGAGAGCTTCCACTGCAGGCTCGCCGCGCAAATAGTAATGATTGAACGCCGTAAACATAGCGTCGCCCGCGCCTATCGTATTGATGACGCCGCCTATATCGACAGCGTCGAGCGCGGTTATCTTGTCGGTCGCGCGTTCGTACAATAACGCACCGTCCTCGCCAAGCCCTATCACGATTATCTCGGCGGCGTACTCTTTTTTCAGTTTAACAAGGAATTCGCGCGGCGGCACCGGCAAGTCTTCGTCGCTCAAAAACAATATGTCGGCGTATCGCATGAAATCGGCGTTGAACTCGTCATGAATATCGTTGAGCATATGCACGTCCGTCGCGATTTTCTTGCCCGCCGCGTGCGCTACGGACAGCAATGCGCGATTGAACTCGGAATTGCACAGCACGCATACATCGGAGGCTTGCACCGAGGCGATCACGCTGTTCGGATCGAGCGAATGTTGCTGTATGTCCTTGAGATCGCTGTAGATCTGTCTGCGCCCGTCCGCTCCCGCTTCGTACAGAATGACCGATACGGGGGTCTGCTCCACGTCGTCGAACACGAGCGAACTGTCCATGCCTATCCGCTCGAACTCGCGGGCAATGCGCCTGCCCTCGGGGTCGCGCCCGATGAGCGACGCGAAAGTAACGTCGTCGCCCAAAGTTTTCGCCGCCGTAGCTATATTATACCCAACTCCCGAAATAGTAGTATTGATCCCGAAAAACGGGTAATCTATGGGATAATACGTGACGGGGAACGACCGAACGCGTAAATTTGTTTCAACATTGACAAGTCCCGAAACAAAGAACTTCATTGGTACACCTCTTGCAACGATAATTATACATCTTTTTAACATTTATGTCAAGCGTCATATATTATTCATAATAACTAAAATATGATTGACTTTTACACGAAATTGCGGTATAATAAACAAAACGTAATTCCTCGGAGGGAATAATGGACAAGATAGAAGTAAACAAGCTCTTCAAAGACGGCGCAATGCAAATGACGCTTCGCCGCACCACTTTCGACAGACTGCAGATCCGTCCGCAGGTCAACTATCGCGGCAGAACGCAGGACGAAGTGTTTTTCCAAAAACAAGACGGAAACAACATCGAGTTCGAAGTAGTTCGCAGAATGGATTTCGAGCCGGAAGGCGTGTTTGAAATCACCGCCGTGTACACCGTGCGCCGCGCCCTCGCCGACGAGTACGCGAATCAGGAAATCGACTTCCGCGAGTATTTGCGCACTCTCACCGCAGGCGAATTCAATATGCTCTGCGGCAACGTGTTCTCGGCTATGTCGCTCATAATAGCGCAGCTCACGCAAGCGTCCAACGGCTTGCCTATGATCTCCCCGCCCGTTTACTGCGGCGTCGCGGCGAAAACCGAACAACAGTAATATAAGTAAACTACCCGTCCTCGCGACGGGTTTTTTATTGCCATATCCCAAACCAATATTACAAGATCCCTTTGCCGAAACCGCGGGAGATCTTTTATTTTGCGCTTGTCGAATATTATCGAATTATGCACATAAAAAAATACAAAAAGCTCAAACTACTCGTATAAAACTACGAATAAAGGAGAAAATTCTATGCAGTATGTTATCGAGGTGGACGAGGACATGAACGGTATTCTTTCAAACAATGCGGCGCGGCGCAATATGAGCGTGCCGTCGCTTATCGTCGAAATGCTTAAACAATATGCTATCGACGCGCATATAATGGAAAAAGAGGAGCTGTGGCAGGACGGCATAACCGAATGCGCGGCTATCAATCTCGATTGGGCTAATCTTTAACAAAAGGAGAACAAAAGCGGTGTCGGATTTCAAACGCGGAGAAATATACTACGCGGACTTAAGCCCCGTCATAGGCTCCGAGCAAGGCGGGGTGCGCCCCGTGTTAATCATTCAGAATGACGTCGGCAACCGATACTCGCCCACCGTGATAGTATGCGCGGTCACGAGCCGCATCACAAAGGCGAAGCTGCCGACGCACGTGGAGATCCACGCGGGACAGTTCGGACTCGCCAAAGACTCGGTAGTTCTGCTCGAACAGCTGCGAACTCTCGATAAAAAACGTCTTAAAACTCGCGTCGGAGAAATCAACGCCGAAGCAATGCGCAAAATAGAACGCGCTACGCTCATTTCCCTCGGCTTCGTATAAAAACAAAAACCCGCAGCTCCGCGGGTTTTTGTTTTGCAATCACATACGTCATTATATTATTTATCGTCGTAAAGCTCGCCGTAGCTTGCGAAATTCAATACGTCTTTCGCGGTGAGCATAAGTTCGGAATACGCCGCGACGGCAAGCTCCGCGCCCATTCCGTTGCGATAGCTCGCTATGCAAGCCGCGTCGAGAACGGGCACGTTACAGGCAAGCGCGGCAATGCACCCGCCGAGAAGATCGCCCATTCCCGCTTTCGCCATTGCGGGAGTACCCGAAATATTGAGTATCGCGCGCTCGCCGTCGGTAATTACGGTAGTTGCGGACTTAAGCACCACGATAGCCCCTGTTGCTTCCGCAACTTTTCGCGCATTGGCGATATTCGCTTCCAATCCCGTCATGCGCTCGAACTCGCCCACGTGCGGCGTGAGCACGACTTTTGCCTTGCTGTTTTTCAAAAACGCATAATCGTTTGCGATAGCGTTGAGCGCGTCGGCGTCGATCACGAGATTTCCGTCGTAGTTATCGCTTATATATTTGACTATGCGGTTGAGATACGGGTTCGCGCCCATACCCGGACCGATGTCTATGGATTTGGCTTTCGACATTATGTCGTCGAGCTGTTTCTCGTCGTATTTTATAAAACCCGCCTCGTCGTCGGGCAAGAACTTCATAACCGACATGCACGTGCGAGCATGAGCCGCCGAGCGAAGTATTTTCGGCAAACATACCGTGACGACGCCCGCACCGTTGAAGTACGCCGCCTGCGCCGCCGCACCCGCGAGAATAGGCGCACCTATCATTTCTCCGCAACCGCCGATCACGAACACTTTGCCCGCCTTGCCTTTATGCATCGTTTTGTCGCGCACTATGTGCCGCACGTCACCGCCGTCGAACACAGAAACGGGCGACTGCGATTCCACGCCTATATTTTCGACGATTATTCTGCCGCAATGATCGCGCCCGTCGTGGAACAGCATGCCCGGCTTATAACATATGAACGTGATAGTGACGTGCGCTTTGAATGCAACGCCCATCGGATAACCTGTGTCTGCATTCAATCCCGACGTAATATCCACGGCGAGTCTGAACGCATTCGCATCATCATTGAGCTTTCTTATCAGTTCGGCGACGCCGCCAGTAACGTTGCGGTTCAGTCCTATACCGTAAATCGCGTCGATCAAAATATTCGATTGACCGTCATACTCCGATATCGGTTGCAACCGAAGCCCGCACGACACCGCATACGCGACGATCTCTCTCGATATTGCGGACTCGTCGCACGTTATAAAAGCGCGAACGTTTCGACACCCTTGCCTCATAAGCCGACACGCGATAAGTATACCGTCGCAACCGTTTCCGCCCGGACCGCAAAACACCGCAGTACGCGACCACTCGCGCCGAGCGCGGTCGCACACCTCGTCCGCCACGGCGAGCGATGCGTTTATACGCAGCATCATTTCGCCGAAACCTTTCTCCATGGCGCGACGTTCCGCCGCGCGTACACTCTCCGCATCCAATACATTTTGCATAACTATTACACTCTCGAAAATATTACGTATTCGCGATCATAGCAACCGCCACGGCATGATCGCCGTCGTGCGAAACGGAAATTTCGGCTTCCCTGCCGCCCGCCATTCGCGCCGCTTCTCCGCGCAACACGGCGACGGGCGCACCCGTTTCTGCATGGGTTATCTCTATATCGTGCGGCATCACTCCCCGCCCGAATCCCGTGCCGAGTGCTTTCGCCACCGCTTCTTTGGCGCAAAATATGCCGGCATAGCTCGCCGCGGCGTCGGCAGCTCCGTCGCAGTATTTTATCTCGTCGGCGGTAAACACCCGCGTTCTGAACGCTTCGCCGCGCACCGCCTCGCGCACTCTCGAAATCCTCACCGTATCTACGCCGAGCATTATTTTATCCTCACGGCGTTCTCGACGGCAAGTGCCACCGTTTCCACGGCGAGTGCAGCGAGAACGCTTCCGTCCGCTTCTTTGTCGCCCGCCGACAACGCAAAAAGCGTATCTCCGTCGGCGTCGGTATGAACGGGGCGTATGGACAGCGCAAGCCCGTCGTGCGCCACGTCGGCGAGTCTGTTCGCACCCGCTTTATCAAGTCGCGCATTCGTCATCACGCAACCGATAGTGGTATTCGTACCCGCTCTATCACGCATTTGCGCCGCGAAAAATCCGTTCGTAAGACACTCGACGGTATTCAAAAACTTCCCGTCTGCGGTGCGTGCTCCCGCAATGATCTTGCCCGTTTTGTGATCGTACACGTCGCCTAATGCGTTTACAGCCACTACGGCGGACACAAACACGTCGCCGAAGTGCAACGTCGCGCCGCCGATCCCGCCGCGGCTCGACGCTACCACGCCCAAAATCTTGCCTACCGTCGCACCCGTACCCGCGCCGACTGCACCGAATTTTATATTGTTCGCACCGGCGTTTTTCGCGGCGGCATAGCCCATTTTCTTGTCGGGATAGCGGTATTCGCCCGGCGTATTGAGATCGTACAAAATTGCCTGCGCAACGAGCGGCACCACTTTGTCGCCCACCGCGAACCCGACGCCGCGTTCACGCAAATATTCGGTGACGCCGCACGCCGCCTCGAGTCCGTACGCCGATCCGCCCGACAGAACGATCGCATTCACGAAGCCCTGCGACTTGTCGGCGCGAAGCATGTCCGTTTCGCGAGTGCCCGGCGCACCGCCGCGCACGGATACGCCGCCCACCGCATTGTCGGTAAGAATACACGTAACGCCTGTGCAGCCGTCGTCGGCGTGTCCTATTTTTATGCCCTGCGGCAAAACAAATCGGTTATCCATAATAAACCTCTCGAGCGTAAATAATGATCGTAAATTCAATAATCTTCGTCGTCGCCGTCGAACGCGCCCTCGTCGGCAAGCAGTCCCACGACCGAAGAAATAGCGTCCCAACCGAAACCGCGCCCCGCCAAAAACCGCTTTAATTTTTGCTTGTCCGCGGATCGGTGCGATCTCAAATACTTCCGCGCGACCTCCGTTGCACCGTCGTTACCCGCGCCGTCGTCGAGCAGGTCGTCTATGATTTCCTGCGCGATACCGCGTTTTTTGAGTTCGGACTTGAGCCGAAACTCGCCGTACTTTTTCGACTTCGATTTGACGAAACTCTCGGCGTACAGTCTGTCGTCTATATAATGATAGAGTTCGAGGCGTTCTATCGCGGCTTGGGCGACTTCGCGCGAATAACTTTTGTCGGTCAAATACTTTTCTATCTCGCGACGCGACCGCGGCGACAGCGACAGATACCCCACCGCGCGCTCGAACGCCGAGTTTATCTCGCTGTCGCGCACTGCTGCGACAAGCTCGGACTGCGAAATTTCCTTGCCTATCTTAAGCCGAGCGGCAGCGGCGGTCACCGCGTCCATGCCGCATACAAACTCGTCGTCTATAAAAATATTGACACGCGACTTGTTGCGTTTCTGCTGACTGATGTCGGTAATTTTTCCCATAATGTAATTATACACCATGAATAAAAATAAATCAAGCCTCACATATTAAATTTACAAATATTGTGACCGCAAGTCACTGCAAAAAACCAAAGGAGTACAAAATGACAACAAAAAGCCTCACCGAACTCGGCGAACTCGCGAGAAGCGAAAAACTTGCCTACAAGAAGTGCTGCAACTACGTTTCCGAAACGAGCAACGACGATCTCAAAAAGACGCTCGGCAATCTCGCAAACGGACACAAGCACCGCTACGAAACGCTGTGCGCCTATCTCGACAGAAATTAAGGAGTAATTATGGATTACAAGCAAACACCCGAAGAATTTAACGAAATACCGAACGAGTTCTCCTCCGACTTCGTAGTCGAAACGGAGAACGTCGTCACCACCGAAATCCCCGCAGTGCCCGAAAACCCGTCCGCGCCGCAAAACCCGCTGTTCGCGCCCGAGTATGAGCAAGCCGCGAGCGACGATCGCTACAATTACGGCAACGACGAACCCGAAAACGAGTACACCGCCGAGGAACAGGACAATTTCGAGGAGGATTACTCCATCGAAGCCGCCGATGAATATTACGGCAATAACGACGACGCCGAATATTTCGCGCCGGAGGACGAACAGGCGGCGACGTCCGACAAGTTCGACGTGACCGACGGCTGCGAAAAATGCAAGCTCGACGATTACGAAATAATTTCGGACGTGCTCGGCTCGGAAAAGCAAATCGTTAAGCAGTATTCCACCGCACTCTGCGAAGCCGCGGAAGAAAACTTCCGCAACGTTCTTCGCGAAAGCCTCGAATACGCCGCTCAAGACCAATACAAAGCGTTCGAATATATGCAGCGTCGCGGCATGTACAAGACCGAGCAGGCATCGGAAAACGACTTGACGCAAGCGAAACAGCAGCTCAATCCGCTCTGCGAAAACAGCAATATCGGTTGGAACGACTGCAACTGCAATAACGTCGAATGCGGCTGCGACAACGGTTGCTGCTGTGAAACGAGCAACGAATACTGCGACTGCGACCCGTGCTGCGGCGACGGCGCGTGCGATATAGACGACTGATAAAATATTATCGGTATACGAACGAATAAGTAAAGGCGCGACATGAATATCGCGCCTTTTTCGTGTCGATTTCTATAGTTTGTCCGCAATCGCCTATTCTATCAAATTTTTCGAGCACATTCCTCTTTGAGCCGATTTTTTGATTTCTTCGTGATAGAAAAAGTTTACAACTGCGGGCTTTGCTTCAAACGGCTTTTTCATCGTGTCGTCGTTGCGCAAATACTCGAGATCGTTTTGCATGCAGTATTCGCGCATTTCGCTATCGAGTTCCGCCCAATACTCTCTGTCGCCCTTGCGGTAAATTTCGTCGTAGAGCGGCACGAGTTCGGGATATTTTTCGGGATGACTTATCCCACCCCATTCTTTAACGTCGAGAAATGCGCCCCATTCTTCGGAATGGTTCGTAAACCGTTTCATAAAACAAGCGTAACAGTATTTGCAAGCGTGTTCGCAACCCGTATAATGGTTGACCGTATTATTATTCGGTTACTTCTTCGGTCGTCTGCCACACCGCATAAAGCGTGATATTTGCGGTAAAAGCGGAGGTGCCGTTGAGTTCGTAACGGGTGCCGACGCCGTTCGGTTCGGCAGTCCACGCGACAACCGTTTGATTGTCCGCCGTAACGGTATCGAAAGTATAGCTTTCGCCGTACTTGACGGTGACCGTTTTCGTTTGCTCGCCGTCTGCGAAAGTTTTGCCGTCGCCGAGGTCGAGCGTCACCGTAACTTCAACGCCTTCCCAATGCGCGTACAGATCGGTGTCGGCGGCAAGCGCGAAAGCCGCGTCCTTCTTCTCGCCGCCCGTTGCTTGCGTAAACCAACCGAGGAACTTGTAGTTTGCACGCACGGGGTTAAGCGCGGTATGCGCAGAGAACGTGCCGCTCATATCGGTGAACACGACTTGTTCGCTCGTACCGTTATTGAAATGAAGCGTGACCGTATAGACTGCTTCCCAATGCGCGTACATTGTGACGTTTGCCGTTACGTCGATCGAATTGCCGACCTGTGTGCCGCCATCTACTTCCGTAAACCAACCGAGGAACTTGTAGCCGTCGCGTACGGGAGCTATCAGACTGTGCGAGGTGAATGTACCGCTCACCGAACCGAATACCACGTTGTTCGCGCCGACGTAGCCGAGATCGAGCGTAACGGTGTAAGTCGCCGCAGGAATCTTCGTCCAATGCGCATAGAGCGTGTGAGCGTTTTCGTTTGTCACTATCGAATCGTTATGGACAAGGTTGCCGCCCGTTTCTTCCGTGTACCAACCGTCGAACGTGTAGTCGTCGCGCGTCGGCACGGGCAGATTATAAGCCGTGTTATATGCGCGCGTCACGGACGTCTGACCGACGGTACCCGACATGGGATCGAGAGTGATCGTTACGTTCTTCGCCGTCCAATGCGCGTACAGCGTGGTGTGCACGTTGTCTGCAGTCACGGTAGTTCCCGAAGTGACTTCGGTGCCGTCCGTTTCCTGCGTGTACCAACCGTCGAACGTATAGCCTGTGCGCGTAACGTTCGATTCGGCGGGCAATGTATATCCCGCGCCGACCTTGGCTGTTGCCGCGAAGCTGCCGCCCAAAATACTTCCGCCGCCGAGCACGAGCGATACGTTGTATGTTTTCGCCGTCCAATGCGCGAACACTTCGGCGTTTGCGGTCGCCTTTGTCGCAGATGTGACTTGCGTGCCACCCGTTGTCGCGGTATACCAACCGTCGAACGTGTAGCCGTCGCGAATGGGCGTAGGCAGTATGCCGTACGCATCGCCGTTCTTGACCTTGAGCGTGGACTCGGAAACAGTTCCGCCGTTCGGGTTGAACGTTACCGTGTACATACTGACGACCTGCATACTGTAGGTCATGGTTATATTCTGCGTCTGCGCGCTCCAAGTGGACGATCTGTTAGCGGCGCGGAATATGACCGTTATCGGGCACTTCGCGATAGCCGCATCGGTATTGTAGTCCATAACGAGCCAGAACTTCTCGTGTTCCTTATAGGAACCGCCGTAACCGCTCGACGACTTATCGAAATCAAGAGTTACGGAAGAACCGTTCAAAGTCGCCGTTTTCTCGGGACTACCGCCGTATTGGGGATCGGTCGTATACAGCTTGATGCTCTTGAAGTATTTGGAAAGTATGCCCTCGGGCGCGGAGATCGTAACCGAAACCGCATACGTATACGACGAATTAGACGCCGAATTATAGCTCCATTCCGAAGTGACCGACCGCGCCGTACCGACAGTCATATCGTTATTGTCGGTGTTTGTAGCCGTATACACGGAAGTGGACGTCGGGGTCTTTACCGAAACGGTAAACACGAACTCGTCTTGCTTGCCGCCGACGGTATAAACTATCTTTACGGTATACGAGCTGTCGCCCGAAACGGCGGGCGCGGTAAACATTGCCCTGTTGCCGCCGTAACTGTACGCCATATCGGGATCGCCGTCGGACGTCTTTTCCATAGCGATACTGTCGATAACCACGTCGAACCCGTTGTCTGCGCCGAAGTTAACCACGAACGCGTCGTTAACATACTTAACATAGCCTGCGGACTGCGGGTCTTGATCGGAATCGTCTCTCGCGGTCACGGTAATTTTGACGGGAGGAATATTGAGATTGCCCGTCGCGAAGTACGTGCGTCCGCTCGCCGTGATCGTGTACTCGAGCGTAGCTGCGTGCGTATTGCCGCTGCCCGTAAGCACGGTGTTGGCAAGTTTGTCGACAACGATAGATCCGTTTTTGACAGATACGAAATCGGCGTCGTCGCCGACGGGCGTCACGGCAACGTTACTCACGGTAAGTTCGGGCACGGTAACTGCGGGCACGGATATTTCGTCGTAACCGTGCTTGGTAGCGTTCCACGTCGCAGTGATCGCGCCGATCGCAGGCGGAGCATCCACCGTAACCGAAATCTCGGTTGTCATATTATGTCCCGCATACGCACCCGAAACAACGGCAACGTTCACCACGAACACATAAGTATTTTTCGCCATGAGGTTTTTCGTAAGCGAGAGCGTAGTTCCGTTTATTGCGAACGCGTCGTCGTAATTCGCACCCGTCTTGTAAGCAAGCGACTTGATGACGCTATCCGTAGGTTTAACGCAACCGTCGGCATTGCGCGTGTACACATTGATGTTATCGGAAATATCGACGGACGCGATGCCGTTGCCTACAGTGACCGCCGTCGTTGCGATCTCGGGCATTACGATTACGTCGAGAACCGCTTCCGTCGTATATCCGTTATGCACTTTACCCGTCACGGTGAGCGTGGCTTTCAACTTAAGTTTGCCGCCCGCTTTGGTATTGTTTGTGGGATTGATAGTAAGTGCCGCGGATTTATTGCTTTCCGAGAATGTAAACGTAAAGTCGGAGCCTTTGATAAGCGCGTCGCCCTGCGGCTCGACGGTTACGCCGTATGTAAGACCGTTTCCGCCGTTCACGGTATATGCGAAAGTGCGCGAACCGTTCGCCGCTATACGGTATTCTACACCGTCGTTCCAAGAAAGCGTCGGTTTCGCCACGCCTTTTACAGTTATCTCTTTCGTTACGGTGTACTCTTTACCCGCATATACGCCGCTACCGACGGTGATTTTTGCGCGAACGACAACGGTAGTATCGTGTTCGACGCCGCTGTCGATAACAATTATCTTGTTATCGCTACCCGTCTTGAATTTCGCGATATTGCCGCCCGAAACGATCTCGTACGACACGCCGTCGGCATAATTACCGAGGAAGCCCTCTGCGGTATTTTCGACGGAGAGCGCGATCTCATCGCCGGGATTTGCTTCGCTCGCGATAGTGCTGACGAAATCGAAGTCGGGTTCGGTTGCGGTGAGCGTCACTTCGTATGTGGGGAGGAATATCGTGCGACCGCTGATCGCAACATATCCGCCGACTACGAGCGTACCGACTTTATCGACCTCTATTACGATATTGTCGTCGTCGGACTCTGCAACGACCTTTGTGCCGCCCGAAACCGTAACATGCGGCTCGCCGTCGCCGACGTTCTCGAGCACGTAACGGAACTTGACTTTATCGGCGGAGTAATCGACAGGAACTTTCTCGCCTTCCGCAGGCTCGTAATCTTTATACTCGCCGCTCGCCGCATCGTACTTTTGAAGTTTAGCCGACGCTTCGCGACCGTAATTGAAATAGTAATGATAAGAATTGGTAAACTTATTATTCGCCGTCACGGTAACGACAGCCTCGCCGCTTATATCTTTGTCGAGAGTAAATGTTACGGCACCGCCCGTTATCGCACCGCTGTTCGCAAAAGACAACAGCTTATGCGTTTCGGTGGCGACATACGTGAAGTCGCTTTCGGCATTTGTCAATACGAGCTTATATGTTTCGCCCGAAACTATCGTATGCTTATTGTCGCTACCGGGTTTGATTTCCGTGTCATTACCGTCTTTCGTCGCGTACAGCTTGAACTCGGGTTTATACGCTTCGCATTTCACCGTAAGCATATACGGAAAATCCTTATACATAGCGGAGCTACCGTCAAGCTGTTCTCCGCCGATCAACGTCGCGCTCGACCCGTCCGGCAATGCATAGTACAGCCGACCGCGGACCGAGTGCGTACCGACTGCGGCATCGTGTGCGGGCGTGAACGTATAAGTATTGCCGTTATTTGTCAAAGTGACTCCGTGCGGCAAATCGCTTTCGACGAACGCGAAATGCGAAGTCATGCCGAGCAGTTCATCGGCACGCACGGTAACGTCAGCGGTAGATTTTGTCGAACTGTCTACCGTGCCGTTTCCGAGCGTAAGATCAGGCAAGCTGCGCACTATGACGTTATATGTCTTGGTTACGCTCTCTACGCCGTCAAAGCCTATATAGCTGACGGTAACGTCGAGCGAGACTCGTCCCGACACCGCCGAGCGCGGAGTAATCTTATAGCCTTGTACGGTAAACACGTCCGTATCGCCGGAAGCAAGAACCACTTGACAATCTTCTTCGGCAAACGGCACGTGCCAAGCGTTGTTGACGTCGAACTTGTGAGCAAAGTCGATAGTCGTATACATATTGCCGTTCACGTAATACAACACGATATCATCGCCCGATTTAACGTCATCGGATAGTTCATCCGTTTTGATAGAAACATTTGTTATATGCGTGTAGTATGTGACCGCTACGGTAAGCGTATAGGTATTGCCCGTACCGCCTACATCCTCGAAGCTCGCGCGGAAATACACCGTACCTTTTGCCGCTTTGGGACTGATCGTAAGCACGCCGTTCTCGGCAAACTTTCCGTCGGTATCTTTGTCGAATTTCTGCGTGCAACCTTCGTCTTTGAATACTTCGTACTTGATTTCGCTCGCCTTTTCGGGAACTTCGAGCTTTGTGCCGATATTCTTTACGAATGCGACGAGGTTATAAACGTTTCCGCCCGCACCCGTATTTACTACGACGTCTGCAGTATATTTGCCGTCGGAAACTTTATTCATGGGGATATTTTCGGCACCCTCTGCATCACCGACACTCGGCTTGAACTCGAGTTCGTGCGCTTTCGACTTGATGACTATGGGGAAGTCCTCGACGATATTCTTATATTGCAAACGCACGGACATGTTTTCCGCGCTCGACACGCTGTCTTTTACGACGAGTTTGTACGAAACCGCGGTATCGCTTTCCGTCTTTACGATTTCTATATCGGTGTCGGTATATTCATCATTGCCCTTTACGACAAACACTTTGACGTCTTTCTTCTTTGCGATACTCGGTTGCAATTCGTTCGCACCGTCGTTATACACAACGTTTACGGGGATCTCTCGATCCTCGTCGACGTTTTGAGTGCTGACGACGTATTTGCCGTTATCGAGTCCGCTCACGGACAGCTTATAAATATCCACCGTCACAACAAAGTGAATCGTAATAGTGAACTCGTTGTTAGTGCTCGCATTGTTCGTTTTGTCTTTGAACTTGATCACGAAGTTCGCATCGAGCGCGCGAGGATTACTCGGATCTACCGCGAGCACCGATTTAACCGCTCTATCGGTAGAACGGAGATTTTCGGTAAACTTGAGTCCGGCTATAGCGGGAAGGCTTCCGCCCGCTTTGCCACTGTAGTCTATCTCGAGATTGGCGGGATCGACAAAGTTATACAAAATGCCGGCATAATCCTGATCGGCAAGCGCGATATAATCTATCGCAAACTCGTAACCCGCAACGTCGCCCACCGTTTCGAGACTTGCGATCTCTCTTGTTACATTAACGGTAATATCTTTCTCGCCGGCGATATTCACGCCTTTAAGCCCGGTATCAGCCGCAACGTTGACATTTACGTGCACACCCGTGACGCCCGGCTTGCTCGACTGCCGCACCGCGAAAACGCCGCTGCCGTTTGTCGCCGTTTCGTCGAGCTGAAGCACGCACTCGAATACGGGCGATTCCGTAGTGTTCGTCGGCGCGTTCTTAAAATCGAGCGTCAGAGTTTTTCCCGTCGAAACACCGTTGACAGTCGCGTCGAGGAAGTTCGGCACAGTGAGTTCCGCCGTTTCGAGATACATCTGATTGCTGTTGTACGCGTCGTAAGTGAGCTTGATATACACCGTTTTCTGCGTAAGCTCGCCGTTTATGAATTTACCGAACAACAAATCGCCCGAAAGTTTCTCGGTGCAACCCTTGTTTGTGAAAATCTCGATGGAGGAGATAGGTCGCGCCTTGTTTTGCACGGTATACTCGAGCACCGCGCTCTCGCTGCCGTAATGCAAAGCGAGACTGAATTCGGCGTCGCTGTTATCTATTTGCGGCGCATTGAACAACACGTGCGTGTAATACTTTTTACCGTTCGGCGCAGTTTCGCCCTCGTAAAGATCGCCGGTCGTAGTCTTTTCATCGTATGACGAATCGGTGAAATCCATTTCGAGATACGCCTGCTGGTATCCGCCCAAGCCGATCTTCTTCGCTATTACGTCGGTGCCGTTTATTTTGATTATCGACGACACCCACAGTTCCACGGGACGACCCATGTTGAATTTGGTGCTGTCCGCACCGCCGTCGCCGAGCGGCAAAATGTCGGCTTCGCCGAACTCCCCGTCGGTTGCCACGACCACTCCGTCGGCTTGACGCACAAACGAGCAATATTTTACGCCGTACGGCTTGCTGTCGCCGAAAAGCGGATTTTCAAGCCCGTCGACACAATAATCTTCTTGCGACAAACGGAAATAGATCTTAACGTCGCCGAACCGCAGATTGCCGTTTTCCATTCCGAATGCGTACAAATCGACGATCGGAATAAGTCTGTTCTGCTCGTAACGGTAGACGTCTTTACCGTCATATTTGAAATACACGGCTTCCGCCGTTGCGTTGCGCTCAAACAGCGTATCTTTGCCGTTCGCGTCTTTATAGCTTAATTCTACCTTCGCACTGCCGGCGTACACCGTTTCGTCGGTTACAAACCGCCTAGACACCTTGATTTCGTTACCGTTTACGGCGATGCCCGTAGATTCGCTGCTGTAATTTGTACCGTTGTATATCTTTGTCGCATTTTCCATATGCGAAAAACCGGTGATCGCATCGACCGTATAGATATTTACGGTAAACTGCCCGAGCTGCTTGCCGCCGGTCGATACCTTGATCGTACACGTGGCGTCGGGAGCAGACACGGATCGCACATTGCCTCTGAAGGTCAGATTGCTTCCGCCCTGCTCGATATGGAACACCGATCCGCTGGTAACAAACTGCAACGTCGTTTCGTACGAACCGTTTGCTCCGATAAGACCTGCGATATCGTATTCGTCGGTAAACAGGATATCGCTCTGCTTGTGGTTTTGTATGTAAATATCCGCGCTCGTATCGCTTTCCTTGGAAAATTTGCCGACCTCGGTACCGTCTTTGGTGACGATCTTTTCGATTTCCGCTTTATCCGATATAAAATACGCTTCGGTGGCGACCTTATTTACATGATAGTATGCGGTAACAGACCACCCCGCATCTTCGGGCATGAACGAACCGAGCTTGGTATACGTAACGTCGAACACCTCGCCGTCGTTCAAATTTTTGGCAGTCACATTGAACACGACAGTACCGTTGTATTTAGTCGCCGTGCCCGAACCTGTCTTGCCCGTGAACGCCAAAGCTCCCGTGGGCAGAGAGTATACTTTGCCCGGCTCGATTTCTATATCCGAGCCGTTGCGCTGAACTTTAACCTTGTCTTTGTCGAAATCGAATTTGATATTCGACGACATATATTCGTAATCTATGAGATTGTCGAGATCCTTTTCGTCGATGTTGCCCGTAGAAACGGTATTGTACGTAACGGCAAGGCTCGATTCGACATTGGGCACCACTTCTACAGGCTTGGCTTCGGTGCCGGGATATGATGCACTGCCTACTTTAGCCGTAAACGAGCCCTCGCTGTTTTTCGCAACGATATTCACGTTTACGCTGCGCGACGTGCGGACACTGCCCGCCTTTCCGTCGGTAAATGTGAGTTTGCACGAATTGACGCCGTCGATTTTCTTGGTACTTGCAAACTTATTTGCGGAAAGCGTGGTGTTTCCGTTCGACTTGGAAACAACAAGCGTACCTCTGTCGCTCGACGTAACTTCGATATCTTTATACCAATTATCTTTGATGACGTTCTTTTCTTTGTCGTATTGCAACGATATAGGCGTAATAATAACGTGCGAGAATATGTCGTTGTACGAGGAAAGATACGGCAAAGTCACCGAGGAATTGCGCGATATCTTGAGCGGGTCTTTATCGTCGTACGGTTTACCGTTACCGTCTTTATTAAGTTTTGCGATCGCGTCGTTAAGTTTCGTTGCGTCGATCTTATTGCCCGTCACATCGAGAATGCTCTTTATGAAATCCGCCGTTACTATCGGGCGGTTGAACACCATGATATCGTCTACATAGCCGAGTTCCTCGTTGCTTTGCACTACGAACTTGATCGTTTTGGAATACGGGTCCGCGCTCGGGTTATTTACGTTCGCCGTGACCGTAACGGTAGCCTCACCCGGCATAACCGCTTGAAATCCGAACCTGCTCGCCGAATCGGGCGTTACTTTGATAATCTTTTCGTTGCTCGACACGACGGTGACGTCGTTCAATTTCTTTTCGACGCCGTTCTCGGTAAATTTGTTATCGGAAACGGGCAAGTACGTATCCGTCGAAGAATTGTACTTACCGAGCTGTTCGAATACAAGCTGATATGTCTTGTTGTTGCTCGCGCCGCCCGGTTGCGAATTGACGTAAAACGGCACTTTTATTACGCCGTCGGCGGGCACTTCCGTCGGATTGGAACTTTCGCCGCGCGGATAATAGCGCAGGAACTTAATATCCTCCGCACCCTGTTCCACGACGGTAAACACAAATTCTTTGCATTTGGTCCGATCGGATATCGCGTATGCTTTAAGCGTGACCTCGGTCCCGTTATACCCCAGATTCGGCTTGAACGTGAAAGTAGAACTTCCTTCGCCCGAGGCAAGCGCGTTCGTTTCGGGTTTGACCGCCTCGATCGCCGCTGCGGGATTCGCTTCCCATTCGATAGCCGTGCTCGCGCCGTTCTCGACGGAAATATCCACCGATACGGTATACTGCGAACCGACCGCGACATACGACTTCTGCACGCCGTCTTCGACGGTCGTGAAAATATCCGAACTCGCAACCGTCACGCCGTTTACCGTGGACGGGTTTTCGTCGACGTTCGGCTTCAGAAGGTATAACACCAAAAACGTAACGGCAAGCGCAAGACCGACCGCCGCCGCGACAATGAAAATTATTACTTTGCTTTTCGATTTGCCGGCAGGTACCAGCTCGATGACTTCATCGGAAATAGGCATAGCAACACCTCTTTGCAGTAATACGATTATATAATACACTTTTTTACGGGTTTTGTCAATACAATAAAGGGTATATTCGCAAAATTTTAGCAGTGTCACATATAGAGTGCTAATATTGCATGACCGCGAAAAACACACGATATATGCGCGATTACGCAAAATACCGCGCCGCAACGCCGTCGATATACGCGATCGAAAACCGTTATGCGCCGTCGCGACACAAAAAACACTTTCTATGCCCGATTATTTCCGATGATTTTGAAAACTAAATTATTTTAATAAAAGATTGCAAAATGATTTGACATGCCTTTATTTATATGATAAAATTCTGCAAGACGATCGGTAGCCGTCGCTTTCGACATTTTATTACGGTTTTCGGATACGCGGCGATTTATCGGAACTCGGAAAAAATTCATTTTAAGGAGATTATCATGTTAGCCGAACAAATTCTTGCAATCAATGTTACGACTCGTAAGCTGTGCAAAAATTGCGACAACGGCGCAATTATTTCCCAAAAAATGCGCCTTCTCTACCTTGTGCGCAACGAGGTCCTTTCTCCAAAAGAGCTTGTCAACGAGCTGTGCATCGCCAAGCCCAACCTCACTATCCTCGCCCGCACCATGATCGCCGAAGGACTTATCGAAAAAATGCGCGTGGAACGGGATATGCGCTCGGTCCACTACAAAATCACCGAAAAAGGCACGGCGGAACTCAACCGCATGATCGCCGAACTCGACGAATCGGTCGCCAAACAGCTTCAGCTCAACGAGAAAGAAGCGCAAAAGGGCGAAAAGAAACTCGAATCTGCTATAGACTTCCTCAACGGAGTGGAATAACTTAATACATATCATGCCGCGGCAAAACGCTCGCGGCATTTTCTTTGTAGAATAACGTGGAGCGCGAGCAAAAAACCGCCGCAAACGGTGCTTCCGCGCCGCCGCCGCAAATATTTTTAATAAACCGCCGAACAACAGGCTCATTCCCCTTGCTTTTTTTCGCGTTGCGTCATATAATAAAAGTAGTCGAGATCTCGACGTTGTTTCACATGAAAAAACTTTACGCATTCACCGCCATTCGGCGCGACCTCGCAGCCGTCAAAAAGCACGACCCCGCAACCCGATCGAAACTCGAAGCCGCGCTTTGCTCGAGCGGATTTCACGCGCTTGTCATGTATCGTTTTTTTCACTTTTTGCACGTGCACAGATATTTTCTGCTCGCGCGCATGCTGTCCGCCGTCACGCGCTTTTTCACGGGCATAGAGATCCACCCCGGCGCGACGATCGGGCAAGGCGTGTTTATAGACCACGGCTCGGGCGTCGTTATAGGCGAAACAGCCGTCGTCGGGAACGACGTGATAATTTATCAGGGCGTGACGCTCGGCGGTACCGGCAAAGACAAAGGCAAACGCCACCCCACCATCGAGGACGGCGTGATGATTTGTTCGGGTGCAAAGGTGCTCGGACCTTTCACCGTCGGCAGCGGTTCCAAGATCGGCGCGGGGTCCATAGTCCTCGACGAAGTTCCGCCCAATGCGACCGTCGTCGGCGTGCCCGGGCATATAGTCCGCATCGCGGGAAAACGCGTGGACGACCTCAATCAAGCACTCCCCGACCCCGTCGAGGACGAAATCGCGACAATTAAAGCTCGGCTCAACGAACTTGAAGCAAAACTCGAAAACAACCGATCGGAATCGAAAAAATGAAAACACTCAAATTTTACAACACTCTCACACGCAAAAAAGAAGATCTCGCGCCCATCGCCCCGCCCGTCGTCACGACGTATTCGTGCGGTCCGACTGTGTATAACTATGCGCATATCGGCAATCTTCGCACGTACGTATTTATGGACGAACTGCGCCGCGCGCTCAAATATTTCGGCTACGACACGAAATCGGTGATGAATATAACCGACGTCGGGCATCTCACTTCGGACGGCGACGACGGCGAGGACAAAATGCAGTCCGCAGCCGAAAAACAGCACAAAACGCCCGAAGAAATCGCAAATTTCTATTCGGAAGTATTTTTCAAAGACCTCGCGCGGCTGAACATTTTGCTTCCCGAGATAATTTCCAAAGCCACCGACAATATTTCCGAAATGATCGAGTTCGTCGAAAAGCTCGTAGAACTCGGTTACGGCTACGAAACCGACGACGGCATATATTTCGATATAAGCAAATTTTCGGAATACGGCAAACTTTCGCGGTGCAATATCGAGGACGCGCTCGCGGGCGCGCGAGTCGCCGTCAATGCGCAAAAGCGTCACCCCGCCGATTTCGCGCTATGGAAAAAAGCGGAGAAAAACCATATCATGCAGTGGGCTTCGCCTTGGGGCATGGGCTATCCCGGTTGGCACATAGAGTGCTCGACGATGAGCAAGAAGTTTTTGGGCGACCGCTTCGACATTCATACGGGCGGCGTAGACCACATTCCCATTCATCACGAAAACGAGATCGCGCAGTCGGAAGCTCTCGAAGGACACCGCGTCGTCAATCTTTGGATGCACGGCGAGTTCATGCTCGTCGACGGCGGCAAAATGAGCAAGTCGCTCGGCAACGTCTACACTATCGACGACCTTGTCGAAAAAGGCTACTCCCCGCTCGCATTCAGGTATTTCTGCCTCAATACGCACTACCGCAACAAGCTCAACTTCACTTTCGACGGTTTGAACGGTGCGGCGACCGCATACAACAGGTTACGCACGTTGATTTCGGGTTGCAAGGACGCGCCGCATGCATCTCGCGACGTGCTCGAAAAACTCGCGGCGCATCGGGTTGCGATCGAGGACGCCGTTTGCGACGATCTCAATTTCCCGCTCGCGCTCGGCGAGCTTTGGGGCATGGTAAAACTCCCCGCCTGCCGCGAACTGTACGACACGGCGGTCAAGCTCGACGATCTGCTCGGACTCGAACTGCACAAACCGCTCGAACAAAAACCCGCCGCCGACATTCCCGAAAACGTCAAAGCTATCGCCGAAAAACGTTTCGCCGCACGGCAAAACAAGAACTGGGCGGAATCGGACGCGCTTCGCGCCGAACTCGACGCGCTCGGTTACACCGTTCTCGACAGCAAAACCGGTTATGAACTGAAAAAGAAATAATCTTTTTTACGGCTGCGGTACTGTTTGTTTGGCGTTAACGTTCTTACGGTACTTTATTACACTATATACAAAAAGGTTTGTCAATAGACAAACCTTTTTTAATTCTCAAGACGGTATATAATCTAAATAGATTTCTCCGCTTCGCGCTTCGTTTCTCTCGCGCTTCGGTCGAAATGACAAGTCTGTTTTGCGTGGACATTTACGGCGGGCAAGAGTCTGCCCGCACTACGAAACATTACGGCATATAAACAGAGGTTCGCGCAAAAACATAAAAAATATTCCAAACGTAGTAAAGAATCTAATAAGACACGCCGATTAGAACAATTACAATAAACCAAGAGTATTATGTCATTTCGACCAAACGAGCAAAGCGAGTGCGTGGAGAAATCTCTCGCGGTGAGTGGTTTTTTAACGGCATATAATAAGATAAGATTTCTCCGCTTCGCGCTTCGTTTCTCTCACGCTTCGGTCGAAATGACAGATGAGAGCGAGTTCGCCGTATACGCTTTTATTATTTTTTCGCCAATTTGCTGACTCCCGAGTCGATCGCGGCTTTTGCGACCGCTTTCGCGACGGCATCGTGAGCGCGTTTATCGTAAGCGAGCGGCAAAATATATTCGCGCGAAAGCTCTTTATCCGTCACGCACGACGCAATGCCCTGCGCCGCCGCCATCATCATTTCGGGATTGACGGTGTTGGCGCGCACGTCGAGCGCACCGCGGAACAGTCCCGGGAATACAAGCACGTTGTTTATCTGATTTTTATACTCGCTCGAACCTGTGCCGACGATATACGCGCCCGCGGCTTTCGCTTCGTCGGGCAAGATTTCGGGCACGGGATTACTGCACGTGAACAGGATCGGCTTATCCGCCATCGACTTCACCATGTCGGCAGTAACGCAGCCCGGCACGGACACGCCTATAAAAACGTCCGCGTCATTCATGGCGTCGGCAAGCGTGCCTTTGATCGCGCGGAGGTTGGTGACTTTCGCAAGCTCGATCTTTGCGGGATTGAGTCCGTCGCGTCCCGCATAGATCGTGCCGCGGGTGTCGCACACGGTTATGTCTTTTACGCCGAACCGAAGCAGGAATTTCGCGATCGCAATACCCGCCGCGCCCGCACCGTTTATCGCAATGCGTATTTTAGCTTTGTCTTTCCCTACCAGCTTTAGCGCGTTTATGAGTGCGGCGCAAATTACTATCGCGGTGCCGTGCTGATCGTCGTGGAATACGGGGATATCGAGTTCTTCTTTAAGCCGCGTTTCGATCTCGAAGCAGCGCGGCGCGGAAATATCCTCGAGGTTGATGCCGCCGAACGAGCCGGCGAGCAGTTTTACCGTCTTTATGATTTCTTCGGTGTCTTTACTGCGTATGCAGAGCGGGTACGCGTCGACGTCTCCGAACGCTTTGAACAGCGCGCACTTCCCTTCCATTACCGGCATGCCCGCTTCCGGTCCGATATCGCCGAGTCCGAGAACAGCCGTTCCGTCGGTAATGACGGGCACGGTATTCCAACGCCGAGTCAGTTCGAAACTCTTTTCGGTATCGGCATGTATCGCCATGCACGGCTCGGCGACGCCGGGCGTGTATGCGAGCGAAAGATTGTCTTTGCTGTCGACGGGGACGCGGCAAACCGTTTCGATCTTGCCCTTCCATTCGCCGTGTTTGATGAGCGATTGTTGTCTGTAGTTCATATAAAATCCTTCCTATCGGGAATATTTTTCGTCGTATAGTTTCATGCACTTGCGCACGATTTCTATAGCTTCGTACTTGTGACAGATCTCTTTTACAGTCGTTTGCTTATGCTCGAGCATTTTATACACCTCGAAAAAGTGCATCATTTCTTCGAAAACATGCGGCGGCAGTTCTTTGATATCGTAGAACTGCTTGTATGTGGGATCGTTACAGGCTACGGCTATGATCTTTTCGTCGAGCGCGCCGCCGTCGACCATGGTTATAACTCCTATCGGCGAACACTGCACGAGCGTCATCGGATAGATCTGCTCGTTGCAAAGCACCAGAACGTCGAGCGGATCGCCGTCGTCGGCGAGAGTACGCGGAATAAATCCGTAGTTCGCGGGGTATACCGTCGAAGTATAAAGCACGCGGTCGAGCCGCAACAGCCCTGTATCTTTATCAAGCTCGTACTTGGCTTTACTGCCGCGCGGGATCTCCACGAGCGCGTCGAACTTGTTTTCGCTTATCCTGTCCTTGCTTATGTCATGCCAGATATTCATAAAATCCCCTCCGAAAAGTTTTCGTAAAGTATCAGCCGTTTTTCGTGTCCGCAACGCGTTCCGTCAATCCTTTATAACGCTCGAGCACGATCGCGGACTGCGGCACCGCGAGCTTTATCTTGTCGCCCGCCGAGCACCGAACGCTCGCGCCGAGAACGGCTGTAAAAGGCTCGTCCATGCCGTTCACGACCGCAGTAACGACCGTCGCGCCCTCAAGCTCGTCCACGCTCGCCACTCTGCCGCACAGCACCCCTTTCCCGTTCGCTTTGACGGCGGCTTCGTCTGCCGTCACGCCGTGCATATCTATATACATACTCGTTATGTCCGCATTTCCGCGCACGGTCGGCGCGCCGCGATAAGCGAGCTTCGTTTTCTTGCCGCGTTCGTCGATAAGCGTATACACCGTTTTATCCCCGCCGACAGCGACAGAACAACGCCCGACATTGCCCGCGATCGGGAGTCGCGCGGTGATTTGTACGCCGTTCCCGTCGAACAGTGCGACGTCGCTTGTCGAAAAGTACAGCGTGACGTCGCCGCCGTCAGCGATTTCCGCATCGGCGGGCACGACGGCAATAAAGTATCCGTCCGTTCCGTTCACCGAAATATACAACGCTTTGGTATTTGTGAACCGCTCGAAAAATTCGATTTTTCCCGATATGCTTCCGTCGCAACCTTTGCCGTTAACACGCAAGGCTTCGGGCGAAATCCCGACAGTTACCGATTTCCCGAGCAATGTTTCATCGGTTATCCGCCGTACCGAGTCGCCGTCGAGAACTATCTCCCCGCCGTCGAACTTCAATAATAGCTTTCCGTCTTTCGCCGAAGCCGTCGCGGCGAACTTGTTGTACTTCGGCACTGCGGTAAGCGATTTTTCGGTAATCGGATCGAACAAATGCAGTTTTTCGGGTGCGAAGCAAAGTTTGAGTTTCTTTCCCTGCGCGACGGCAAACCTCGAATCCATTCTCATTACGGTATAGTCGTCCTTGCCGTCCACATTGAGATACACTATGTTTTCGTTGCCGAGGCACTCCACCACGTCCACCGCACCGTAAACGACGCACTCGGGATAAGCGTCCACGAACGCCTGTTCGTAATGAATGTCCTCGGGACGAATACCGAGCTTGACGTCGCCGCCTATTCTGCTCTTGTCCGTAATGCGCACAGCCTTCGAATCGGGCACGCGCAGCTTCGTGTCGTTGCCGATGAGCGCGTACAGCTTTCCGTCCTCCTCGACAAGCCGCGCATCGAAAATATTCATTTGCGGCGAACCGAGAAAGCACGCGACGAACAAATCGTTCGGTCTGTCGTACAGCGCGGTCGGAGTATCGACCTGTCTGATATTCCCGTCTTTCATCACCACGATGCGCTCGCCCATAGTCATCGCTTCGGTCTGGTCATGAGTGACATACACGAAAGTAGTGCCGAGTTTATGATGCAGCCGCGCGATCTCCAACCGCATCTGCACGCGCAGCCGCGCGTCGAGATTGGAAAGCGGTTCGTCGAGCAAAAACACTTTCGGACGCCTCACTATCGCACGACCTATAGCAACGCGCTGTTTTTCTCCGCCCGACAGCTTGCTCGCTTTGCGACCGAGCAAGTGCGTTATGCCGAGCATTTCCGCCGCCTCGTTGACGCGCGAATTTATTTCGTCCGCGGGCGCGTGTCGTAGCGTCAGTCCGAGCGCGAGATTGTCGAATACCGTCATGTGCGGGAATAGCGCGAAATTCTGAAAAACCATCGCGATGTCGCGAAGTCGCGGTTCGGTGTCCGTCATGCGCATGCCGTCGATATACAGTTCGCCCGACGACAGTTCGTCAAGCCCCGCTATCATTCGCAATACGCTCGTTTTGCCGCAGCCCGACGGTCCCACTATTACGACAAACTCGCCGTCCTCCGCGTCAAGCGAAAAATCCCCGACGGCTTTTACGCCGCCCGGGTAAATTTTACTCGCATGCTTGAGTGATAAGCTCGCCATGACCCCTCCTAACGATACCGCATAGCGCGGTGCAACGTCGGATACAGCACTCCGACGAAACCGACAAGCGCGGCGTCTTTAATAAGCAACAAGCCGACGGCGGGCAGTCCGCCTATAGCCGCCGCAAAAGTGCTGCCCGTATAATAATACAAAATAAGCACTTGATACGTCGCGCCTATCAAATAAATCGGAATAAGCCCGACGCAGCCGCAAAGCACGACTTTGACGCGCGTAACGGCGTTGAGCCGCGAACGCAGGCTTCCCGAAACGAACGCGCCGAGCACGAATCCTATCAAATATCCGAACGACGGCTGAAACACATAGCCGATCCCGCCGCCCCGCGTAAATACGGGCAATCCGACAAGCCCCATGATTATATACACGAGTACAGCCGCGCCGCCGTCGACACCGCCGAGCACAAGCCCCGCGGTTATTACGAATACGGTTTGCAGGGAAATTTCCACTTGCGTAAAAGGTATCGGCACCGATACCAACCCGCCGAGCGTTATAAGCGCGACGAAAATCGCTATATATACAATTCGCCGAGTGTTCATCGTGTTATTTGTGCGATTCCTTGTATTCGGTGAGTGCGCGAGCGAGCTGATCGGGACACGATGTGCCGTTACGGCACTGTATTCCCGAAAGCACCGCTATGACCTCGTCGACGTCGCGCCCCTCGGCGAGCCGCGCAACGCCCTGCGTATTGCCGCGGCAACCGCTGAAGAAAGTTACGTTGCGAACCTTGTTGTCGACGACGTCAAACTGTATTTCTCTCGAGCACGTACCCGAAGTTTTATAAGAAAACATTTTCGTTTACCTCTTTTATTCTTGATTTGACTTATCCGCTCGCCGCTATTCGGTGAGCTGATCGTGCAACATGAGATAAATACTCGCCGCACGCTTTTCCCAATTCTCGTTTATGTACTTGGCAGTACTGTTATTCGCGACGACGAAACGCATTTCGAGCAGCGTCGACGACGGATCTTCTATGCGCAAATACACCGTATACGAGCCGTCTTTGTTTTTATAGTAGGAGTGTCTGTATTCCTGCCGACGCTTATATGACATGCGGTTGACTTTAACGTAATCGCTGATTTCCTGACGCAGCGACTCGGGAATACGCGAATAGAAATTGGCAAGACATTCCCTGCCCTCGGGCGTCATCGTATACAGCTTGTTTCTGTCCTTGCCGCGCTCGGCTTTGTGAATGAAATTGCATTTCGTAAGTTTATCTATCGTATCCATGCAATACAAAGGCAACATCCACCCGTTTTGCGTGTAGCAGATGTTTATTATCGAGTTGTAATCGAGCGCGATATCCATTTTATCGAACACGAACAATACGATAAGCTTATTTATCAATTCCTCTTCGGACTGTTCCAATCCCTACTCCAATGACGTGCAAAATTCGTTTGCACGATCGCATTGCATATTATACCACAAATGCCGCGAAATGTAAATGGTTTTTCCCGAATATCTTGACGATTAAGCGAGTTTTTCGGCCAATACGCGCACAAGCTCGGTATATTTAGCCACTTTCTCGCGTTCGGCGTCGATAAGTTTTTGCGGAGCTTTCGCGACAAATCCCGCGTTGTTCAATTTCGACTGTGCGAGAGCGAGTTCCGACTGCGCAGTTTTTAGCTCTTTTTGCAGTCTGTCCTTCTCTTTTTGCGTGTCCGAAAGCGGTACGTACAGCTTGATCCCGTCCTGCGCGACGAGCGCGGCATTGTCCGCATGTCCGCTCTTGACCTCCGCGGTCTTTGCAAGCGTCGGCAGGTAGAATTTCATTGCCGCACACAGTTCCGCATCGCCCTCGCAGTACACCTCGGGTACTTTTGCGACCGCGCCGTTCGTCTGTTTGAGGTTGCGTACCGCACGCACGCACTCCTTTATCCTCTCGGTCGTTTTTATCGCCGCGCCGTACTCCCCGCGCTTGCGCTTGGGAAAATCGCAAAGCATGAGTTCTCCGCTCGTGCCGGGAAGCGCGTCATAGATCTCGGTCGTGATATACGGAATGATCGGATGAACGAGCTTTAACAGCACGTCGAGCGCGTACACGAGCAGTCCCGCGGTATTCTTCGCGTCGCCGTTCTTTAATTGTACCTTCGCAAACTCGATATACCAATCGCAAAACTCATCCCAAATAAATTCGTAAAGAGCTTCCGCGGCGTGTCCGACGTCGTACTTGTTCATCGAGTGATTGACGAGCGCGATAAGCTCGTTCAGTTTGCCTATAAGCCAGCCGTCGGCGGCAGTCGCCGCTTTCGGCGATTTTTCGAAGCCGTAGCTCTCGCACGCACCGATCACGAACTTCGCCGCGTTAAACAGCTTATTCATAAAGTTGCGGTAAGAATTGAGCGAAGTGTTGGAAAAACACACGTCGCCGCCGCGCGCTATCCCGTTGACGAGCGAGAACCTGAGCGCGTCCGCACCCGCGGTGTCTATTACCTCTATGGGGTCGACGCCGTTGCCCGCGGTTTTGCTCATTTTATGCCCCATGCCGTCGCGAACGAGTCCGTGGATATATACGTCGGAGAACGGCGGTTTTTCGGTGAACTTCAATCCCGCGAATATCATGCGCGACACCCAGAACGTGATTATATCGTATCCCGTGACGAGAAGATCGGTCGGGTAGAATTTTTGCAAGTCTTCGGTATTTTCGGGCCAGCCGAGCGTGGAGAACGGCCACAGTGCCGAACTGAACCAAGTATCGAGCACGTCCTCGTCCTGCCGCACTTTGCCGCCGCAGTGCGGGCACACGGAAATATCTTCGCGGCTCGCGATCTCTTTGCCGCAACCGTCGCAATAAAACACTGGAATACGGTGTCCCCACCAAAGCTGACGGGAAATGCACCAGTCGCGAATATTGTTCATCCAATTAAAATACGTCTTTTCAAACCGTTTGGGTATAAACTTGATCTTGCCCGACTTTACCGCTTCGATAGCGGGCGCGGCAAGCTCTTTCATGCGCACGAACCACTGCTTGCTCACCATCGGCTCGACGGTTTGATGACAGCGGTAACAGTGCCCTACGTTGTGCGTATAGTCCTCCGTCTTTTCGAGAAGTCCCCGCGCGGTAAGATCGGCGACGATTTTCGCTCTCGCCTCGTCGCGCGGCAATCCTTCATACTCGCCCGCTTTGTCGTTCATCGTGCCGTCGTCGTTCATAACGCAAATCACTTCGAGATCGTGACGAAGCCCCACTTCGAAATCGTTGGGGTCGTGCGCGGGCGTGATCTTGACCGCGCCCGTACCGAAATCGGCTTCGACGTACTCGTCGTAAACTATGGGGATCTCGCGCCCGACGAGCGGCAGGACGAGAAGTTTGCCTTCCATGCCCGCATAACGCTTATCTTTAGGATTGACGGCGACAGCGGTATCGCCGAGAAGGGTTTCCGGTCTTGTCGTCGCGAGGGTAACATAACCGCTTCCGTCCTTGAACGGATATTTTATGTGCCACAAATGGCTCGGCTCCGTCGTGTACTCCACCTCGGCGTCCGAAATAGCCGTTTTGCAGCCCGGGCACCAATTTATAATGCGGTCGCCGCGGTAAATATAACCTTGCTCGTACAGCGTTACGAACACCTCGCGTACCGCTTTCGCCCGTGCATCGTCGAGAGTGAACGCCATGCGCGACCAATCGAGGCTCGCGCCCATCTTTTTGAGCTGTTCGACTATTCGATTGCCGTACTTGTCCTTCCACGCCCAAGCCCGCCGCAAAAACCCGTCGCGGCCTATATCGGCTTTCGTCACGCCCTCCGATTTCATCGCCTCCACCACTTTCATTTCGGTAGCGATGGACGCATGGTCGATACCGGGCACCCACAGCGTTTCGTAACCTTTCATGCGCTTGTAACGCACAACGGCGTCGGCAATGGTGACGTCCATAGAATGTCCGACGTGTAACTGTCCCGTGATATTCGGCGGCGGCTGAACGATGGAAAACTTCTTTTTGAGTTTCCCGCTTCGCGGCGCGAAACAGCCGTTTTCTTCCCAACGCTTGTACAGCCGTTTTTCAAATTCCTGCGGATTATAAGTCTTGTCCATAAATAACTCCGAAGCTCGAGATGTCTATCGGTTGCAATGTACACAACCTCATAATATATGATAACACAACACCGAATAAAAAGCAAACAAAAAAGCGAGCGCATTTATATTTGCACCCGCTGTTTTTGTATTACGGTAAAACGTACCGAGACCCTGTCTCGAAAATACGCCGTCGCGATTATGCGAACTTCTTCAAAAGACCCAAACCGCCGCCGACTGCGCCGACAAGCCCGCCGACAAACCCGAGCCATACGCCCGGTCCTGCCGTAAACGTCGTTTTGACAGCATTACCTAGGTCAACACCCGCCAAATCCTCGCAACCGCTTGCCATAGTCAAGCCGGCAACAAGAACGAGTATGGCACCCACGAATGTGACCGCTATCGCGACAAAACGAATGATCTTGAAATTCTTGCCCAAAATGTAGTGAATAATGCCGTCGATAAGAAGCAAGACAAGCCCGACGATCGTCACGATAAACGAGATGATGCCGAACACGTTGCTGACGCCGATTTTTTCGTCGCCGAATTCGGTCACTTTCCACGCGTTCTCATCAAAAAGCTTCACGGTTTCCGACTTCGATGCACCTGCCAAATTTGACGAAACAGTGCCGACCACCTGCCCGACGAACATGCCGACTACGACGAGTATGAGCGCGACGAGTACGATTGCGACGAGCACAAACCCCAAAACATTTGCCTTCTTTTTAGCCATTATAACCTCCTTGGCTGTTATGGATATATTATAACACCGCCTACACCTTTTGTCAATAGCGGTTTGTACACATTTATAATGAATTTTGTACATTATCTCGAATTGCGCGGTTGCACAGCGTTTTCGACGACCGCATACAATGAAATATAAATCACTTCCGGGAGGAAACACATGAAAGGTAAAATTACCGCACTTCTGACGACAGCCGTTCTCGCGCTGTCACCGCTCGCTCTGATCGGCTGCGCCGACGACGGGAAAACAGACATTCGCTTATGCGAAGTGACACATTCCATTTTCTATGCGCCGCTTTACATTGCGATCAACAACGGCTACTTCGAAGAAGAAAACATCGACCTGTCGCTCTCCAATGGCGGCGGCGCGAACAAAGTAATGACCGCCGTTATCTCCGGTTCGGCGGACATCGGGCTTATGGGTCCCGAAGCGACTATTTA
>CAJUKG010000002.1:219300-234922 GCA_910586925.1 uncultured Christensenellaceae bacterium | reverse complement strand
TCGTCTTTTTCGCGGCGGAATCGTTGTGCATATCGGAATACAATGTATACACGCGCAACGTGATCTCGATAGAGTTGCCGTAACTGTTGTTGCCATAATCGGCTACGCGGAAAGTGAGGATCTCATAACCGCGCGTGGTATCGGGATTGTACCCCGTCGCGGTGAGAATAAACGCTCTGCCGCTGTCGACAACGGTAATATCGAAATAATCGGAACCGAACACGCCTTTGCCGTCGCTGACGAGCGGGACACCGTTGACGCTGAATTCGCCGCCGCCGTACAGCGTCATGTTATTTGTTTCTTCCATGCTGTCGGGGTCTTTGGCGACCGAACTCATGCCTATACGGTATTGCTTGCGCGCCATGCGGGTCGCGTCGATGCTCTCGACGGTATACTCCGCGTCGGGACCGGGCGTCGTGAATATTCCGAACACACCGGCAAGATACCCGTCGCCGTCGTTTCTCTCGCCTTTTATGCCCGCGCCTTCGAGCAGTATGCGATCGCTTTCATCGCCGTAGTCGAGCGCGACCGGCGGCGAGCTTATTACGGTGAAGTAAATCGTTACGGTGACCGAACCGCCGTCGCCGTCGGACAGCGTGACCGTAACAGGCTCGTTTACGCACGCCGAAATCGCGCGCACCGTAAACGCGAGCGGGTACGTTTCGGTATCGACGCCCTCGTTTTGCAACTGCAACGCGGCACGGTCGATCCAAAGTTTCGCACCTTCGCCGTTGTAACAATCTATCTGCGTAACGCGCAGTTTCCACGGCATATCGTCGGAAGCAAGCCCGACGTAACCGAGATGAACGGGGTCGTTGTCCTCGCGGTTCACGGTACTGTCGTAAACGATATCGTCCCTGAGATCGCTCGTAATGTTCTCGTACAACCAGAACTTATCGGTGCCGTTATTCTGACCGTCGCCGTAAGTGCTGCCGTAACCGGGCAGTCTTTTACGTTCTTCGTAAAGCTGTTTGGTGAGCGAATTGCGATACGCCGCCGAGCCGCCCGCAACGCCGCCGATAAACTCGTCGTAGTACATTGTGAGGAGCGTGAGATCGTCGCCGGAGTGCATGGTGAAATGCCGCTCGGACGATGTGATCGCGGGAGCTTGGTTGGTAACGGTTATTATAAACGTAAATTCGTCGGTGTAGCGCGAGAAACTGTCGTAGAACCGCAGCGTGAACCGATATTCGTCTATTGCCACGCTCTTGGTTTTGCCGTCCTCTTTGACGGATGCGGCAGTGCGGCGATGGACTGTAAACGACAGCGAGTTCGTAAGCGGAACGACGTTCTCGTCGAGCGACGAGCCTTCGGGCGTTTCCATCCACATGGTGACGTCCTTCGTCGGCTCGGGATCGCCTGTTCTGTGCATTAACGACAGACCGCCGCCGTTGCGATAATACGTGCCATCCGATTTCTTGACGGCATTATCGGGATCGTACGAGGTTTCGCCCGACAGGTATTTGTCGTGAGCATACGGCGAGTCGAGATAATCGCCCGTTTCAAGCTCTATGCCCTTCGAGTTGTCAATGAAATAATCTTTCGTAACGAGCGAATAGTTGTTGACCGTCCGACGCACGACCATATCGGTATCGGACACGATATCGTAAAGATTGATCGTAACGCTGTTGCCGACCGCGAGATTAAAACGGTACTCGCGACCTACCGGCTTGCCCGTGGTTTCGTCCACTTTTTCGTTGCCTACGGGCTTGAGCTTGGGATCGGCGTTGGTTATCGTTATGCGCAGTTCGAGCGAAACGAACGCCGCATCGCTCCAGCCCGCTCCGCAGCTGTCGAATATGAGCACGCGGAACGGATAGTATGTGCGGGTCGGCACATACGGATCGACGCTCGCATCCGAATACTCGGCGACGATACCGCGCTCGGCATAAATCGCTTTGACGTTCTCCTGATTGAGAGCCTTGCCGCCGGTCGCCAAAATCGCATCTATCGCGACCTCGTTGATCGTCGTCTTGCGGCTTGCGGTAATATTGAGCAGTTTATTGGAATCGGAAAGCGAGGCATTGAAATAGCTGCTGTAACCGTCGATATTCGAGCCGTATATACCGCTGTTGGGGCTATACGTATCGTCTATGTCGTCGACGTCCGCTACGCTCGAAATTCCCCAATAATTGAGCAACGACTTTTGCGCGCTCTGCGACGCGGCGGCATTGACAAACTTGCCGTTCGCGTTTTTCAAAATGCGGTTATATGCGGCGGAACCCGAATCCCACGACGACAACACGCCGAACGAATCGGGCAGGAAGTACGCATAATCGCGATACGCGCCGCCCTTGCGGTAATCGGGATCGGTGTACGGAATGGCATAATCGTAGGATACGCCGTCCTCATGAGGCTCGACGTTGCCCGTACTCATGTCGCGACGCAACAGCGAGAACGCCTTCGAATCGGCGGACGACATGGACACGTCCACATAGTAAGTGCCCTTATCGGCATCGTACTTAACGCCCGTCTTGGTGCCGGTACCGTTGTCGGCGGCAATGTCGATCGCGCTGTTCTCGACGCGGATATTTACCGTCACCGTTTGAGAATCGGCGTCGGGGTTGATATCGGATATGGTGTTCTTGCCGTTCTTGGACTTGGCAAGGCGCAACGTGAGCGTAATGTTGTTTACGCCCGTACGCATATTCGTCTTGCTGATAACGAGTCCGAAGTTGTGTTCCTGAAGTTTTACAGCCTGCTCCTCGAGATACATGAGCGAACCGTTGCCGATAAAGCTCTTGCGGTTTTCCGCACTCTCGACATAGTGCAAAAGCTGACCTTTTTCGTCCACCGTCGTTATGGCAAGACGGTTATTGTAGTACGGCGTGCTCGCGGTGTTGTCGAAACGCGCCGCGCTCGACGTACTGCCGTTCGCGGAATAATCGTCGAACGCCGCAATGTTCACGTACGGATTTTCGTTGAGCTTTTCGCCCGTCCATATCGTGTCGCCGTCCGAAACTGTAAGCGCGGTAGCGAAATCCGCCACGTTTGCGCGGGAATACACCGAAGTGCTGCCTATATTGTAGCCTACGTACTCGTCGAGATATTCGAAGTCGCCGTTACTCGACGGTGCGGCAACGAGGTTTTGCAACAACCCGAAATAACTCATCGGGACATAAATATCGCTGCCGTCGGCGGGGATAATGATGGTCGTGGGATACTTGTACGCACCCGTTACGGTATCTATCGTTTCGGGATCGTAGACCGCACCCGCGTTAATGCCCGCTTTCGTTTCGTCGGCGAGATTCTGCGCACGTGTCTTGAGCACGTGCGTGCCCTCCTCGCCTTCCGCGAGGAACTTGGTGTTTGCGTCGACGAAATAAGTTATATTCGTCGCGTCCGCACCGTAAACGCTCGTCTTGTCGCCGTCGTAAGTGGGAACGTAAGAAATGATCTCGCGCGACGTCGGAGTGCGTTTCGTATACTCCACCGCGTAGTAATTATCGTAGTTATGCGCAAACTCGTCTTTGGTGCGGATACCCGTCGTGGATATCGCATAGTACACAGTGCAAACTATTTCCGAATCCACTTTGATATTGGGATTGCGACGTTCGGAATCGAACGCCGTGGGAATTCCCGCGGTATCGCCGCCGAGTTCCGCGGCATCGCGCACCGCAATCGAAATGCCGACGCGACCATTATTCGGAATACTCTGCGTCGCGTGCATGCGGAACGCCCAGTCCGCGAAAACGAACCTACCCTCGGCGTCGAAGAATTCGCTTATCTCGGATATCGTCTTGCCGTGCAAAAACTCTGCGATAAAGTCGGCGCGCTTCCACCACTTACCGTTCTTGAGAAACAGTATTTCGTACTCGAAATCGTCGGGCACTACAGCGGAATCGGCGAATCCGTCCTCTACGGGCGTACGCATGAACAGCAGTATCGCCGCGCCCGCATTAGTCGAAAAACTCGTATCCACGCCGCATTTCGGCACCGCGCGCTCGAACGCATCGTCGGGAATGACCTGCGTCTTATCTATAGGCAGTACGAGATTGATATAATCTTTCGTGCCGTTTGAAAGCTCGATACGCGGCGAAAGCAAAAGTTTGTCGTGCAATCCGTCCTCGTCTGTCGCGATCAACCGAACATCGGCGTCGACCGCGCCGTTTATAGACTTGATCTCGTCGAAAGCGTACCGCGACCCGACGATATAGCGATCGCGGGAAATATCCGCGTTGCTCGTCGTTTTGATAGCCCAGAGCGGATCTTTTTTGTCGAAACCGTTTTCGCCCGCCGTGTTAAACACCGGTTTGGTATCCACGACCTCGATACGGACGTAGCCGAAAGTGCTGCCGCCGTTGTTATCGGTAACTATAAAGCATACGTATACGCCGCTGCCTATCGCCTTCGTGGAGCTTAACGCCGTGACCGAAAGTTCGTACGGCGAGCCGAGCGACGCGGTAATATACTCGGTGAGCGGTCTACCGTCCGCCGTGCCGTCGTCGGTGTATATTTCTTCGTGTCCGGTACGCAAAACGTCGAAATTCTGCGGGTGACGCCCGAGAATACCCGCAAGATCGCAAGTATTGGTGATAATGACGTCGGCGGCGAGTATGAATTCGGGCATATCGCCGTCCACGTCTTTCATAAGACCTGTCGCCGCGCCGTTACCGTTGGAGCCGAACGTCGCGGTGGACAGCATAACTTTACTGCCGTCGGTCACGGGAGTGACCGCAAGTTCCTGATAGCGATATTCGTTCTTCACGACGGGCGCGGTATTTACTACGTCGATGATAATGCGTACCGCAAACGTCGCCGTACCGTCCGCGCTGTCGCCGTACCTGTCGCGCACCACGAGATTTATACTCGCGTCGCGCGTAGTGCGGCTGACCGCGTTTATGATGATGAAATCGCAGTTGTGCGTGCGATTGTCTATTTGAAGTTTATTGCCGACGTTGTAATTGATATACCCTTCGGTATCCGACGCCGTGACGATAATATCCGAGAACTGCGTCGGATTGTATGTAAACGCATCGGAAGCCCCGTCCGAAGTCCGAGCGAAATACAGTCTGTCGTTGGGAACTTCGACAGCCTCGGTCGAAATTGCGGAATTAGCCGCTGTACCCGACGCAGTAGAACTTACGCGCTTGACGGTCGTCGTGCCGTTAGCCGTATCGAGCGTCGAAGCGAGCGCGGCGCGGTATTCGGGAGTGTTGTATTGCTCGGACAGCAAACCGTCGAACGCGATATTATCGTCGGTCTTTGCCGCCGTATTGGACAAAATACCCGTCGCGGGATCGTATACGCCCTGCAAACCGTTGATAGAGAACCCGTTCGCAGGCTTCGTAAGCCCGATATTGGTCATGTTGAAGTCGTTGGCAAAATCGTACGGCGTGATCGCGACGCTGTTGCCGAGCGGGATCTTAAGCGTAAAAGTAGGCACCGACGAGCCGTCGTACTGCGTGTACGCGTCGGTCATTCCCTCCTGCCCGAAAGTTACGACGTTATCCGCCGTCTTTTCGCCGACGGGAGCTTTGTTGTTTACGCGAATGGCGATCGTCACTTCGGGTTTAACGACGCCCGATATATCGGTGACTTTTGCTTTCGCGTAGAAATACCTGTTCATAGTCGCCGCTTTGAGCGTGATCTTCAAACCGTCGATCTTGTAGTAGTTATCGCCGTTCACGGTTTCCATGGGCAGCACGCCCGCAAATCTGAAACCGTCTGCGGCGTTAGTGCCCGCCGCCGCGACTATCCTGCCGCCCGTCGCGCCGATATACGTACCCGTCGCGAGATAATCGACGTCTATATAGATAGGGATTATTTCCGCTTTGATGAACTTGTTCTCGGCGGAATTTGCGTCACCCGAGAACCCGACGTCGCTTACCGAGCGCACCACGCTCTCCGCCGTCGTATCAGTCAAACGCAAAAGCTCGTTCAGCTTGCCGTTACGTGCGGCAAGTCCGTCCGTCGTCGCGAAGTTGTCGCCGTCGAGCGCGAGCGGTTGCAAGCCGTCGGAAACGAGATTGCCCGACGAATCTTTGTACTTGCCTATCACGTGCATGCCGCCGTAACCGACAGCCATCGGCGCGAAGTAGAAAGAATCTCCGCCACCGCCCGAAACGGTCGGATCGTAGCCGTTACCGGACGCCGTCGGGAAAGTATCGGTAGCCGTCTGTTCGGAGAACCCGCCGGGCGCGGTCACCGACGCAACGGGCGCGTACGAAGATTCCGCACCGTTGGACGCATAACCCACGACAAAAGCGAGCGGCAACCAAATACCGCCGTCGTCGACGTCGCGCTTATCCTGAATATGCATGAGCAGGTAGAAATGCCCGGGCTTGGTCGCACGCGTCGAGGTATACTGCGAGAAACTCGACCGCAACCCGTATACGGTGAGCGTGTCGTTGGCATACGTAAACCGCAAGAACGCTTCGCGGGTATTCGTGCCCGAAACGGGCGCACTGCTGTTATATGCGATATTTTCCGCGAAGCCGGTAGGAGTAGAACCCTGACCGTCGCCCTTGAACGTATCGTCGTCCGCGCTGCCTATATTATAGAACCCTGCGTTGACGCCCGTCTGCGCAACAAGCTCGTTATTCGCGTTGAGCTGAATGAATTCGTGCTTGGGCACTACCACTTCGGTAATGGTGTGCGTGGAAGAACTTATCGCCTCGTCGGCATCGGCGAAATACCCGCCGAGCGCGAGAGCGCGCGTTTCGCCCACCGCAACGTTTACTATGTTGCTCGTACTGCCGATATACGGCCGCGAGTTCTGCATGCAGAACACTATATCTATGGGATACGACGCCATATCGGGCACGGTATTCGGATAACTCGCCCCGTACGCGGTGGTTTTTTCCACGACATACAGAGTAGCCTTTATCACCTGATACGCAGGCGTAGGGCTTAAACAAGTAACTGTGATCTGCGAGAAAGCATTCGCGATCTGACTTTTCGCGGAGTTGAACGCCGTGACTTTGCTGTTTGCGTCAAGCTCGTCTATTTTGTATCTTCTGCCCGCAACGCTGCTCGCATAAGCGGAAGTGTCATTGAGCGCGATGACCGCTTGATCGTAAGAACACACGCCGTTCAAAAGATCGGAAGCTTTTACCACGAAAGACCTGTTTATGCGGACAGGCTCGGGCATTACCGCCGTATACACGCCGCTGCCGCTGTGGTTGGGATTGAAAATATTGCTCGTCGTGGGCGTGTACGTACCCGTAGGCACGACGTTGGTGGTAGACTTACCCACTACGTAATCGTTTGTTCCGCCGTTTATCGAGGTACTCACCGTTTTGGTCGCGGTGGATACCGTATTGACTGCGAATGTGAGCTTGAACCCGATCACCGAGCACGCATGTTGAGTCGCCGTACCGAAACTGTCGCGAACTTTTACATAAAGCTGTAGCTGTCCGTTCGCGGGACTGTTGTTTATACCCGCGCGCGGATACCGCTTGAACTCCGTAATGTTAAGCGTCCTGTTGTCCGTTCCCCAATTCCAACTGAGATACGAGCTCGCCTCCGTGCCGCTTGCGCAGCTCGCATCGTAATAAAGCTGTCCGTTTTCGGTACGGCTGAACGCTTCGTAGTCGGAAGAATTGCCGTTTGTAAAAGCGAGCGTAGTTTTGGTAGCGTCGGGGTCTTGCGCAATGGTATCGACGGAAATTTGCGTCGTGCCGCTCGTGCCGCGCGCCCTGCCTGTGATCGTCGCACTTCTGCTCGTCGGAGCTTGGTTGACGGAAATGACGGTTATACGCGCTTTGCCGTTGCCCGATTGCGTGCCGTTATTGCCGCCACCCGAAAGTCCCGATTTGATATGACCGGAACCGCCGCCGCCGCCCGTTCTGCCGTCCGCGCCCGCGCTGTTGGAGTCGCCGCCGCCGCCGCCGCCGCCGTACCAGCCGCCGCCGCCGCCGCCGCCCGCTTCGTAACCGGCGGTGCTGTTCGTCGCGCCGTAGCTGTCCCCGCCTTTACCGAACGAACCGCTTTGACCTATAACATACGAACACGAAGAAGTGGTCGCACCTTTGCCGCCTGCGCCGCCTGTATTCGACTGACCGCCGCTCGCTTGATACCCTTCACCGTCGATCCAACCGCCCGAGGACGCTCCGCCTGCGTTGTTCGCGCCGCCGCCGTAACCGCCTTGCCCGTATGTACCACTGTGGTTGTTAGTGGTAGAACCGCCGCCGCCGCCCGCGACGAGAAGGACTTTCGCTTGGTTTGTCGTCGAACTCAAATTGTTGAGAGTGCCGCTGACCGTCGCAATATGCGTCGCGCCGCCGCCCGCGCCGCCGCCGTTACCGATATAAACGGTACCGCCGCCGTTGTAACCGCCGGTCTTGTTCGCACCGGTGCCGCCCGTGCCCTGACCGCCGACCACTATGTACAAATACTCGCCGGTCGTCGGGGTGACTTCGTAGGAGCTGACGTAAGTATAGCCGCCGAGTCCGCCGGCACAGCCCGTATCATACGCGCCGCCCTGCGCGCCCCAAACTTCGAGTTTGAAAGTGCCTTTGGGGAGTTTTATATCGTATATCTTTCCGTTCTCAAACGAATAATCCAAAATATCGCCCGCATTGAGCGCGCCCTGCGCGGTTTTATCGCCGACAACGTTCGTATAAGTCGCCGAGCCGCTTGCGCTCGACGATATATTATCTCCCGTGATCGGGTTTGTCTTTTTATCTATGCACAGCGCGCACGTGACCGCGACGGCTATAGCCGTAAAGACCGCCGCCACTATCATGAGAACACGCAAACGCCCGCCGTTCTTGTTATATTCTTTTTTCACGGAGTGACCTTTCATAAAGTTACCTCTCGAATATTACTTTGTTAACAATTTGTTCACATTTTTATATGTATACATAGTAATATTAACAATTTGTTCATAATTTGTCAATACTTTTTGAGCAAAAAACCGATTTTTAATTAAAAATTCCCACTTATATAGAATATAACGCAATATACGCGGCGCACATTCGACAAAAACACCGCTCATACTCGCAATTTGTTATGTCAAATCCGAAAAAAACATTGACAGCGCAAAAATAATATTGTATACTATATATCAGGCATTTACAAGTACGTGAGTGCGGAAACCGAGGTGGACTTCATGGCTGAAAGCGATTTAATTCGCGGTAACGTAGACACCGTTATTCTCAAGGTGTTGTACGAGGGCGACCGTTACGGCTACGACTTGATACGGCAAATCAATGCGCGGAGCGACGGGCAGTGGGAAATAAAACAACCCACTGTTTACGCCTGTCTTAAACGTCTTGAAAAACAAGGCTTTATTTCGTCGTATTGGGATTCCAACGAATCGGACGGCGGCAGGCGCAAGTATTACACTCTTACCGAAAGCGGCAAAGAGGTTTTCCTCAAGTACAAAAACGAATTCGAACGCGCGAGCGCGCTGTTCGGCGGACTTATATCGGGCAAAGACACGATGCTTATGCCCGACGACTATTCGGACGTCGAGGACGAAACGTATACCGTTTCCAAACGCCCCCGCCCCAAAAAGCCCAAGCAAAACCGACCCGCCGAGCCTGTCGCCGAACGACCCGAAGAAACGCCCGAACCCGAAGCGGCGTCCGAAGATCCCGCGCCCGACGACGGCGAAAAGTCGGAAGGCGTCGTATTCCTCGACGAGGACGAAAGCAACAAGTCCGACAAAGAGAGCAGCGACGACGAGTACATTCGCGATCTTCTCGAGCTTGCCGAGAGCCTCGCGCAGTCCGAAGGCGAAGCGCAAGCCCGTCTTGCCGAAGAAACGGCACGGCGCGAAGCGGAAGAACGCAGAGCCGCCGAAGAAGCAGCACGGCGCGAAGAAGAACTAAAAGCGGCGCGCGATGCGCAAAACCGCGCGACATCGGATAACGAACCGCTCGATCCGCGCCGCATAATAGAAAGCTATTACAGAGCGGAGGGCGGAGAAAGCTACTCGGACATGCGTGCGAGATCGGTTTACAACCCCGAACAGCGGCAACAGACTCCCCCGCCTCCGCCGCCCGCGGCAGTGCCCGCGCCCGTCCAACCGACGCCGCCCGCAAAGCCGACTTCGCACGAAATAACGCCCGCGCCCGCGCCGCAACCTATTGTTTCCAACATAGGCTTTCCCGATCCCGACGAAAGCCGTGCACGCAAGGAATACAAAACGGTGCTTTCCGATCTCGTGGAGCGGCTCGAGATAGCCTCGCCCGCCGTTCGCGACGAACAGGCGGAAGCTCCCGCGGTCACCGAACAAGCCGCGGCGGTCGCCGCCGAAACTGACGAGGACAGGCAGTTCGTCAAAATCAAAAACACCGCCCGCGATCTCGGCAACGACGTACAGGTTACGGCGCACAACAATTCCGCCAAGCAGTACGCGCAAAAGTATTACTATTACAGCAACCGCCTGCTCATGACGCACTACACCATAATGTGCATCGCCATGTTCCTCGTCGGGCTTACGCTGTTCCTCACTTTCTACACGGGACTGAATCTGCGCATGGAATACGACTACCTGTTGTACATGGCGGCGGGACTGCTTCCGATAATCATGTTCATAGTGACGGTGATCCGTTATGCGGGCGAACCGGACAAGCGCAAGCGCGTCAATCTCCACGTCGGCATGTCGGTATTCATTCGCTGTATCATCATGATACAGGTCGCCGTCGTAACGTACTGCGTCAATCTCATTTGGGGCATGCCCGTAGCGTTCTCGTACAACTACCTGCCGTCGCTCATCATTCCCATCGCGTACGCGCTGTTTATCCCCATCAGCAAGATCATCTTCTCTGCTCTGCTCAAGTCCGGACATTACGCCGTGGAGTAAGCCGTGAGCACCTATTTCGAACAACGCAACGAGAAAACATTGTCCGCCATAGAGGATATTTTGGAAACACTGCCCGATTTTGCACAGCAGTTCAATGTGGGAATATCCATGCGCACAATGCCGCTTACAAGGCTCGGGTATCTTCGCGATATTCGGGTCTTTTGCGATTATCTGATAAAACGCAGGTTCAAAGGCAAATTCGTTTATCAGCTAACCCTCGCCGACCTCGCCGCACTCGAACCCGAAGACATAGAAATGTATATCGACTACCTGTCGGCGTACAGCTTGGACGGCAAAAAACTTTCCTGCAAAGAACACGCGAAAGAACGCAAGGTGTCCTCGCTCCGCGCGCTTTTCAAGTATTTCTACAAAAAGGGCAAGCTCGAAAACGACATAATGACGAAAGTCGATTCGCCCAAGATCCATCAAAAACCCATTATTCGGCTCGACGTGGACGAAGTGGCGAAAATACTCGACGAGGCGGAAACGGGCGAACAGCTCCGCGGTCGGCAAAAAACATTCCACGAAAAAACGGCTATTCGCGACGAGGCGATGCTGTCGCTGTTCCTCGGCACCGGCATACGTATCAGCGAGTGCGTGGGACTTAACAGAACGGACATCAATTTCTCGGATAACAGTTTCGTCGTCACCCGCAAGGGCGGCAGCACCTCCATTCTCTACTTTTCCGAAGAAGTCGCCGAGGCACTCAAGAAATACCTCGAGTGGCTCGACGCGCAAATCGCCGAACAAACCCCGTTCGGGAAACGCATCACCGACACCGACGCGCTGTTCATCTCGAGCAAAGGCTCGAGAATGACCCCGCGCGCCGTCGAAATGATGGTCAAGAAATACGCCAAAGTCACAACGCCGTTCAAGAAGATCACGCCGCACAAACTGCGAAGCACTTACGGCACAAACCTCTACCACGAAACGCACGACATATTCGTCGTCGCCGACGTGCTCGGGCACCGCGACGTCAACACGACGCGAAAGCACTACGCCGCCATGAGCGACGAGATCCGTCGCGACGTCGTGAACAAAGTGAAACTACGCGACAAAGACGACCCGCCCCCGCCCGACGACGATGACGGAGAAGAATAACCAAAAGGAAAAACCGACGGAACATAACACTTCGTCGGTTTTTGTTTGCGTACACGCGCTCGCCCGTCATTTCGGTAGCGGCTCGTAGGGAGCGCAGACCACTGCGCTCCGCATGCGTATTCTATATTATTATACACTGCCGTACGGGCGTTCGTATTTCAGCTTATAACCTTGTCGTCTATCTCTGTGCGTATCTTCGCATAGAACTCGTCGAAAGTCATCGTGCCGAGGTCGTCGTTGCGGTGGCGCACCGACACCACATTTTGCTCCGCTTCCTTATCGCCTATTATGAGCATGTACGGCACTTTGTCCGTTTGCGCTTCGCGGATCTTATAGCCTATCTTCTCGTTGCGGTTGTCGGCGGTAGCGAGTATGCCGCGGCGACGCAGTACGTCGGTAAGCTCGGTGCACTTTTCCGCGGTGCGCTCGGTGAGCGACATTACGCGCACCTGTTCGGGCGAGATCCACAGCGGGAACGCGCCGCCGAACTTCTCTATAAGAAGCGCGAGCGTGCGCTCGTAACAGCCGATAGAGCTTCTGTGAATGATATACGGCGTCTTTTTCGCACCGCTCTCGTCGATATAAGTCATATCGAACCGCTCGGCGAGGAACATGTCCACCTGTATCGTAAGAAGGGTGTCCACCTTGCCGTACACGTTGCGCGACTGAATGTCGAGCTTCGGACCGTAGAACGCCGCTTCGCCTATGCCTTCGACGTATTCCACGCCGAGGTCGTCGAGAATGGTTTTCATGGTGTCCTCGGCGGCTTTCCACTTCTTCGGCTCGTTGATATATTTCTCTTTGTCCTTGGGATCCCAACGCGAGAAACGATAGAATATGTCGTCGCGAAGCCCGAAGATCTTGAGCATGTATTCGCAAAGATCGAGGCACGCTTTGAATTCTTCCTCGAGCTGTTCGGGCGTGCAGATTATATGCCCGTCTGCGAGCGTGAACTGCCGCACGCGGGTCAGTCCGTGCATTTCGCCGCTCGCCTCGTTGCGGAACAGCGTGCTCGTTTCCGCATAGCGGCACGGCAGATCGCGATAGCTTTTCAAGCCGTTCTTGTATATCATGTATTGGAACGGGCAGGTCATCGGACGGAGCGCGAGCACTTCGTCGTCCATCACCTCGTCGCCGATTATGAACATGCCGTCGCGATAATGGTCCCAGTGCCCCGACAGCTTATACAGATCGCTTTTCGCCATGTACGGCGTTTTCGTGAGCATGTAGCCGCGCCGTTCTTCCTCGTCCTCGACGAACCGCTGCATTATCTGCATCATCTTCGCGCCCTTGGGCATAAAGAGCGGCAAGCCCTGCCCCACGCGCTCCTCGGTCATGAACAGTTCCATATCCCGACCGAGTTTGTTGTGGTCGCGCTTTTTCGCTTCGGCGAGCTTGTTGAGGTATTCTTCCACCTCCGACTTTTTCTCGAACGCCACGCCGTAAATACGCGTGAGCATTTTGTTATGCTCGTCGCCTTTCCAGTACGCGCCCGCGAGCTGTACGAGCTTGATATGCTTGACCTTGCCCGTGCTCGGCAGGTGCGGACCGCGGCAGAGATCGACGAAACTGCCCTGACGGTAGAACGTGATCTTACTGCGGGCGGGCAGTTCCTCTATGAGCTGCATTTTGTATACTTCGTTGAACCCCTGCATTTGCGCGAGAGCCGCTTTCTTCGTTACGGGCACGCGCTCGATGGGCAGGTCCGCCGCGATTATCTCTTTCATCTCGTTCTCGACGGCGGCGAGGTCGTCCATCGTTATCGGGAACGGTAGATCGACGTCATAATAAAAGCCGGTCGCCGTCGCCGGTCCGATCGCGAGCTGTGCCGCGGGATACACGTTCTTTATCGCCTGCGCGAGAATATGCGACGCGGTATGACGGTACGCTTCCCGACCTTCTTCGTCGCGGTAAGTGAGTATCTCGAGCGTCGCGTCGCCGTTTATCGGCGATTTGAGATCGACAAGCTCGCCGTTCACGCGCGCTATAAGCGCGGCGCGGGAAAGCCCTTCGCTTATATCCGCAGCGACCTGCGCGGCGGTCGTGCCGTTCGCGTATTCTTTGACGCTTCCGTCTTTGAGTGTGATTTTCATGATATTGCCTCCGTACTTCGCGCGTTCGCGCTACGATGTTTTACAATAAAAATATAATACTTATGACATGCACGAAGCATTAATTCCGCTTCGGTGGCGGAGTCGCGCGTCAGGCGGGTAACAGGTGGCAAGTAGCCGAAGGGAGTGTAGACCCTTCCTACATGACCGAGGCGACTTGACAAACGTAGCCCGCATACCTTCGGTGTCCCCACGGCGCAAATTTGCCATTGCAAGCAAGCAAATTTACTTGTGGGTGTAGCACGCGATGAATACGCCGCCGAAAATAAAAAATCGTCCTTAAATACACATAAGGACGATGTAAGTCGTGGTTCCACCTTACTTCGCGGAAAGATCCGCCTCTTGTCTTGCCTGCGGCAAGTCGCTCTTGTTAAATGACGGTGGTTTCGCCTTGCGCCGTTCATACAGGGTTTCCAGCTACACCCCGCTCTCTGAAAATCACGTACGCCGCTACTTGTCCGTCAACAAGATATTAACTTGATTTCAGTCTACCACTTTGCCGCACGCTTGTCAAGCATTTGCGACGAAATCAGCCGTGTTTTTTTCGTTCTATCCGCGCTTTGATTTTCCCGACCACGACGAACAGCACGAACATAAGACACACTATCGCTATCCATACCGGTATTCCCCAGCCCGAAAACGGTATGATCCCGCTACCGAGATACGCCGTAAGTCCTATCATGACAGGACGCGTCACAAGACATATTACAGTAAAATACGCGTACGACATGGACGTTATGCCCGCGATCATGCACAGCATGTCGTCGGGGAATGCAGGGAAAAGTAGCATTATTATAAAAAGAAACCGACCTTTCTCGTTGAGTATTTCCGCATACTTGTCGGTGTTTTGCTCGCCGAACATCCAGTTGCACAGCCTTCGCCCGAACACGCGACCGAGCATGAACGATATCAGCGAGCCGATAAGCGTGCCGATCACCGACAGCACGAAGCTCCAGGTCGCGCCGTATATCGCAACGCCGAGAAGTATCGTCACCGCTTCGGGTATGGGCAACACCACCACTTGAAACACGGTCAGTCCTATGAATATCAGCACGCCCCATACCCCGCTGTCGAGTATGAAACTCTTGAGCGCGTCGAAATCGTCGAACTGCGCCGACAACCCCGTTTGATAGTATATTACGTACATTGCGACCGCGACGGCGAGCACGACCGCGCACACGAACACGGTGCGCGTCACATGCGGATACTTGCCACCGTCCACCGCGCAGTACACCGCCGCAAATATCACCGCGAGCGCGGTCGCCGCGCAGTATAGCAACATTCCGCGCGGCGCGATATACATAGCCCCGATCGCCGCCGTTACGATCGCGAATACGCATACGACGATCTTCGGCAGCGTCGTTTTGACAACTTCTTTCACGATTATATTATATGCCGTTCGCGCCGTTTATATCTAACCCGCCTTTTGTTGACATGCGCATGATTTTATGATAGAATGACAAATGTCGATTGATTATGCGGAGCGCGAGGGTCCGCGCTCCCCCGCCACGCACCCCCCCACCCGTCGCCTGCGTCATTCTTTTCGTTTTATCCGTCAGCGACGCGACTGCTCGCGAAACGCGAGCGACCTTTGCGCATGCGCAAGCGGTTAGCGAACTTCGCGCCGAAACTGCGTTATAGCATATTGTTCGTC
>CAJUKG010000002.1:0-219200 GCA_910586925.1 uncultured Christensenellaceae bacterium | reverse complement strand
TTGCTTTGCTTCGGCGCGATACTCGCCGCGCTCCCCCGCCACGCAAAACCCCCACTCGTCGCATGCGTCATTCGTTACATTTATCACTCATCGACGCGACTGCTCGCGAAACGCGAGCGACCTTTGCGCAAGCGCAAGCGGTTAGCGAACTTCGCGCCGAAACTGCGTTATAGCATATTGTTCGTCATCATTCTTTACATTACACATTCGCGATTTTGCTTTGCTTCGGCGCGATACTCGCCGCGCTCCCCCGCCACGCAAAACCCCCACCCGTGCGGGTGGGGGTTGGTGGCAGGGGAGACGCGACTCGAACACGCGACCAACGGTTTTGGAGACCGCGACTCTACCAACTGAGCTACTCCCCTTTGCTTTTATATATTACCATTATTGACGGGCAAAGTCAATAGAATTTAGGCTGTTTTTGAAAAATTGCCGAAATCGGAGGCAACCGACTATGAAACCTGTGGAAATTTATACCGACGGCGCGTGCAGTGGCAATCCCGGCAAAGGCGGTTGGTGCGCGATCCTGCTTTACGGCGGGGTCGAGAAAGTCATCTCGGGCGGAGATGCGCAGACCACCAACAACCGCATGGAAGTGTACGCGGCTATCGCGGGTTTATCCGCGCTCACCCGCAAGTGCGACGTATTGCTGTATTCCGATTCGGCATACCTCGTGAACGCCGTCGAACTCGGGTGGTTGTCGAATTGGCGGCGGAACAAGTGGAAAACCGCCGACGGCAAGCCCGTCAAGAACCGCGAGCTTTGGGAGCAACTGTCCGAACTTCTCGCCGAGCATAACGTGACGTTCGTCAAAGTCAAAGGTCACGCCGACAACGAGTACAACAACCGTTGCGACGCCGCCGCCCGCGCCGAGATAGCCAAACTTTGATACATAAACCGTCGCATGCACAAATCGACATTTTTCATTCGACGTGTTGTTCGATTTTTTTATTCCGCATGGTATTATATGTATGTAGTTCACCACAGGAGGATTAAAAAATGAACACAGACAGAATTTATGCGGAAGCAATCGCAAACGAGTATTCCAAAAAGAATACTTCCAAAGTCGTTCGGCTCAAAAAGTTAGACGGCAAAGTTAAAACGCCGCCCTTGATTCTCGCAATCGTTTTAGGCGTCGCGTCGTCGCTTGTTTTGGGCGTCGGAATGTGCGTTGCAATGGGCGTGTTGGGTGGCGGCGGCACCGTTCTCACGGTGATCGGCAGTGTAATCGGTTCGATAGGAATTGTAGGCGCGAGCATAAATTACCCTATCTACAACAAGTTTCTCAACGGCAGAAAACAGAAATATGCGAATGACGTCATCGCGCTCGCAAACTCTATCAGCGAAGAAGAATAACGGATTTTTTCGGAGCACCGTATTATGAACAAATCGGAAAGCAAATATTTCAATACCGCCGTACTGATGGACGAGGCTTTATTACAGTTGCTCCAAAAGAAAGATTTCGATTATATCACGATCAAAGAAATATGCATTAAGGCAGGCGTAAACCGTTCGACGTTCTATTTGCATTACGAGAACTTAAACGACCTGCTCGAAGAAAGCCTGACGTACATCTATTCTAAATTTACCGAAAAGTACGACGGGGTTGCAATCGACGCAAGTAAACTGAAGTCTTGCCCAATCGAAGAACTGTATTTGATCTCACCGCAATACATTATCCCGTATCTCTCTTTTTTGAAAGATAACAAAAAGCTGTTTATGTCGGCTATATCCAGACCGAATATCTTCAAAATACCCCGCTCTTTCGACGAAAATTACAAAGCGATATTCGAGCCGATATTGGAGCGGTTCAACGTGCCGCCTACCGAACGCAAATTCATAATCATGTTTTATATAAGCGGCATGCACGCAATCATAGTGGAATGGCTCAAAGGCGGTTGCAAAGAAGACATGGAATTTATTGCGGATCTGCTTATTAAGTATACGCCTTTGAAATAACGGCGATATATGCATCAAAGAACAAAGCGCGGAGATTTCGGTTCTCTCCGCGCTTTACTTTGCGACGATTATAATATCGTTATTTCAGTCCGCGCTTTATGCCCTGCGCCGAAAGCGCGTGACAAATCGCCGCGGCGAGCGCGTCGGCGGCGTCGTCGGGCTTGGGCGTGTCTTTTAGCCGCAACAGCTGTCGCACCATGAACTGCACTTGTGTTTTCGCCGCCGTGCCGTTTCCCGTGAGCGTCGATTTGATTTGCAGCGGAGTGTATTCAAACAGCTTGACGCCGAGCTTTGCGCAGGTCAAAAGTATTACGCCGCGCGCCTGTGCGACCTTGATGCCCGTCGTAATATTCGTGTTGAAAAACAGTTCTTCGACGGCTATTTCGTTCGGCGCGAAATCTTTGAGCAGTTTGCCCATTTGTTCTTCTATCAGCACGAGCCGTTCCGTCGTGGACAGTTTTGCCGACGTTTCCACCGTGCCGTAATCGAGCGGGCGCATTTTGCCTTTTTCGTATTCTATAAGTCCGTACCCGACTATCGCATAGCCGGGGTCTATTCCCAAAATTCTCATAATCACCTATACAGTGTCGTCAGCACCGAAAAATCCTTTAATCTTTTTCGCATCGCCTTATAATCGGGCAAATGCTTCTCCACACGTGCCCAGAACAGTTTGCCGTGGTTGTGGTGCACGGTATGCGCAAGCTCGTGCACTATGACGTACACGACGAGCGGATTCTCGAGCATAATAAGCCGCCAATTAAGCATGATGTTGCCCGATGCGTCGCAGCTCCCCCACTTCGTTCGGGCGTTTGTGAGCGAAAATTCGGCGTATTTCAGCGACGTTCGCGCCGACAGGTTGTCGAGCGCGGTTTTAAGTTCGGTTTTCGCCGCGCGTTTTGCCCACAACGCTATAGCCTTTTCGAGCGACGGTTTATCCGCATATTTTCGCGGCACGAAAAGAGTTTCACCGTCGAATGCGGTGCGCTTGTGCTCGTCGCTTATCAGCACGGAGCAGAACTTACCGTGATACAGCACCGCCTTGCAATCTATTACGTCGCGAAGATAGTCGTTGCGACGTTTTTGCTCCACAAGTTTTTTGGAGATCCACATGCCCTTGTCTGCAAGGAACTGCTCGATTTCCGCCGTGCCCGTGCCTATCGGAGCTTTTACTGTGACTTCGCCGTTCGCCACCGAAACGCACAGCTTCCTGCGCTTGCTTCGCACCAATTTGTATTCTATCATGACTGCGGGAAATCGGTCGGCTTGACGTTATCCGTGTATTCTTTGCGGGTACGGTAGTCCTTGATGAAATCGCCGTACTCGTCGTTCATGATCGCGGCGCGTATCTTATCCATGAGCTTTGTCAAATAATACAGATTGTGATACGAAATAAGCCGCGCGCCGAGCACTTCGCCGGTGTTTACGAGATGCCGCAAATAACTGCGCGAGAAGTTGCGGCACGTATAACAGTCGCAATGCGCGTCGAGCGGCGCGAGATCGTCTTTATACACGGCGTTGCGCACGGTGAGCTTGCCCTCGCTCGTGAACGCAAGCCCGTTGCGTGCGGTGCGCGTCGGCAACACGCAATCGAACATGTCTATGCCGCGGAGCACGCCCTCGGCAAGACAGTCTGGACTTCCCACGCCCATAAGATACCGCGGCATGTTCGTCGGATACTCGGGGCGCAACGCGTCGAGCATTTTGTACATTATCGACTTCGGCTCGCCCACCGACAGCCCGCCGACGGCTATCCCGCACCGCGCGAACGGAATAGTTTCCCGCGCCGCACGCAACCGCAGATCCTCGAACATATTGCCTTGGATTATAGGGAACAGCATTTGTTTCTCGTTGCGGTGGTGGTTGTAGCAACGTTCGAGCCACTTGACAGTGCGCACGAGAGCTTTCTCGGCGTAATCGTGATCGCACCCGGGCGCACTGCACTCGTCGAACGCCATGATTATGTCCGCGCCGAGCGCGTTCTGAATGTCTATAGACTTTTCGGGCGTAAAGTTGTGCCGCGATCCGTCGATATGCGAATTGAACTCGACGCCGTCATCTGTGATCTTATTGAGCCGCGCGAGCGAAAACACCTGAAATCCGCCGCTGTCGGTGAGAATGGGTTTGTTCCAATTCATGAACTTATGCAGTCCGCCGTTCAGCCGCACGATATCCTCGCCCGGGCGCATGTACAAATGATATGTGTTGGAAAGAATTATCTGCGCGCCCAATTCCTCTATCTCATACGGCGCAAGAGTCTTGACCGTCGCTTGAGTGCCGACAGGCATAAACACGGGCGTTCTGATAACGCCGTGCGGCGTGGTAAGCTCGCCGACGCGTGCGCCGGTCTGCTTGCATACGTGTATCTCTTTGAAAGAAAAATTTTCACTCATAAACTATATCCGTAAATTGTTTTTTCGATTGCTTAACAAATAGTTGCGACGCTTATCGGAAGAAACAGGCGACAAGCGCGTATTTCGGTGTCGTTTCTTTCGAGAAGCGAGCAAGAGCAGAAAGTCCGAGTGCCGACCGACGGGAGTGTAGACCCTACCTACATGACCGAGGGCGGCACGACGGCTGACGAACTATTGCGACGCTTATCGGAAGAAACAGGCGTCGCCGAAGGAAAAGAACCGATACTTTTTCTCAACCGCCGTTCTGTATATCTCGAGCGTTTTCTCTCTGCCGACGAGCGCGCTTACGAGCATGATGAGCGTGGACTCGGGTAAATGGAAATTTGTGATCAGCGCGTCCACCGCTTTGAATTTGTACGGCGGGTAAATGAATATGCTCGTTTCGCCGCAACCCGCGCGGACAATGCCGTTCTCATCCGCACTCGATTCGAGCACGCGCACCGAAGTCGTGCCGACGGCGATAATGCGCCTGCCTTGCGCACGCGCCTCGTTTATGCGCCGAGCGGCGTCGTCCGTCACTCTGTAGAACTCGCTGTGCATTTTGTGGTTTTCCACGTCGTCGGTCTTGACGGGCAGGAACGTGCCGAGTCCGACGTGCAATAGCACTTCGGTGAACTCGACGCCCATGTTTTTAAGCTCGTTCATGAGCCGCGGCGTGAAATGCAGTCCCGCCGTCGGCGCGGCGGACGACCCGACGTCGCGGGCATATACCGTTTGGTATCTGTCTATCGTTTCGAGCTGTTCGTGGATATAGTGCGGGAGCGGCACTTCGCCTATGCGGTTGAGTATTTCCTCGAACACGCCGTCATACTCAAACCGAAGCGTGCGCGCGCCCTCCTCGCCTTCGCCGACTATCTCGCCCGTAAGATCATCCGAAAACACGAGTTTACTGCCGAGCTTGGCGCGCTTTGCGGGACGGCAAAGCGTTTCCCATGTGTTTTTATCCACGCGCTTATGAAGCAGGAACGAGATATGCGCGCCCGTGTCCGTCTTTACCCCTTCAACGCGCGCGGGCAAGACTTTCGTATTGTTTATCACGAGCATATCGTCTTTTCGCAACAGTTCGGGCAGGTCGTAAAAATGCTTATGCTCTATTTCGTCCGTTTTTCTGTCGTATACCAAAAGCCGCGACGCGTCGCGCGGCTCTATAGGTGTCTGCGCAATCAGTTCTTGCGGCAGGTCGTAAAAAAAATCACTTTTATTCATTTTTGAAATCCGAAGTTGTAAAGAATGACAGCTGTTCCGACGCCTTCTTGCTCGGCTTGACGTGCATATGGTCGTAAGCCGCTTTGAGCGCGACTCTGCCCCGCGCCGTGCGCGCGATAAACCCGAGCTGAATGAGATACGGCTCGATGACGTCCTCTATCGTACCCGCGTCCTCGTTTATCGCCGCGGCGAGCGTATCGAGTCCCGTCGGACCGCCGTCGAACTTATTGACGAGCGCGTCGAGCAGTTTTTTGTCGTTGTAGTCCAAGCCGAGCGCGTCGATCTCCATATCGTTCAGTGCGCGAACTGTTATGTCGCGGCTTATTACGCCGCCGTTGAATACTTCCGCAAAATCGCGAACGCGCTTCAAAAGTCTGTTTGCGATACGCGGCGTACCGCGCGAACGCGAAGCGAGTTCCCTCGCCGCGTCGTCCTCTATCGCTATCTTGAGCAGTCGCGCCGAACGCTTGACTATTCGCACCAAGTCGTCTGCGGTATACGGCTCGAGCCTGCAGATAACGCCGAACCTGTCGCGGAGCGGTCCCGTAAGCATGCCCGCGCGCGTCGTCGCGCCAATGAGCGTGAATTTGTTGAGATTGAGCCTTATCGACGTTGCGCCCGCGCCCTTTCCCGTCGATATATCGAGCGCGAAATCTTCCATTGCGGGGTACAGCACTTCTTCTATGGAATGGTTGAGTCTGTGTATCTCGTCGAGGAACAGCACGTCGCGTTCCTGCATATTCGTAAGCAGCGATGCGAGGTTTGCGGCGCGTTCTATCCCCGGTCCGCTCGTAACTTTTATTTCGACGCCGAGTTCCGCCGCGATGATATGCGCGAGCGTCGTCTTGCCAAGCCCCGGCGGACCGTACAGCAATACGTGGTCGAGTGCCTCGCCGCGCGCGCGGCTTGCCGCCACATACACCTTGAGGTTGGCTTTTACTTTGTCCTGACCTATATATTCGTCGAACGTCGTGGGACGAAGCGACACGTCGCCGTCGTCGGTCACAAGCTCTTTATTGGCAATAAACCTTTTGTCGTCCATATTTTAACCCATGAGCGCGGCACGCACTATCTGTTCGGTGGTCATGCCGTCCGTAGTCACTTTGCGCACAGCCGCTTCCGCCTCTTTACGGTCGTAACCGAGACTCATGAGCGCGCGCACTGCCTCGTCGTAAGCGGGCTTATCTACGGGCATGTCGGCAAGCTGCACTCCGCTCTCCGCGACAAGCGACGCGGGAAGTTTGCTTTTCAGTTCGAGAACGATACGCTCCGCCGTTTTTTTGCCGACGCCCTTTACGGTGGAGATCGCCGCGACGTCGCCGCTCGCGACCGCGGAAGCGAGCCGCGTTTGCGACAGACCGCCGAGCACCGTCACCGCGAGTTTCGGACCGACGCCCGACACCCCGATGAGCAGCATGAACAGTTCGCGCTCCGATTCCGACGCGAATCCGAACAGCTCCAGCGCGTCCTCGCGTACCGCCAAATACACGGGCAGTTTGACTTCGCTTTTACGACTGCACTCGGCGCACGTAGACACCGACGCCGTGAGCGAAAAGCCCACGCCGCCGCAATCGACGACCACGCGGTTTTCTCCGACCGCGGCTACCTTGCCCGATATGTAGTCGAACATAGTTTATCTCCCGTGAGTATGCGAGTTGCGGTATGCACCGCGCGTTATTACTTATCCGAATCGGTGTCGTCCGTATCTTCTTCGCCCGTTTCGAAGCCCATTCCGCCTTTTTGAGTGACAAGCTCGCGGATCTGTTCCTCGATTTCCTGCATGAGTTCGGGGCGTCCGAGTATGATCTGTTTGACCGTTTCTCTGCCCTGACCGAGCCGTTCGTCTTTGTACGAGAACCACGACCCGCTTTTCGTAATAATGCCGTTGTCTATCGCGAGATCGAGCACAACGCCCTCGTTGGAAATGCCTTTGCCGAATATGAGATCGAACTCTACGGTCTTGAACGGCGGTGCGACCTTGTTCTTGACGATCTTCACTTTGGTGCGGTTGCCTATCACCGCGCCGCCTTCTTTGATCGGTTCGCCCTTGCGCACGTCGAGTCGCACGCTCGCATAGAACTTAAGAGCTTTACCACCCGGCGTGACCTCGGGATTGCCGTACATGACGCCGATCTTTTCGCGGAGCTGGTTGATGAATATAATGCAGGTTTTCGTCTTGTTGCAAACGCCCGCGATCTTGCGGAGTGCCTGCGACATGAGCCGTGCCTGAAGTCCGACGTGGCTTTCGCCTATTTCGCCGTTTATTTCCGCTTGCGGCGTGAGTGCGGCAACGGAGTCGATGACAACGACGTCCATCGCGCTCGAGCGCACCAAGGCTTCGGCAATATCGAGAGCCTGCTCGCCGTTATCGGGTTGGCAAATGTAAAGCCGCGAAAGGTCGATGCCAAGCCGTTGCGCGTACACGGGATCGAGCGCGTGCTCCGCGTCGATAAACGCGACCATGCCGCCCGTTTTTTGCGTTTCCGCGATCACGTGCAAAGCGAGCGTCGTTTTACCGCTCGACTCGGGACCGTACACCTCGATTATCCTGCCGCGCGGCAAACCGCCTATGCCGAGCGCGAGATCGAGCGACAGACAGCCCGTGGGAATGGCGTCTACCTGCGCCGCAACGCTGTCGGTCATGCGCATGATAGAACCTTTGCCGTAAGTCTTTTCGATTTGCGCGATAGTTTCCGCGAGAGCTTTCTCTTTCTCGGCGGCAGTCATATCGGTGTTGTACACCTTGAACTTTTCTTTCTTATCCATTTATTTATACCTCTTTGAGTTTATTACATTAGAAATTGTCGAAGTTATCGGGAGTGGCGGGAACAGCCGTCGGATTTACGGCGGGCTGTTGCGGCGGCTGCTGTTGCGCTTGAAGCCGCGCTTGCTTTTTGCAGTCGAGTATGCCGCTGTAAACAAGCAGCAACGCGTTCTTAACTCCGCTCGCTATATTACATTCGCGGTCGCCGTCGAACAGGTATTTGAATACCCCCACGCGCTTTTGCCACGTCAAGCCGAGCGCGATATAGCACAGCCCGACGGTACCGTTTTGCGACGAAGGTCCCGCATTGCCCGTCGTCGCGATCGCTATGTCGCAATCGCCCGACGACATCAAGCCGTACGCCATGTTATACGCCGTATCGCCGCTCACCGCGCCTTTTTCGGCGATCACTTCGAGCGGAACGCCCAACCGCTTGTTCTTCGACGCGACGGAGTACGTGACGACGTCCTCCATCAGAAACTCGCTCGCGCCCGGCAGTTTTGTAAGTGCCGCGCCGATCGCGCCGCCCGTGAACGATTCGGCTATTTTCAGCTTCAGTCCTTCTTCGCGTAACATTTGCGAAACACATTCTTCGAGCGATATGCGCTCGTACGCGTAAGTGAACCCGCCGAGAATTTTATCGAGTTTTTGCGAAACGGCGGTCATGTCCTCTTGCGCCATGCTCGTCAGGCACCGCGCATGCACTTCGCACTCCATAAAGTCGGGAAAGAATCCGATCTGCACTTTGCTCTTTTTTGTAAGGTAATCTTTAAGCAGTATCCGCAACTCGCTTTCCGATTTGCGATAGGTCTTGAAAACGATCGTCGCGTAACGCTTTTTTGTCTTTTTATTGACGAGCGGCAAAAACCTCTCGGTAAGAAACTCGGGCGTGACCTCGCGCACGACGCTGTGCAGTTTGCCGTCAAGCTCGAAATGCTCGGGACGCGACGACAACGTATCTTTATACGTGTCGTAGAACGCGGCGGTATTGCCGTCGATCACGATCGCGTCGCAAAACGTGCGCAAATACGTGACTGCGCGGTCGATTTCCTCCGCTCCCACGGTAAGGAACGCGTCGGCGGTGTGACCGCTGTCGAACATTGCGATCTTCGCCTCGCGCACGTCGACGGTAGTGCGCTCTACCGATAAAAACCCGACCTTCATTTAATCCTCCAATACTTCTCTGTTTTTTACAATGTAGTTTATACCCGAAATAACGGTCAGCAACGTCGCAAGCCCCAACAGAGCGAAACCGCCGTAGAAGAACACCGTGCCGAGCATTTCGTTCCAATTATAGAAATCGGTGACGGGCAACAGCGCGAAAAGAGCCATCATTTGCACGACCGTTTTGAATTTTCCGAGCATGTCGGCTGCAAGCACCACTTTCTTATCTGCGGCGATCGTTCTGAACACGCTTATCATGAGTTCGCGCGACATAATGAGCATCGAGCACACAGCTATCACTATGCGGTAAATATGCGCGGGCTGCATGACGGGGTCGGTGACGCACACCGCTATCAGCGAGCATGCGATAAGCATTTTGTCCGCTATCGGGTCTATAAACTTGCCGAAGTTGGTGACGAGATTATTCTTTCGCGCAATGTATCCGTCGAAGAAATCGGTGCAGCACGCGACGAAGTACACGCCCGTCGCCGCAACCGCATGCCCCTCGAAGTCGAGAAAGTACAGCACTATAAATACGGGAATCAGGAACATACGGAAAACCGTAAGCCTGTTTGGTAGATTCATTTTCATAGAAGGTATCTCCTTTCTCGCTTAATCGGCGCAAAGAGTGCCGTATAAATCGTAATCGTCGCAATCGGTTATCGTCACGTCGTAGAACCTGCCGACGTCAACTTCGTTGCCGCTGAAATACACGACTCCGTCCACGCCCGGCGTTTGGAATTCCGCTCTGCCCATAAACATCTTTTTGTCGAAATCGACGTCCTCGTAAAGCACTCTTATCGTTTTACCGATCAATGAACGGTTGAACTCGCGCGTGACCGAAGTGCATATTTCGCCGAGTACGTCGACGCGCCGCCGCTTCTCCGCTTTTTTGACCTGCTCCGGCAGGCGCGCGGCGGGCGTACCCGCCTCTTTGGAATATGCGAACACTCCCGCATACTCCGGCTTCGCGTCGCGAACGAGCGCGCAAAGCTCGTCGAACTCCGCTTGCGCCTCGCCGGGGAATCCGACCATGAGCGTCGTGCGGACGACGATCCCTTTTTCGTGCAGCCTGTCGATAAGCCGCCGAACGGCACCGCCCGTCGTTTTGCGATTCATAAGCCGCAAAATTTTATCGGAACCGTGCTGAACGGGAATGTCTATGTATTTCGCTATTTTGTCCGACGTTGCGATCTTGTCTATCAATTCGTCGGTGACGCGCTCGGGATAGCAATACAGCAATCTTATAAGCGATACGGGCAGTTTTTCAAGCTCTCCGAGCAGTTCGGTGACCGAACTGCCGATGTCGTCGCCGTACCGCGTGACGTCCTGCGCGACGAGTATCAATTCTTTCACTCCGTCGCGGACAAGTCCCGACGCTTCGTTTACTATATCTGCGACAGGTCGCGACCTGTAACCGCCGCGAATGGCGGGTATCGTGCAAAACGTGCATTTATTATTGCAGCCTTCGGCGATTTTCAGATACGCGGTATGCGGAAACGTCGTCAATATCCGTCCGAAGTTTTCTTCCGCACAAAACTTTGCGTACTCCGATCCGTCGTCTGCCGTCCGCTCGGCTTCGCCGTCGATTATGCCGCAAAGTTTATCGTACTCGAACGCGCCCAAAAACGCATCCGCCTCGGGCAGAGCCGCTTCCAGCTCGGCGCGGTGTTTTTGCGGCAGACACCCCGTGACGATCAGCTTTTCGCACTTGCCGTGCTTTTTAAGCTCCGCGCACTCGAGTATCGTATCCACGCTCTCCTGCCGCGCGCTTTCGATAAACGCGCAAGTATTGACGATGATCACTTCGGCATCGTCGGGTTCGCAAATCGCATGACCGTCATTGACAAGGCGGTACAGCATGCGTTCTGTGTCCACTCTGTTTTTATCGCAGCCGAGCGAAATGACTGCAATGTTTTTCATCGGCACTTTCATTACCTATCAGCAATCGTCGATATCGTGCCCGAACTCGTTGCGGTAATCCTCGGACGTCATGATCACGTCGCGCGGCTTACTGTTGCCCGTACTCGGTCCGATATAACCTTTTTCCTCGAGAGTATCTATGATACGCGCGGCACGCGCATAGCCTATAGAGAATCGACGTTGCACGACCGACACGGACAGTTGTTTCGTCTTTATGCCGTGCGCGAGAACTCGCGGCGCGAGCGGGTCGAGCGTACTGCCGCCTTCTCCGCCGCCGCTTCCTCCGCTGCCGCCGCCGTCGCCGTTACCGCCGCCGCAGACAGCGCGTTCGGCTTCTTCGTCGAAGTCGCACTCGTAACGCTCCTTGAGCCAATTCACTACCGACAGAACTTCCTCGCCGCTCACGAATGAACCCTGTACGCGCTTCGACGCGTTGTAATCCTGCGGGAAGAACAGCATGTCGCCGTCGCCCGTGAGTGCTTCCGCGCCGATCTCGTCGAGAATAATGCGCGAGTTGGTGGCGTCGGGAACTTTGAACGCGATACGGCTGCCGAGGTTGGCTTTTATAGTACCCGTGACTACGTCCGCCGACGGGCGTTGCGTCGCGACAATGAGATGAATACCCGCAGCGCGCGCGAGTGCTGCAATGGAGCTTATCTTGCTCTCGATCTCGCCCGACACCGCCGACTGCATGAGCGTCGCAAGCTCGTCGATTATTATTACGATATGCGGCAGTTTGTTGAGCGTGCCGTTTACGACGTCGGGACGGTTATTGTACTCGGCGATCTTACTGCACGAATATTTCTGCATTATCGTGTAACGCTTGTTCATTTCGTCCGCCGCCCATTTGAGCGCGTTGAGCGCGTCGTTAGGCTCGGAAATAGTCTTTTCAAACAGCAGGTGCGGCATGCCGCGGAACTTACTGAACTCGACGCGTTTGGGGTCGATAAGCACGAAACGCACGTCCTCGGGACTTGACTTATAAAGCAAACTCACTATCAAGCTGTTGAGTCCCGCGCTCTTGCCGCTACCCGTCTGACCGGCTATAAGAAAGTGCGGAGCTTTGTCGAGATCGCAGGTTATGACGTTGCCGCTAATGTCCTTGCCGACGGCGAAAACGAGCGGAGATTTGCTCTTGGTAAACACGGGCGAATCGACTATTTCGCTCAATCCGACAAACGACTTGCTCGCATTCGGCACTTCTATACCGACGGCGCGTTTGCCGGGTATAGGAGCCTGAATACGCACGCCGCCGTTAGAAGCGAGTTCGTACGCGATATCCGCGGCGCGCGATTCTATGATATTGACGCGGAAGCCGGACGGAATTTCCATTTCGTAAAGAGTGACCTGCGGTCCGGGGATAACTTCGAGCACTTTGACTTGCTCGGCAAGCTGTGCGCGGGTCTGCGCGGGCATAAATCCGCAAATAACGCTCTTGAGCGTTTCCGCTTTGGCTTGAAGTTCTTCCTGATCGGGTTCGTGCTTGGGATACGCTTTGAGAAGCGCGACGGGCGGCGGCGCGTAATTCGTGTACTTTTTGTACCGCTTGCCTATCTCGCCTACCACCGACTCGTTCGCAATGTCGCGAAGCACGCCGTCGATGGTCATTTGGTTTTCGAGCGGGGCAGTCTTGTTCGCGCGCTTGGAGGACGCATTTTTCGAGCCTGCCGCAACGGGTTGTTGCTTCTCGCTGTCCGCCGACAGATAAATGCCCGACATGTCGTCGCCGCTTATGAGATCGCTGACGTTGTCGTGCGTTTCGGTCATGTCTATTGCGGGCGCGTCCGAAATCGTAAGCGACGAACTCCCGCCCGCGGTCGGCGAAAGACTCGTTATAATGCCGTCGTCGTCGCCGATGATATCGAAATCGTCCTTGACGGGATCGACGAATGCGTCGCTCGTCGGGGCTTGGAACACGTCGTACGCGTCGGGAGCGTTGCTCGCTATAACTATATCGTCGAGAGCGTCGTCCTCGACGGAAGCGGGTTCTTCGGGCGAAGCGACGAATCTGTCGCGCACTTCGTAAGCGTCGATAATATCTTCCTGTTTGAACCGTTCTGTTTCGAGCGGCGGCACGCTGCCGACAGCCGACGCACGGTCGTCCGCGAACGCCGACAAAAATCTGTCCTCGAGCGGCGACGACTGAATGTCGCCTATGATTGGCGACTGCGGCTTTGCTGGTTGCACGGGTTGCACAGTCTGTGCGACGGGCGCGGAAGCGTTGATTATCGGCTCTACGTATTCGCGCGACACTGCGCGGTCATGAGTATCGAATATCGGCGCGGTCGCGCGCTCGAACTCCGCCTGACGGCGGTGACTGCTCTTTTCCTCCGCGGTTTCTATGCCCGCATCGTTGAACTGAATATCCTTTTCGGCGGGGAAAAACAAATCCGCTATACTGCCGAGTTTATTGCCGTCGAAATCGCTTCTGACAGGCTTGTCCGGGTTTTGCGCGTCCGAGTTTACGCGCTCGAACGGCTCGGCTACCGCAGGTTCGCCCGAGTATGCGGCGGACGCATAAGACGGCTGTTGCGGCGCGGTATAGGTGCGCGGCGGCTCGGGATTTCGAGTGCCCGCGGATGATGCGCGGAATTCTTCGGTGCGCTGACGCGTCACTTCGCCCGTATCGCCGTAAAGTCTGAAGCGCGCCATATTGCGGTTCTCGTCGTTATCGGGAGCGACGCCTCGCCCGTCCATAACGTGATTGGGCGGATAGTCGCTGACCGCACGTTTTTCGGAAACGGGGGCTTCGGTAGCGAGTCCCGACTCCATAGCGTACTCGGGGTGCGCAGGCTCTATGCGATCGACAAACAGCCCGCCGCGCGGTCCCATGTAAACGACGCGTTGCGCCTCGTCGTCGGACAGCATGCTGTGCGTGGGCGCGACAGGTTCGGGCGGGGCTTGCGGCGTTCTGCGGTTATGAATCCGCTCGCGAATTTTCGAGATCGCGGAAGTCATTACGAGAAGCGTGACGATCACACCGACCGAAAACACTACGTAGCACGCGATTTCGGTGATCGCCGCTTTGAGTCCGAACGCGACGGTGCCGACTATCACGCCGCCCACCGAATATTTCGCGGAATACACGTTACCGATATACCCCGAAAATGTATCGTTGAGAAAATGGTGTGTGGACGCGAGCTGCGAAATGATGAGAAGGCACACGGTGAGAATAGGAATACATACTTTCACGCGCAACGGAATATTCTTATTATTGCCGTAACGGCGAGTGAGGATAAGAATACCCAAAACGAGCGTCGCAATTAGACAGGGATACGCAACGATGCCGAACACGCCGAGAATAACGCTGAAAATAGCCTCGCTGAAAACTCCGAGTATCGGCTTTATGACAATGCACAGCAAAAGAAACGCCGAAACTACGACAAGCGTCATTCCGAGTGCGTCGTGAGTATTGCTCTTTGTATTCTTATTTTTTCTTCTATTACCGTTATTTGCCACAATAAACCCCGAACAAATAAATTATCGAATTTTTCTGTCATAGAAAAACAGTCGCGTGCTTTTCTACGCACCTAATAGTATAACATAGTCTTGTCAACATTTCAAGGCTTTTGGGGTAAAAAATTACCGTATTGCGAAAAAAATGATGATCCGCCCCGACATGCGAAAATTTTCGACACAAAAAAGACTTTGGAAGTCCGACCGCAAATGCCGCAAAAGACACGATGATCGAAACGACCGCAACAAACAAAAGCCCCCACCCGTCATTTCGACTTGCTGGGAGCTTTATATCCGCTCGCGCCTCGCGACAGAGCCGATTATAGTAGCATCTAATTATATATCAAACAACAATCAATCAACAATTATTAATTATTAATTTTTAATTATTAATTGTTATTTCACTTCATACCCTTTCTTTGCGGAAAGACCGTTCTGTCTGTCGTAATTTTCTTTGTTCTTTTTGAGATAAATGTCGAAAAGCTCGTCGCTCGTCATGCCGCTGTCTATGCACATGCCGAGAAAAAAATGCAGTACGTCGACGATTTCTTCCTTGAGCTTGGCGTCGTCTATCTCGGTATTGTTCTTCCACCATTTGTACTTCGCTTCGTCGACCACCTCGCCGAGTTCGACCATGAGCGCGAGTGCTTTCTTGCACACCCACTCGCCGCGCGAATAGTCGAGTCCGCGCTTTTCGCGTATGTACGCGTCGAGTCCCGCCTGCATGCGGAACAGCACGTCGAGCTTGTCCTCGCGTTTTTCGTCACGCCGTTCTTCCATTGTGTTATTTCCTCCCGAAAATTTTGTCTACCCGTTCCGTCGGAGCTTTTCCGACATACGCTATTGCCGTAGGTTTAGTAAATACGCTCTGCACGACGTCGTTTATTTTCGCGGGCGTGAGAGCTTCTATACGCGCGATCGTTTCGTCAAGCTCGCGCACGCGCCCTATCTTCGTCCACTGACGGAGCTTTCCGAGCATATAGTCGCGAGAGGCTTCGCGACTGAAATACGCAGACACTTTCAGCTGTGTTATCGCCTTTTGAGTTTCGTCCGCGGTGACGCCGTTTTTAACGAGAATGTCCACTTCGTTCTTTATCGCCTCCACCGCCTTCGGGACGTTCTCGACGTTCACATTCGCGCAGATCGAAAACAGTCCGTCATTTATGCCGCCCCATGCCTGCGTGTACACGCTGTACACGAGCCCCATTTTTTCGCGGAGCCGCTGGAACAGCCGCGAACTCATGCCGCTCCCGAACAAGCAGTCCACGGCAACGAGTGCTTCGGTGTATTCGGACGAGTACGGAAACGACGGGAAAGCAATGGAGATCTCGCTTTGCTCGTAATCGTGGATATACTCGCCGTAGCCGGGGAAATAAATGCTCGGCTGCTGTTTTTTTCGCTCGACGCGCGGCGCGTTTACGAGTTCGCCCATATGCTTCTCCACAAGTGCGAGCGCGCCATCGAGCGTAATATTGCCGACGAACGCGACGGCGGTATTCGTAGGCAGGTAATTGTGCTTTTTGTAGTCGAGAATATCCGACTTGCCGAACCGCTCAACGTTGGATTTGGGACCGAGTATGTCCATGCCGAGCGGTGCGTCGCGGTACGCGGTCGCATACAGCACGTCGGTGCACACGCCGTCGGGGTCGTCCTTGCTCATATTGATTTCTGCGATGATGACCTTGCGTTCGCGGTCGAGTTCTTCGCCGTCGTACTTGGAATGTAAGAAAATATCGGACAGGATATCGAAGCACGGCTCGAAAGTTTCGTCGATCGACTTGAAATAATAGCACGTATATTCCTTGCCCGTGAACGCGTTGAAAGACGCGCCCATGCGGTCGAACTCGGACACTATATCCTGCGCCGTGCGCTTTTCGGTACCTTTGAAATTGACGTGCTCGATAAAGTGCGAGATGCCGTTTGTTTCGCGCGTTTCGTTGCAGCTGCCCGTCGCGACCATGATGCCGCAAGCGACCGAGCGAAGCGACGGCATGGTTTCCACCATGACCGTAAGCCCGTTTTTATACTGTTTGATCTCCATAAACCGTTCCTCGATTGTGTTTTTGATTGATTTGCGTTTTTCGGTTTTCCGCGCGCGTTTTATAGTCGGCGCGGTTACTGCTCCGAATGACCGACGAGCACCTCGCTCACGCACGCCACCGTCAATCCGTTTCGTTCGATCTCGGTAATGATGCGGTCGAGCGCGGCGACGGTACATTCGGTCGGATGCATGAGGATCAGATCGCCGCCCTTGATATTTTTCACCGCGCGCTTATATATCAGCTCGCTGTCGTGGTCGCGCCAATCTATGGTATCGCGCGTCCACATGACCGTCTTATATCCGAGTTCGCTCGCCGCATCCAGCGTCGCCGCACCGAACGCGCCCGACGGCGGAGCGAACAGCGTCATGTCTATGCCCGTGACGTCTTTCACCACAGCGTGTGCGGACGAGATCTCCTTGCGGTTATACGCGCCGTCCAGCTTTTTGTGATCTTTGTGATAATAGCCGTGGTTACCTATTTCGTGCCCCGCCGCAACGATCGCTTTGAGCGTGGACTCGTTGCCCGCCGCCCACGATCCGCCGACGAAGAAAGTAGTCGTCACGTCGTGCCGAGCGAAAATATCGAGCATGGGCGCAATGTATTCGGTGCCCCAATACACGTTCACCATGAGCGACACGCTTTTATCCGACTCGCCGTTATAGTACGGCTCGGCGGCTTGCGACGCGGGCTTTGCTTCCGTCGGAGCGACGGTTACGAGCAAAAGCACCGCTACCGTGACGCATATTACTATATTGCCCAATATTACCGAAATTCTTGCTTTACGCGTGTTCGTCATAAAAACACCCCCGACTATGTATATTTACAGCCGGGGTGTTTTATTATATAACAAATTGATTATTTTTCGGTTTTATCCGATTTTTTGCCGTCGGGCTTGCCGCCGCGACGGGGTTTATCGCCGCGCGGGCGGTCGTGCCGAGGTCTGTCGCCGCGCGGGCGGTCGTCCTCGAACGCGCCTTCGGGAGCTTTCTCGATCGGGTCGCCCGTGAGCTTGTCGAGAAGTTTGAGGTCGATCTTACCCTGTTTCGTAAAGCTGACCACTTCCACGCGCACGGTGTCGCCTTCCTTGAGCACTGCGGAAACCGCGTCGAGCCGCTTGCCGACGAACTTGCCGAGCTTCGCAATGTGGATCATGCCGTCCTTGCCGGGCGCAAGCTCCACGAACGCGCCGAGTTCGTCGCGCACCGTGACGACCGGTCCTTCGTAAACGTCGCCGATCTCGGGATCTTTTACGATATTGAGGATTATCTCTTTCGCTTTCGCCGTCATTGCCTGATCGACGCCCGCGATGAACACTCTGCCGTCCTCCTCTATATCTATTTTGACGCCGGTGTCGTCCACGATCTTGTTTATCGTCTTGCCGGACTTGCCTATTACGTCGCCGATCTTCTCGGGGTCGATCGTGAACATAATGATCTTCGGCGCGTACTGCGACAGTTCCGCACGCGGTTTATCGAGCACCGCGAGCATCTTGCCGAGAATGTGCAGTCTGCCTACACGCGCCTGTTCGAGCGCGGTGCGCAGTATCTTCTCGTCGATACCTTTGATCTTGATATCCATTTGAATGGCGGTAATGCCCTTTTCGGTACCCGCGACCTTGAAATCCATGTCGCCGAGGAAGTCCTCGAGTCCCTGAATATCCGAAAGTATGGCGAGCTTGCCTTTCGCCTCGTCTTTTATAAGACCCATGGCGATACCGGCAACGGGGGCTTTAATGGGCACGCCCGCGTCCATGAGCGACAGCGTGCTGCCGCATACGCTCGCCTGCGAGGTCGAGCCGTTGGACGAAAGTATCTCGGACACGACGCGAATGGTGTACGGGAATTCGTCCTCGCTCGGAATGACAGGCTCGAGCGCGCGCTCCGCGAGTGCGCCGTGACCTATTTCGCGCCGACCGGGCGCACGGAGCGGTTTCGCTTCGCCCGTCGAGTACGGCGGCATGTTGTATTGATGCATATAACGCTTCGTTTCCTCGTCGTCGAGGTTATCGAGCTTCTGCGCGTCGCGAGAAGTGCCGAGCGTGCATATGGACAGTGCTTGCGACTGACCGCGGGTAAACACCGCCGAGCCGTGCGTGCGCGGGAGCACACCCACTTCGCACCAAATGTCGCGGATATCCGTCGTCTTGCGACCGTCGGGACGCACGCCTTTATCGAGTATCTTGGCGCGAACCTTTTCTTTGGTCATGTAGTACAGCGTATCGCCGATTTCGCGTTCTCTGCCCGCGAACTCCTCCGCGAAATGCGCCATGACGTCTTCCTGCACCTTGTCTTGATTTTCCTGACGTTTGGTGCGGTCGAACTCGTCGAGTGCTTTGTCGAGCATTTTATCGGCGTACTTGCGGACAGCCTTGTCCACGTCCTCGCCGATATGATAAAGGTCGGGATCGAGTTTCGGCTTACCTACCGCCTTTACTATGTCGTTGATGAATTTTACTTGTTTTTTGATCTCTTTATGCGCAAAGAGTATGCCGCCGAGCATTTCTTCCTCGGAAACTTCCTGCGCACCCGCTTCCACCATCATGATGGCGTCCGCAGTACCCGACACATACACGTGCATGGTACTCTTGGCGCGTTGCTCGTTGTCGGGGTTGATAACGTACTTGCCGTCCACACAGCCGACCACGACAGAACCCGTAGGTCCCATAAACGGAATATCCGAAATGGAAAGAGCTATCGAGCTGCCGAGCATGCCGAACACTTCGGGCGGGATATTGGTGTCTACCGAGAGCGCGGTCGCGACGACCGACACGTCGTTGAAAAGTCCTTTCGGGAACAACGGACGGATAGGTCTGTCGATGAGCCGCGAAGTGAGTATCGCCTTGTCGCTGCCCCTGCCCTCGCGACGCTTGAAGCTGCCGGGGATCTTGCCGATCGCGTACAGCTTTTCCTCGAAGTCCACGCCGAGCGGGAAATAGTCCATGCCGGGACGCGGCGCGTCCGCCATAGTGACGTTTGTCATGACCGCGGTGTCGCCGCAACGAATGATACAAGACCCGTTGGCTTGTCCCGCATACTTACCTGTTTCGACGGTAACGGTGCGCCCGCCGATCTCTGTTTGGAAAACCTTGCATTCCATAATATATATCTCCTGAATTGATTAGCCGAATTTTTTGCCCGATTTTTTGCGGGGTTACTCGCACGCGAACCGTGTTCGCGTTACGCGCTATGAGATCGGGTCGAATACAAAAAACCGCCTCGACTGCTACGTGAGCATATCACGGCGGTTAGCCGTACGGATAGACGCGACGCGAATAATGCGACAGTGTCGCGATCGCCGCGAAAAACCTGTCCGTAAGGCTTGTAACGTTCTTATTTGCGAAGCTCGAGCTTGGCAACAAGACTGCGGTAACGCTCTATATCTATATCTTTGAGATAGTTGAGCTGACTGCGGCGGGAACCTACCATTTGCAAAAGACCTCTGCGCGAGTGGTGATCCTTCGGATGCGTTTTCAGGTGGTCGGTCAGGTGATTGATGCGCCAGGTGAGCAGCGCGATCTGCACCTCCGGGCTACCAGTGTCGCCCTCGTGCGTTGCAAACTTGGAAATGATTTCCGCCTTTACCTGTTTGTCCATGATGTACCTCCAAAAAATAATAAATTCGCCTTTATCACAGTGTGCGTCGGAGAGCGCGGCACCGAGAAAAAGGTATGGGCGTTATTCACCCGCATATATTCTACCACAACGTTTCTCGCCTTGTCAACCGTTTTTTACGGTTTCGGCACTATTTATTGTCGGCGGCGCGTTATCCGAAATCCCGCCATAAACCGGGCAAACAAAGGATATTTCACGCTTTCATTATTATGTGCCGTTTTCGACATGCTCAAAACAGTTGCCATTTGCGTAAAAACGGTGTATAATGCCACTATACGGTATGCCTGTCGAAAGACAAGCGAATTTACATACATTATATATAACTTCAGGAGCTACAATCATGGCAAAAACAAAAGTAGTTTTGGCTTACTCGGGCGGACTCGATACCACCATAATCATTCCTTGGCTGAAAGAAAATTACGATTGCGAAGTCATCGCAGTCGCCGCCGACGTCGGTCAGGGCGAGGAACTCGCGCCGCTCAAAGAAAAAGCGAAAAAGAGCGGTGCGGAGAAACTCTACATAGAAGATCTCACCGAAGAATTCGTCACCGACTGCATATTCCCCACCCTCAAAGCGGGCGCGGTTTACGAGGGCAAGTATTTGCTCGGCACTTCGTTCGCCCGCCCCGTGATCGCAAAGCGGCTCGTCGAAATAGCGAAGAAAGAAAAAGCGGACGCCATTTGCCACGGCTGCACAGGCAAAGGCAACGATCAAGTGCGGTTCGAGCTGTCCATCAAAGCTCTCGCACCCGATATGAAAATCATTGCGCCGTGGCGCATTTGGGATATCAAGTCGCGCGACGAAGAAATAGACTATGCCGTCAAACGCGGACTCGACGTGCCGGTCACAAAAACGCACAACTATTCCATGGACAGAAATCTGTGGCATCTTTCGCACGAAGGCAGCGACCTCGAAGATCCCGCAAACGAGCCTAAAGACGAAATGCTGCTCATCAGCAAGCCTATAAAAGACACACCCGACACCCCCGAGTACGTCACCATAGAGTGGGTAAAAGGTATTCCCGTCGCCGTCAACGGCGAAAAGCTCCCGCCCGTCGCGATCATCGAGAAGCTCAACGAGATAGGCGCGCGTAACGGCGTCGGCGTCGACGATATGGTGGAAAACCGTCTTGTCGGCATGAAATCGCGCGGCGTGTACGAAAACCCCGCAGGTTCCATTCTCTATGCGGCGCACAAAAATCTCGAAGAAATCACGCTCGACCGCGACACCGCGCATTTCAAAGAGCACGTCGCGATCAAGTTCGCCGAACTCGTTTACGACGGCAAGTGGTACACCCCGCTCCGCGAAGCTCTCTCCGCGTTCGTCGACTCGACGCAGGAATACGTGACGGGCACGACGAAGCTGAAATTGTTCAAGGGACGCATCTCCCCCGCAGGCATGACAAGCCCGTACTCGCTGTACGACGAGGACATCGCCACGTTCGGCGCGGACGAAGTATACGATCAGAAAGACTCGGCGGGCTTTATCAACCTGTTCGGCTTGCCGCTCAAGGTCCGCGCAAAAATGCTCGAACGCAACAACGGAAAAAAGAAATAAATAACGGTTATAAGTGTCGGTTACCCCGTTTCGGATAATCGACACTTATAATAATACGAGGTGCTTATGAAATTATGGTCGGGCAGATTTACCGCCGAACTCGACGCCGTAGCCGAAGAATTCAACGATTCGCTTCCGTTTGACGGCAAAATGTACAGACAGGATATAGCGGGATCGGTCGCGCACTGCAAAATGTTGGGCGCGACGGGGATTATCCCGCAATCGGAAGCCGACGCCATAGTCGCCGCGCTCGGCGAAATAATGCGCGACATAGAAAGCGGCGCGCTTCCGCTCGTCGGTGCGGAGGACATTCATTCGTTCGTCGAAAACGCGCTTGTCGCGCGGGTCGGCGACGTCGGCAAAAAGTTACACACGGCGCGGAGCCGCAACGACCAGGTCGCGACCGACATACGTCTGTATCTGCGCGACTGCATCGACGGCATTTCCGCGCTGTTAAAGTCGCTCGCGTCGTCGCTCGTAAAACGCGCGGACGAACACAAGACGGACGCCATGCCCGCATACACTCATATGCAAAAGGCGCAGCCCACAACGCTCGGGCATTATCTCCTCGCCTATGCGAACATGTTCATGCGCGACATAGAACGTTTTTCGGACTGCCGAAAACGCGTCAATATAATGCCGCTCGGCAACGGCGCGTGCGTCGCCACCACATTCCCGATAGATCGCGAACTCACCGCAAAACTGCTCGGTTTCGACGGCGTGTCGCAAAACTCGCTCGACGGCGTCGGCGACCGCGATTTCGCCATCGAATTTCTGTCGTGCGCGACGCAGACAATGTTGCACCTGTCGCGCATCAACGAGGAATTCGTTTATTGGTCGGGAAGCGAGTTCGGCTTTTTACTACTGCCCGACGAGTTCGGCACGGGATCGTCGATCATGCCGCAAAAGAAAAATCCCGACGTAAACGAATTGCTTCGCGGGAAATGCGGACGGGTCATCGGCGACCTCACCGCGCTCGTCACGGTAATGAAAGGTTTGCCGCTCGCCTACAACAAGGACATGCAAGAGGACAAAGAACCGCTGTTCGACGCCGCAGACACGCTCGCGATCAGCCTGCGCGTATTCACCGCATTCGTAGACAAAGTGAAATTCGACACCGACGCGATGAACGCCGCGGCGGCGGGCGGGTTTTCCTGCGCGACCGAGGTTGCGGACTATCTCGCCGCGAAAGGCATGCCGTTCCGCGCGGCGCACGAAATAACGGGAAAAATCGTGCTGTGGTGTTTGCAAAACGGCAAGACGCTGCAAAACATGACGCTTTCGGAATACAAAAAATTCTCGCCGCTGTTCGATAAAGACATAACCGTCGCAGTATCGCCGAAAAGCGCGATCGCGCGGCGCAACGTCATCGGCGGTTGCGCAAAAGACGAGCTTGTCCGTCAGATAGCGGTCATAAAGGCAGCACTCGAGTCGATTTGAAAACCGCCGAGATCGTCCGCTTTTCGTGCGGTCGCATTACATGTAACGGTCGCGGCTCAACTCCACATAGTTACTGAACGTCGCGACGATCTCTTTATTACCGGTATCGGTGAAATCCATGCCGAAAAGTTTACCTATAGCCGAACTTGCGTCGGAGCTTGAAAAAAGCCTGCGCAAGTTCTTTTCAACCGAGCTTTTACTGCAACGACACCGTTTCGCGACTTTTTCGTATATGCTTTCTATTGTCGACGCACGGTTATCCGAATACAGTTCCACACACATGCAAAACTGTTCAAACCCGCGCAGCGATGAACGAAAACCGGTGCGCACGAGCGTTCCTACTATAAAATCCCGTCTTTGCATAGCAAACCTCCGATTGCTTAGACAATAGTAATAGCATGGAAACCACGCCGAAAAAAGAGAATACTCTATTTATAACGGCGCATTTTACAAAAGTCAACGTTTTTCGCACGGAATTTTTGTGGAATTTCATACATTTTTGTACACCGCAATATGCTGTTGCGGCGTCGCTTCGCGTATTTCAATATCTTGTGGTGCGAAAGCTCCGCTTGCTCGAATAAAATGTAACCGTTCCCGCTTTCGCGGTTTCGACGTCGCAACGAATTTCGGGCAAAATATCTCCGAAAAAGACTTGACATACGGCTGTCTTTGGTATATAATGGTTAGGCAATCGGAAATCCGTTGCAAAGGAGGTGTGAACAATGGCAGTAATCCGTGTAGGCGAAAACGAATCGCTCGACAGCGCGCTCAAGCGTTTCAAGCGCAAGTGCCAAAAGGATAATATCCTCGGCGACATGCGCAAAAAGGAATACTACGAAAAGCCCTCCGTAAAGCGCAAAAAGAAGAAGGAAGCCGCCCGCAAACGTTTCCGTTAGACGGCGTATTCATCATGGCGCATGAAAAAGAATTTTACTACACTCCGTGTGTAGCATAAATTTATTTTCGCGGTACCGACACTCGGTGCCGCTTTTGTTTTGCGGCGAAACATTCAGCGCGATACTATTTGACCGATATATCCACTTCGTATTCCACTTCTGTATTCGCCAAATCGAATTCCGTTTCAAAATAATCGGGATAATGCCTATAAAATTCTTTGCCGATAAACAGCACGTCGCACCCCTGCTCCACGCTCGCATCGAACGCCGCGACAAGTTCCGATTTCACCGTTTCGGAAAATCCCGCCTTGAGTGCCGCGCTCGCCTCTGCGGTATTGCGCGAATCCACCTCGTTGAATTTATCGCCGTGCGGCTCTATAACGGCGCGTATCGTAATTTTTATCGACTTGTCGGGACGCGCTTTGATCTCGACGTGTTTTTTCAGCAATCGCGCCGACACGTTCTTCACCGTTTCGCCGTCTATATCCACGTCCGCGGTGAGTATTCCTTTTTCTATGGGCGCACTCACCCACGCCACGCCGCGCGCCGCTTTCTCCTGCATTATTCCCACTCTGCCATTTTCTCCGAAAAGCGCGAGCTTATTGATCTCCATGCCCGTCATTTTCTTCGACGACTTTTCTCCGCCGCCCGAGCTTTCTCCGCCGCTGTCGCTTCCGCCTCCCGAACTTTCTCCGCCGCTACCTCCCGAGCCTTCTTCTTCGAGCATTTCCACTATAGGCAAGAACGAACTGCGCGACGCGCTGCCTATATCGCATAGAAAGTCGAGCAACGTATTCGTCGCGATGTGCGCCTTGTTCACTCCGTATGCTATGAAATCGGCGTCGGTGACGCCCGTCTTTTTCATGAACTCGGTAATGTCGCCGACAAGCTCGCTCGCTTCGCCTTCCGCCGCGGCGAGATACACGTCGGCAGTGACGTCGGTCGCGGTCATGAGCGTTGCGAGATGATCGGGCGTCGCGGTTTCGCCCACTATTATCATCGAGCAGTGCCCGAGTTCCGCACGCCTGCCGAGCGCGGTCGAAAGCAGTTCCACCGCTTCCGTAACGGTATTCGCCGACACAGTAACTACGTCTTTACTCGTCGCGCCCTGCGTTTCCGTCGGCATTACGTACTGCGCGGTGACGCTCACTTTGTCGCCGCCGTCCACGCCGATAAGCTCCACCACGACGCGGCTGTTCGCCTCGCGACTGCGAAGCACTGTGGACGGCATAAACGCGACGATAAACGCGAACACCGCGATAATCACTTTATAAACAATCAGTTTTTTACGCGCCGAGATCATTCGTCATTCCTCCGTTCCGCACCGTTTGGCAAGCGGATCCGCGCTCCCGCCGTTTTCCCCGTTATCCGACACGACTTCGGCGTCGCCGCTCGCTTGCGCCGAACTCGAATTGTTCTTACCGCGTCGAAGCGAACACGCCACCGCAAGAATCGGGATCAGCGCGGCGAGGATCGGCACGGCGACAGACGCCGCCCGACTCGTTACTATCGTCGAGAACAGCGTTTGATCTGTCATTGCGAATACCTGTATGAAGTACATAGGCACGCACACGGCACAGGCTATTATCATGTGCGCGCTTTTTCCTATAGTAAACGCCACGCACCTGCAAGTCGAATAGAACAGCAACGCGTTGCCGATAAACGCCGCGACGCTCCACAGTATGGACGAGAACATGTCGGTGCGTCCGTACAGGTTGCCCACCGAAAACTGCAGTATGCTCGGCACGTTTGTGCTCGTGTCCACGAGTATGGGCACGTTGCCGAACGCCGCGCACAGCACGACGGAAAAGAATACCGCGATCGCCGTGCCCGCAGTGCCGCCTACGGCGACGAATGCCGCGGTGCGCTTTTTCATATCGGTACGACCGAGGAACAGCACGAGCGGCGTAAAATCCCCCACCCACGCGGTGTGCTCGCACAATCCGTCGGCGAACGCTTTGCCGTTGCGCATAACGGGCAGGATATTGCCGAAATCGTACCCCGTCATTGCGACGACTGTGACGAGCGCGATAAGCCCTACGGCGACGAGGGGCACGAGCAATTCGTTAAGCCGACAAAACGCGCGAAGCGTGTGCATACCCACCGATATAAAGAAAATAAGCAGCACGAAAATCATGATAGAAACCGAAAAATCGGTAAACACGTTGTCGGCATAGAACAGCAACGATTCGGCGACGCCTATGTTCAGTTTGAAAAACATGAACAGCGCGACGACAGCCGAGATCATCCTCGCGCCCGTGCGCCCGAACGTATCGGTGAGCAGCGTGAAAAAATCGCGATCGCCGCTTTTTACGAGCGCGAAAAGCACTATCCCGAGCATGATAAGGTCGAACCCGCCCGCCACCGCCATCGCGATATACGCATCGCGACCGGTAGATTGTATCAGATATATCGGGAACATAAACAGCTTCGCCGCGACGGACAGTATGAATACCGTCGCTACGAGTTGTTTGCCCGTCGCCTGTTTTGTCGCGCTGCCGCCGCTGCTTGCGGGTGGACTCGGATTATTGTTTTGTGTCATTGCGTCGTTCATGATATGTAAGCGGCACGCTCGCCGCATAATTCCGCGACGTTATGCCTGCCGCGTTTCGTTTGTATTGGGAATACTCCTCGGGCGTTTTTTCATCTCGGGAAACACTCCGCGTTCGACGGCGTCTTTGAAGTCGGTGAAAACGAGCGGCGCGAACGGCGCGAGGTACGGCGAGCCGTAACCGTTGAGCGCGCTCACGTAATGTATGGAGAACATGACGGCGATGATCAGTCCGTAAAGTCCGAACAGCCCGCCGACAAGCGCGTACGCGAGCCGCAATACGCTCATCGGTCCGATGAGATTGGGCACCGTAAAAAGCGCGATCGACGACAGCGCGGTGATCATCACCGCGGGCGAACTGATAAGTCCCGCATTGACCGCCGTTTCGCCGAGCACGAGCGCGCCAACAATACTCATCGCCATGCCGACGGCACGCGGCATTCTCACGCTCGCCTCGCGTATGATCTCGAACAGCACGAGCACGAACAGCGTTTCCGCCATCGGCGACAGCGGCAAGCCCTTGATCGCCGAAACGAGCGTTATCATAAATCTGACGGGAATGAGCGTGTAGTGAAAGTTCTGCAACGCGATATACAGTCCCGGGAGCAACGTCGCGAGCATCAATCCGAAGTAGCGCAACAACCGTATAAACGTGCCGTACGTCGAGCGTTGATAGTAGTCCTCGCCCGATTGAAATTCTTCTATCAGCACGAACGGCACGGTGACAACCATCGGCGATCCGTCGATCAATATCGCGACGCGACCTTCGAGAAGTTTTGCCGCAACTATGTCCGGTTTTTCGCTTATGCCCGTCTGCGAAAAAAGCGAGTACGGACGTTCTTCGATATACGGCACCAAATAATTGCTGTCCACTATACCGTCTATGTCGATCTTCTTAAGACGCTTTTTCAGTTTTTTCACCACGCGCTTGTCGGCGACGGACGAGATATAGCACACCGCGACGCCCGTCTTAGTTTTGCGCCCGACGGTAAGTCTGTCGATAGCGAAGTCGGGCGATTTTATACGCCGCTCGAGCAACGACAGGTTTGTCTTTAGATCCTCTATAAACCCTTCGCGCGGTCCGCGCATGACCGTTTCCGTCGGCGGTTCCACTATTCCGCGCGTGGTATACGACCGCGCGTTTACGATCGCATATCTTTCATCGCCCTCGAGGCACACGATAATATCGCCCGACAGCAGATCGTCGGTCGCTTCGTCGCAATCTTCGGACACCGTTACGTCGTACTCGAACACGCACTTTTCGGAAAAATCATCGAGCGAAGAAATCTCGCCGTCGTAATTTACGAGCGAGTAAACGATCGCGCGCGCGGCTTCTGCGTCGGACAGATCGGGCTGTACGAGCACCGTACACTCCTTACCGCCGCACCGCGTCACGCGTGTAACGATATTGTCTTGCGTTGTGAATTTATCGGTAATGCGCCGAGCGTTTTCCATACATGTATTGTGTGCGACTGCATGATTTTAATGCACGGCGGTATGTTCTTTATTCTATTTCGTTGCGGCTTTATATTCGAGCGCGCTGCCTATATCGAGCACTGTCTGTTCGCAACCGTAATTTCCCACTATATGTATGCCCACGGGAAGAACGGTATCGCCGAACGGTACGCTCGCCGCGGGTAATCCCGCAAGGCTTGCGGGCGCGAGAAAATAATCGCCGTAATGCGACTTGTTTGGATCGCGCGACGCGCCGAGAACGGTCGCCGTCGTAGGCGACGTCGGACTTAAAAGCACGTCGCAATATCCGAACGCCTCGGCATATTCGCGGCACAGTCTTTCGCGCACGTTACGCGCCTTTTCGTACAGTTCGCAACCGCCCGCAAGCACGCCAGCGACTATGCGCCGACGCACTTCGCCGCCCGTCGAAGCGAGCTTGTTTTTCGGAACGCTCGCAAGTATGTTAGTCGCCGCTTCCGCAGACGACAAAACGTGGTATGCCGCAAGCGCGGCGGTAAACGACGGCAACCGAACGCGCACTATTCTCGCGCCGTGTTCGGCGGCGAATGCGATCGCGTTTTCGAACTGCTTACGCACCTCGTCGCTCGCTATTTCGCCCGACGCGAACTCGTCGGCGATCCCTATCGTTTTGCCGAAAAGCTCAGCGTTCGCGGGCGCGAGCTTCCGTCCCGACATGACGCCGAAAACAATGCCCGCGCTGTCGCAATCGGGCGCGAGCACTCCTATCGTATCGAGCGACGGCACAAACCCGACAAGCCCGTCGCAGCTCACCGCGCCGAAAGTGGGTTTAAGTCCTACCACGCCGCAGTATGCCGCAGGCTGTCTTATAGACCCGCCCGTGTCCGTGCCGAGCGCGCATACGGCTTGTCTTGCCGCCACCGCGTTCGCCGACCCGCCCGAGCTTCCGCCCGGCACGCGCGTAATATCGAGCGCGTTTTTCACCGCGCCGAACGCCGAGCTTTCGTCGGTACTGCCCATGGCGAGTTCGTCCATGTTGGTTTTACCGACTATCACTCCGCCCGCTTCTTCTATCCGCTTTACGCACTCCGCGCTCGACGCGGCTTTTGCTTCCGAGAAAATGCGCGACGCGCAGGTCACGGGAAGCCCTTTTACGTTAATGTTGTCCTTGACCGCTATCGGCACGCCGCAAAGCTCTCCGCCGCGTCCGCTCGCGAGCAAGACGTCCGCACGCTTTGCCGCGGCAATGCCCGCGTCGCGATTTTCGGAAATAAAGTTATTCAAATCTTTTCGGGTCGTCATGCGCTCGAAACAATCTTCGGTCACGCGAAGCGACGTCGCGCGTCCCGCATGCAAGTCCGAAACGAGATCGCGCAGGTCGCAACGCGCTTTGCCGCCGTGCCCGACGGACTGCGCGTGATATAATATCTCGTCGGCGGAGTAACGCATATCCGCCGCTTCGTTTTCGAGCACCGAAAAACCCTCGAACTGCGCCGATATGTACGCTACGTCCTCCTCGGACAGCGCAACTCCGACCGCCGTTGCGGTATCGCGTATTATGTTTTCCGAAAGTTTTTCTGCCACGTCGCTCACCCAAATACATATTTTAGCACGCGACGCCCGCGCTGTCAATCAAATACGGCACTTATAAAATCGCGCTGGCATATTTTTGCGCCGCGACCGTAACCGCATGCCCGCCGATATGAGAAAAATTACATATATTTGGAGTTATAGTATTGACTTTGCGAAGAAGAAGATATATAATATATTTGTTGTGTTTTCGGCGCGGTCGAACGCGCAAAAAATACGACGGACAAACTCGTAATATAAACTTTGGAGGTTTTTATGGTAAAGATGACAATCGACGGCAATACCGCTGCTTCGCACGTAGCGTATGCCTTCTCGGAGGTCGCGGCAATTTACCCCATTACGCCGTCCTCGCCTATGGCGGAGTACGCAGACGAATGGGCAACCGCCGGACGCAAAAACATGTTCGGGCAAGAACTGCGCATCGCCGAAATGCAGTCGGAAGGCGGCGCGGCGGGCGCGGTACACGGCTCGCTGTGCGCGGGCGCGCTCACCACGACGTACACCGCTTCGCAGGGTCTGCTCCTCATGATCCCGAACATGTACAAGATCTCGGGCGAACTGCTCCCCACCGTTTTCCACGTAAGCGCACGCGCGCTCGCCGCTCACGCGCTTAATATTTTCGGCGACCATTCGGACGTAATGGCGTGCCGTCAGACCGGTTTTGCGATGCTCGCATCCAACTCCGTTCAGGAAGCTATGGACCTCGCGCTCGTCGCGCACCTGTCCACGCTCAAGTCCAAAGTGCCTTTCCTGCACTTCTTCGACGGCTTCCGCACCAGCCACGAGATAGATAAAATCGACGGCATCGAGTACGACGAAATGAAACAGCTTCTCGAAAAGACGGGTTGTTTGGACGACATTCGCGAATTCAAATCCCGCGCGCTCAACCCCGAGCACCCCGTCCAGAAAGGCACGGCGCAGAACGCGGATATCTACTTCCAAAACCGCGAAGCCGCCAACAAATACTACGACGCCACTCCCGACATCGTTCAAGCTATGATGAACGAAGTCAAAAAGCTCACGAAACGCGAGTACAAACTTTTCCAATACTACGGCGCGAAAGATGCGGAGAACGTCATCGTCATGATGGGTTCGGGCTGCGAAGCCGCCGAAGAAACGGTAGACTACCTCGCCAAGAAAGGCAAGAAAATAGGACTTTTGAAAGTTCGCCTCTACCGTCCGTTCTCTGTCAAACATTTCGTTAAAGCTCTCCCCGCCTCGGTCAAACGCCTCGCGGTGCTCGACCGCACCAAAGAGCCGGGCAGCCTCGGCGAACCGCTCTACCTCGACGTATGCGCGGCACTCGCGGAAGCGGGCAAAACGGATATCGCGGTAGTCGGCGGCAGATACGGTTTGGGTTCCAAAGAGTTCACCCCGACCATGGTCAACGCCGTTTACAAAAACCTCGAAGCGAAAAAGCCGAAGAATCACTTCACCGTCGGTATCGACGACGACGTGACGAACACTTCGCTCGACTGCTCGAAGTTCGTCAACGCCTCGCCTGCGGGCACCGTGCGTTGCAAGTTCTACGGTCTCGGCAGCGACGGCACTGTCAGCGCGAATAAGAACTCCATCAAGATCATAGGCGACCACACCAAGAAGTACGCGCAGGGCTATTTCTTCTACGACTCCAAAAAGTCGGGCGGTCTTACCATTTCCCACCTGCGGTTCGGCGACGTGCCCATTAAGTCCACCTACCTCATCGACCAAGCGGATTTCGTGGCGTGCCACAACCAATCTTACGTCACCCACTACAACATGGTGGACGATATCAAGGAAGGCGGCGTTTTCCTTCTCAACTGCCACTGGACGCCCGAGCAGCTCGAAACCGAGCTTCCCGCCGCGATGAAGCGCACGATCGCTCAAAAACACATCAAGTTCTACACGATCGACGCGCTCAAGATAGTCAACGAGATCGGCGCACGCAAGGGCGTCAATACCGTATGCCAAGCGGCGTTCTTCAAACTTGCCGACATCATTCCGTACGCGGAAGCGGAAAGCTACATGAAGCAGATGATCAAGAAAGCATACGGCAAGAAGGGCGACGACGTAGTAAACATGAACTACGCATGTATCGACAACGCGATCACCGGTCTTGTCGAAATAAAAGTTCCCGAAAGCTGGGCTAACGCGACGACAGGCGCGAAAGCACTCGAGGTCGAAGGCGACGAGTATTTCAAGAACGTCATCAGCCCCATTCTCCGTCAGGAAGGGGACAAGCTGCCCGTTTCGGCGTTCGCGCCCGACGGCACCGTTCCCACAGGCACGACCAAGTACGAAAAGCGCGGTATTGCGCCCACCGTACCCGTATGGCTCGCCGACAACTGCATACAGTGCAACCAGTGCTCGCTCGTTTGCCCGCACGCCTGCCTGCGTCCCGTGCTTCTCACCGAGCAGCAGAAAGCGGCGGCTCCCGACACGTTCAACGCGGTCGAGCCCAAGAATCCCAAGCTCAAAGCGGAAGGCTATTCCTACCGCATGCAGCTCTCCCCGCTCGACTGCACGGGTTGCGGTTCGTGCGCGAATGTCTGCCCCGCCAAAGAGAAGGCTCTTACCATGAAGCCGCTCGACGAGGTAGTAGACGCCGAGAGCAAGAACTACGCGTTCTCCGAAACGATCCCGTATGCGGACGTTTCCGACAAAGTATCCCCTACTTCGGTCATCGGCAGCCAATTCAAACAGCCGCTGTTCGAGTTCTCGGGCGCGTGCGCGGGCTGCGGCGAAACGCCGTACGTCAAGCTCATCACACAGCTGTTCGGCGACCGCATGGTCGTCGCCAATGCGACGGGTTGCTCGTCAATTTACGGCGGCTCCGCTCCGACCTGCCCTTACACCAAGAATGCGGAAGGCAAAGGTCCCGCGTGGGCAAACAGCTTGTTCGAGGACAACGCCGAATACGGTTACGGCATGAACCTCGCGTACAAAGCGCGCCGCGAAGCGTTGAAAGACAAAGTAGCCGCGCTCGCCGCGACAGGTTGCCCGCACTGCTCGGGACTTTGCAACGACTGGATCGCGAACATGAACGACGCCGAAGGCAGCAAGAAAGCCGCAGCCGCACTCGTCAACGCGCTTGAAAACGCGCACGAACTCGACGAAGCGAGCGCGAAGCTCGTCGGCGAGATACTCGCCGACAAAGACTGCCTCGTCAAACCCTCCATCTGGATCTTCGGCGGCGACGGTTGGGCATACGACATCGGTTACGGCGGTCTTGACCACGTACTTGCTTCGGGCGAAGACGTGAATGTTCTCGTCGTAGATACCGAGGTGTACAGCAACACCGGCGGTCAATCGAGTAAATCCACCCCGACCGGCTCGGTCGCGAAATTCGCCGCAGGCGGCAAACGCACCAAGAAAAAAGACCTCGGCGCAATGGCTATGACTTACGGCTATGTGTACGTCGCACAGGTCGCCATGGGCGCGGACAAGAACCAAGTGCTCAAAGCGATCGCGGAAGCGGAAGCCTACCCCGGTCCGTCGCTCATCATCGCGTACGCGACCTGTATCAACCACGGCATTGATATGTCCAAAGGCATGTCCGAGGAAGACAAAGCGGTCAAAGCCGGATATTGGCAACTCTACCGCTTCAATCCCGAACTCGCGGAGAAAGGCGAAAACCCGTTCATTCTCGACAGCAAAGACCCGACGGGCAGCTATCAGGAATTCATCGGCGGCGAAAACCGCTATCGCACTCTCGCGAAAGCAAAACCCGAAATAGCGCAACAGCTTTTCGAGCGCGCCGAACAGGAAGCGAAAGCCCGCCTCGAGGGTTACAAGCAACGCGCCGCGAACAAAAAAGAGGACTGATAAAGTTTAGTCTCGCATGATCAAAAGCAAACCCGCGCCGTACGATATGTACGGAGCGGGTTTTTTACTGCGGTATTGCCTACATTCTCGAGTGATAGGCATGACGACGGAACGACGCAACACTTCTCGAAAAGAGAGCATGAGCGGCGGGCATGGGTCTGCCCGCCCTACGGAGTGAACGCGCCGTTCCGATCTTTAGACCCTCGCACTCCGCAACATAGAAATCTATTTCGATTTTATGTAGTTACGAAAACTACTCGCCGCATGAGATTTCTCCGCGCACTCGCTTCGCTCGTTCGGTCGAAATGACATGAGGATTTTTATTTTTTTTGTAATCGTTCTAATCAACGCGTCACATGAGATTCCTCGCGTTGCTCTGAATGACAAAAAGGAACGAGATACTTCACTGCGCTCGGAAGTCACAACCATCGCAATTTAATTTACTCTCAAAAATGAGGAGAAAACATGAAAGCGATAAACAAATATAAAAGCAAAGTACTTATTCATTATTCATATTGATAAAAACCGACCGCAATTTTTAATTATTAATTATTAATTTTTAATTATCTCTATATACAGACAGCAGAAGTTTCGCTATTCGCGGCGAGCGCAGTTTTTTAAGTGCTCTGTCTATGATCTGTCGCACGCGTTCGCGTGTCACGTTATACTTCGCGCCGACGGCGTCGAGCGTGCGCTCCTGTCCGTCGTCAAGCCCGAACCGCATTTTGATGACCGCTTGTTCGCGCGGATCGAGTTTTTCGAGCGCGAACTCTATTTCGGCGCGCAACGACACCGCATCGTGCAGTACCGACGGATCGTCGTCACTGCTCGGCAACATGTCGCCGAGCGTCGCGTCGCCGTCGTCGCCTATGGGCGCATCTATACGCACGGCGTTGCCTATGTACGACATTTCGCGAAACGCCTCGACGTTATCTTCCGATTCGCCGAGCGCGGCGGCGACCTCCGCATCGGTCGCAGGTTTTCCCGTTCGCTGTTCTATATCGGCGGACGCGCGGCGAATACGGCGCAGTTTCTCGTATACGTGCACGGGCAGTCGAAGTGCGGCGTCGCGGTCTATTATCTCGCGGGTTATAGCTTGCCGCACCCACCAAGTCGCATACGTCGAAAATTTATAACCCATACTCGGGTCGAATTTATCCACCGCATGTATCAGTCCGATATTGCCCGCCTGCGTCAGATCCTCGAGTTCGAGTCCCGAACACGAATTTACGTAACGGTAAGCTATCATTTTCACCAAGCCTTGATTGCGGTTTATAAACTCGTCGCGCGCAGTAGTATCGCCCGCCGCCACACGCCGAGCGAGGTCCGCTTCCTGTTCGGCGGTCAAAAGCTCGCCGCTCGCGCCACTCCCTTTCACTTCTTTCATATAACACCTTCTTTCGATACGATCGAGAACAAATATCGCACGTACTGTTCGCGAAATACAGAACATTATGTATATACGGCAAATTCGCCGCAATGTCAAGCGTTTAGACTGCTATAAACGATCATACCATAAAAATAAGCGCGTACTCGAAATACGCACTTATAACTCTTACTTACCGTCCGTGTTTGTCATTACGGTGAGAATGTTTGCCCTGCCGAGCATGTTCGGTTTTCTTCTTTACGGGCTTGTTGTTCTCATCGAGAATTTCGACGTCGGCATTGTCGATTTCCACTATCGGACCTTGCTTGCGCCGACGCTTTTGCGGTTCTTCCGATCTGCCGCGTTGTTGACGCACGCGCCCGCCGCCGAAATTGATGCCGAACAAACCGCCGAGCAGATCCCCTATCGGGTCGCCGAACAAATCGTCGAAAATCGACGCGAACGGACTGCCGAACGAATAGCCGTCGTCCTCCACGCCGTAAGGATGCGTGAGATACACGTTGCACGGGTCGATGATCTTAACGTCCGGTTTTTCTTCTTTTTCTTGTTTGGGTTCGTCGGAATCCGACTTATCTTTTTCATCGACGACAACGAGGGTCTTTTCCTCGTAACCGCACCGCAAGCACTTGCTCCGCGTACCCATGTCATAGCCGCATTGCGGACAAATCATGTTACTGCCTCTTTACGATATAACGGATATTCTTTGACTTTAATTATATCACTCGCAAATTGCGTTTGTCAACTTTTTTCGCCCACATACTCGACAAACGATAAAATGTATGTTAAAATATCGGTGTATGAAAAAAATCATTCCCGTCATTCTGATCTGCGCATCGGTATTATCACTGCTTCTCGGCATCACCGCACTTATTATAACGTCGATCGCGGTCAGCGTGCCGCAGATAGCTCCGCTCGGCGCGGCGGCGGCTATCGCCGCACTCGTGCCCACTCTGCTGTGCGGCGGACTGTGCGTGCTTTTTCGCCGCGACATACTGTGCCGCATAGCGTTCTTCATATGCTGCGGTTCGTTCGCGACGGCGTTCGCCGCGACCGTCATTTGGCTCGCGGTGCTGTAAACGATCGCGACGGCAATACATAGAATCATAAGAAAATTCCCTCGCTACCTGCAAGGGAATTTTTGTTTGACGGTATTATATCGCCGACCGATTAGGCATTGAGTTCGGCAAAGTACTTAATGGTACGAACCATCTGGCTGGTGTACGAATTTTCGTTGTCGTACCAGGAAACGACCTGCACTTGATAAAGGTCGTCGCCGATCTTGGAAACCATGGTCTGGGTCGCGTCGAACAGGCTGCCGTAGCGCATACCGATAACGTCGGACGAAACGATGGGATCTTCGTTGTAGCCGTAAGACTCGGAAGCGGCGGCTTTCATAGCGGCGTTGATGCCATCTTTCGTGACGTCTTTGCCTTTGACGACTGCGGTGAGAATGGTGGTCGAGCCGGTCGGAACGGGCACGCGCTGTGCCGAGCCGATGAGCTTGCCGTTAAGCTCGGGTATAACAAGACCGATAGCTTTCGCCGCGCCGGTCGAGTTGGGAACGATGTTCGCCGCACCCGCGCGCGCTCTGCGGTAATCGCCTTTGCGATGAGGTCCGTCGAGGATCATCTGGTCGCCGGTGTAGGCGTGAATGGTGCTCATGATACCCGACTGAATGGGCGCGTAATCGTTGAGCGTTTTCGCCATGGGCGCGAGGCAGTTGGTCGTGCACGACGCCGCCGAAATGATTTGATCGTCGGGAGTGAGCGTTTTCTCGTTGACGCTGAAAACGATCGTCTTGAGATCGTTGCCCGCAGGCGCGGAAATAACGACTTTCTTCGCACCGGCGTTGATGTGCGCCATCGACTTCTCTTTCGAGCAGTAGAAGCCCGTGCACTCGAGAACGACGTCTACTTTAAGTTTGCCCCAAGGCAGATCCTGCGCTTTGGGCATCGCGTAAATGGTGATCTCCTTGCCGTCGACCGTGATCGAGCCGGGAACTTTGACGGTCTTGCCGTCTTCTTCGAACACCGGTTCTTTGGACGATACGGTGTGCAAACCTTCGCCGATCTTGCCGCAGTAGCCGCCTTGAGCGGTGTCGTACTTAAGCAGGTTGGCGAGCATTGCGGGGCTTGTCAAGTCGTTGATAGCGACGATCTGATAGCCCTTTGCGCCGAACATTTGACGGAAAGCCAGACGGCCTATGCGTCCGAAACCATTGATTGCAACTCTTACGTTTGCCATAAAAACCTCCAAAATGTTTTTATAAATTTAGTGTTGGATAGGTGATTTTCGCACCTTTGATATTATATCACCTTTACATTACCGCGTCAAGTTTTTTTAACGCAATTTATCTTTTTTCTTCCCCGTCGCCGCTCGCTTCGGGATCGGTATTTTCATCATTGCCAACAGCGGTTTCCTCGCCGTCCGTCCGCTTTTCTTCGGAAACGTTTTCCTCGCCGCTCGGCGCGGCGACGTCGGGCGGCAACGCCCTACCCGCACGCTTTTCCACATACTCGTACAGCTCGCGGGAATTTCCGCCGGACACTATTTTGTTCTTGAATACGAGCACGCGGGTCTTGCCGAAAAACACAAGCATGTACGCGCCGTAAAGCCGCACGTCGGTCATATCCTCGTACATGTATTTGGCGGTTTCGCCGTTCCTTTCCACCGTTATATCGTCATGCGTTACGGTTACCGTCAGCTCGTCGCCTATCGGCACGATGCTGTCGAGCGTTGTTTTGGAAAACAGCAATACGAGAGTAAGAGTCGCGAGCAGCGTACACATTACTATAAGCAATATTCCGCAGACGAACAGCATTGTGTCGGGGCGCAGTACGACCGCCGTGATACCGAAACCCATTCCGATAACAGCCGCCGAAAGATACAGCACCGTGCGCTTTACTCCCGACGATTTGCCGATTTTTTTCATGTCCTCGTCGGTTATCGAATACTTCAATTCAAACATAATTACCTGCCCTGTAGCGTTATTTGAGGTTCTCGGGATTAAGCCCGAGCAGTTCTTTTACGACGAACCTTCCGTTCTCGCGAATGAGCACGTCGTCGAAATAAATCGCGCCGCCGCCGACGTCCTGCGTCTGCCGCAACACCAAGTCCCAATGCACCGCCGACACATTGCCGTTATCGGCGTCGTCATAACAGCAGCCGGGCGTGAAATGGATAGACCCCGAGATCTTCTCGTCGAAAAGTATATCGCCGATCGCTTCGGTTATATAGGGATTGACGCCGATCGCGAACTCGCCGACGTATTTCGCACCGTCGTCGGTAGCGAAGATCGCGTCCGACTTCTCTTTATTCGAGCTGTCCGCGGCGACTATTTTGCCGTTCTCGAAAGTGAGCTTCACCCACTCGAACTTCGTGCCGTTATAAACAGTGGGGGTGTTATATGCGATAACGCCGTTTACGGAATTCTTGACGGGCGCGGTGTACACTTCGCCGTCGGGGATATTCGCCCGCCCCGCGCACTTGACGGCGGGGATACCTTTAATGGAGAACGTGAGATCGGTGTCTTTTGCGACGATGCGCACTTTGTCCGTCTTTTCCATGAGCGACTTCAATGCGTTCATAGCCTTGTCCATTTTGGAATAGTCGAGATTGCACACGTTGAAATAATGGTCCTCGAACTGCTCGGTTGACATACATGCAAGCTGAGCCATGGACGGCGACGGATAGCGAAGCACTACCCACCGCGTCTTTTTGACGCGTATCTCGTGATGAACGGGATGCGAATAAATGCTCATGTATTTATCCATGCGTTCGGGCGGAACGCAGGAATTTTCGTACGCGTTGTCGCCGCCGCGAAGCCCGATATAGCAATCCATATCCGCCATGACCGCGGCGTCGTGCTTGCTCCAAAGCTCGAGCTGACCGTCGCTCGCGCCCTTGAGAAGTTGCGCTCTCACACGCGTGTCTATGTTGGTCACAAACGCCTGTGCCCCGACTGCGTAAATTTCCTTGATTATCTCGTTAACGAGCGGATACGGCACGTCAAACGCTTCTACGAGCACCTTGTCGCCGCGCCGCGCGGAAATCGAGTAATTCACAAGGTTGTGCGCAAGCTTCGTCATTCTTTCGTCTTTCATAAATACACCTCTTACGCGGCGGCTGTCGCACTCGCTCGATACGCCCCGTCGCCGCATTACAAACATTATAATTCTTTTTGGAAAAAAAGTCAATAAAACAGTAGTCAAATTGCAATGAATATGTTATAATGTACGTAGAGTTAAGGCTCAAGTCAAAATGTTTTTTCGGAGGTAACAAAACATTATGCCGTTAGTAACTACAAAGGACATGTTCGCCAAAGCTTACGAAGGCGGATATGCCATCGGCGCGTTCAACGTGAACAACATGGAAACCATTCAGGGTATCGTCGAAGCGGGCAAGCTCGAGAACGCTCCGCTCATTCTTCAGGTATCGTCGAGTGCGCGCAAGTACGCCAATCCCAAATACCTTACCAAAATGGTTCAAGCCGCAGTCGAAGATTCCGGACTGCCCATCTGTCTGCATCTCGATCACGGCGATTCCTACGATCTTTGCGTCGAAGCGATCAAAGACGGATTCACCTCGGTCATGATCGACGCGTCCTCTCACCCGCTCGCGGAGAACATCAAGATCACCTCGCAGGTCGTCAAGTATGCTCACGATCACGGCGTGGTCGTAGAAGCGGAACTCGGCAGACTCGCGGGCGTCGAGGATAACGTAAAAGTGTCCGATTCCGACGCGCTATATACCGATCCCGAAGAAGCGGCGGAATTCGTCGCAAAAACGGGCGTCGACTCGCTCGCCATCGCCATCGGCACCAGCCACGGCGCGTTTAAGTTCAAAGGCGAAGCGAAACTCCGTTTCGATATTCTCGAAAAAGTTTCCGAACTTCTCCCGAAGTTCCCTATCGTTCTCCACGGCGCAAGCTCCGTTCTCCCCGACTACGTAAAAATGGTCAACGACTTCGGCGGCACGATGCCCGGCGCGAAAGGTATTCCCGAAGAACTGCTCCGTAAAGCGTCGTCGCTCGCCGTTTGCAAGATCAACGTCGATTCCGACCTGCGTCTTGCATTCACCGCCGCCGTTCGCAAGCACTTTGCCGAGAACCCCGCGCACTTCGATCCCCGCCAATACCTCGGCGACGGCAGAAAACTCGTCACCGAATGTGTTCGCCACAAGCTCGTACACGTGCTCGGCTGCGCAGGCAAGGCGTAATAACGAAATGATCCAAGCAATTAAAATCGGCTGTCGCAAAGACAGTCGATTTTTTTATACGGCTTCGGCACGATTTATTTGAGTGCCTTTGTTCTTTCCTCATTTATCGTTCGTTTAGTGTTACCACCTCATTCTATTCCGTAATGCAAATTTTATTTCGGAATAGATTTGTTTTATTTTCTCACGAAATTCGTTCTTATTATTTTGCCGACGTCGGGCGCGTTTATGCCCGCAGCTTTACCCGCCGCTATGCACTTCAACAGCCACGCCATATTCTTGCCGAGGTTTACCATTGTTTGCTTGCCTTCTTCGTCCTGCCCGATATCGGACGCCGTCGCGCCGTGTATCATATTCCAATACGTGGAGGACACGACGGGCATTTGATTGATTGAAAAATGCTTTTGTATCGCGTCGAGCGAAGCGGTCGTGCCGCCGCGCCGAGCCGCGACGATCGCCGCCGCGGGCTTGTGCGCGAAGTTCTCCTTGCCCGCATAAAACATTCTGTCCATGGCAGAAAGCAGCTGACCGTTGGGGTGCGCGTAGTACACGGGCGAGCCGAATACAAACCCGTCCGCACTCGCCGCTTTTTCTATACACTCGTTTACGCAGTCCGTGTCGAACACGCACTTGCCCTTGCCGACACACCCGCCGCAAGCGATGCAGTCGCGTGCGGGCTTCGCGCCGAGCTGAACGATCTCGGTATCGACGCCTTCCGCTTCGAGCGAGTCCGCGACTATCGAAAGCGCGGCAAAAGTCGTGCCGTTACCGTGAACGCTCCCATTAAAAAGCAAAACTTTCATACAATACGCATCTCCCGATCGAACGTTAAGCACGCGCCGTTATTTGCCGACGATCGCGGCTGTATTGTACAGCTCCACGTCGAACTCTTTTTTCTGCGCAATGCCTTCTATTATATCCATATCGTAGAACTTGTGGTTCTTGATACCGACGATGCGATTGCCGATACCCTTTTCGAGAAGTTTGACGGCATGCACGCCGAAACACGTACCGAGATACCTGTCGCGGCACGACGGACTGCCGCCGCGCTGAACGTGACCGAGCCGCGTTGACTTGACCACCATGTCCGTGCAGTTACGCAGTTGTTCTTTGAGTTCGTCCGCATGCCCCGCGCCCTCAGCGAGCACTATGATACCGCTCGTCTTGCCCGCATTGGCTCCGTCGGTAAGTCGCTTGACGATTTGCTCGAGCGTAAGTTTTTGCTCGGGCACTATAATGACTTCCGCGCCGCCGCAAAGCCCGGTATACAACGCGAGGTCGCCGCAATTCCTGCCCATGACTTCTACTATAGACACGCGTTCGTGCGACGCCATGGTATCGCGCAGTTTATTGATAGCATCGAGAATGGTGTTGCACGCCGTATCGAACCCGAGCGTATAATCTGTATACGCAAGGTCGTTGTCTATCGTGCCTGGAATACCGATCGACGGGAAACCGCGGTCGGTCATGGCTTTCGCGCCCATGAACGAACCGTCGCCGCCTATCACTATAAGTCCTTCGACGCCGTGCGCGCGCAAGTTCTTTATAGCCTTTTTCTGTCCTTCTTCGGTCTTGAATTCCAAGCACCGCGCGGTCTTGAGAATAGTACCGCCGCGTTGGATTATGTCGGAAACGCTGCGCATGTTCATGGGCACAAACAAATCGTCCAAAAGCCCTTGAAATCCGCGTTCGACGCCCATAACTTCCATACCGACGCCTATGCCGTACCGCACCACCGCGCGGATCGCCGCATTCATGCCCGGCGCATCGCCGCCGCTTGTAAGAACCGCTATCTTCTTCATATAACACACCTCTGCCGTGATTTACGCATTATAGCGAACGCCGTATTCCGTTTCCGCGTCCGCATGTATAATTATACCATAAAAATTCGCCGAAATAAAGGATTTTAACGGTATTTATACGGTAAATTTTACTACTGTTCTCTGACGTTCTCGCTGCCGAGCACCGCGCACAATTCGCTTTTCGACAGTCTGCTTATACCGAACTTGTCCGACAGCCTGTACAGCTTGCCGTCGTCGGTGTTTTTGATATATATATAATCCCTGCCGGGATATGCGGATACTATCTCTCTTATCTCGTCCAGCGTCGCCGCGTCGGAGAGCGAGAAGTAACAGCATATTTTCGCCGCCGCCGCGTCCGCTTCGTCGAACGGTTTTATACTGTCCACGTATATCGACACGCCGTTATCGCTCTGCTTGACCGTGCCCGTGAGCGCGACGGGAGTATCTTTCTGCCAATACGGGCGCACACGCTCGAAAGTCTTGTTGAAAGCGAGCACCTCGACGGTGCCGTACAAGTCCTCGAGCACCGCGGTTCCCATGGGCGTACCTTTCTTCGTAAGTTTATTGACCGTCGAAGTGAGCATGCCGCCGATGGTGATCTTGCTGTCCATGGGCGGACAGTCGGGAAGATCGGGATTGAGCATCGACGTGTTGTACCGATACTGTTTGAGCTTGTCTATATACGCCGACAGCGGATGACCGGAAAGGTACACGCCCGCCACCTCTTTTTCTTTCTTGTACTTCTCGTTGGGCGAATACTCGTCCACGTCGGGATACTTGAATTCGGTTTTGATCTCGGGCGCGACCTCGAAGAAAGACAGCTGTCCGCTCATCTTGGCATTGCGCTCTTTCTGAACTTTGTCGAGAACGCCCGGGAACGCCGCGATGAGCACCGCACGTTTCTTGCCGAAGCAATCGAACGCGCCCGCATAAATAAGCGACTCCACCATGCGGCGGTTTATGAGGCTCTTACCCGTTTCGGGATCTTCCATGCGCTCGACGAACTCGACGAAATCTTTGTACTCGCCGTTCCTGTCGCGCTCCTCCACTATCTTATTGATAATGGGCACGCCCACGCCTTTCACCGCGCCCATGCCGATACGCACGCAACCGTTTTCCACAGTGTATTCCGCTTTCGACTTGTTTATGCTCGGCGGAAGCACTTCTATCTTCGCTTCCTTGAGGTACGAAAGATAGTGCGTCAGTTCGTCGAGTTTGTTTATGCGGTTATTGAGTACCGCGGTGAAATATTCGACGGGATAGTATCGCTTGAGGTACGCCGTTTGATAGGTCACGTGTGCATATGCCGCCGCGTGCGACTTGTTAAAGCCGTAGCTCGCGAACTTTATAAGCATGTCGTAGATCTCGTTAGCGACGGAAGCGGGCACGCCGTTCGCGACCGCGCCGGGAATGACGTTGCCGTTTTTCTTATCGACGCCGCCGTTTATAAAGACTTGACGCTCCGCTTCCATCGCCGCGAGCTTCTTTTTGCTCATCATGCGGCGAATATTGTCCGCGCCGCCCATCGAGTATCCGCCGAGCACGCGCACGACGTCCATGACCTGCTCCTGATAAACGATGATGCCGTACGTGACGCCGAGTATCGGCTTCAGACTGTCATGCAGATAATGTATCTTGTCGGGGTTCTTTTTGTTCTTTATGAAATCGGGAATGGCGTCCATAGGACCGGGACGGTACAGCGAAATACCCGCTATTACGTCCTCGAGATTGCTCGGCTGAAGCTCGCGCATAAAGCCTTTCATGCCGCCCGATTCGAGCTGGAACACCGCCTCGGTGTTGCCGCTGCCTATAAGCTCGTACACATTCGGATCGTCGTAACCGAGCTTGACGAAATCTATATCGACGCCGTGCTGTTCCTTTATATAGTCGGCGGCTTTCTTGATGTCGGTGAGCGTCGTAAGCCCCAGAAAGTCCATTTTGAGCAGTCCGAGTTCTTCGTCCACTATCATGTCGTATTGCGTGACTACGACGTCTTCGTTTGTGCGCGAGAGCGGCACGTGGTCGGCTATCGGGTCGCGACAGATTATAACGCCCGCCGCGTGCATGCCTATCTGACGCGGCATGCCCTCGATTTTTTCCGCCATGTCGAGAACGCGCTTCGCCGACGGATCGTTCTCGTAAAGCTCTATCATTTCGGGAACGCCCGCGATAGGATTTCCCTCTTTGTCGAAGCCGCGACCGAGCAGGTCTTTTATGTGCATTTTTTCCGATCCGCGCGGGATCATTTTTGTTATGTTGTTGACCGTCGAGAACGGCATATCGAACACCCGCCCGACGTCCTTTATTGCGGCTTTCGTCGCCATAGTTCCGAAAGTGGCTATCTGCGACACGTTGCGCTCGCCGTACTTGCGGGTAACGTAGTCTATTACTTCGCCGCGCCTATCGACGCAGAAGTCTATATCGAAGTCGGGATTGCTCACGCGCTCGGGGTTTAGGAACCGCTCGAAGATCAGCGCGTATTTGAGCGGGTCGATTTTGGTAATGCCTATGGCGTACGCGACGATACTGCCCGCACCGCTGCCTCGCCCGAGTCCGACGGGTATGCCCTGACTTTCCGCATAGTGGATAAAATCCCACACGATGAGAAAGTAATCGACGAAATGCAATCGCTCGACTATGCCAAGCTCGTACTCGGCGCGCTCGCGCACTTTGTCGGTGATCTCGCCGTACCGCACTTTAAGCCCGTCAAATGTGAGCTTGCGCAAATATTCTTCCGAACTCATGCCGTCGGGCGGAGTGTAAGACGGCAACAACGGCTCTTTGCGTATAAAATACGGATCGCATTTTTCCGCTATTTCGAGCGTAACGTCGAGCGCGTCCTCGTACGGCAACGCTTTGTACATCTCGTCGTAGTTCTTGACGTAAAACTCATCCGTCGGGAAATACTTGTCGTCCGAAACGCTTTCCCCGCTCATATTGCCGCCGCCGTCGTCGTCGCTGTCGAGTGTGCTGTGGAACGATATAGCCATAAGCACTTTTTGCATTTTGGAATCTTCTTTCGTCAGATAGTGCGCGTCGTTGGTCGCGACGACCTTGACCCCGTTTTCGTTGGCGAGCCGAATGAGATGCGGCAATACTATTTTCTGCTCGGCGATATTGTGGTTCTGGATTTCCACGTAAAAATCTTCGCCTAACACCGCCTTGAATTTTTTGATCCACTCGTCGGCGAGCGCGAAATTCTTCTTGAGTATCGCCTGCGGAATGACACCCGCGACGCAAGCGGAAAGCACGATCAAACCTTCGCTGTGCGCTTTTATGCACTCGAAATCGACGCGCGGCTTATAATACATGCCGTCGACATATCCCGCCGAAACGATTTTCACGAGATTGTGGTACCCCGCTTCGTTCTTCGCGAGAAGCACCAAATGGTTGAGTTTGGGCGGCGCGCCGTTCACGCCTTTCTCGCGTACGGTCATGTCGCTCGTCATATACACTTCGCAGCCGACGATCGGCTTCACTTTGAACGGACGGCGTTCTTCCATAAACTTGAGAAAATCGGCGTCCTTATCCGTGTACTTGACTGCCGCTTTCAAAAACTCTATCGCGCCGTACATGTTGCCGTGGTCGGTCATAGCGACGGCGGGAATGTTGAGTTCGTCGCAAAGCTTGAATATTTTATCGGTACGCACCGCGCCGTCGAGGAGCGAAAATTCGGTGTGTACATGCAAATGTGCAAACTGTTTCATTGCGTATTTTCCTTTTCCGTTTAGTTTTATGTGCCGCTGTTTTTCGGGCGGCGCGATCGCTATCCGCGTTTGTTTCGCAATTCGTCGGCGTATGCGATTATCTTGTCGTATCTGTGTTTCAGTCCCGATTTGGATATGCCGAGCTCGTACGCGAGCGATGCGAGCGACGCGTCGGGCGAATTGAGCCGAGCGTCCGCCGCCTCGAGAAGTTTGGGGTGCAGAGTATTAAGTCCCACCGTCGCGTCGATATATTCGATCGCCTCCGTAACGTCCACCGCCGCCGTCGCGGTGCGCGTCATGTTCGCTATGTCGCAGTTGTTGCGCCTGTTGATCTCGCGCTTCATAGACATCGTGACTACCGTATCGGCGAGTTTCAGCACCGTCTTGTCCGCACGCATGAGCGCGAGGCAGTTGCTCACCGTATCGCTGTCTTTGGCATACACGACGTACTTCTCGGAGCGGATCATTTTTCTGACGGCGATGCCGTACCTGCCGAGAAGATCCACAAGCTCGTCGGCAAGGCTCTCGCTGAGCAGCGAGAACTCGAAATGGTATCTCCCGCCTACGTTCTCTTTGCCTGCGGCGTCCGCGTCGTGAACGGAAAAACTTCCGCAACCGAGGAACATTCCGCGCACGTACGCCGAGGCGTGTTTCGCATAACACTCGGGGATCCCGAATATCTCGAAAGACGAGTCGCCGCCCGTAATGTGAAGCATGGAAAGAAGTTTTTTGCAATCTGCAAACACAAGCGCGCCGTCTTTGCCGTTAGATGCGATCTTGAACTGCTTGAGCATGCACCCCGCGATATACTCGCGCACATAGTCCGAGCCGCAATCGAGCGCGAGCAGTAAGCCCTTGTCCTTTGTTATTTCTATCGTCATGCACGAACGCACAAAACCGGACAAAAGAGCTTCCAGCTCGTCGCCTTTCGGGCGCATGTCTATTATTTCGCGCTTGACGTCGGTACCGCTAATCGTCGCCACGCTCACCTCCCGCCGAACGGCTTGTCCGCGCGTCGCGGAAATTTCGGGAACGAAATTCGGGAAGCCGATTCCAATTCGCGATCGACTCGTAAGATATTCCGCTCGCTTTTATGAGTTCTTCGCCGAGCGTCATGCGCCCGACGTTCGAGGCGTTGTGCGCGTCCGAATTGCATATAAACTCGACGCCGCTTTCCGCCATGAGCTTTATCTGCTTGACGTCGAGAGTTTTGTGCCTGCCGTTAAGTTCGATATAAACGCCCTTGGAGTGCGCATACCGCGCCACTTCCACGACGTCCGCAACTATCCCCCGACCGATATGCCCTATAAAATCTATCGGATACTCGTCGATAAGCCGAATGTACGCTTCGGTATTGTGCGCCATGAGTTTTTTATGCGGCAACCACCCGAACACCGAGTTGCGCGTCCAAAACAGCATATTCGGAAACATTCGCGGCGTGCCTATATACGCATGATAACCGCCCTGCACTATCTCGAGTTTTCCGAGCGTGGTTTCGTCGAGATTGAGAAGGGGCGGCACGTCTTTTCGCTTTCCGCTTTTGGGATCGAGATTATTCTCAAGCCCCGCATACACGGCGACGCCCGTTTCCTCGCTCGCCGCCAAACACTCCGCCTTGAGCGCGTCGAATGCTACCGCTCCTTTCACTCCGAAAACATGCCCGAATCCGTGATCGGTGATCGCGAGTTCTTTAAGCCCTATTTTCGCCGCCGCGAGCGCGTTGTCGAGCACGGTGCTTTTACCGTGCAGCTTGCCGCCGCTGCGACTGTACTGTGTATGAGTGTGGTAATCACCCAGAAACGCCATTTATTCCTCCGAAATCTCCGATGTATATTATTTCTTCTTCCGCCGTCACGCCTCGCGCGAGAAGTGCTTCACGCATGACCGATATAAGCGAAACGACGTCGCGAGCGGTCGCGCCGCCCGTATTGACTATAATGTTCGCGTGTTCGCGCGAGATGATCGCACCGCCCCGACGACAGCCTTTCAATCCCGCCTCGTCGAGAATTTTTCCCGCCGATTGCCCGGGCGGGTTTTTGAACACCGAGCCCGCGCTTTTTCCGCGCGGCTGCTTTTTTCGGCGCAGTTCGGCAAGCTCCGCCATACGCTCGCGTATCTCGTGCGACGGCTTCGGCTCTGTCGCGAACGTCGCGGATATGACGGTGCCGCGAATTCCGCTTCGACGGTATCCGAAATCGAACTCCTCCGCATACCGTCGCTTAACGTCGCCGCTTTCGAGCACGTCCGCATATACGAGCGAGCGCGACACTCCGCCGCCGAACGCACCCGCATTCATGACGACCGCGCCGCCCACGCTTCCCGGTATTCCGTGCGCCCATTCAAGCCCCGAAAGCCCGCGTTCCGCCGCGACCGCCGCGAGAACGGACAGGCGCGTTCCCGATCCCGCCGTAACGAGATCGCCGCGCGTCGTCACCGTTTCGTAACGGTTGACCGCTATCGTGCCGTCATAACCGTCGTCGGACACGAGCACGTTCGAGCCGCGTCCGAGTACACGCCCGACGGCGGCAAGCTCCGCGAGCCGCTCCGCCGAATATGCCACGGCAAGCTCTCGAGCCATACCGCCCACTCCCAATGTGGTCCACTCCGCCAAACGTATACACATATATTCTACTCCGTTTTGATTTTTTTTTCAATCGTTTAGGCTATCAAATCGAAAATTTATGTTCGACGACTAAATTGTGCTAAAATCTTGCAAATTCGAGCGATTAGTGATATAATATATACCGAGCACGAAATATGAAACTTTACGAAGCCAACAAAATACTCCGTTCCGTCAAAACCGCGCTCGCAACCGACGGCATAAAAGTTCCGCAGAACGCCGAAACGGACGGACTCATGATGTTGCTCGGCAAGATAGACGCCGACAAGTATCTCGTGCCCAAAATCAAGCATGCGGCTTCCGCCGCGCCCGGCAGCGCGACTTACGAACGGCTGTACGGTCACATAATATTCTTCCGTGCATTGCAAGCGGTAAAGCACGAAGCGATCGCCGACCCCGTCACTTCGATGTCGGTCGTGCTGCTGCACAGACTGCTTTTCGGCGACTTCGACGTCGAAGCGGGAAAGACACGCACGACAGAAGTATTTACTGACGGCAACGCGCACACCGATCCCAAGTACATACCCGGCTCGCTGAAGTCGATCATCTCGAAAATGAACGAGATACAAGGTTCGCCACAGCTCGCCAAAGCCGACTTTGCGGGCTATCTCTCACATTATATGCGCGAGCTTATCATATTGCACCCGTTCGAACGCGGGTCGCAGCTCACCGTCCGCATATTCCTGATGCTGTTTTGCGGACTGAAAGGCTTCGGACTCGGCTATCACCGCATCACTCCCGCCGCCGTTCGCGCCGCGGAAGCGACGGCGATCGCGACCGACGACGTTGCCGCGCTGTACAAACTGCTCATGCAATGTCTTATGTACGAAACGCGCGACGTCGGCACGCAACGAAAAGTCCACACCCGCCGCGAGCTGTCGAACGAACAGCTGTCCGGAAAATCGGGACGCAGATTGCGCATAGACGAACAGCCAGACAAGCCGCCGAAACCGCCCGCGAAACAGAAAACACCCGCCGACGATGATGTGCTGAAGCGCGCGGTGCGACTGCAACAGAAAATAACAAAACTGAACGAACAACTCATCGAGCTTATGCAACCGCTCGAAGACGACGATTGATCTTATCAAAGGAAAAAAACGCATGATAGATATTGTAGCAAACAAAACAAGCGGAAAAGGCAACGGCGCGAAAAGCCTTGCCAAAGCCGTCGCCTACCTCGACGAACGCGGTATAGAATACTCCGTACACGAAACAACGGGCGTCGGACACGGAAAAAAGATAACGCAGTCTCTGTGCGATAACGGCGCAACTACGGTAGTCGCGCTCGGCGGCGACGGCACGTTTCACGAAGTGCTGAACGGCATGGATTTCGATAAAGCGCGAATGGGATTTATTCCCGCGGGACGCGGCAACGACTTTGCCATCGGCACGAAATGCGCGTCGCTCGACCCCGTAAAAGCGATCGCGAGCATAGTAAACGGCGTGCCGAGAGAACTCGACTATATCCGCGTCGCGGACAAGCGGTGCTTGAACGTCGCAGGCACGGGATTGGACGTCGAAGTGCTGCTCAAGACGTCCAACAGCAACAACAAACTGACTTACGTCGCATCGCTGTTCCGCTGTCTGCTCAAATACAAGCCCTATCGCGTGACCGTCGAGTGTAACGGCGAAACACGCGAATACGACTGCATCATGACGGGCGTATGCAACGGCACTCAGATAGGCAGCGGGATTCGCCTGTCGCCCGTAAGCATTGCCGACGACGGCAAGCTCGACGTGATCGTAATGGAAAAACCGAAACGCGTTCCGACGGTATTGGTAATGCCGAAGTTCGTAAAAGGCAAACATATGAGCAAGCCGTATACGCACCACATGATCTGCGAATCGGTGCGCGTGCAAACGACCGCGCCCGTACAGCTCGACGGCGAAATATATTACGACCTCGATTTCGATGCGAGCGTCGTAAAACACGGCGTAAAAACATTTACGAATATAGAAAATACGTGACGCAACAATAAACGCGAATATCGAAACAGCCTTCCCGAGAACGTCTCGGAAAGGCTGTTTATTTATTATTCGTTCACAAGCGCGGCGGCTTTGTTGCGGATTTTTTCCGCTTCTTTTTTGGTAGTATTATCCCAATCCCGCTTTCTCGCCAAATACGCGGCGTGCATATTCTTGTACTTTTTATTCTTCACTATATAAACTATCAGCAATATCACACCGATAACCGCCAAACCGCACGGAACATACCATATATAGCTCAATAATTCCATGCCCCAAAACATCAGCGCGCCGCATACGGCGATTACAAGCCCCACAATGCCGTATAACAGCCAGCCTTTGCTCGGTTTATACGAATAATCGTACGGTTCGCTTTTCATAAGCGTCGTATACTCGCTCTCCAACGCAACTACTTCGGTATACCACTTATTGCTTTTCTCTCGCGAGAACGTCAGCTTGTTGAACGTCGAGTAGTGATTGGTGATCGTACTTCCGTCGCTCGTTTGACCTTCGTACTCCTGACACCTTTGGTTGTTGATAAGCTCCCACCCGAACGACTCGTATACGCTCACCTTTTCATTTACCGCGCTGTCGCTCGGATAACACTGCACGGTCACGGTTTCTCTTGCCATTTGTAAATTTCCTCCTTGCAAAAGTATACTGATAGTATACCATAGTATTTTGCGCCTTGTCAAGCAAATTTGTACAATAGTATTGTAATAATTTACACAAATTTAATGCACACTACTGCGAGGAAGCAAATATGTTAAACGACAATATAAAAAAATTGCGCATAGCGAGAGGGCTTACGCAAGTAGAGCTTGCTTCGGCACTCGGCGTCAGCAAACAGTGCGTATCGAATTGGGAAAACGATTATATTCAACCGTCTATAGAAATGCTCGTTAAAATAAGCAAGTATTTCAAAACGACTACGGACTATCTATTGGGATTGCAAACGGGCACGACGATAGACGCATCCGAACTGACCGACGCGGAAGCGGCGCACATACGGCTTTTGATAGAAGATATTGCATGCACACGCAGATGCAAATAACTATATATCATTTGCTTAATATTTATTTGTATAATTAATCATTACTTGCGGAATTTATTGCGCAGTCTGCCGTTCAGTTCTTCCGCCGCACTGAACCCCAAATCATTGAGTCTGTGCGTACGCGCCGCCGCTTCCAATATTACGGCGAGGTTTCTGCCCGGCTTTACGGGAATAACGCCGAGCGGTCTTTTGACGCCGAGTACGGTGTAATATTCGGACTCGCCGCCCATTCTGTCGTACTGCGCTTTGTCGTTCCACGCCTCGAGTTTTACAACCATGTCGATGGTTTTGTCGAGCTGCACCGCGCCCGCGCCGTACATCGCTTTCACGTCGATAATGCCTATACCGCGCACTTCCATAAAATACCGTATCACGTCGGGGCTCGTTCCGATAAGCCTTTCGCCAACGCGCGTTATAGTCACGGCGTCGTCGGCGACGAGCATATGTCCGCGCTCTATAAGCGACAGCGCGGTTTCGCTCTTGCCGATACCCGACTCGCCTATCACGAGCACGCCAACGCCGTAAATATCCATAAGCACGCCGTGTATCGTCTGCGACGGGGCGAGAAGCTCCGTAAGATACAGCGCGAGTTTATTTACGAACACCGTAGTGCGATTGGGCGAACTCAACAGCACGCGATTGTATTTTTGCACTGCGGAAAGCAATTCTTCGCACGGCGGCTGTTTCGACGTTATTATAATGCACGGAATGGGATATTGCATGAGCGTTTCGCACGCCGTTTTACGCGCACCGTGCGTCATTTGCAACAGGTACGCCGTTTCCATTTCGCCTATTACCTGAACGCGCTCATCAGAAAAATGCTTGTAATATCCGGCGAGCTGCAAGCCCGGGCGACTTATATTCACCGTGCGGAAATTGATGGTTTTGTTGTCGCCGCAGTGTAAAATGTCGAGTTCCATGCGCTCGGCAAATTCCTCGACGGCGACGGCACGCTCGATCTCGTCCTCTTCCCGCTCCGACGACTCGGCGGGCGGCGTATCGGTACCCGACTTCGGTTCTAAACGTATTTCTTCGGCACGCGCCGATTTTTCGCGTTCGGCGACCGTCGTTTCGTCCTGTGTCTGCTTCTTTCTTTTAGCCATTGTCATCACCCGCCAAACAGAATTTTTCTATTGTTTTCGCAACGCCGTCGGCATTGTTCGTTTCCGCCACGTAGCCCGCAAAACTTTTGAGCGGCGCGCAAGCATTGCCCATGGCAACGCCCAGCCCCGCGACCTTTATCATCGCCGCGTCATTGAAACTGTCGCCGAACGCCATAACGCTCGACATGGGTATGCCGTAGCTGTCCGCGACGAACTTCAGTCCCGTTCCTTTATCCACTCCGATGGGTATACATTCCACCATGGTCGGGTCGAAATCCTCGCCCTCGGCGCGGAGCGTTTTGAGAAAAGGCGCAGTCGACTGCAAATAGTGCAGATCGGGAAAACGCGCTTCGAGCATTTTGACGGTGTTCTCGTAATCTCGCGCATCGAGCACGGCGAGCACTTTGACCACCGTGCCGCAACCCGAATCGGCATACCCCGAAAGATCTCCCACTTCGTCGAATTCCACACCGACCTTGCCGCAATACATATCGGAAAGCGGCGTGGACTTCGCGATCTTCAGCCCGTCGTCGGCATACACCATTACGAGCCGCGTCCGTTCTTCGAGGAACTTCACAAGCTCGGTCGCCGTTTCTTTCGTCATGCCGAAAAGTTTCACCGTTTCGAGGGTGTCGGTACGCGCGATCGTTCCGCCGATATTGCATATCATGCGAACGGGCACTTCGTCAAGCCCGAGATCGTGCAGGTACCGGGACACCGCGGCGGGCGCACGCCCCGTACAGATAGTGAATATGCCGCCGCGTTCTCTGTACCGCCGCACGGCGTCGATATTCGCCTGCGACACCGTAAGTTCGTCGTTAAGCATCGTGCCGTCCATATCGACGGCTATGAGAGAGTATTTCATTCCGAGCGTTGCCTCCGTCGGGTGGTAGTAATCGTAAATGTTTTGCGCCGCCTTGCGCGTTATCCCCGCGCGCGACACCAAAAGCTCGGGCGTCGCCTCGACGATCGTTCGCGTATTGAACGCTTCGAGCACCTTCTTTACCGTAGACGCGCCGACGCCGGGTATGCCCTTGAGTTCGCTTTCGTACCGCCGCGACCGCACCGTGCGGTGATACAGCACCGCAAACCTGTGCGCTTCGTCGCGAACGCGTTGCAACAGCCGCAGTCCGTAATCGTCGCGCTTGAGCTTTACAGGTTCCGCAACGCCGCGAAGATACAGTTCCTCGTCACGCTTGGCAAGCCCTACCATCGGCACTTTTATACCCGCGTCGTCGGCGGCTCGCGACGCGAACTCCACCTGTTCGAGTCCGCCGTCGATCACGATGAGATCGGGCAGTTCGTCAAACCCCGCATCGCCGTTCTTATACCGCACGAACCGCCGCGTGAGAGTTTCGTACATCGAACGAAAATCGTCCGCGCCCTCGACGGTGCGTATACGGTACCGCCGATACTGCGCCTTGTCGGCTTTGCCGTCGATGAACACGACTCCCGACGCGACTTTATCGACGCCCGAAATATTGGAAATATCGTAACATTCGATGCGCCGCGCGCTCGGAAGATCGAACACCGCTTTAAGCCGTTCGCACGCGCCGAGCGTCATATCCGCGTCGCGCTTGACTCTGTCCGCGCTCTTTAAGAGATAGTCGGAGCAGTTTCGCATTGCGGTGTCAAGCAGTTTTTTACGCATGCCCTTTTTGGGAAATGTGACGAGCGGTCGCTTGGAATACACCGACGCGAAATAGTCGATAAGCGGCGCGACGTCGCACTCGTCTTGCAAACAGATCTCGTCGGGCAGTTCGTTCGTCATCGAATAATACTGCGTGAGAAAGGTCGGCATATCTCCGCCGAATACCTGCGGCTCGTTTATGATATAGTTTTTAACGCCCATCATCTTACCGCCGCGCACGATACACACGCTCACCGCGCCGTACAGTCCGTTGTCTGTATAGCAGAACGCGTCGATATTGACGATACTGCCGAGTTCGCCCACGACTTTGCTCTTTAAGTTTTCGAGAACGCGCAACTGATTTCGGTACGAAATAGCCCGCTCGAAATTCTCCTGCGCCGCGGCGTCCGTCATCTTTTGCGTTATAATGCCCGAAATATCGTCTCCGCCGCCCGAAAGGAACGACATGGCACCGCCTACTGCTTTCATATACTCGTCGCGATCGCAACGATCGCAACACGGCGCGAAGCACAGATCTATGTCGTAATTGAGGCAAGGTCTGTTGCGTTTCGCGAGCTTCCCCGAGCATGTGCGGAGCTTGTAGACCGCCTGCAAAACCGAGATCACGTCGCGCACCGACACCCCGATAAAAGGTCCGAAATACCTCGCGCCGTCCCGCTTCACCCGCCGCGTCACCTCGATCGTCGGGAACTCGGCGCGGGTGTCGATGCGAATGTACGGGCTTGTTTTGTCGTCCTTGAGGAGAATGTTATAGTGCGGCTTGTACTTCTTTATAAGATTGTTTTCGAGCGCGAGCGCGTCCTTTTCGGTGCGAGTTATTATATAATCGAAGTCGTCGATATTGTCGACCATCGCCTGAACTTTGACAGGTTTTTCGGTATGTTGAAAATACTGCCGCACACGGTTTTTGAGCACGACCGCTTTACCGACGTATATCACGGTGCCCGTAATATCGCGCATAATGTATACGCCGGGCGTGTCGGGAAGATCTTTCAGTTTGGCGGCTATTTTATCGTTCATGCGTCACCGCCCGACGCGGTAAGCGAGAACTCGCACCCGCAAAATTTCTGCCTGTATATGTCAAGTTCTTTCGCCCGTCGGCACGAAAGAAGATACCCGTCGCGCTTCTTGAAATCGCGCGGCAAAAACGGTGCACCGAAATCGAAGCCGCCCGCTATCGAAAATATCAGTTTGCTGTTCTTATGCGGACTTACGGTGAGCGTCGTCGTGTACATATCGAAACCGTGTTCCGCGGCATACTCCGCAGATACGCACAGTCTGTCCGTAAAACACAAACGGCACCTGTCCCCGCCCTCGGGAAGCGAGGCGTGCGGCTTCGCGTAAGCCAGATACGCCGAATAGTCGTGTTCGGGTACGACGAGCGGAAGTTTGTAATGCGAAGCGACGGATCGCAATGCGGCAAGACGCTTTTCAAACTCGCCGTTGATAATGCACGGATTATAAAAGAACAGCGTCAAATCCGCCCCGTCGGAAAGCAGCGGTTCGATCGCACCCAGACTGCACGGTCCGCAACAGGCGTGCAGTAATATTCTTTTGTCTTTTATGTCACCGTCGTAAAGCATGTCAGTAAATAATGGTAACAGGTCCGTCGTTGGCTTGATCTATAAGCATATCCGCGCCGAATATCCCGCATTTCACTCTGTCCGCACCGTTCTCGCCCATAAGCGTGCGCGTAGCGGCGACACAATAATCGAACATGTCGCTCGCCGCGGAAGCGGGACGCATCGCCAAAGAGAAACTCGGGCGGTTGCCGTGCGAAATATCGGCGCACAAAGTAAAGTTTGAAACGAGAAGTATTTCGCCGCCGACGTCGCAAACGGACAGGTTCATCTTGCCGTTATCGTCCGAAAAAATGCGCATTGCAACGAGCTTTTTGCAGAACGCGGAAATATCCGCTTCGCAATCGCCTTGCTCGACGCCGACATAAACGACAAGTCCTCGCCCGATTTCCGCGACCGCCTCACCCGAAACCGAAAGCGCGGCGCGCGCCACACGTTGAATAACAGCCTTCATACCGATATTTTAACATATAAATAAAAAAAATACAAGCAAACCGCTTGACAAAAACCGCAAAATATACTACACTTATAAAGCTGAATGTTTTCGGGCAATTAACTCAGCTGGGAGAGTGTCTTCTTGACGTGGAGAAAGTCGGGGGTTCGAGTCCCTCATTGCCCACCATGAAAAACGCACCGCGTGTCGGTGCTTTTTTCGTGACATGATTACCGAACAAATCAAGTCCGTTTAGGACATTTTTCTTTATGCGTTTATTTATGTCGATAATGTCCGCGTCGCATGCTTGAAACCGCATACTATTTATGCTATAATATAAGCACTCGAATATCGCGACAAAAGTATTTATCGGAGAAATAGTTATGTATGAAACGGTGACGCAGCGAGCAAACGCAGGAAGAAAAGTTTTATTCTATCCGAGCGACGAATGTTTTGCCGATCTTATTGCATGTATCGAAAACCAATCGCACAAAACACTGGTCATGTGGGCGTTCGAGCTTGCGGAAAGATCGGTGCAAGATTTAATCAAAAATTATCCGTACGACAACAGACCGACGAACGCGTTAAACTTGTCCAAACTCTGGGCGAGCGGCGAAGTTAAAATGCCCGTCGCGAAAAAAGCCATATTGGATTGTCACGCCATGGCAAAAGAAATAACCGATATTTCGGATATTGCGCTATGCCATGCGATCGGTCAAGCGTGCTCGGTAGTTCATACACGAACGCACGCACCAGGCTACCCTATTTACGAATTGACCGCCATCGTCCGAAGAATCGGAATGAACGAGTTCCGAGAAGCAGTCGAGCAAAGAATAAATTTCTATATAGACAGATTGCTGTTTTGGCAAAAGCAATCGGAAAAAACCGACCTAAAATGGGCGGATTTTATCGACCGATAAATTCCGTCATTCCAAAACGATCGCCGAAAAATCGCATCTGCCATTGCCGTCGAATGTGAAATACAGCGGCAGTACGCCGTCGTCGCACTCGCAATCGGCAAAGAACGTTTTGTATTCTTTTCCCGCGATTATTTTTATCTCCGCGATCGGCGCGCCGTCGAGCGAAGTACGCACCGTCATTTTGCCTTTCGCATTGCCTTTTACCGTTACGCCCACGCGCTTAAGCTCGCGTATATCGAAATACTTGAATCCCGCCGTCGCGCCGCCCGTAAAGTTCGCTATATACTGATCGGGTTCGTTCTCCCTATCCTTTCCGCTCTGCGTAAAATACGGGTGCGCACCTTTCGGGGATTTGAAAATACTGCCGTGAAACCGTCCGCCGTTTTTCGAGAACAGATTGCACGCTATGCGCGCTTCGTATTTGCCTTTACCCTCGAGCGGTCCGCCGTTCAATCCGCAGCTCGTAACTTCGACCTGTTTTATATGTCCGTCGGGCTGTATCGTTATTTGCTCCGCGCTTGTCTGGCGTGAAAAACAGTGCCTGTTCGTCTGCCTGTGGTAGAATATATAATGCTTATCGCCGACCGAAAGAATACCGCCGTGCGTATTGCCCGTATAGTTGCTCGCCGTCTTTACGTCTTTGTGCCGTCCCAGCCCGATATCGCCGATACTGACGATCGTGCCGCCTTTCTCGAACGGTCCGTCCGGTCTGTCGCCTATCGCATAGCAAAGCTCGTGCCCTATCAGCGACGAATACACGAAGTAGTATTTATCGCCTATCTTGCGCATCGACGACGCCTCGAAAAACGCGTGTTCGCCGTACTCCGAGTTTCTGCTTCCCGATACCGTGGTTTTCGGTCCGGCGATAACGGTTAGCATATCTGCGGGATCCAATTCCACTACCGCGCCGCCTTTCAACCTGTTCTTCGACACGCCGAAAACGGGAAAGAACAGTGCCGAGCCGTAATACAGCCACACCCTGCCGTTCTCGACGTACACCGCGGGATCGAACGGCATGTATTCTTTGCTGTACGGCAAAAGGTCCACTTCTCCGTGATACTCGAACGGTCCTCTCGGACTGTCCGAAACGGCGCAACGGATCGCCCAGCTTTTACGCGTGACCGACGGCGAAAATCCGTAATACAGATAATACCTGCCGTCGGGCGCGAGGCACACGTCGGGCGCGTACATACTGCCGCGACCTTTATAGTGCGGATCGCCGGTCTTTTTCCAAATGACGCCTTCGTATCGCCAATCGGAAAGGTCGTCCGCGGGCGCGGACCAAGCGACGTAATCGTTCATGCAAAACGTCTTGCCGTCGAACTTGTCGTGACTGCCGTAAACGTACACGCGGTCGCCGAACACATGCGGTTCGCCGTCGGGTATATATTCGTAGCTCGGTAAATACGGATTGAATACTTGTTTCTTCATGATAATTCCTGTCCGTCAATCGAATTTCGCGAACGCGGCTTTCAACGACGGGTACAAAACTTTGAACGTATCGTAACGCTTTTCGTAATGCTTTACTATGTCCGCTTTCGGCAATACCGTTTCGCTGATTTTTATGAGCGCGTCCGAAACCGCCTGCACGGACTCGTACTCGCCCGCGCCTACCATGGCGAGCATCGCCGCGCCGTATGCGGGTCCTTCTTCTATTATAGGACTTTCCACGGGAATATTCAATACATTCGCGATAATTTTTCGCCAAAGTTTACTTCGCGCACCCCCGCCGCAAATGCGCGTGGATGCGATCTCTATGCCGTTCGACCGCGCGACCTCCGCGCAGTCTTTGAGCGCGAACGCAACACCCTCGAGTACGGCGAGCGTCATTTCTCCGCGCGTCGTATCGGGACGCATGCCTATAAAAGCCGCACGGGCATTCACGTCGTTGTGCGGACTGCGCTCGCCCATGAGGTAAGGCAGGAAAAACGTCTTGTTCTTGCCCATAAGACTGTCGAGGTTTTCCTGCTCTTTCGCATAATCGCACGAGTTAAGAATACTGTCCGACCACCAACCGTTGCAACTCGCCGCCGACAGCAAACACCCCATGAGATGATACCCGCCGTTCGCATGGCAAAAACTGTGCAACGCGTTGTTTTTATCCGCGGAGAACCCGTTGCCGACTATGAATATCGTGCCGCTCGTGCCGAGCGAAATATTGCAGTTTCCGGGCGCGACCGTGCCCGTGCCGACAGCCGCGGCGGCATTATCCCCCGCGCCCGCACAAACGACGACGCCGTGCGGCAATCCGAATTCAGCCGCTATATCGTCTTTTACCGTTCCCACCGCTTCGTAACTTTCGTGAAGCGCGGGAAGCTGCGCCGCCGAGACGCCGCAAATATCGCACATTTCCTTGCTCCACCGCCTGTTTTCGACGTCGAGAAGGAGCATGCCGCTCGCATCCGAATAATCGGTGGAAAACGCGCCGCAAAGCCTGTACACAATGTAATCTTTGGGCAACATTATTTTTTCGATCTCGGCAAAGTTCTTCGGCTCGTTTTCCCGCACCCACAGAATTTTGGGTGCGGTAAACCCCGCGAACGCTATGTTCGCGGTATACCGTGAAAGTTTTTCCCTGCCGACGACGTTGTTGAGATAGTCCGTTTGCTTTTGCGTTCTGCCGTCATTCCAAAGTATGCACGGACGAATAACGTTATCGTTTTTGTCGAGAATGACAAGCCCGTGCATTTGTCCGCCGAGCGAAATCCCTTTCACGAGCGATTTGTCTTGACCGAGCAACAGTTTTTTAATGCCTTTGACTACCCCGATATACCAATCTTCGGGGTTCTGTTCGCTCCACCCGCTTTTCGGGTAAGCTATGGGATATTCCGCCGTCGCTCGCGACAGTATTCGCCCTTCTTCGGAAAGCAACAACAGCTTTACCGAAGAAGTGCCGAGGTCGATGCCGATATATGTATTCATATTATTTGAAAAGTATTTGGTTGATGAGCTGTTCGAGGTATTCCTGTTTGCCCGAGCCGGGAAGTTCGGGTTTGCCCATTTTTTCGGCGTACGCCGCAAGCTCTGCGAGCGTCGCTTTGCCGCTCGTTATCTTCTTTCCGATCGCGCCGTCGAACGACGAGTAACGCTCTTTCACGAACGCGTCGAGCCTGCCGTCCTCGATGATCTTCGCGGCATTGAGAAGCCCGAGCGCGAACGTATCCATGCCGAGGATATACCCGAGGAACATATCTTCTTCGGTGTAGCTCGGTCTGCGGTTTTTCGCGTCGAAGTTGAAGCCGCCGGGAAGCCCGCCCGCTTTCAAAATCTCGAGCATCGCTTTCGTCGCCGTATACACGTCGTACGGGAACTCGTCGGTATCCCAGCCCAAAAGGAAGTCGCCCTGATTGGCGTCGATAGAACCGAGCATGCCGTTCATAGCCGAAATGCGCAGGTCGTGCTCGAAAGTATGCCCTGCGAGCGTCGCATGGTTGGCTTCGATATTCATTTTGAAATCTTTGTCAAGTCCGTAATATCTCAAGAATCCGATAGCCGTCGCCGCATCGAAATCATACTGATGTTTCATCGGCTCCTTCGGCTTCGGCTCGATATAGAAATCGCCCTTGAAGCCTATGGACCTGCCGTAATCGACCGCCATGCGCATGAGCCGCGCAACGTTCTCCTGCTCAAACTTGACGTCGGTATTGAGAAGGGTTTCATACCCCTCGCGCCCGCCCCAGAACACGTATCCTCTGCCGCCGAGCTTGACGGTAATATCGAGAGCCTTTTTTACCTGTGCGGCGGCGAAGCAGTACACGTCGGCACTGTTCGTAGAGCCTGCGCCGTTCATGAACCGCGGATTGCCGAACATGTTGGCGGTGCCCCAAAGACACTTGATGCCGGTGCCTTTCATCTTTTCGAGTATGTAATCGCTTATCTCGTCCAGACGCTTGCCCGTTTCCTTAATATCGTCCGCTTCGGGAACGAGATCGACGTCGTGCCAGCAAAAATACTCGATGCCGAGTTTTTTCATAAACTCGAAACCCGCATCGACTTTCGCTTTAGCGTGCTCCATAGTGCCGACCTTTTTGCCGAACGATTTATTCGCAGTGCCGCGTCCGAACATATCCGCGCCTTCGGCGCAAAGATTGTGCCACCATGCCATGGCGAACGGCAAATGTTCGCGCATCGTCTTGCCGAGAACCACTCGGTCTTTATCGTAGAACTTGAAAGCAAGCGGATTTTTGCTGTCCGCGCCCTCATACTTGATTTCGGGAATACCCTTGAATATTTCGGTCATGATATAATACCTCTTATTTTGAAATTTTATTTGTTGAGTACTTTCAAAGCCGTTGCCGCCACGTTTTCGACGGTGAAGCCGTACTTATCGAACAGTCTGTCTGCGGGCGCGCTTTCGCCGAAGTTATCCAAACAGATGCAAGCCCCGTCGAGTCCGACATACCTGCCCCAGCTCAAAGAGCTTGCCGCCTCTACGGCGACGCGCGCACGTACCGTGTTCGGCAGTACGCTTTGCCTGTAATCTTCGGGCTGTTCGGCGAACAAGTCCATACACGGCATTGACACGAGCCGCACTTTCACTTTCTGCTTTTCGAGAATCTCCGCCGCGCGGACAATAAGCCCCGCTTCGCTGCCGCTCGCCATGAGAATACAGTCGGGCACGCCTTTACAGTCTTTGAGCACATATCCGCCCTTTAACGCGCCGTTCTTGTCGGACAGCTTGTGACAAAGCAATTTCTGTCTGCTCGTAACTATAGCCGTCGGAGCGTTTGCGGTTAGCGCGTGCGAGAATGCCGCCGCCGTTTCCGTGCCGTCGCACGGACGGAATACATACATATTCGGCATGGCTCGCAGTCCCGCGAGCTGTTCTATCGGTTGATGCGTCGGACCGTCCTCGCCGACGCCTATGCTGTCGTGCGAAAGTATGTACGTTACGGGAAGTTTCATCAGCGCGGACATGCGCATGGCGTACTTCATATAATCTGAAAAAACGAAGAACGTCGCACAGAACGGCACAAGTCCGCCGTGAAGCGCGACTCCGTTACAAACCGCCGCCATCGCGTGTTCGCGCACGCCGAAGTGCATAGCGAGGTTTTCGGGCGAAATGCTCGAGTGATACTCCCTGCCCTTTATAGCGGTGCAGTTGGACGGAGCGAGATCGGCACTGCCGCCGAATAGATCGGGAACGAGCCGCGCGACCGTATTAAGCACTTCGCCGCAAAGATTTCGCGTCGCCGCATCGCCGTCCGAAAACTTATAAAGCTCGTCGCTTCCCGCCGCGACTTTACGGTAACTGCCGTCAAGCCACGCAGTAAACTCTTTATAAAGCTCGGGATATTTCCGTTCCGCTTCTTCGAGCGCGTCCTTCCACTCCCTTACGTAACCTCTGCCCTCGAGCCGCTTGTTCTCGGCGAATTTTTCTACCGATTCGGGGATTTCGAACGGCGGCAGATCCCAACCGAGATTGCGCTTAAGAGTCGCCATGCCGTCACTGCCGAGCGGTGCGCCGTGCACCGCGCTCGTTCCCGCTTTGGGCGAGCCGTAACCTATGACGCTCTTTACGATCACGAGCGACGGTTTTTCGGATTCCGCTTTCGCGTTTATCACCGCTTGTTCTATCGCCGCAGTATCTTCGCCGTTCTCCACCGTTTGCACGTGCCAACCGAGTGCGGAGTGCCGCGCCGCGACGTTTTCGATGAACGCAATATCCGTACTGCCCTCGATAGTAATGCCGTTGCTGTCGTAAAATACGATCAGTTTGCCGAGCTTGAGCGTACCCGCGAGCGATGCCGCTTCGTTCTCTATACCCTCTTGCATACAGCCGTCGCCGCAAAGCGCGTATGTGTAGTGGTCGACAAGAACGCAATCGGGTTTATTGAACCGTGCCGCAAGTATTTTCTCGGCGACAGCCATTCCCACGGCATTCGCCACGCCCTGTCCGAGCGGACCGGTCGAACAGTCCACGCCCGGCGTTACGCCGTATTCGGGATGTCCGGGCGTGATACTGCCTTCCTGCCTGAATTTTTCCAAATCCTCTTTTTTCAGGTCGTACCCGCAACAGCGAAGCGTCGCGTAAAGCATTGCCGAAGCGTGCCCGGAACTCAACACAAAACGATCTCTGTCGAAAAATTCGGGTACTTGCGGCGCGATCTTCATCGCCTTGCCGAAAAGCGTCGCCATAACGGGCGCGGCTCCGAGCGGAGTACCGGGGTGCCCGCTCTTTGCCGCCTCCACCTGTTCCGCCGATAAAACGCGGATACTGTTTATTAAGTCTTTCGCAATGTTGTTCAATTCGAGTTGTCCTTATGAAAAAATTTTACTTTCACTCACGCTTAAAGTCAATTATTTTGACGCTTCTTGAAGGTTGCCGTTACGAGAAGCGCGACGATAAGAAGCGCGATTACGATAGCGACTGCGGAGCGCGACGATATAACGCCGTTGCAACCGCCGTCCGACGCCGTCCATTTCGCATACACGACGGTATTGCCGTCGATTGCTTTATCGAAATCGAACGCTTCGGTGCATGCCGCATCCGTATACCAGCCGCCGAATACCATGCCTTCCCAAGTCGGATCGGCGGGTTTTACAGCCTTGTTTCCCTCCGTTACGTACTGCGTCGCAACGGCACTGCCGCCGTTGGGCGCGAACGTCACCGAGAAAACGTCTTTCGTTTCGAACTCGCTGCCGCTTTCGGTTTCCTTCCACACCGCGGTGAGTTCGAGGTCGGTCGCGGTGCCCGCAAAGATCACGAAGTTCTTAACGGGGGTACTCGAGAACTTGCTCACCCAACCGACGAATTCGCAACCGTCTTTAGTCGGCGCGGAAATAGCTATGTCGGTGGTGCCGTACTTGTACGAAGCGGGATTGTTGTGCGTGCCCGCGTCGATATAAGTAATCACGTAATCGGCTTCCGTCCACGTCGCTTCGAGCGCGTAATTTCGGGCGTCCTCGCCGCTTATCTTGAGTTCCGCGACAGGAGTATCGTCGCCGTTCACCTTCCAGCCTGCGAATCTGAAGCCGGGCTTAAACGGTTTTGCTACAGTAAACTCCGCCGTGTCGATAAAGTACTCGGTGACTCCGTCGTACTTGACGCCGTTGAGTCCGCTGTAGGAAATGGAGTATGCGATTTTCTTCCACTTCGCGTAAACCGTGCGATCGCCCGTCGAGCCTGCCTGAATACCGACTATCGTGCCAGAAAGATTCTCGTTTGACGACCAGCCCGCAAATTCGTAACCGCGTCTTACGGCGTTAGCCGCTACGGGGAGAGTTACGCTGTCCTCTACCGTATACGCGGCAGTCGGAGTAAAGCCGTCCGTCCACGCGCCGCCGTTGAGGCTGTAGGTAATGGAATAGTTTTCGAGCATCCATTTCGCCTCGAGAGCCAAAGGATCGGTTGTGCCTTGCGCGATATTTTCGTACTTTGTGCTACCCCTGTACCAACCGTCGAATACATATCCCGCAAGCGAGATTTTATCCGCACCGGGCAGAGCCATGCCGTCGGCGGTGTATTCGGCGGGAACGATATAGCCGTCCGCCCACTGCCCGCCTTTGGTGTTCAACGTCAGACTGTACGATTTCGCCGAGAACTTGGGATACAGCGTAATATTGCCGGTACGTCCGGGTCCGATCACATTTATCGTGTCGCCGCTCAACTCTGCGTTGTCGCACCAGCCGATAAAGTCATAGCCTTTGCGTTCGACGTTTTCGGGCAGATCTATTTCGTCCACGACAGTATATTTGTCTACGGGCACTACTTCGCCTGCAATTACCGCGCCTGCGGGAAGCTCGTAAGCAATACTGTATTCTTTAGCCGTTATGCCCGCGACGACAACATTGATGAAACGATCGACAACCATTGCACCTGTGACTTTATAAACTTCACCGTCGGGAGCGAGCGTTTGATCGCCGACTTTTACCGTAAGTCCGTTTTTAGCTTCATAGCCGTCTTTTATTACTATTTTGAACGAGAACTCGACATCTGCGCCGACAGCGATCAACGCACTGCCGTCGCCGTATATGGTGACGCCCTGCGTTACGGCTTCCGCGGTATAGCCGGTGCCTTTAAGTCCTTTCACGACGTTGCCGTCTGCATCCACGCCTTCAATTTTAACTACCACGTCGCCCGTGATATTGTCAATAGTGTACTCGTTATTGACTTCGGAGAGCTGCACTTCCGCTCCGCCGCCCATGCTGTACGACACTTTCGATACAGGCGAAAACCCTTCGAATACCGATATGCCGAACTTGAACGACCCGCCGTGTTCGACAAGATTGCTCTGTTCGCCTTTGACGTCGATCGTATAACCCAGCCCGCCGAGTCCGCCCGTGGCGTTGGCTACCGTATACTTGTTGATAACAACTCCGTCGACCGCAATCGCAATCGGCTCTGTCACGTTATAGATAGTGTAAACGCCGTGCGAGGGACGAATTACTTTATCATTAGCTTTGACGGTGACTTTGGATTTGTTGTGAGCATCGTCGAGTCGGAGAGTGAAACTGAAATTTTCCGCATACGGAACGGGATTCTTTTGTCCCTCCACCGGTGTTATCGTATAGCCGTCTTGCTCGCCGACGCCGCTCACCTCTTTTACGAACGCGCTGTTAAACGCGCACTGCAACAACATGACGACGTTACCCTGCGTATTTTTGATTCTTAAAGTCAAAGCATCGGTACCGTTCCATCCCGTACAGGTAATTTTGGAAAAAGTAGTTCCCTCATTACCGGTCAAATCGGCGACACCTATCTGCACTCCGCCTGCTTCTATCGCTATCGTAACGGAATCGGCAGTAGCATTTGTTTTGGCGGTAAACTTGTAATATATATCGAAGCCGTCCTGCGTAGGATACCCGACGGAGCTTTTATCTATTGTTGCCGTAGCATTGACACCCGCATGTGTTGCAATAGTGGTAAACGCATAGTCGCTATTATGTTTAAATTTATCGCTATTCAAGCCGGTAAAGCTCCCGAGCTTTACCATATTCGAGCCACCCGGCGGAACTATTTCCGGATCGCCGTCGGGATATGCTTCACCGATCATTCCGACTATATCGACGTCGATAAGATCGCTATCCGATTTTACGCCGTCGCCGGTAATGGTGTTTACGGCAAAAAGACCGTATGTCGTGCGTGCACAACCTATATCGTTCAAAACGGTAATCTGCTTTGTTTCGCCCGGTTTTAACTCGAACGAAGCCGCCGAACACATAAACGTATACGACTCGGCATACATAGTGACATTTATCGTCCAAGCCGTGCTGTTGTTCTTTACCGTATAGAAGATAACCTGTTTACCTTTCGAAGTGTCGAAATTACTTCCGCACACGCGGTTGTAGCAATAGTCGGGCGTCGTTGACGGTATGCTTATTCTTTTCCCGCTCATTTTGAACAAATCGGAATCCGCTTCCGCAGAACCGTCCACCACACCGTTTGCGATTTGTTTATAACCCCAAACTTTCGGTGCCCGAGCAAACGAGTTTCCTGTATATTCTTTCAGCGCATTCTCTTTGCCTGCATTGTTATCCAATTTTACGGTTTCAATGCCCAAAGTTTGGATGTTTTTGGTAGAATACACCGCCCAAAGTTGAATATCTTCCTCCGGCATTTCAAATTCGTAAACGGTGTCTCCGGGTTGGTTCGCTCTGTTATTGACGAAACGAACGTCCCAATCGACAAAAATCGCTTTGACGCCGGGTTCATTCTCGACGGCATGCGCCTTCAAGCTCGCACCCGCGGGAATTTCGTACTCGTATACGGCGTCGCGACCCGCGCCCTCTGCGAATGTCGGTTCGAGATCGACATAACCGTCGCCATCCGAAATTTGTACCGTCGCGCCGTAGACGATGAGGGTATATGTATCATCACTCTCCTCGGCGAACGCGGCGAATCCGCTCATGCACCATGCCGCAACGGCAAAGAGCATCGCCGCGAGCACGCACGCTATTGTGATCAACTTACTTTTAACTTTCATATTTTACCCCTTTGCCCGCACACCGTTCGGCGGCGGCAGTGATAATGCTATCGTTATTCCGCGATATTATCCGTATGCGGCGTCCAAGAAAGCTCCGCATTTTTGTCGTTTGCTCTTACCTTTACAAAGTCGATGATAGGTCCGAGATTTTGTCCGTTAAAGTCGGAGTTTGTTTCCACTTTGAGCGTTATGGTGTTCTCGCCCTTTTTGATTTTCGCCGACGTCGATACGGTGACTTCCTTAATGACAGGCTCTACGGGATCGTCGGTGTTTTTTGCCAACAGGCTATAGCTGAACGGATCGCCGTTGAGTTTTATCGAGAAATTCTGTTGACTGAACGTCGCGCTCTGCAATGCGCCGCTGTCGATAGAAAGCCCGAGCGCGACAGAAATGCGCGCAGTGGTTTCCATAGACGAGTTAAACACGAAGTTGATTGCGAACGAATCCGAGAACGTCTGATACAAATAATAGCCGTTGCTCGCCTTGACTTCGCCCTCATCGTACCCCATACCGAATATGAGCTTGAGTCCCGTCGCTTCCGCGGATTCCGCTTTCCCCACCACCAACGGGTCGGTGAGATTGACGTACTCCGCCTCCATGACGAGCGCACTCTTGTCGTTGGGGTCGATAGGTTCGTTATCCTCGTTGCCGCCGCCGCACGCGACTAGCGAAGTTGCGGTGATCGCGGAAAGCGCGAGTGCGGTAATAATTGCAGTTGATTTTTTCATTTTACTTATCCTCCGATTTGGAATTATTTTTTTGTTCGGAAATTTCTTCCGATGAGTCCGTTGTTTCCGTCGTGTCCGAAGCGTCGGGCACGTCCGCGTCTGCAGTATTTTCGCGGTCTGCGCCGTCGCCGTCACCCGCGTTTTGCATTTTGAGTCTGCGACGCGCAAGCAGTATCATTGCTGTGGTTATTCCCGCGCCGACGACGAATACGACGACGTTCAACCAGATGAGAAGTTCCACCCACAGCGGGATCCTATATCCGAATTTGACGCCCTTGCCCAAGCCGTTCATCATATTGCTGCTCGCATAGGTGTAAAGCACGTTCTGCGTCGCACGGCGAAGCTGGGCTTGTGCCGTCGCCGATTTGCTGCTGAAAGGTTTGCTCGCGCTGAGCGACGTATCGCCGCCGGCACGCACCATTTGATTGACGTCCATGTACGAAGTGAGATTGTAGTCGGTTACGACCGTACCCTTAAATCCCCATTCGTCACGGAGAAGTTTGGTGAGAAGGTCGTGACTGCCGCCCGCCCAGATCGTACCCAAACGATTGAACGACGACATGACGCCTTTCGATTTTCCTTCCTTTACCGCAGTTTCAAACGGCAGGAAATATATCTCGCGCATGGACTGTTCGTTCGCCCAAGTGGCAAGCCCCGTCGTATCGCGATCTGTTTCCTGATCGTTTACGGCGAAGTGCTTGACGTAAGTGATGACGCCTTTGGACTGTGCGCCGCGTATTACCGCCGCCGCCATTTTGCCGCTTATGAATCCGTCCTCGCTGTAATATTCGTAGTTTCTGCCCGAGAACTGACTGCGGTGAATGTTGACCGCGGGCGCGTACCAGCCCGTATACGGCACTCCGTCACCCTTGGCGTTACCGATGAGTGCCTCGTCGCCTATCATCGTCCCGAACGCTTCTGCAAGCTCGGTGTTCCAGGTAGCCGCCATCACGCACTCGCTCGCGTAATAGCAAACGTCATAAGTGCGAGGATTGCCCATGAACACGGCGTGCCCGACAGGTCCGTCGCCGTCGCTCGAAAGCGGTTTCCCGATACTGTCGATCGGCGCAGTTCTGTACAACGCTTTCACAACGAGTTCTTTCATCTCGGCGACGGTGAGCTGATCGAGAAGATCTTTCCACTTCTTTTCGCCTTCGCCGCCGTCCGCAAAATCGTACACGTGCCACTTGCCGTCCTCGTCCTGATACAGCATGTCGTAAAGCTGTATGGGCGCGACGCCGTACGCCTCGGTTGCCTGCGTCGGCTTTGTGTCCGAGTACCACGGGTCACCGGGGTTATCCGTCACTTCGAACTTGAACTTATTGTTCTGCTCGACGGTGAGGGTCCTGTCGGTGACTGTGGTAGGAAAAGATCCTTCGAAGTCAGAGCGCGACATGTACTCGATATTCGAGATCTTCGTGCCGTCCTTTGCCGTGCCGCTACTCACGTCGTCGAAAAGGTTGGACACTGCATTGTTCGTGACCTCGTCCGTCGCGTACTTGTAGCCCGTCGTTTTATCGGTTTCGGTAGCGGGCACGGTGTACTCGAGAGAGTCTATCACTTCGTGCGCGTTTTTCATGAGCTTCACGATGTACGTTCCGCTCTCCGTTTCGTAACCGACAAAGCCGTTTTTGTTGGCGTCGTTATAGTCGTAGCTTGCCATGTCGCGCACGTTTATCGTGAGCGTAAGCTCGCAGGAATTGAGTTTGTCGCTGCCGTTCGCTTCGTCTGCGGGATAAAGCGTCGGCGTTTTGTCGAACGCGCCCAGAACGACGTGCGACTTCTCTATACCGCCGTCGTAATACGGTGGAGTGTAATAAAGCTGCACAACTTCCTTGCCCGGCTTCGACCCCGTATTCGTCACTTTGACTTTTACGGTAATCGTGCCGTCCGCTTTGAGCTCGCCTTCTTCGCTCGTGCCCGCGGATACGATTTCCTGTTTGAACGTCGTGTATGAAAGCCCGTACCCGAACGGATACACCACGTTGTCGCCGTACCACTTGCCTTGCGTCGCGCCCTGCTTATTGTCCTCGACGAAACCGCGCGTTTCGTAATAACGGTAACCGACGTAAATACCTTCTTCGTACTCGACGAAACGTATTTTATCGGAATCGGACACGCCGTCCACGGCATACGCATTACCCATACCGACCATGTTATTGCCGAAATTGTTCCAGGTCGGGTCTTTGGTGAAGTCGGCGGGATAAGTATCTATCGTTCTGCCGCTCGGCGTAATATCGCCCGTGAGAACTTTGCCGAGAGCCTTGATACCGTTGCCGCCCGTATGCCCGATCCACACCGCGCCCTTGACGTTGCCGTACGCGCCGCTGTCCAAAAATCCGAGTTCGACGGGCGTACTGCTGTTGATCACGAGTATTACGTTCTCGAACTTGCTCGACGCATAACGTATCATGTTCTCCTCGTTTTTGTCGAGTTCGAGATAGTGGTCGTTGCGGCTTCTCGCACCGGGAATGACGTCGTTGGAATTCCAGTCGGTGTAACTGCCCGAACTCTTGTTCCAGAACATGGTGCGCGGCATGTCGTAACCCTCGCCGCCCTCGCGGCTTATAACCACGAGTGCCGCATCGTTATAACTCGCGATACTGTCGTTGACGGACTTATCCGAATATCCGTTCGTCGCGTCTATGGGAGCTTCGCCGATGGGAAGTCCCGTGAGCGTACTGCCCATTGCGGGAGTATCTGCTCTGCCGCCGCCGCTCTTGCCGCTCTTGTAAAAAGTGCGCATTGTGTCGTTATATTCGATATCGGCGGCTTTAAGGCTGTCGTACAAACCGTTACCGTTGCCGCCTTTACTGCCCGCACTCGACCCTTCGCCGCCGAGCACGAGATCCACCGAGTTCTTGCCGAAAACGGTAACTTTGCTGTTTTTGGCGAGCGGAAGCACGTTGTCCTCGTTTTTGAGAAGGGTGATGCCCTCCGCGACTATTTGCTCGTTAAGCTCCTCCGCCGCGGCGAGAACGTCTTTCTTGCCTTTGTACTCGGTATTGTAGCGAATATAGTTTTCGTAGAGGTCCTTGCCCTCGGTCACGACGCGACGTTCGCTGCCCATGACCATACATATAGTGCCGTATAGAAAGTCGTTACACGTCGCAACGAGCGTGGCGACCAAAATCAAGACGAAAAGCACTCCGGATATTATGGAAGCGAGTTTTACGGACAACGCACCCCAAATATTCTTGATAGGTTTTTTAGCTTTTGCCATTTTGTTCTCCTATTTTTATTTCGCGGTTACATACAGGCGGACAGTGATGCTGTCGCTTACGTATCCTTCTTCGGACGCCACTACCGTGAACGTGTACACGCCCGCTTTGGTCGGCGTGCCCGTGAGCATGCCGTCGCTTCCGAGCGACAGACCTTCGGGAAGCGCGCTACCGTCCGCAAGCGAATACGTAATGTCGAACGAACCTTGCGCCTGCGCCAAATCGAAGTCGTATTCTTCGCCGACTGTCGCAGTCACCAGTTCCGTTTCGCGATATCCGAGACCGATAGTCAGTTTGTACGCGATCTCGACGGGGGTGCTGAACGTTTCTTTGGCGATTATCACTATCTCTCGATCCGTGACCGCTTCGACGGGAGTGCCGACTATATAGCCGCCCGCGGTGAGCGTCAAGCCTTTGGGCATTTGCGCCGCATCTTTCAGTTCAAACGTCACCTTTCTGCCGTTTTCGGCAACCGCGTCGGCAACCTTGTCTATATACGGCATGCCGAACTTGCCGTTCTTGAGCGTTTTTACTTTGAAGTCAATTTTGCCGTTGATCGTAAGTTTGCAGGTGTATTCGCCGGGCAAAAATCCTTCCGCTTCCGCAACTATCGTAAAGCTGTAGTTTTTGCAAACCTTTTTAGGCGTGCCCTTGAGTTTGCCGTCCGCCGTGAACGTCAAGCCCGCGGGAAGCGCACTGCCGTTCTTGAGCGAATAAGTTATTTCGAGATCGTCGGGGACTTCCTCGCCGCCGTCGCCTACAATTACGGGCTTCGCCGTCGCGAGATTTACGTTCAACTCCTCGCCGATGAGCGTTGCGGGAATATTGATCGGGTCGAACACCATGGCATTGCCTTCTACGACGCTTATGGTAGCTGTCGCTTCCTTTGCGGCAACGAGGTATTTTGCGACTACAGTAAACGTGTAGTTATCCGTCACGTTCTCGGCAACGCCCGTTATTCTGCCGTTCGGCGAGAGAGTGAGTCCTGCGGGGAGCTTACTGCCCTTCTTGAGTTCGTAAGTACATTCCGCGTCCGCGGGGATATCGTAACCGGCAACGTTCTTGAACGTAGCGCGCGCGACGCTGCCTTCGTACCGCGCACCCACCTTTGCGGGGGTCATTGCGAAATCGTCGTAATTTATCACGTCGACGACTGCGGGCTGTTTATTGTAACCGTCTACAGTCTTATTCATCGCGTTGCTGTTGGCAATGGCGTAGCAAAGATTGTGAGCCGATTTGCGCATCGCATTTTTAGTGGTATTGGTGTTTTGATTGGTGAAATCTCTTTCGTTTGTCACGCTGAACAGCATGGTGTCGCCGCCCGCGCGTATCGACTGATCTATATTCATTACTTCGCGGCGTCCGTTCATGTAGTCGGTAACGACGCAGCCGCGGAAGCCCCATTCGTTGCGAAGCACTTCGGTGAGAAGCGCGTAACTGCCGCCCGCCCAAGTAGTGCCGAGACGGTTAAAGCTGCTCATCATGCCTATCGCGCCGCCGTCTTTTACGATTATCTCGAACGCCTTGAGGTATATTTCGCGCATACTCTGCTCGCTCGCCCAAGTGCTCGCAGCCGAGCGGTATGTTTCCTGATCGTTAAGCGCGAAATGCTTTACGTATTGAATAAGACCTTTGCTTCTGCCGCCCGCGACGATATTACCCGCCGTGTAGCCCGTGACTACGGGATCCTCCGAGCAGTACTCGAAGTTTCTGCCCGAGAACGGACTGCGGTGGATATTCGCGCCCGGCGAGTAGCCGCCGTTGATCATATTGTTATTGCCGTCGCCGAGCAATCCTTCGTTGCCCATCGCGACGCCTTTCGCATAAGCGAGATCTTTGTTGTAAGTAGACGCGACGATCGTGTCGTTGGGGAACACCGCACAGTAGTTTTGAGTACCCGAAGCTCCGCCCTTATTCGCAAAACCGGACGGACCGTCGGGCGCGACCGTCGAAGGAATTCCGAGTTCGTTGTATGCTTCCGACCTCCAATCGCATTTTCTTAACAGATAGGACGTTTTTGTCTGATCGAGCTGATCGAGGAAAAGATTCCATCTCGGGTCTTCGTAATCGAGCCCCACCAAGTCTTTGAGTTTGATTCCGTTATCGGCATTGAACGTCACGGGAGCTTCGTTGTACCACGGCTCGTCGGAGGAATCGGTGTGATTCATGCCGTTTTCGGTTTTAATCGTGTTCGACCAATCCATGATTTGACGTTCGAACTTCTCGGATATTTTGTGTTCTTCGGGCGTGGGCGGCGTCGGGAAAGTGCCCTCGAAGTCGGCGCGCGACATGTATTTCGCTTTGCTCGCCTCCGTGCCGTCGTACCGATCGCCGAAGCTCACGTCGTCGAATCTGTTCTCTATCGGGGTACCGGTTACCTCGTCGGTCGCATACGTAAAGCCCGTATGCTTGTCGTCCAACGCGGGCACGGTGTATTTTACGCTGTCCCACATTTCGTGAGCGTTTTTCATCACCTTGATCTCGTACTCGCCCGCCTCGACTTCGTAACCCTTAAAGCCGTTGCCGTTGGCGTCGTCGTAATCGTAGCTCTGCAGGTCGCGCACGGCTATCGTGATTTTTACGTCCTCCGTTTCGCCGGGTGCGAGTTCGGACGTTTTGGCATAGTCGATAAGAGTTACATGCGCTTTTTCGATACTGCCGTCATAGTACGGCGCGGTGTTGTAAAGCTGAACTACTTCCTTACCCGCAACGTCGCCCGTATTAGTGACTCGTACCGTAATCGAGATCTTGCCGTCCTTTGTGAGTTCGGTATTTCGAGTCGGCGACGCGCCTACTATTTCCTGTTTGAAAGTCGTGTACGAAAGTCCGTGACCAAACGGATACACAACGTGTCCTTTGTACCAATTATCGTACGTTACATCCACCGCCGACAGCGTCGCGCCGTTGATCGTCGTGCCGTCGTTATAGTACGCGTTTTCCCAAACGTATGCTTTGTCGCCTTCCGTAAATCCGCGTGTTTCCCAATAGCGATAGCCTACGTAAATGCCTTCTTCGTATTTAACGAACTTATTGAAGAAATCGCTGTCGGTCAATATCCCGCTCGAAGTGTCGTAAGCGGCGGTCGTGCCGACTTGACTGTTATTTCCGAAATTCTGCCAGGTAGGATCCTGCTTAAAATCGCGGGCGTAAGTATCTACCGTTCTGCCGCTCGGATTGACGTCGCCTACGAGTATGCGAGCAAGTCCGTTACAGCCTTTCGCGCCCGGCGCGCCGATATTGAGCGCGGCTTTAATGTTTTCGTGATAGCCGTAATGGTTGGGGTCGTCGAGAAAACCGCATTCGAACGCAGTGCCTGCGTTTAACAGCACTATAACTTTGTCGAACCTGTCGCCGACATACTTCAAAAGCTCCGCTTCGTTTTTGTCGAGCTGTAAATAATGATCGGTAGCCGTGCGCGCACCGTCTACATTCATCGACCGCGACAAATCGGTACCCTCGCCGCCGTTGCGACTGAATACGACTATTGCCGCATCGCCGTACTGCGCATAAGAATCCTCAAGCCCCGACATTTTCGCATAATTCGCCACAGGCGTTTCGCCAGTGTCGTTGTAAACGGACGTATATCCCGAAGGCGGAGTCGAACCGTTACCTGACAAAGAATTATTGTCATAAAATTCGAGCAGTTTGGGATTGAGAGTCAACCCTCCGACGTTTTTGAGCGCGTCCGTAAAACTTACGCGGCGGTTTCCGTCGAGCGACCACGGACTCGACGCCGACGCCGAGTGTATTCTGCCGTCGTAATTGAACGTTTTTGTGCCGTTGCCGTGCGAGGACTTTCCGAACACGCTGATTTTCGCGCCTTTCGCGAGCGGCAGCGCGTTGTCCTCGTTTTTGAGAAGGGTCGCGCCCTCCGCCTCTATTTCCTCGCAAAGCCGGTTGTTCGCCGCTTTCAGCTCGTCTTTCGTCTGATAGTCCGCGGCATAGTAAAGTTTGCCCCACGCAGGATCCGTCGGTTCTTTGCTCTCCGCGACGGCGAAAAACGCCCCGCTGCCGAACAACGACGTTGCGATCAAAAGTCCGCTCATCACGCCCGAGGCGATCGCGGCTTTTTTGGATTTCGTTCTCCGATTATATTTAACCATGTCGATAATCTCCTTATGCTTTGTCCGAGAACTGCGCCGTGACAGTTATGTTCATTGCGGGCATCTCGAAAATATTGTCGCCGTTGCGGTTGAGATAGTCGGGGTTTACGGGAAGCCCGTCGGACTCGAACGACCATTCCTCGAACACCATGCCGTTCGGCACTTCGGGCATCAAAGCGACAATCGACGAGCCTCCGACGACCGTGCCGATTTCCCACGCGTCCGCACCGTCTATCTGCGCCTTGCCGCCGACAACCGTCAGCGTGTATCTGCCGCCGCCGACGTCGCCGACTACAAGCACTATACGGTGGGTCTTGTCGCCCGCCGTCGCAGATATGACGGCTTCGCCGACGCCCTTCAGCGTCACTTCGCCGTTCGCGCTCACCGTTGCAACGTCATCGTTCATTCCCGCAAAAGTTACCGCGGGTGCCGTACCGCTCGTCATTGTAACGTCTGCCGAGAGCGACACCGTTCCGTAAGAAATATCTGCGGCAAGCGTTCCCGCAGTCAAAGCATTTCCGTTGGCATCTTTGATAGTGACGGCAACGACTTTCGACTCGCTGCCGGGGTCTGTCGGTTCGACGGCGACGGACGCGCACGCCGCGAGCGCAAACGCCATGCAAAAACATATTGCAACGGCTATTAAAATGTTTGCTGTTTTTTTCATCATATCTCCTTAATGTAGAATTGGGCAATATACGCCCCCTGTACGAATAGTTTACAACATTGGACTTGACAAAACAAGCCGAAAGTTATATACTATTAGACGAAAGTTACGATGATTGGCTTTAACCGTAATAAAAATCGTAATCGGGAGGATTGATATGATCGACTACGAACACGAAAGATCGGACAAACCCGACTATTTTTATTCGCAATTCGACGAAAATCTGTCATTTCATACGCACATACACAACTCTTTCGAGTTTGTATACTGCTATGAAGGCTCCATTCAGATAAATATAGGCGAGAAAAGTTACGAATTATCTCCGGGACAAGCTACGCTTATTTTCCCGCTGCACGTTCATTCTTACGTCACCGAAAAATTTTCGCGAACCGCTCTTTACGTTTTTTCGTCGTCGTATATTCCCAAGTTTTACGAACATTACAAACTTTTGGACGCACTCACGCCCGTGTTCGACTTTTCGGATAGCGAAAAAACCGTCACCGAACTTGCGACGGCGAAAGACGATATATATTTGCTTAAATCATATTTTTATCTGATAGCGTCACGCTTTGCAAACGGCTCGAAATTCGTCGAAGCCGACAAAAAGAACCGAGACATAGGGCTTGAAATAATAAAATACGTCAGCGGAAAATATACGGAGTCGCCGTCGCTCGCAGAACTTTGCAAAATTCTCGGTTACAGCTACAATTATATTTCGGGCTTTATCAAACACATATTCCACACCAATTTCATGCAGCTCGTGAACAGCTACAGAGTGAGCTATGCACAACAGCTATTGCACGAAACGTCGCTTACAATGTCGGAAATTTCGGGCAAATGCGGTTACGATTCAATTCATACGTTCAACAGAAATTTTATGACGATATCGGGCATGACGCCCACCGACTACAGAAATATGAATACCCCCCCCCGCAATATTACGACATAAACAACCGATTTAGCTATTCGCACATATTTGCAGTAAACCGTCGATCTGTCCGCCGTTGCGATATCCCGAATAAAAAAGCGTGCGTCGGGCGCACAGGAAAACGACCCCGTTCACGGTTAACGAGGTCGTTTTTGATTTTGTATATTAAATAGTTCTCACTTTCAATTTTTATTCTTCGCACTCTTTTTCGTCGATTTTTTCACGGGCTTGGGTTTTTCGTCGGACACCGCAGGCTCCGAAGCCTCCTCGACTTTCGGAGTTTTTGCTTCCTCGGGCGCAATCGCTTCCGCGGCGTTATCCGTTTCGACGATCGGCTCGCTCTCGATAGCGGCGGTTGTGTTTTCGGATTCGTCGTTTGCCGTTTCGCGATCGGGCGCGACGTCGGATTTGGTTTCGTCCGAGTGTTCCGCGGCTCGACCGAAGCCGTCCGCACAGCCGTCGCGCACCGTTTCGCTCTTGACTTGTCCGAGCGTCTTTCTTATTACAAAATAGCCCCAAACAGCCAATCCCGCTACGAGCAGAACGTCTACGACGATAAGCGTGATGACCCAAGGCGGAAGCGCGTATCTTACTATCTCGCCGTTTACCGCATTGGAATTGCCGACGGTATACAGAATGTTTTTGATGCTTTGGCGCAAGACCGTGACGTCTGCCGCCGAACTGCGGTCGCACCAGGATTCGGGAAGCGTCGCAAGATTGAGGTCGCCGCCCGCGTATGCCATTTGCCGCGAGTTCATATAGGCGGGAATGGTGTTGAAGTCGCAGATAACAGTGCCGTTAAAGCCCCATTCGTTGCGCAGTATTTCGGTGAGCAGCCTGTAATCGCCGCCCGTCCACCGCGTGCCTATGCGGTTGAACGAGCTCATGACGGCGCGAGTATTGCCCTCCTTGACGGCTATCTCGAACGGGCGCAAATATATCTCGCGCAACGCCTGTTCGGTGAGCCAGGAACAATCGCCGCTTATGGATCGGTGAGTTTCCTGATCGTTGACGGCAAAATGCTTGATGAAAGTGAATACGCCTTTGGAATTGCAGCCTTTTATCTGCTCCGCCGCCATCTTGCCCGACAGAATCGGATCCTCGCTGTAATACTCGAAGTTTCTGCCGCCGAACGGAGATCTGTGTATATTCGCACCGGGCGCATACCAACCCGAATATGCCGATCGGTCGCCGCGCGCGTTGCCGACGATTCCCTCGTCGCCGACCATTGCGCCGAAGCCGCGCGCGATCTCTTTATCCCATGTCGTGGCGACAAGCGTTTGACAGCAGTACGAGCAAGTGTCGTAGTACAGCGATGCGTCCATAAAGCACGTCCAGCCGACGGGACCGTCCGCGCAGTTTACTCGCGGCGAGCCTATCGTTATCAACGGCTCGATATGATTGGCACCGTAGTTGTACGCTCCTATCATATCTTCTATGGAAAGTTGGTTTATGAGCTTTTCCCATCTCTCGTCGTCGTAATCCATGTGCGGAATACCGTCCGCGTCGACGGACTTATACTCGCCGTTCTCGTCGAACAGCAAGTCGCGAAGCGATATGCCGTTCTTCTGCTTGGACTTGGGCATGGAAAGTTTCCCGAAATCGTTCGGATTGTTGGCACTCGTGTCGCGCAGGTACTCGAGAAGTTTTGCCGAGCCTTTGCGCTCGTCCGCCGTCGGCGATACGGGGAAAGTCCCGTCGAAATCGGAGCGCGAAAGCACCGATTCGAGCGAAGTGTCCGCATTAAAGCGTTCGTCGTCGCAATCGGTATAAAGGTTCACCACGTCGTAGCCCGTCACGGGATCTTCGGTGAATAAAATCTCCTCCACTACCTCGAATGGGATCTCGAACTTCCTGCTGTGCGCGTCCGTCGAAATGTAGAGCGCGTAATCTTCGCTCGCGTCGAGTTCGTATCCGCGATTGCCGTTGTCGTTCATGTCCTTGTAATCGTACGAAGCGAGATAGTACGGATCGAATTCCACCGTGACCGTCTGTTCTTCGCCCGGTTCGAGGAGTTTTGTCTTTGCGAAATCGAGAAGCATAACTTCGGGCTTTTCGATGCCGCCCGCTATATACGGGGCGTGTCCGTAAAGCTGTACGACGTCGCGACCCGCGACCGAGCCGGTATTCTTGACCTTTACCGACACCGCATATTTCGTCTTATCCTCGACTACCGAGCTGTCGATAATTTCTTCGCGTATCGACGAATCGTCGGCAAGCTCCCAAGTAAACCGAGTATACGAAAGCCCGTACCCGAACGGATAAACTACGTTTTCTTTATACCATATTTCGTCGTTCGCGCCGCGTGTTTCGTAATATTTATAACCGACGTAAATGCCTTCTTCGTAATCGACGAAATAGTACGGCACTTCGGGCTGATCGTAATCGGGTACGTCGAAAACATATTCGTCGCCGCCCGTAACGCCTTTTTTCGACGTTATCCTGTTGTCGCCGAAATTAAACCAGGTGGGGTCTTTTTTGAAATCCACCGCGTATGTATCCGCGAGTTTACCCGACGGATTTACGCTGCCATTGAGAATATTGCCGAGCGCGAGCGTGCCCGTTTCGCCCGGGAAGCCCATCCACAGTGCCGCGTCTATCTTGCCGGGAGCTATATTGTAGTCCTTGTGCATGATGTATCCGGTACTCGGTTCCAAGAAGCCGAGTTCGAGCGGCTGTCCGCTGTTCACTATTACGACCACTTTTTTGAATCCGGCGTTACAGACCGCTACGAGCAACGCTTCTTCGTTGGCGTCGAGCTGCAGGAAATGATCGTCCTCGCTGCGTGCGCCGCTTGCGCCCGTCATCATGCGCGGCAGGTCGAAACCCTCGCCGCCTATACGCGTAAACACCACGAGCGCGGCGTCGGCATAATCGACATAGCTCGACTTTATTTTGGGCGTATACATGTTTTGCGGAGTTTCCGCCGTCGACAGGATAACCGTGTCGCCGCTGTCGAGGTCTTTTGAATTCCCCGTTCGCTCCGCACCCGACTGACCTGCGTCTTCGTAAAAACTTTTCAGCGTCGGGTTGCAGTCGTATCCCGCCGCGTCGAGCGCGGAATAAAGATCGACGACTCCCGCCGTGTTTGCTCCGCCCGACCCCGAACCGCCGTAAGCGATATTGACGCTGTTCTTGCCGAATACGCTGATCTTCGGTCGGCGTTGCACCGTCTTGTCGCTGACGGGCGTAAGTATGGGCAATGCGTTGTTTTTGTTTTTGAGAAGGACTATTCCCTCCTCGCAGATCTTTTGCGTGTAATCGCGCGCCGCCTGATGCACCGATTCCTTGCCGTCGTATTCTGTCGTGTAAATAGGTTCCACGCCTTCGGCATACACGGCTCGCGGTCCGCCGCCTATCATAACTATATTGAGCAGCTCGTAAAAATTCTTCACGCCCGTGGAAAGTATCGTGACGAGCGTAAACAGTGTCACAGCCACTAACGTTACTATAAACCAAGCGCGAAACGCCGCCTTTTTAAGCATTTTTTTGAATGTCGACATAATGATCTCCGAACTTACTTATTCTTGGGCAGACCGTGCGCAGCCGACCAATCGAGTATAGCCGACGTAGTGACCTTGATGCAGTCGATGAGCGGAGCTTTCGCCTCGACAGTCGTTCCCGCCATGCCTTCGTTGTTGATCGTGCAAAGCTCGACGGTGTTGAGTCCCTCGACGAGAGTCGCCCCTTCTATCACGACGTAATCTTTGAATGGCAATGCGTTCACCTCGGTGGTGTCGGAGCTTGCGGGCGGAACATTGGTGAATTTGATCGTTCCGTAATCGAGCTGCGTTCCGTTCAACTCTATTCTGTAAATATCTTTGTTCATATCGAAACTGCGGTGCTCCGCCGACAGCCGCACGACGATTTTCGCGTCGGTGACGTCCGCGTCGCTTATGAACGCGAATGTTATGGAACAGCCGTTCGCATACTGATAGCCTATGAATTTATCTCCGCTTGCCCCGATTCCCGTAACCGTTTGGATCATTCCCGTTCCCGACGTCGTGCCGGAAAGCCCTTTGCCCGTCTTGCCCGTCAAATCGGTGTTTTCAGCTTCGAACACGTATTCTTTCGTGCCGCTCGCGGCTGTCTTTGTCCATTTGGCGTATATCGACGTTTTTTCGGTGACGGCGGCAGAGAAATCGTATTCCGCGGTACATGCGGGAGAACGGTACCAGCCGTCGAATCTGTATCCGTAACGAGTCGGGTCGACGGACAGTCTGACGGCGGAACCGCCGTCTTTGACTTTCTGCTCGGTCGCTTTGGGCGCGCCTTTGTAATTATAGTCGAACGACACCACGTGGTACACGTCCATTTCCAACCATTTGGCGTATATCGACGTATCTTTCGTGATCACCGAACCGAAGTCGAACAGCATGGTGCATTGCTTGTCCGAGTACCACCCGTCGAAGATATATTCGTCGCGTTCGGGGTCCTCGGGTTCTTTTACCCGCTCGCCGTTCTTGACCTTTTCCGTTTTATTGCCGACACTGTCGTCGTTATACTCGAAAGTAACGGTGTAGAGGACGAGCGATACTCTTATCCTGAAAGTGGCTTCTTTTTCGCCGTACACCACGGTAACGTTTTTGTTCTGTATGGTGAGCGACGGATCGCTTACGGCAATGGTATTGCCGAGGAAACTCACGTCGGGATCGGTCATCGAGATCACTTCTTTTGTGCCGTCCCTGTAAGTTACCGTTATCTCGCCTCCGACGGCGGTGAATTCCTCGCCCGCAAAGTATTCCGTTTTGTCGGGAGTTTTTGTAACGGCTATCGACTTGATATTGTCGGTCTTGTCGGGAGTGACGTCGCCGTTGTCCTGCGTCGGTCCGCAAGCCGCGAGCATACAGCCTACCAAACACACGGCGAAAATAACCGTTATGACCTGCCTTAACTTATCGAAAAATGTTTTTGTCATGATTATCTCCTTTTATATGACCACGATTTTGAAAGTTTGTACATATCTTACCATATCCGAACCGGCGTTCATCCACGGGCTTGTTCCCTTGCCCGAATGGGGGACGAGCAGCGTGACCGTAACCGTATGCTCGCCCTTTGCGGACGCGTCCGCCATGCCGCTTATCTTTACGACGGTGTTTACCTTGTACGTTGTTCTGCCCGCCCAACCGAGTTCGTCGGTTTCGACCAAAGTCGCGGACAGTCCCGTCGGCAGTCCCGATATTTCATACTTGTATATCTTGTCCTGCGTGGGATCGGACACACGGTCGCCGAGCGTGATTATATCCGCCGCCGACTTATCTTCGTCGCGATGATACCACCGTCCGTCGGCGCGGTACGAATTCATGATCCGCCTGTTTTGACCGTAAGACCCGAGATACAGCTGTGCGCCGTACTTCATTTGATCGGCGGTTATCGTGGCGTTATACGCCTCGCCCGCCGCGACGTACACGTTCATGTCGTCGTAAATATGTTCTCCGTTCAACAACAGGTCGCTGACCACGTTGAACTTGAACACGACTTTCTTGCCCGTGATCCAGCCGTCGCAGTTGTACGTCGCAGTAACGTCGCCGCCGACCGTGCCCGTGGGAACACCCGTTATCATGCCCGTGGAAGAATTAAAACTCATTCCGCCCGGCCACGAACCGGAGAAGTTACTGAACGTGGCGTCGTTCGTCTTGCCGGGGATAGACAGCTTTATGCTATTTCCCACGCCGCGCACGAGCGTGTAGTTGACTACTTCGGTATCCGCCACGCAGTTCCCGTTCACGACCGAGTTCGCGAGTTTTTGCAATGTGCGTTGCGCACACTTTCTCACCGCGAAGTAGTGGGTCGGGGATTTGAGCGTTCCGATACCCGAGTTGTAGCTCTGATATTCCTCCGCGCTCGCCGCGATATATACGCACTTTGTAACGGGGTCCCAACGACCGCGCTCGAGCGCGCAATCGGGATAGTTGTTGTCGCTGCCCAAAAGTTCCTCGTCGCCGCCGCGTACCATTCTGTTGAGCGGAACGAATTGTTTCGCCCACGCGTCCGTTTCCGTCGCGCCCTGAAAATCCCATTCGCCGTTGAGAAGCAGTTCGTGAGTGGCGTAGTTGTTGGATTGCGTCCACTTGCCTATGCGGTTGAACGCCGTCATAAGTCCTATCGTGCCGCCGTACTTGACTATGTATTCAAACGGTTTTGCCGTCTGCTCGCGCAGAGTCTGCTCGGTCGCCCAAGTGAACACACCGCCGTAATCGGCGCGGTAAGTTTCCTGATCGTTGCCGAAGCAGTGTTTGAAGTGCGCCATTATACCCTTTTCGGTGACGCCCTTCGCCACTTGCGCACCGATAAGCCCCGACATAACGCCGTCCTCGCTGTAATACTCGAAGTTTCTGCCCGAGAACGGACTGCGGTGAATATCCGCACCCGCGCCGCGCCAGCCCTTGCTTCCGTTGAGCACGAGCAGATTGCCCGAAAGCCTGCCCATCTCGTACGCCATATCCTGATTGAACGTCGCGGCGAGAATGGGGTTGGACGGGAACTGCACGCCGCCCGCGTTGATAGGTCCGTCGGGATCGCCGTAAGACGAATCGGTACCCATGCCCACGCGCTTAATGCGCCTGTTCGATCCCGTGGGCAAATAGCAAAGTTCCGACCAGGTGAGCTGATTCATAAACGCGTCCCATTTCGCGTTGTTCTCCTTTTGCTCGTCGGTCATTTCGGGGAAAGTGACTACGCCGTTTACTATCGTCGGCTCTATATACGGCACTCCCGCCATGTCGGCAAGCGTTATCTCTGTGGGCGCGGTAGTGCCCGCGGGGGCTTGGTCCCAACCCTTCGGCAAACCGCCGTCCTTGACGTACCAAGGGTCGGAGGGTTTGTCCTGATACCCGAAGTAAGTCGCCTGCGACTCGTAGTCCGCGAGAGTGGCGGCGGACAAAGTTCTGTCCTCCCTGGATGCGGGCGCGGGTTGCTTGAGTCCGTCCGCGCGACTTATCATGTTATCGAGAAGCGATCTATTCGTGCTGTCGAAACTGCCCGTATACACGGGTTTTATCTCTTTGCCCGTCACCAGATCGGTTTTGCAAAGTATGGTTTTGTAGACGGTGCGGGTAACGCTGTCCACTACGTCGTGCGAGTTCCTGTTGATGCTTATCGTGTAATCGCCCGCCTCTAGCTCGTAGCCTTTGAAACCGTTGTTGTTCGCGTCGTTCCAATCGAAAGACGCCATATCCTGCGCGTTGAACGTGATCGTGACCACGTCGCTTTGTCCCGGTTTTAACAGTTTGGTCTTTGCGAACCCGACGAGGTTGGTCGCCGATTTTTCTATCCCGCCCTTGGTGTACGGCGCGGAATAATATACCTGAACGACGTCTTTGCCCTCGACTGTGCCCGTATTTTTGACCCATACGCGCATCGTTATCGACATAGCGGGATCGTCTATCTTGCCTTTCGCCCGCACGTTGTCCAGCTTCCACTCGAACGACGTGTACGAAAGTCCGTAGCCGAACGGATAGAGAACGTTGTCGTACGCCTCCTCTTTTTCGTCCTCCGCAGCATCCGCGTAAAGCGTTTCGTAATACTTGTATCCGCTGTAGATCCCTTCGCGATATTCGAGATTGGCAAACTTGGTGGCATTGCCGTTCTTGTCGTAATAGAAGGTATCCAAACGGTTGCCGTGCTCGTCGAAATTTTGCGTATTGTATCCGAAATTGGTCCACACCGGGCTTTTCTTGAAATCTTTCTCCCACAGATCGACGGTGTGACCTGACGGGCATATGTCGCCTTTCAAGATGCTCGCTATCGCTTTCGTTCCGTCCTGTCCGACGCTGCCCACCCAAAGTATGGCGTCCACGCCGAGATTGTCGTCCGTCTTTTCTTCGGCAAGCTCGGGCACTTGCATTATGTTGGACGAATTGATGAGAACGATCACTTTTCGGAAATACTTTTTGGCGTGGCGAACGAGCTTGACTTCGTTATCGTCGAGCTGAAGCATGTGCTCGTTCGGATCGGAATGTCCGAGCGCGTTGTTTGTGGCAAGATCGTAGTTTTCCGCGCCCGACCGTCCGAATGTCAGTATCGCCGCATCGTTGTACGACGAGTAAGTGCTTATGTATGACGCGCCGTAAGTATCGGGATCGAGTTCGAGTATTCTGTCCTCGAACATTTGATCGACCTCTCTGTAATACAGATCCTGCATTTTCGGATTGACCGAGAAGCCCGCATTCGTAAGAGATTCGCCCAGTCTGTTATAACGCTCGCTGCCGCCGCCCGAACCCGAACCGAAACCGCTTCGCACCATTCTCGACGTGCGTATGCCGAGCAGAGTGACGTTCCTTTCGTTCGTGCGAAGCGGGAGCGCGGCGTTCGCGTTTTTAAGCAACGTGGCACCCTCCGCCTCTATGTTCTCGCCGAGCTTGTGTCCCGCATTCTGCGCGTCGCCGAGCGAAGTATAGTCCATATAGAACTTGCCGTTATGTTGAAAATTGCCGTTCACGCCCTCGGAAACGTATTTCGACTCGACGATCTTGGGCGACGGCGAATATACGTCGCCGACATTGCCGTTCGCACCGTCCTCGCCGTCCTTGCCCGAAGCGAGCACGTCCGTTTTCTCGCCGTTCACGTACCAATATCCGTCGCTGCCTATGTAAGGCGGTTGAACGGGTTTTGTAACGGGATTGTTCGCGGGCGAACTGCACCCTACCGAAAAAGCCATTGCCGCGCACATTATCACGCTCAATCCGAGCGCGCCTATTCGTTTAAGATTACGTGTTTTCATTTCACTCTCCTTAAGCGTAAATGTCTACTTTGTCGAGGTTACAGCACACGGGAGTGCCGCCGTTCTGCGGAGGGACCTCTGCGAAAATATCCAATCTTATTCTTGTGAATCCCGCTTTGAGATCGACCTTGCCTATCTCGTTATCGGTCCAGCAGAAATATGTGTTCGGATCGTTCGCCGTTTTATCTCTGCCTTTGAGTATCGCGCCCGACGTGTCTACACGCACGTCCTCCACCCAAAGTTTATACAGCGCGTTGAAGTCCATATCGTAGGTGCCGTTGCTGTGTCTGTCGTTGGTGCTTGCGGTCATATTGAACGTCGCGCCCTTTACGGCGACTTCCGAGTAGACATAAATATCCACCCAAAATCCCGGTTTCATTTGACAGATCCCGTACCCGCCGCTCGCATTTGCGGCTTTATCCAATTGAATGGCACTCGAGGAACGCTTGGTGTAGCTCGTATTCGCGGGAGTGTCATCGCCGTCTACAAACGCCTCGAACTCCACCGTTATTTTGCTCGTATTCACGTGAACGGTGAAGGTGTCGGACTTGACGACTCCGTTGGAAGCGATCTCCACGGTGAGCGGAATATCCGCACGAGCCGTGCCGAGCGGCGTACCGTCCGCATAATGTTTGCCCGCCCCGTCTTTAACGGTATAGTTGAGCGCGTCTTCGACGGTCGCATCCGAATACACCGCGCGCACCTTAAGTCCGCTCACGTCGAACTTCGCGCCCGCGCCGTAATACGTGTAATTCGGCTCGGCGACGATTTCGATATTCTCGAGAGTCTTGTCGCGAACGTCGAGCGTGCCGCCCGGCTTGACGTCGATGCTGCGTATGTTCGCGGTGAACCCGTCGAAATCGCCTATACATTCCAACGTGACTACGTTAAAGCCGGGAACGAGGTCTATCTTGCCTATGACCGTACTCACCCACATATGCGCGCGGTCCGCTTGATCGTCCGCGGCTTTGCCTTCGATCTTAACGCCGTCGCCCACAAAGTATTCGTTACCGCCGTTTTTTACGCCGAACATGCCGTTGAACTGCATCGCCCGCGGCGCGCTGTTTTCCTCCGCAGTCGATGCGGCGGTCACTATGAGGTCCGCGCCGTCATAGGCTTTTTCGGAATAGATATGGAATTCCATCGTCGCGCCTTTCGAGATAGAGTCCAAGCAGTTCATCTCGGTATTGAGAGTGTACCCGCCCGAAAGTTTGGTATAGCCTCTGTCGCTCGGTTCTTCGCCCGACGCGGCGACGGCGGTAGCCGCAAGATGCACGCCGTCCACGACGTTTATAAAGAATACGTCCGATTTGTATACCCCGCGGTATTCATAGCTTGCCGTGAGCATTTTCTTGCCGAGTTCGGTAACGGGAGTTCCTTCCTCGTATACTTTGCCGTTACTGTCTTTAATGACGAAACCGTCGCCGATGGGTATGCCGTCGCCGAGATACCCGCCCATGTCGTAAACGACTTCGGCGATCATGCCCTGCATGCTGAATTCGCTGCCGCATATATACTCGACGGAATCGGGCAAGCGCGTTATCTCGAAATCGGCGAGCGAGTAAGTCTGTATGTAAAGCCTGTCTATATTGACGCTTCCGTTGCCGCCGAGGCACCGCAAAGAGATCTTCGTGTAACCCTTGTTTATGTCGATAAATCCGAGTCTGACTCCCGACCAATCGGTGTACTTTCCTAACGGTCCGCCTTCCGTAAACCGTTTGCCGTGCAGTATTACGTCCCCGTCGTATCCGACTTTTTTGCCGTCCACGTACAGCTCGAAAACGTCGTTGAATACGACGTCCGCCGTTCCCGCACCGTTATCCACGGCAGACGCCGCCATGAGCGTCACGTCCGCTTCGGCGAGCTTTTTGGGCGAGAAAATATCGAATTCGAGTATATCGCCCGCTTTCATGCCGCCGACATAGCCCGTACCCGAAAAAGAGCCGTCCGTTTTTATCTCGCCGCCTTTCAGAAGGGTGTAACTTTCGTCGACGGGCAGCTCGCCTTTCGCGAGTTTTTCGGCTTGCAAAGTAAGACCTGCAAAAACGTCTATGGTAAAACTGTCGCTTTTGGTGACTCCGCCCGACGTCATGCTTACCGTCAGTTCAAGCCCGGGCATGGCATAATCGAGCACCGTTCCGTCCTTGAACACTTTGCCTTTGCCGTCCTTTACGACGTATCCCGTTTCATTCTCGGTAGTGCCGTAATCGTAAGACGTGCGCAGTTTCAGTCCGCTCAAATCGAGCTTGTCGCCGATATTGTACGCACGCTTTTCGGGCAAACTCGTTATTTGAACGCCGAGCAGTTTTTTGCCGCTTACCGATACGGGACAATTATACTCAAAACCTTTGTATTTGAGCACTACGTACTCCACGGTATCGTCGAGCGGACCTGTCGGTGCCCACCCGTCGAGATCGTCGGCGGTGAGATTGAGGTCGGCGTCGTACCCGTTTTCGTATGTAGCCGCAAACATAAGCCCCGCGGGACTGAAAGTTTCGCCGTAACCGTAATCGAGTTTGGTCGGCATGACGAATACGTCCATTTCGGTGCAAACGTCCCCTTCGGTGACGACGGTAATATCGTCGTCATCGTCGTCGTCCCAATCGTCGAACGGATCGCTCGCGGGGGTGCACCCCGTCAGCAAAAACGCGAACAGCAGAACGATCGCCGTGAAAACAGGAACAATTCTTGACAGTAAAATCGGAATAATTCTTGATCTCATACAGTTCTCCTTTTGAAATTTCGGTCGGAAGCTCGAACATTTCGGAAAGTCGAATTTCCGTTTATTACATTTCGATTTTAATACACCGCATGTATAAAGTCAATACGCGTTGCACGGACTGTACTCTACACTGCCTGTAATGTATCCTTGTGAAAAAGAATGTTCAACATAAATACGCCGTCCTTCGCCGAAACGGAAAGATCGCCGCCGTATCTGTCTACGATGAGCTTTATACTCGACATGCCGTAACCGTGAATGTCCTTGTTGCCCTTCGTCGTGTCGGGAAGTCCGTCTTTGCGCATGAGCAATTCGCCGTTGTAGTAATTCTTGACGCTTACCGAAACAAATTCGTTCACTTTGTAGACCTTGAGGCTTATGACACGCTTTTCCTGTTCCTCTATTTTCATGACGGCTTCGAGCGCGTTATCCAAAACGTTGCCGAACAGCGAATAGATATCGACGTTTTTCATAAACTCGAGTGCCTTGCCGTCGGCGATACAGTCGAGTATTATGCCGTTCTGCACGCACTTGCGGCTCTTTTCCGTAAGAATGACGTCGAGTGCCTCGTTGTCCGTTTTCACACGCGCGTCGTACACGGATATGGAGTGTTCGAGTTCCGCTATCGTTTCGGGGTCGAGCTGTTTATACTGACCTATCTCGCGGATATGGTGCTTCATATCGTGGCATTTGATGTTTATCAAATCAATGTTTTCTTTGGAGATCGCGTACTGCGTTTCCGCCTGTTTCAGGATCCTGTTCGTGAGATCGAGTTCGTTTTGCAATCGTCCGGACGTCATAAGCTCGTACTGCCAGCGCAACAGCAATACGCAGTTGAACATGCTCGATATATACCACACGATGGAATTTGCGACATTGAGCGACTGCCCCGAATACAAAATCACCGTATTTAGCACGATATTGAGAATAAGACAGCCCGAAATAAGTATCATGAACGACGAGAAATGCCTGCTGAAATTGTCGTAGCTCTTTATCTTTCTCGCGAACAAAAACCACATAAGCATGTATATCGTGAGATAACTCATCAGCATGACGATCACCCACAGTATTATCTCCGAATCGAATCCGATTTCGGTATTGTGGTATATGCCCAAAAGCGGGCTTTCGCCGCCGAGTATTATCGTGAATACGAGGTTGCAATACTGATAAGCAAGGTGTTGCGTCGCGTATGCGGCTATGCAGCGAAAAAGTATCGTTGACCATGCTTCTTCGTAGCAAAATCTCAATCCGACTATCGTCAGTATGAAGAACACGAAATATATTAGCGTAGTGTACCAACCGTAATCGAGGTACGGTACTACCGCCACGATAAGCGTTATCGCGGCGATAAATCCGAAAAGCCGCAACGGATACAGTTTTGCGCGCTTGAGGCTGTATGTAAGCATTATCTCCGCCGACAGCAGCCATAGTATGAACAGCAATCCCGAAAGCATCAGTTTCCACCGCCCGCCGCAAGAAATTCGTTGAGGTCTTTTATGAACTCTGTGCGCTTGCCGCGCGAGATCATAAGCTCGTGTTTCCCCACCGTAACGGTATGCTGATATACCCGCTTTACGTATTTGAGATTAACGAGATAACAGCGATTGCACAGCGAAAAACCGGCGTTCGCCAAAGTCGCGCACACCTTTGTGAACGAGCCGAGCACCGTGTATTCGCTTCCGTCGGTCTTGTGGTACGTGAGATAATGTTTGATAACCTCCACGTACAGTATTTCGGACGAGTGCAATACCACTATGCCGCTCTTGTCTTTTATTGTTATCTGTATATCGCGTTTAGTCGCAAGACAGTTGAGCGCGCCCGACATTTTAAGCGTGAAATCATAATACGACAGCGGTTTGACGATAAAGTCGTGCGCGCGCACCTCGTAACCCTTTATTGCATACTGCGCGAGATTGGTAACGAAGATTATCAGATCGGCGTTTCCGTTTTTTCTCAATTCGCGCGCGATCTCCATGCCGTCGCCGTCGGGAAGCTCTATATCCAAAAACAGAATATCGAACATGCCCGTCCGTTCGTCGAACGCTTTTTTCGTCGGATAAACGGACACATTGAAAACCTGCCCTTTCTCTTTCGAATACTGCGCGATATAATCTTGCAGAATATCGGACTGCTTGCTTTCGTCCTCAACTATCGCTATTTGGATCATTTATTATCCCTCTTGCGGGAGCGGGAGGGTTACGCGACGATATGCCCGCCGAGTACCCCCCCCCCCCGCATTTTTAGCATACCACATATCCCGCGGCATTGCAATACCTATTTCTATTTTTGTGCTTTTCGACACGATACTATGCGACGGAAATTCCCGCGGCGGACGAAATTCTTATGCCGAACACTTTGACGTTCTGATCGTTATTGTTGATACGCGCGCCGTAGTTCACTATGCGCACCGTATTCTCTCCCGACGCAAGCTCGGCGTTCGCAAGCGGCAAGTACACCTTGCCGTCCTCGACGTTACCCGACTTCACGGTCGGATCCATGGCGATCGTCTTGCCGTTGACTTCGAGCGTCAACACTTTTCCGAATGCGCAGTTGCTCTTATCGACAACAAGCTCGATCGCCGCCGTGCCGTCCGCATCGACGTTGACGGTGAACGTATAATCGCTGTATATCATTTGTCCCGCGGAGTACGAGCCGTCGTCGTTCCTGCTCGAATTTTTATTGCGTCCGTCGATCGAGCCGACGGTAGCTTTATCCATTCCTATCGTTTGTTTCGCAAGCTCGCCCGTCGCCGCATCCGTATACACGGTCACGGTATTTCCGTTTACCGTGTAAGTAGCTGTCCCGCGTGTCGTTTCGGTAGCCGCAGTCGTACCGGTAGGCTGCGTGCCCTTCGGAACTGTCAAATACTCGTGCTTGCCGCACTCCGCGCAAAATCTGTAAGCCGCGCCGTCCGCTTCCTCGGTAGGCAGATCGCGCATAAACCAATCGGTATAAGCGTGTCCGTCCTTGCACGCCGTCAAAACAAGCTCGGCGGACGCAGTCAAAACCACGGAATCGAGATTGGCGTCGCCGCCGCCCAATGCGGTAAGCACAATGACGTTTTCGCCCGGCTCGAGCACTATTCTCGCCAACACATCGGTCATTTTGTAACCGAACCAGCCGTCGTTTGTCGCGAACGGCTTGGACGCTATCGCTACTTCTTTGCCGTTTACGGTAAGAGAGAAAATCTTGGAAAAATCTTTTGTGTCTTTATTGCTCGCGAATCTGAAACGCACATCCGCCGCCGCTTTTTTATCCGTAGCGTTATACGGCTTAAACGTGAGAGTACCGCCTTTCGTATTATAAGAGGTGACCCATTTGCCGACAGCAGAACGCTCGATCTCGATACCTACCGACCCGCCTTCGTACTCGTGACTGATGTCCTTAAAGCCTTTAGCCTCGAACTTTTCCGCCTCGAAAACGTTGTCGTGTATATCGCTTACGACGTTTACCGTATAAGTCGCTTTGATTTCGGGATCTATTACGAGCGATACCGTGACGGTAACTTCGCCCGCTTTCCATTCCGTGTACGCGACCGTAATGTCGTTTTCTCCGAGCATCACTTCTTCGCCGTTCGACCTTACCGCAAAGACCGCGAAATCGTTTTTGGTAAGCTCCATGGACAAGCCGTACAAAGTCGCCGCATCATCTATCCTCAAACTGCGAATATCGTTATGATAAACATTGTCGATAGCAACGTCGATCGTCTGCTCTCCGAACTTGACGGTCACCGACTTTTGCCCCGCTGCAAGCGAATCGCCGTTCAAAACCTCTACTTGGACGGTGCGGATCGGTTCGCAGAATTCAAGCATAGAACTCGGGTACTTGGAATTGTTATAGCTGTTCTTATAAGTCCTGTGTCCGTAGCGTATCACCATGCCGCTCGGGTCGAACGACTCGCCCGCCATGTACTTGAGTTTAGTCGGTCTTTCGGCGACATACAATTCTTCGCCGTACCAATATATTTTTGTCGAAGTTTTCAGAGCTATACCGCTGTAGTTGATGCTCGGTCTGTTGCGCCTCAAAAATTCGATCTCGATAGTGTTCTTGCCTTTTGCAAGCTCTACTGTGCCGATATAAATGTTTGTGAAACCGTTGAAATCGTTAGTATTGGCTATGGCACGCTCACCCGATCTGTCGACCAATATCGACTTGCCGTTGAGCTTTACGCCGAACATTCTGTGCGCTTCCGCCTTCACGTTGTTTGCATACGCGGTGAGTTTTACGTACAGATCAGCCGTCGCCGCGTTATCCGCATAAATTTCAAACGTGCCCACCGTGTAATTCCCGTTGGAAATACCGGTATACTGACCGTAGCGGTAGTAGTCCGCTTTAATATCCCAATTTACACCTTCTCTGTAAGTATACGATGCGTCCGCGCCGCAGAAATAAGTTTCCTCGATCGCGCCGACGGCGTTATCCTTGTACACTTTGAACTCTATATCGTTATAACGGTATATCGCGTAACCTTTGGCGTACTCGGTAGCTTCCGCGCTCGAAACGAGCGTGTAACTGCCGCCGTCGAGGTCGGCGGGGATATTCACCTTTTGCAAGTCGCCGTGCGAGGACATGCGCATCACCGCGCCGCCGACGTCTTTCGTAGGCATCTCGGTGACTACGAAATCGCTCCAAATTTTGCCGTTATCTTTCTCGTCGAACCAAATAACTTCCGCGCCGTTCGATACGAAACGCAGGTAGTCGAAGTTGGAGTTTTTGGCGGTGTCGCCCGACGCGCCCGTAATAACAAGGGTGTGTTTGCCTGCCGACACGTTAAACGTCGCAAGGTCGGCAGTGAATATGCCGTTCCAGCCGTTATCTTTGAACGTTGCCGTGAGCATACCTTTATACGACGTGCCGTCTACCGCTATATCGGCAATAAACTGCGTAACGGGTCCCGCGCTCTCTATGCCGACGAACACCGCGGAAAGCTCGACGGCGGCGGCGTTCGCCACGTAGAAGTCGAATGTTGCCGTCGTTCCCTTCCAATCGCCGACACGGCTTATTCCGCTCAAGTTGTCGTTTTCGGGATAATTCTTCGCGTCGCCCGTCCATACCGCGCCCTCGGCTTCGAGACGCGTATCGTATTTGACGGTTATGTTAAAGCTCGTCGTAAGTTCGCCCAAAGAAACGTTCACAACGCTGTCGCCGCCGACGAGCACCGTTTTATCGAAAGTAAGATCGTCGAGTGCGATCGCGCTTTCGGTACCGTTGTTGTACGTCCCTATTATTTCAAGCCCCGTAACATCGAGAGTTTCGCCCGCTATATATACGGTTTTGTTCGGGTTTGCATTTACGCGCATCGACGTAACTTTTATATCCTCGACGGTGACGGGGATCTTGACTTCGCAGTTTTCCGCCCATACGGTAATTTCTACCGCGCCTACCGTATCGAGCGGCGAATTGTCGTACTTGAACCGCTCTACCGCGAACGTCGTGCCGTCGGCGCGAGTAGCGGTTATCACCATGCCCGCGGGATTGAACTTTTCGCCGCACGCATACACGACCTTCGTCGGATCCTGCGTAACCGCTATCGACTTGATGAGCTTGCTCTCGCTCGCGACAAGCGTTACGGGACATTCGATCACAACGTCGTCCATGTAAGTAAAGCCGCCCGCGATCGCCTGAATAGTTATCGTATTCTTGCCTTGCTCGAGCGAGATATTCGCAACGTCGAGGTACTGCCATTCGGACACCTTTCTCGAGTACACGCCGTCGTCGAGCGCGACAGGTTTGCCGTTCACTATGAGAAGCAGTGAGAACGACGGATTATATTCGCTGCCGTCGCCGAGTATGCGAACGCGCAGTCTGCCGTCTACAGCTCCGGGAGAGTACACAGTCCAAGAGTATTCGCTGCCGCCGCGGTCCTTGAAGTTCTCGACGCTGTTGCCGTGCGCGCCCTCGAATTTGCCTGTAAGCTCGGTGACGGGCGGATTGTATTTTATGCCGCGCGAAGTATTGAACTCGGCGTTCCGCGTCGCGTTCTCGAGATCGAACGTATTCTCGACCAAATACTCGGTAGATTTCAGGACTTTGAACGCAATGCCGTTATAAGTGTATTCGGTGTATCCGTTTTTCGTTGCCGTCACGCCGACGGTATCGCCCTTTTCGTACTTCGAGGCGTCGTTGAGATCGGGCGGAAGCGCGATCGCTTCGCGCGTCATGCAGGTTTGGCAATAGCGGTACATTTCACCGCCGTTATCGCTCGTCGGAACGGATACGACGTAATAGTCGGACCAATCGTGTCCGTCCGTCAATTCGGAGGACAGCGTTACTTTTACGGGAGCTTTGACGGTAACATAGTCGAAGTTGCGGGATTCGCCCGTAGTGTATATTTTGATTATGTTTTCGCCCTTGCGCAAACGAATACGCGCTGCGTCCGTTTCGCAGAAATCGAGCCACTGTATGCCGCCGACGTTGCCGTAAATAGCCGCATCGGGATCAATTACGAATTGCTCGGTACCGACCGTAAGTTTGCTCACGATCGTCTTTACATGCTCGGGAGAACCTGCCGTTCCGTTGTGACGGGCATAGCACATTCCGAATATCGCGTCGCAATCGCTTTCCGCATGAACGGTAAGCGTCAATGCGTTGACGGACGCCATATTCGCCACAAAACCCATGCCGCTTACGATACCGCGGTCGACGGTCGTGTGATCTTTGCCTGCGTATTCGAAGCCGTACCGCACGTCGGGATCCGCGCCCGCTTTCGCCTCGACGCCCAAGCTCTCCGCCTCGAATTTGTACTTTTCAAAAACGGAGATCGGCACTTCCGCCGTTAATTCGCCGTATTTAACTGTGATCGTCGTCATACCTTGAGTAAGCGCGACGGACTGCACTTCCCAGCCTTCCAATTCGCGAACGAGCGAGTCGTCGTTATTGTAAATGCCGCAAACGACAAGCCCCGCGGGGTCGAAATCCTCGCCCGCCAAATATTCGGTCTTGTCGGGAAGATTGGAGATCACAAGCCCCGTAAGAACGGTTTCGGCGACCGAAATATCTATATTCGCGGTATGCGTCACGCCGTCCTCGGTATAAGTGACGGTAACAAGTCTGTCGGTTATTTCGAGCGCGTACTCGGCAAGATCGACATGTTCGCCTATGGAAAGCGAATAATCGGTCACGTGCCGCGACGCGCCGTTCTCGTACACCGCGCTGACTATCATTCCTCTCGGATCGAAATGCTCGCCCTCGAGATAAGCGGTCGACGCGGGATCTTTCGTTATTTCGAGCGAAGAATACGCGGGTGCTTTTACGGAGATCTCGAATACCGCTTCTCGCGTTTCGCCGTTTTCGATATATACTACCGTAACTTCGCGGTCGGCGACGTTAAGACGGTACGTATCGAGTTCGCGTTCCTCGTCTATCAGCAGGAAATATCCGCTGACGGCTTTGGGTTCCGCACCGTCCTCGTAAACGGCTTTTACTTCCAAACCGCTCGGATCGAGAATATCGCCGACGAAATACTTCGTCTTGTCGGGTGCTTTGTCTACGATCAGCGATACGAGTTTAGGTTCGTGCGCCTCTACCGAAAACTCGACCGTCATGTCTTTATAAGTGACCTTGACGGTAACGCGCCCGTTGCGCACATCGGCTGCGGATATGACTTTTTTGTCGACGGCAAAATCGGTGACGACCTCGCTCGAGCCGTCCTTTTTATTGTGCGTTATAACAAGCCCGGTCTTGTCGAACTCCTCGCCTATGTAATAACTCGTTTTATTCGGATATTCGGTAACGACGATACTCCCGTTTTCGGATTCGGCGGGCGGATCGGGAAGCTCCGGTTCTATAGGTTTATCGGGATCGGTCGGCTCGCCCGGTTCGTCCGGTCCGGGGTTGTCCGGATCGTCGGGATCGGTGGTCGGCGGAGTGACCGTGACGGCAATATCGTAAGAAAAGCCTGAATATTTTACGGTAACGGTGTCGTCGGCAACGGTGAGCGCGCGCGACGGCGTGTATATGTAGTCGCCGAACTCCACCGTTTCGTTTTTCTCGTCGGCATAGTTTGCCGTAACTTCCATTCCCGTCACGTCAAACGTTTCGCCCTCCGTGTACGCGGTTTTATACTCGCCGCCTACGGATATGCCGATAAGCTCATGCTCAAGCCCGACGTAATCGCCGTGGTCGCCGTCGTCCGAACAGGCAGCCAACACGCCGAATGCGATGACGAAAGATAAGCTCAACGCCGATAGAATATTATACCTTCTTTTCATCATTATACTCCCTATAGAGATATTATAAATAACGATATTGTCATGCGCGTGTTTTCCGCGCGATAAACAACATATCACGATTGGATTATATCTTCTATATTGGGGCGCGTCAATCCCATATGCATAAATTGCGTTGCAACATGCACGAAGTGTGTACGTCGACGCGACTTTTGCGGCATTGTTTTTATTCCGCGCAGTTAGAAAAACTCTTTTCTCGCACGCAAAACCCCGCCGCGCAAAGGAGCATGCGTGACGGGGTTTTTCACTGTCGGCAAAACAAGCTGCTTATAAAGATTTTACTCGGGTTTTCTCTGATTCATGAAACATCCGACGATTGCGGCGATGACGCACACAAAAAACGCTATCGAGAATATCAATCCCATCGTCGCGTTGCCGCCGATGAAGTTTACGCCGTTCCACACGTCGGAAAGCGACGGGAGCGCGGCATTGAGCGTGAACGCAAAGCCGAGCACGTACAGCACTGCGGGCACCATGGGCGTCCACTGCCAATCTGTAAACAGCGTGAGCAGCACCGTCGCCGCGCCGATAAGCATACACAGCATGCCGAGTACGGTGAACGTCCTGTCGCCTATGTCGACGAGATATACGAGCGACGAAATGAACGCGACGCACGCCGCACCGAATGTAAGATAAAACCCTACCGTTCTGTTTACGAACGCCTCTTTAATTTTCATTTTTCTCCTCCTTGTTCTTGCGCCCGAACACGTACTGTCCGAGTATAAACATGGTAAGTGCCGCCGCCGTCAGCACCGCCGATACCGCTATGAACGCATACAGCGTCGGTTGCCACCACGGCACCCATTCGACTATTTCGGTGTTTTCGTCGATACCGTTTATATTGTTGCTGCGCGCATACGCATAGAAATAGTGTTTGTTGATTTTCTTCATTGCGTTGAGGATATTTCCGTCCTGACGGCACAGCGTCAACAGCTCGGTCGTTCTGTCCGTGTCGTTGTTGAACATATCGGTACCGCCCATGACGCATTCTTCGGTATGCACGTACGCGGACGCGTCCTTCGACGAGTCGGTAAGATTGACGCCCTTGAAGCCCCATTCCTCGCGCAACACCTTTACGAGCACCGCTTCGCTCGCCGCACCGGCGACGAGTCCGACGCGGTTAAAGCATGTCATCGTACCGAGTCCGCCGCCCACGTCATCGCGAAGCGCGCCCTCGAAACAGCGCAGCGAGCCTTGGCGGAAGCCCTGTTCGGTGGAGAACGTGGAAATGCCGTGACGGTTGGTTTCCTGATCGCCTGTCAGCGAAATGATGATCTCTTTCGCTTCCGTGCCGAACTTCGTTTTATACGCTTCGAGGAATTTCTCCGCGGTGAGCGGGTTTTCCGCGCTCGAACCGCCCGAAATCGCGTCATGCTCGATCGTCTTTGTAGACATAAACTCCGTCCAGTTGCCGCTGTCGAAGAAACCGCCGCCCGCTTTATAGCGCGTTACGCGAGTGGGAACGTTGAGCGTCATTTCGTTTACGCCGTCCTCGACTTTGCCCGTGAAAGTGCCGATATAAGTAACTACCTCATAGCCCTGCGAATTGGCGGTGTACTTATCCGAAGGCACGTCGGGACCGGTGGAAATATTGGACGATGTGCTCGTCGTGACGACAAGCTCGTATGTGCCGTCCGAATATGTTTTGAGCTGCTCGGTGGTCGTCGAGAAAGTGAAATAGTTGTATGTAGGCAGGAAGTTGGAATACGCATACAAATTCTTATCGCCGTTGTATACGCCCGTGAGAGTGGTGGCGGGAGCCGTCGTTTCGCCGCATGCGACAAGTCCTATCGCCATTGCTGCGGTTGCGAGTATTGCAACAAGCGTTGCAAAGAGTTTCTTGGTTTTCATACATTCTCCTTGTGAAATATATTTTGTACTTCGGTTATAACATATAAAAACCGCGAATGTTTATTATTCACTTTAATCGCTTTCGTGTTTACGCGAATAGCAAAAAGCCCGACCGAAGTCGGGCGAGACTACCGTTCCTATGCGCGTTTGGAAGCGTTTAACAGCACGTCTATGTAGAACACGTCGCCGTCGGTATACACCTTGAGCGTGCCGCCGTGTTTTTCCGCTATCATGCGTATACTCAACAGCCCGAAACCGTGATTGCGCTTGTTGGCTTTCGTAGTAACGGGAAGATCGCGCGAATACTTTATAGGCTCCGCGGCGTCGAAATAATTGTCCGAATGTATCGCTATGATCTCGCCGTTCCGCCGCACCGACAGCGAAATGACGCGCTTTTCTTCGGGCAGCTTCATCACCGCTTCCACAGCATTGTCGAGAATATTCCCGAACAGCGAGTAAATATCCGAATTGTCGAGATCTTCAAGCCCCGCCCCGTCCGCCATGATCGTGATCTTTATGTTCTTGCTCTCGCAATACAAACTCTTTTCCGTGAGCACGAGGTCGAGTGCTTTGTTCCCCGTATTGACTATCGCGTCGTAAATATTGAGTTCTTCGCTTATCTTTTCCACGTCCGAACCCAAATCTACGCCGCCACCCGCAAAAGTCGAAGACAGCATTTTTCGCAGGTCGTGACACTTGGTATTGATTATGTCGATGGTCTGTTCGGTGAGCGCGTACTGACTTTCGCGCTTGCTTTCGACGAGTTGCAGCGTTTCGTACTCGCTCCTATAGTGCCCCGACTCGAAAATCGCGAACGTAACGCACAGCGTTATTATACAGCACGCGATCGCATACAGACGGAAAAGGATCACCGCTTCCGTTCCCTTGACGTACATAAGCGAACTTGTCGAAAACAAACTGAAGCATATGAGCATTATAAGCGACGGAATGATCAAATGTCGCTTTTCGATATTGATGTTGCGCCGCCTGCCTATCTTCCAAAACACTATGAACAGCGCAATATATATAACGGCGTACGTAATTATGTAAATAGCAAAATATTCCGGACTGTACGGGCGGTAAAAAACACCGCCGTCCAGCCGGAACAGCATGGCGACTACTATAGATGCGGAATACGAAAGATGTTCCACACTCCAACCGCATATGCAATAACACACGGACTCGAAAAAACTTATGCGAAAACACAGTCTGAACATTAAGCACAGCTCGAAGAAATACAGCACGCTCAACACGAACGACAGCGCGGTTTGAGCTATTCCGCCGTAAACAAGTCCCGGTATCGGCAGCGACAGCGCGTACGAAACGGCGGTACAAACAACGGTACTCGCAATAAACCTCAACCAAAACATTTTGCGTTTTGGCAGACGTGACACGAACAGCAACGTCGCGATTATCAGCGTCGGCAACAGCTTAATGCTGAAAAACACGTCTATAAATGCTTGCATCGTCTATACGACACCTCCTCCGCGCCTACTCCAATATGCGGCAAGCGACTCTACCACGTTTTTCTTCTTGTAACGGCTGACGATAAGCTCGGTGCCGTTAACGGTAACGGAATTGTCTTTGACAGCTTCCACATACCGCATATTGATTATGTAACAGCGATGGCACATGATGAAGTCGTCGGTGAGCAGTTCCATAACGCTCTTGAGCGACCCGAACATTTTGTATTCGCCGCGGCGGGTGTGATAAATAACTTCGTGCGCCAATATCTCGATATAATAAATCTCAGGCATAGTCAAGCAAACCATTTCGCCGCCGAACTTGAGCACGAGTTTCTTTTGCTCGGCATTCCCGCAGTACCGCACCGCTTTTTTCATTTTAAGCGCGAACGTCGGATACGCAACGGGCTTGACCATAAAATCGAGCGCGTCCACGTAATACCCTTTTATCGCGTACCGCGCCATGCGCGTAACGAAAATTATCGCGGTATGCTCGTCCGTCTGTCTTATGATACGCGCGGTTTTCATGCCGTCGGCATTCGGCATTTCTATATCGAGAAAGATAATATCGTACAGCGGTCGATAGTTCTCGAGAAGCTCCGTCCCGTCGTGAAAAACGTCGACCGCGCAATCCCCGAGATCGTTCTCGGCGGCATATCTTGCGATATAATCTTCGAGCAGCGCAATGTGTTCGTCTTCGTCGTCTACAATGGCAATCTTCATGACAAATCTCCGTATTATTCTTTGCGGACGTACCGCACTGCGCCGAACCGTGCCTTGTAGTATTTTAACACAATTCGACGGTGTTTTCAATAGGTTTTATAAAATTCACTCGTGCTATTCGAGTTAAACATAAACCGCGATCGGCAATAACCGCAAAAAGAGGACGGTGTCGTCCTCTTTTTACGCCCGACCGCGATTTTCCGCAAACGCGCATTTCGGGTATTTTTCTAATACTTATCGCAACACCGCGGTATACTTGCCGCCCGTCACCGTAAATTCGTGATACGTTGCGTCGCCGTTCTTCACGGTATAGCCATCGCCCGTGACGGTCATGCTTTCGCCCATAGTTTTGGGAAGCCGCACGGTACCCGCCGCGCCGCTCGGGGCGGTGAGTTCGACTGTAGTAACGCCGCCCGACTTCGTAAGTTTGACCTCGATGTCGCCGCGGACCGTATGCACGCTGCCCGTAAAGCTGTCGAACATATCCTGCAAACATACGGCGTAACTCGCATAACCTGCGGACGTCGGTGCAACGCCCATAAAGTATTTGCTCATCACCGTGAGAGGTCCGCCCGTCCACCCGTGATTGACGGTACCGAGGTTTTTGCCCCAAAGCTCCCAAAGCGTGCTGCATTTGTCTTTGATCATCGGTTCGTATCTCTCGAGCATGCGCTCGCGCGCCGCCTCGTACTCGCCCATCATGCAAAGAGCTTCGAGCACGTACTTTTCCATATACGGACTCGCACCCTTGACGGTCTTTAGTATTTCGGTAATATCGGCGTAATCGTCGCTGTCCGCTAGCCCGCAAACCACGGCGAGCGCGTTGCTTCTGTCGTCATAGCTGTCGCCCGACGCATAGCCGTCCGCTTTGCGATACTTTCTAAAGCCCGTTTCGATAGAAGTCATGCGCGACGTAAAGAACTCGAGATCGGAAGTTTTGCCGAATTCTTCCGCGAGTGCTTTCGTCGTCTTGAGCGCGTAATAGTACCAGCAGTTCTGCATCACTTTATCGTCCTGACCTGTACCCCAATCAGTCCACATAAACGTACCGTTACGGTAAACTATACACCCGTCGTCGCCCATTTGCCACAATTTGAGATAGTTCAAAAGTATCGGATAAATTTTTTCGACGGTTGCCCGATCGCCCGAATACAGGTAGTATTCGTACACCGACGTCAAAAACGCGAGGGTTTGCGCAGGGCACTCGTTGAGCGTTTTCGACGGCGAGCGAAGGGGAATTTCACCGTTATCGGTCACCCACCCGAGCAACGTGAGTATTGTCTTTTTCGTCATCGCGTACGACTTCTCGTCGAGGCAATAGAACGTTTCGGCGATTTGGTTGGTGGCGTCGCCTATGTACGGCGAACGTTCGCGCTCGGGACAATCCATGTACCCGTCGCGCATACAGATCTTGAGCGTGTTCCTCGCCTTTATCCACAGCGTATTGAGATCCGAATCGTCGCTCGCGAACTCTCCCGCATTGTCGCTGTCGTATCCGCTGCGGCGATACCCGATCTTCGTAAACGTGATACCTGCGGGCACTTCCATAATAAGAGTGTTGCCCGTGCGCCACGGATAGCTCTCGAAGCTCTGCTCGCCCTGTTTGAAAACATAGGTATCCTTAAACGAATTAAGCCCCTGACTCTCGTACGTGTCGGTGTAGTAAGTGAGCTTGCCTCCCGCCGCGTCCGCCGTCGCTTCGAAGTACAGCGAGAACTGCATGTTTTCGGGGAAGTCGAGCTTAATCGTCGTCGCCGTCGTTTTCTTGCCCACGACGGTCCCCGACGCCGCGAAATCGGTATACGTCTTATCGAACGCAAACGGCGGTGTCATGCACTCGTACAAATCGTTATACGGCTTCTCGCCGATCTTGCCGACGACCGTCGCCGCCGCCCACTTGCCGTCGTCGAATGACGGCGAATAGAACTCGCCCGCCGCGTCGCGCGCGTCGTAGTACAAATTCCACTCGCCGAGCATAGCGCACTGTTCGTAGTCAGGCCACTCGTCGCGAAGCTGAGATTTGTTCTTGTATTCCTTGAGCCGCAAACATTTCCAGCTTTCGTCGGTGCCGATCGTCGTACTTCCCGACTTTATTTCGCAGACAAGCCCCGCGACTTTACTCGTCGATCCGTCGTCGTTCTCCGTTTCCGGTTCGACGTACGAATTGCTGTCGCGACCGTTGAACGACACAAGCACGGTGACGTTGTTACTGCCCGCGACGAGCTTGTCGCCGATCTTTACCCGCTCGAAAAACCCGTCGTACTTGGTAAGCCCGCGTTTGCTCGGTCCGTCGAATATAACGAGTTCCCCGTTCACCCACACATAGCACTTACTGACAGCCGACACGCCGAGCGACGCGTTCGCATCGACTTCGGCAAGGTCGAACGTCTTTCTAAACGCGACGTACGAATTGGATACGAACCTGTCCGCCCATATCCACTTCGCATTCACGCCCGAAACTTTGTATTCGTCGAGCGCGGACACGTACGGCGTGCCGCTCTTATCGACGACGTTCGCGGTGGTATCCGCAGGCGGCTGATCGTCGCCCTCGGGCGGCGTATCTCCGCCGCATCCCGCAAAAGCAAACGTCGGGACGAGAAGTATCGCAGCCGTAGCCGCCGCGCCCATTCTTTTCAAGATTTCTTTTTTCATATTGCTACCGTTATGACGGAACTTTTATTCCGCCTGCAGAAGCGCGGAAATGTCGGCACATGTAAACGTTCCGCCCACTTCTTGATTGCCTGCGAAAGCGGGAGCGTAATTCCAGGTAAACGTCGCGGAAGTGCCCTCGACGGTGACAGAACCGAGCGTACCGTTCTTGCTGTCGACCAGCGTCAGAGTAAGCGAGTCCGCAGTCGACGTCCACGTAATGTCTGCGTGCATCATGCCGTTGAATATCAAGAACCGTCCCGTGCCGTCGGCATACATTTCGAGTTTAGTCCCCGCCGTTTGATTGTCCGAAGTAAACGTCACGACCGCCGTTTGCGGTATCGCGCTGCAATCGGAAGCGATTACGGTGCCGCCGAGCTGTGTTTCTCCGTACTTGTTGTCGAATACGAACGTGCAACTGCCGTCGTTACCGATAGTACATTCGATGGGATCTTTCGTCTGTCCGACCTCTTTGAACACGAGTTTGTCGGCATAACGCGCCCAGGTGAATTGAGTGCTGTTGAACGCACCCTTAAACTCCGCCGTGCCGTCCGCTTTTACTTTGAGCGAAATGTCTTTGTCGCCCGCCTTGCCCGTAAAGAGTGCTATGTAGTTTATGCCGCCGCCTTCTTCGAGAAGCGCGGACGCATCGGCGCACGTAAGCGTGAGATCTTTGTCGCCGAGCTGGCTTGCGTATTTGTATTCGAGCGAAACCGCTTTATCGGTGACGGTCGCGTCCTTACCGCCTACCGTCAGTTTGGAGTTGTTATAGCTCCAGGTGGTTTTTTCGGCAAGCAGGTATTTGTACTCGTTCGTCTTTTTGGGAACGGCTACGCCGCGGTAGAGATACGCATTGCCTTCCGCGTCGCATATCATTTTGAAGTGATTTGTCGCGTCCTCGAGAAGCGTACCCTCCTCGAGATCCTCGACGTATTTTTCGCCGTCGATGAACTCATTGTAATTCTTGTACTTGACCGTAGTCCCGCCGACGATTTTCGCCGTACGTCCCGACGCGAACGGAACGTCGATCGTAAAGGTGTAGTTTTCGTAAATATAATAGTTCTTGCGAATACCGGGAAGCGTGAGCTGCGCGCCGCCCGCATTCATATTTACGGCATCTGTGTCGTACTGCATGGTGAGCACGAGGCAGTCCTCGCCTTCCTCGTCTTTGCCCGACTTCCATGTGCCTTTGCCCCACTTTTCCGCGAAGCCCGTATTTTCCGTATACGCGCTCGTGTCCATGGTGAGATAGTTGTAGCCGCTGTACGTGATCGTGCTGTCGCTGTAGAAGTTGAGAAGAAAACGATAGCCGAAACCCATTCCCGTGAGCGTGTCGTCGCCGTACTCGCCGACGAACTGATAGCTGATTGTCGTTTCCGCGGGCGGCGGATTATTGCCCTCTCCTTCGCCTTCGTTCGGCTTGTCGCCGCCGCACGCGACGAGCGCACCCGCCGTAATTACCGAAACCGCAGAGAGCGCGATTGCCGTCCATAACTTTTTGCCGCTGTTTTTCACATTTACCTCCGAATAGTAATGATCGTTACAATCATTATAAACCATATAGTTCGCACCGCACGTTTTTCACCTCAACGGCGCAATAACTCACTCGAATGGCGACAACGGAAAACGCGCCATTTTCGACGGACGCGTTTCCGAGTAAAAATTATCGTATGCAGTCGCTATTTTATCGACTGTCCGTTATGCGGTATCGTTTTCCACGATAGTTTCTTCGCAAACAGCGACGCGACGTCGAGCACGACGTTTATAAGCAGGAAGAACGGGAACAGCAACAGTGCCGCGAATTTTTTGCCGAACGGCACTTTGAGCAGTCTTTTTCGCTCGATTATCACGAGCAGCATTCCGCTCATAAAAGTCAATAAATACGCCGCTCCGAAAAGTATCGCCGAGATCATGCCGTACACTGCCCACACCCGCGCCGCATCGTATCCGAAGATCGGGCACAGCGCGATCAACGCTGTTTGCGCTATCCATAAACCCACCCCTATCGCGCCGAGCGGCATAATGGACACGGCGGTGTCGTAAATCGAAAACTTGTTGTCGTTTCCGCCCCGTTTTTTGCGTTTGAAAAAACTTCTTACGAGCTTGCGAAACCGCGTCAAAAACACAAGGGTATGTCCGCGCGCCCAACGAAGCCGCTGTCGCATCATTACCGGTACCGTTGTCGGCTGTTCGTCGAAGAATTCCGCTTCGTCGCAGTGCATTATCTTTTGACCGCGACACACCCTGTCGGCGGTGAATTCCCAATCCTCCGTGAGCGTCACGTACTCCCAGCCGTTCTCGACCGTACTCGCGGGCATGACGTAACCGGTGCCCGAAACGCGCGTCGAGCAATCGCACACCGTTCGCCCTCGCGCCTCGAACCGACACGCCGACACGAAGTACATGCCGTACATGCACGATATAAAATTGTCGGCAATGTTGCCCGAATTGCGATACGACGTAACCACCCGCTTTCCGTCGTAATAGACGAACGCGTCGTTCATTCTGTCGATATAGTCGGGAGTCAGCACGTTGTCGGCGTTTATCACGAAGAACCCGTCGAATTCGCCCTTATGGTCGCGGTTTATCATATCGAAAAGATATTTATACGCATAGCCGACGGTGTTCTCGGCGGGGTTATCGTACTCGTAAACGATCGCACCGTGCGCTCTCGAAACTTCCGCCGTTTTGTCGGTACAGTTATGCGCGACCACGAACACGGCAATCTTTTCTTTGGGATAGTTGCTCGAAAAAACACTGTCTATCAAATGCGTTATCACCTTTTCTTCGTTGCGCGCGCCTATAACGATCGCGTACCGCTTCTTATCGGCGGTGTGCGGAAATTTCTTACAGCCGAACAGCCCGATAAGCATGAATATCGGATAATGCAAAGTGAATACCGAGAACACGACATTCATGCACAAAAATACTATCGCAACGATTTCGAGATAACCCATTTTTATATAGTTTTCGTACGTGAGGCGCAAATATCGGCGCGGAGCTGTTTCAGTCCCGCGCCGATACGCGCTGTTGTTATCAATCTTCTGCCGTTTCGGATCGCACCGATACCTCGGTTTCGGACTGCACCGATTCTTCGGTTTCGGGTTGCATGTATCGTCTGATCTTCTTGACGAGGAAGAACACGAGCACGCCTATTCCCGCCGCCGCGAGCAAGTCCCATACGATAATAATTATCTTGTAGTATGCGAACCCGTTGACGAACTCCACGCCGTGAACATATCCGTTCATAGCCGCCGAATTTACGACGGTGTACAGAATATGGTGCGCCGCTTCACGTGCATAGCCCTGATCCTCGAGTTCGCCTTTAAGCGAATATCCAAACAGGAAGTTGCCTGCCAGCCCGACGGTTTTGAGTTTGGCGTCGCCGCCCGCCGCGAGGCACTGTCCCGTGAACATGTAGCTCGACACTTCGTAATCGGTTAACACGAACCCGTTGAAGCCCCACTCTTTGCGAAGCACGCCCGTCAAAAGGTTGTAATTGCCGCCCGCCCACGTCGTGCCGATGCGGTTGAAGCTGCTCATGATTGCGGTCGCGGCGGGCACTTCCGCAGTTTTGGGCGTATAGCCGGTGATCTCGCCACCGTCTTTAATCGGCTCGTTATACTTGATAGTTACGGTATTGTCGACGATCGTCATTTCGAACGGCTTGAGATAAATTTCGCGGATAGCCTGTTCTTCCGCCCAAGTGACTATGCCGAGATGATCGCGGTGCGTTTCCTGATCGTTGAGCGCGAAATGCTTGAGAAAAGCATACATGCCCTTCGTCGCCGCGCCGTGGACCGCCGCTTTGCCGAGAATACCGCTCAAATAGCTGTCCTCGCTGTAGTATTCGAAGTTGCGCCCCGCGAACGGCGTTCTGTGGATATTGACGGCGGGACCGTACCAGCCGACGACACCGGCGTACAGTCCGTCCTCGCCGACGCCCTCGCCCATTTGTTCGGCGAGTTCTTCGCTCCAAGTGCAAGCGATCATGTACGCGCTCGGCCAGGTCATCGCCTTGTAGCCGCCGCCCAAATCAGCCGAGCCGTGCCCGACGACGAGGTTAAGCCCCGCGGGACCGTCGAGGTCGGTCACTTTCGGTTTGTTGATCGACTTTACCTGCGGCGAGCAATATCCGCATTCGTCTATCAGCAGCGCAAGCTCGGAAAGAGTGATTTCATCGAGAAGCTCTTGCCACAGCGGGTCCTCGAAATCAAGCCCGCGAAGGTCGATAAGATCCACGTCGTTCTTTGCGCCGAACGTGTACGTTTTGGGTACCGTGCCCTCGGCGGGATTGAGCGAACTATCCGAATCGAGCGCGGCTTTCAGCTCGGGCGTAATCGCATGCGACCACTGTTTGCCGCCTATCTCCGCGCCGCTGTCCGTGTTCGAACGGGTGCCGTAACGCAGTCCGTCGTTATCCGCCGCGACCCAATTCGACCGCGACAGATACTTCGCGTCACTAAGCGATGCGTTATCGAATTTATTCGTAACTTCGTTATTCAGTACGTTCGTCGAGTACACTTTGCGTTCGGCTATATCGAACTTGTCGACATAATCGGAGTTGCCCTGTTTGTCCGTACCCGTGACATTGCGCTCGGCAAGTATGTTGTTGACCGCTTCGTGCGCGTCGCCTGCGACCGTCAGATAGTACCGACCGGGGTCGAGAATGTAACCTTTGGCGTCCTTCGCGTCGTACGAAACGAGGTCGGCAATATTGAGCTTGAACTTGACGTCGGCGGTTTTGTTTTCGCCGCTCGTTGCAAGCAGTTTCGTCTTTTCGAACCCGACAAGCTCGACCGCCGATTTTTCGACGCCGCCCGAAATGTACGGCTTTTGCACGTACAGCTGCACGACGTCTTTCCCCGCGCGTCCGCCGATGTTTTCGACGGTGAGCGTCACCGTGAAATCGCCGTTCGCGTCGGGCTGCGTCATTTCGAAATCGTTCCAAGCAAAGCTCGTGTAACTTTTGCCGTAACCGAACGGGTAAAGCACGGTATGCGAATAATCGAACGCACCCGCGCCGTCGCGTTTAGTCACGACGTCTTCGTAACGCGTTTCGTAATACTTGTAACCGACATATATACCCTCGGCGTAATTGACGTAATAGTAGTCGGTGCCCGTGTAGTTATAGTCGCCCATGTTCTGCATCGCGGGCGAAGAAAAGTTGTCGTATACGAACGTATCGACGAGATGCCCCGACGGCGAAATCTCGTTGCCGTCGGCGTCAAGCCCCGTAAGCACATATCCGAGTCCGCGAGTGCCCGTGCGCCCCGCTCCCGGGAAGTTGAGCACAGCTTTGATATTCGGAAAGTTCTTCACCCACCCGAGTTCGGGCGCGTTGTTGCAGTTGACGAGAATAATGACGTTCTCGAAAGTTTCGTTGAGATACGAGATGACGCCGAGTTCGGTGTCGTCCGGCTCGAGATAGTGATTGCCGGGCTTTCCGCCGTACGCCGCCATATCGCGGGCGAGGTCGCCGCCCTCGCCGCCCGTCCGCGAAAACACGAACATAGCGACGGAGTTTCCGAACGACGACGTAACCGAGCTATCGGCTTTTATGACGTTCGCGGGGCACTCGTTTATGCTCCAATCGAGGGACTCGCCGTAGTTGATGACGCCTGCGCCGCGACCGTATTTGGAGCCTGCGCCTTTGCTGTAGAAATTCCACAGCGTTTCGTTCACTTTAAGCCCCGCATCGGTAAGTCCCGTCTTGAGGTCGAGCGTGAGTTCGAAACTGCCCGAGCCGGACCCTGACCCGCCGCTCACGAGATCGACGGACGAGTGCGAGAAAAGACTGATTTCGGTGCCTTTTGCGAGCGGCAAGAGTCCGTCGTTTTCGAGAAGCGTTATACCCTCTTGCGCGATTTCGGCGACGAGTCGCTCCTCGTGGCGGTAAAGTTCCTCGACACTATTAAACGCACTCTTTACGTAATCAACGTCCGCACCCTTCGTGTCGCCGCGAATACTGTCCGCGGTCTTGCCCAAAAACTGTTCGAAAATGTTATCGAACTTGCCGAGCGACAGCACGTTGAAGAATATCGTAAACACGAGAATAAACGCTATCGCAATCGGAATGACAATAATCCCTACTTTACTCTTTTTCTTGTTTGCCATTATTTTCTCCCGAACCGATTATAGCAATCATGTATTTGCAAGCGCGAACTGCTTGAACGTTATATCGCCCGAACATGTTTTGCTGTCGTCTTTCTTGCTCGAGTCTATGTAAATATAAATCGCTTCCGGATCGCGTTCGCCGCCTTGCGGTACATATTTGAAATCAACGGTCACTTCTTGCCCCGCGGGTATAACTACGTACGTGCCGCCGCGACCGTCCTGATAATACGGACCGTTTATCGCTTGTTCGGTATTGCATGTGTTGCGATCTTCTTTGACGTTGTCGTTGCCGTCGTTATAATTGCAGATAGCGACGCGCAAAAGAATATTGTCGGCACCGTTGTTTTTTACCGTCATTTTGAGCGTGTTGAACTTTTTGGCGTCGACGCCTTCGATTCTGGCGTGCATATTAACGAACGATCCGAGCTGTACGTCGCTGTATTTAACGTTGGTGCCTTCGCCGCTCTTGTTTATCGTGTACTTGCTATGTCCGCCGAAATTGAGATCGAGCACTTCTTGCGCGTTGGGATCGACGTGTTCGATACTCGGATCGACAATGCCTTTCAAATCGGTAATCGTAACGTCACCCGCGGACGCTTTGCCGACGGCGGGAAGCGAGTTCATGAATATGACCATTTGATTGAAGAATTTGCTGTCGAGTTTGAGCACGACGTCAACGGTTTTGCCCGCTTCGACGATAATGCCCGCCGAGTACGAAGTTTTGCCTTCCTTGCCCTCGGCGACCCGCATTACGTTATTGAGCGGGTACACTTCGGAAACATAGCTCGGGTTGCTGTCCTTGCTTTTATCCTTGAAATCGACGCGAAGCATAGCCGTTTCGTTTCCGTTGTTGGTGACGGAAAACTTGACCCAGCTGTAGTTTACCGCAAGATCGCCGCCGCAGCAATTATAGTCGGCGCGAGTTTCTTCGTGCGAGATCTTGATGCCCGCGGTTTTATCCATTTCGTACATATCCCAACCGGCGAACGCATCGAGCGGAATATCCGTCCAGCCCTCTGCGGGCGAAGGGTCGGGAGTTTCGGCGGGCGTCGCCGCAATACCGCGGAAATCGGTAAGCACGACGGTACCGTCCGTCGGGTTGCCTTCTTCCTTAAGCGAGTTGAGAAAGACGACAAACTGATTCATGTCCAACGTCGAATCGAGCTTGATAACGACGTTCACAAATGCATTTGCGGGTACAGTGACGAGCGCGGCTTTCGCCTCGGCGTCGATTGCGACGGCTTTACCGTTGACCATAGCGGCTAAAACAGTGCCCGTGCCGTCGATGTCCTTTTGCTTGAAGTCGAAACGCATTTCGGCGGGCGTGCCGAGTTCGTTCTTAATCGAGAACATGAAGTACGAATACTTTTTCTCGAGATCCATGCCGCAACAGCTGCTCGTCGCAGTCTTTTTGATTACCTTGACGCCGTTGTAATAAGCAAACGGCGTGCGCTCGAGCGTGTACATTTCCCAACCGTCGAGGTGGTCGTCCACCGCTTCCCAGCCCGTCGTCGGAACGTCGAAAGACGTAACGGCAGGCGGAACGGGGTCGGGATCGACAGGATCGGGGTCTACCGGATCGGGATTGACGGGAGGCGTGGGGTCGGAAGATTTTACCGTGCCGCGCAGTTTGCTTATGGTTATATCGCCTACATCGCCGCAATGTTCGTCATCAATACTGTTGAGGAATACTACGAACTGATTTACTGCTACGTCGCTCTTGACGGTAACGGTAATATCAAGCTCGCTTCCCGCGTCGATGATTATAACGACGGAAGCGTCGTAATCGTTTACATAAGCATAATTGTTTTCGCCGCCGCCGCGCGTGACTTCGACTTCGGACACGCCGCCGACACCGTTATCGCCGTCGGCAACGCCTTTCTTTTTAATATCGAGTTTTACCGCCGCGCCGACTTCCGCGTTATTTTTTATCGTGAATTTGATAACGCTGTAATCGGAAGCCAAATCCATGCCGCAGCAATTATATGTCGCCTTTTTGGCGGTCGGATGCGAAATGTTGATTACGCCGTCCGTATTGTCCGAGGCATACATTCCCCAACCGTCGAAACCGGCTATATCAATCGCCGTGCCGTCTTCGTACGTAGGCGGAGTGGGATCCACGGGGTCGGGCGGAGTGACTTCGGTATTTATTATGCCCTGCAGTTCGGATATGGTAATGCTTCCCGTCTCGGAGCTTGCGCTGTCCATGGAATTGAGGAACACGACCATTTGATCTATGAACGTATTCTTGATCTTGACCGCGACTTCCGCTTCTTCTCCGCCGCCGAGGTTTGCCGAAACCGCCGCGTCGACGGCATTATACGTAACGCCTTCGCACTCGGATACTACCGCGGCAACCGCGCCCGATTTTCCCTCTTTCTTAAAGTCGATACGAACGTTCGCATCGTTCTCGTCGTTGTTCTTAATCGTGAACTTCACCCAGCTGTAGCTGTCGGCGAGAGTGCTTCCGCAACACGCGAAATCCTTTTTCGCTTCTTCGTGGGATATAGTTAAACCGTCCGTTTTGTCTATCGCATAGCTGCCCCAGCCGTCGAAGTCGTCAATCGAAATATCCGTCCAGCCCTCGCTCGGCACCGTGATTTCGACGGGCGGGAGCGGTTTTACGTGCGCGGTATTGGGATCGGGTTGCTCTTTCGCGCTCGTCTTGATCCACTCGTATTCGGCTCTGCCGCTGTAATCGTCCGCGAACGGAGCCATCCACGCGGAAGCCGCCTCGGTGCCGCACCAATAGTTCATTATGACCCTGCCGGGATCCTCCGGCCAGCCGCCCTCCTCGGGACGGTCGACGCGATACACGGGCGTATCGTCGACGAACCAAGTGATATAGCTTTCCGTCCAACGGAAGCCGTAATTGTGGAAATCTTTGCTCGCGTCGAAACCGAGGTCGTACATATATTCGTGACCGCCGACACCGCCCGCAAAGTAGTTGAACTGCACTTTTGTCGTATCTTTACCCAAAAACTCGATGTCGATTTCGTCGTGATTGTTAGTCTTTTTGACCGTTTCGCCGTCGTCCTCGTACCATACGTCGTAAGGACCTGTGCACGTAAAGAAAGTGCTCGCCGTGCCCGCGACCGCGGAGGGCTTCATGCGAACTTGAAAATCACCGAAACCGTAATAGTGTTCGGTACGCGTTTCCGCGCCGTAATAATCGGCAACGACGTCTACATTTTCCTGCTTTTCCTCGTCCCACTTCTGTTCCTTGACCGTCATTTCGGAAATGGCGAGTTGCATTTTGTTGTTCTCGTATGTAACGTTCTCGGGCTTCCACCACACGTTGAACGGCTCGCCGTTCTCCCACGAATAGCCCTTGCTGCCCGACGCGAATATCTCTTTTCTCGCGTCCGCGCCCTGCGTAAAGTCGGCAAGGAGCGTCGCTTTGAGCGGTTCGTCGGTGAGCGGAACGGGATCGCTCGCGCAAGCCGCAAGCCCCGCAACGCTACCCGCAGTGAACGTTGCGGCAAACGCCGCACACAACATTCTTGTTCTCTTTTTCATACATTTTCTCCTTATATAAATGTATTTGCAAAGCCGCTTTTGCGGCTTAATAGCCGAAGTTACAACGATTTGTAGCCTATCCACTTGTACTGCGCCGTGACGGGCAGTTTACTCGAATCGAAAGGCTTGAGCCATTCGTCCACGCCTATTCCGTTCCACAGATTGACCATGATCTTGCCGGGATACTGCGGAATGTCGCGCGTCGCTTTGTACACCGCTTTGCCGTCCACAAACCAAATTATGCTCTCGCTCGTCCACAAAAACGCATACTCGTGAAACCCTTCCGATGCGTCGAAACCGAGATCGTGCATATACTCGTGATCCGCCTTGCCGTTCGTGTAGTAATTGAACTGCACTTTTGTCGTGTCTTTTCCGAGTATCTCTATGTCTATTTCGTCCCAGCGCGGAGTGTTCGTGTACGTGAACAGCGAAGTCACCGTGCCGTCGCACTTTGCCGCTTTTATGCTCGCCGACACATATCCGAATCCGTAATCGGCGTTTGTCCGATACTCGCCTGCCGCGTAACCGTAGCCGCGGTGGCTGTCGCGGGTAATGGAAAGCGTCATGTTTCCGCCGCCGAACGCTATGTTATCGGGGTACCAATAGCAGTCGAACATATTGCCGTTAGTCCAATTATTCGCCGCATGGAAATTATTTGACCCGCCGTTAGCGAAGTTCGCTATCTTGTTTTCGTCGGCTGTAAAATAATCGGGAGCTATTGCGGGCTTTTCCGGCTCGACGGGCTTAACGTCGGGATCTTCCGGTTTTTCGTCCGGATTATCGGGCTTGACAGGCGGCGTCGATTCATCGTCGGGAACGGGCGGAAGCGTGCCGCTGTTCGGCTTATGCGCTATCCACTTGTATTCGGCTGTCGCCGGCAGGTTTTTGCCGTCGAACTCGCCGCACCAGTTGTTAAAGCCGTCGCCCGCGCCGTTCCATACGTTCATGATGATCTCAGACGGCATGGACGGGATATTGCGCGTCGCTTTGTACACCGCTTTGCCGTCCACATACCACACTATACTGTTCTTTTGCCAATCGAACGCGTACTCGTGGAAGTCCTCGCTCGCGTCAAAACCCAGCTCGTGAACATACTCATGACCGCCGTAACCGTTGGTATAATAGTTAAATTGTACTTTGGTAGTGTCTTTCCCTAAAAATTCAACGTCTATTTCGTCCTGCACAGGTTCGCCCGTGTACGTGAAAAAGGACGAAATAACGCCCGATTTCGCCGCCGCTTTCATGCTCACGGCGTAATATCCGTAACCGAGTTTTACGCGGGAACGGTATTCCGCGCCGCTGTAGCCGTCATCGGCTTTATTCACCGACATATGCAAAATGCCGTCCGCAATAACGGCGTTGTTTTTATCCCAATCGCAATCGAACGGCGCGCCGTTGCGATAGTCGTCCATCGCTTTGAACGCATAGGTTTCGCCCGTCGCGAAATCGACGATTTTCTCGGATTCGGTTGCGCGACGATCGGCTATGCCGACTGCGGACGAATGCGGAGCTCCGACCTCGGGTTTTACGCCCGCATCGGTCGAGCAGCCGAGCGACACGGACAAAACGAATGCAATATAAAAAACAGAGATAAATCGAACGAATTTCATATCTCTGTTTTATCAAATGCAAATATATAAAGTCAATAGCGTTTCCCGAACTGCGGGATTTTTACCTATTCTGTCGCGCCCGAGCTATTTTTTCGGTTATGACCGATTCTCTCCCGCCTGTTCGTCGCCCGTCGGCGAGAACATTATGTTAAGGCGGAATATGTCGCCCGCCGTCGTCACCGTCAGCGTGCCGTTGTACTTTTTGACTATCATGCGCACGCTTTGCAGTCCGAATCCGTGGTAACTTCTATCGTCTTTCGTGGTGACGGGCAGTCCGTCGACGAGGTGCAGTTCTCCGTCGAAATAGTTGTCCTCCTGAATGAGAATCATGTCGTCTTTCGCTTTTATTACGAGGTTTACGACACGGCGGTCGGGCTTGCTTATCTTGTTGACCGCTTCGAGCGCGTTGTCGAGAATATTGCCGAACATGCAATACAAATCGCCGTCCGCCATAAAGTCGAGTTTGCCGCCGTCCGCCATACACGAGAGAATTATGTTGTTGCTCTCGCAATACAGACTTTTCTCGGTGAGAAGGACGTCGAGAAGTTTATTCCCCGTCGCAATACGCGTATCGTAAATCGCTATACTGCGATTGAGATCTTCCCACGCCTCGGGAGTAATGCCGTCTATGGCGGCGAGCGACGACAGTCGGTATCTTATGTCGTGGCATTTCACGTTTATTAAATCTATCGTGTCTTTGGATATCTCGTACTGCTTTTCACCCTGACGCACCGCGTGCTTGAGGTATTCCACTTCGCGCATAAGTCGGTGCTCGACAATCGTTTTGGACGCGAGAAGAAGCGTGATGACGCAACATACCACCGAGAACATGTTTCCCGTCTGTCGCAGAATATAGAATATCGGATTTGCGTATCTGTTTTCACGCCACACGCTTAATTCGGCAAAGTAAACGTCTTCGACGGTGCAAAGAATCACGGTCACTATCAGTACAAAGACGGTCACGGCGAGCATCTTCACGTCTATCTCGTAAGCGGACAGCCGCGCGATGATCCCGCGCACAAACAAAAACCATACGGCAGTGTAACACACGCCGCAAAAACAGTAGTATATCAGTCTGTAGTACAGGTTGAAATATTCACCCCAATTTTCGTACAGGCTCAAGACCTCGCCGAACGTCCAAAACGTCAAAAACAGCTTGTACACGAGGTTTTGCGCGGCATACGCCATACTGCAACAGAACAGCGCGGTGAGATAGCTCACGTCGAAGCACAGTCGGGCGAACACCGTCGCTATGCCGAACAAAACGACGTATACGAATATTCTGCCCCAAACCGTTCCGCCGAACGCCGCATAAAACCAAGCGACGGGAAGTCCTATGACAAAATACGCGATAGAGAGCAGCACCGCCCGAAGCACAAACCTGTCCCGCCGATCGAGCTTGTGCAAAAACATTATCATGAAAATATAAAACTCGAGAATAAACTCGAAAATTATTACGCCGTACGTCCATAAAACTTGCAAAAATGTCATTTATGCACCCCCCCCCGCATACCATTTCGCAAGCTCCGACATGAACGCGTTTTTGCGCGGACGGCTTATCGCAAGCTCGTCGTCGCCCACGCGCACCGTGAGTCCGTTTACGCTGCGAATAAATCTCGGGTTGACGAGATAACACTGATTGCAACGTAAAAACCCGTAACTCTTGAGTTCTTCCTCCGCTTTTTGCAATACCCCGGTCACTTCGAGCACTTCGTCGACGAGGTGATAGACAAGTTTGTGCCGCACTATTTCCACATACATCAGCTTATCGGTGGAAACACGGCATATCCCGCTCGATACGTTTATCGTAATGTCCCGCCGCTCGTTCATGGCATACACGTCGAGTGCTTTCCGAAACTTGAGCGCGAAATCGTAATAATTGACGGGTTTCAAGAGGTATGCGACCGCGTCCACTTCGTAACCTTTTTGCGCGTACTGTATGAGGTTCGTTATAAAAACGACCGACACCGTTTTGTCGATTTTGCGCAGTTCGATAGCCGCACTCATTCCGTCCTTGCCCGGCATTTGAATATCCATGAACACAACGGAATATACCGATTTGTAACCATTGAGAAACTCAACGGCGTTGCGAAACCTGTCCACGTGAAACTCGCGTCCGTCGCTCTCGGCGAACCTGCAAATATACCCGCGCAACCACTCGGCGGCAGGGTCTTCGTCTTCCACTATAGCGATATTCCTCATGCGTCCTCCTCGAAGCGACAAGAAACAGCATTCGGTTTATTATATAACTTTTCCGCAGCCTTGTCAAGAGCGAACGAGAAATTTCACGCGCCGAATTTTGACGTATTTATATTTTCTATTCTCCGCCCTCGAGCTTGCGAGTCTGATCGGCTATGCGCAACGCCTCCACCATTTTATCGAGGTCGCCGTTCATGAATTCGTCGATACTGTAAAGCGTAAAGCCGATACGGTGATCGGTCACTCTGCCTTGCGGAAAATTGTAAGTCCTTATCCGCTCGCTTCTGTCGCCCGTACCCACCTGACCTTTGCGAAGCGACGCGTATTCCTCGTCCTTCTGTCCTTGATAATAGTCGTATAGTTTGGTCGCGAGCACCTGCATCGCTCTTTCTTTGTTCTTAGTCTGACTGCGCTGGTCTTGGCATGTGACGACTATCCCCGTCGGGAAGTGCGTTATTCTGATCGCGCTGTCCGTCTTGTTGATATGCTGACCGCCCGCGCCGCTCGCTCTGAACGTGTCTATCTTTATATCCTTGTCGAGGATTTCAACGTCCACCGTTTCCGTTTCGGGAAGCACCGCGACTGTTACCGTCGAGGTATGTACCCGTCCCTGCGTTTCGGTAACGGGGACGCGCTGAACTCTGTGCACGCCGCTCTCGTATTTCAAGAACGAGAAAACGTCCTTGCCGCTCACGCCGAATACCGCTTCTTTTATGCCGCCGAGTTCGGTTTCGTTGACAGATATATCCTCGACGCTCCACCGCTTACGCTCGGCGAACATGCGATACATGCGGCAAAGCTCCGCGGCAAACAACGCGGCCTCCTCGCCGCCCGCCGCGGGACGCACTTCGAGCACGGCGTTCTTGCCGTCGTTGGGGTCTTTGGGAAGCAACAGTATTTTCAGTTCGGCGATACACTCATCCACCCGTTTCGCGGCGTTCTCGCATTCTTCTTTGGCGAGTGCGGCAAACTCGGGGTCGTCCGATTTCTGCATTTCGAATGCGTCGGCATAATCGCTTTTCGCCTTTTTGAGCTGTGCGTACTTTTCCACGATCGGTTCGAGTTCGCTGCGTTCGCGGCAAAGCTCCGCCCAAGCCTTGTTGTCGGCTATGATCGACGGGTCTTGCACCTTACCGTCGAGAATATCGAACCGCTCGACTATCGCGTCGAGCTTGTCTGTTTTCATGTCCTGCATACTACTATTCTTTGCACTCCGTCAAGGTCGTTTATTATTTCGCAGCACCCGAGTCCCGCGAATATCGCGCACACGTCGTTCGCTTGATCGTACCCCACTTCCACGGCGACGATGCCGCGGGGATTTAAGTGCGCCGCCGCGCCGTCCGCTATTCTTCTGTAAAAGTCAAGCCCGTCCTCGCCTCCGTCGAGCGCGATCCGAGGTTGCGCCGTGACTTCCTTTTGCAACCCGTCGATGTCGCCCGAACGCACGTACGGCGGGTTGGAAACGATAAAATCGAAAGACCCGTTTATACCGTCGAACATGTCCGACTTGACTACCGTCACGTTCAGTGCGTCGAGATTTTTCCGCGCTACGTCGAGCGCGTCGTCGGAAATATCCGATGCCGTGATTTCCGCATCGGTGCTTTTTGCGATCACTGCGGAAATGCAACCCGACCCCGTACAAAGGTCGAGCACTCTCGGCTTGCCCTCGCCGATGAGTTCGACGACGAGATTTGCGAGCACTTCCGTTTCAAACCGCGGAATGAGCACGCGGTTATCCACTTCGAGTTTCAAGCCGCAAAACTCGCTGCAACCGAGTACATAGTCGAGCGGCTCGCCCGCAAGCAGTCTGTCCGCATACTCGTTCGCCCGCGCGACGTCGGCGGACCCGATCTTATCCACGCCCGAAAGCTCGCCGCGCTTTTTGCCGAGTATATGACAGTATATCCAATCCGCGTCCTGCGGGTTCTCGCTCAATTTTTCGGTGAGCTTTTTTCTTTCTGCGCGAAAATCCCGTTCAAAAAACTCCGACGTCGGCATGTCGGGATCTGCGTCCATTTCGAGCACGGCATTGAAAGCGACTATCGCCACTTCCGCCATGTCGTCATCGGGCAAGCATGTCGAAAGTTTTTGAAGCGCAAGCCCCGGCGCACGCAATGCGTTTGTGAATTTATTATCGGGAAGCATCGCCAGCCCGCGTAAGAGTTCGTAAGACAGCCCCGCTATTATCGGCAGTGCGAGAAGTCTTATGCCGAGCTTGAAAAACGGGTTGGTAAAAATCGCTTCGTTGCTCGGAAACAGCGTGAAAACCCAATTCAAAAGCGCGTACACTATTATGGCGAGTATGACGACGAAAAACAGAAAAGTAGTGCCGCAACGGTTGTGCTTGGTCGAGCACGACTGCACGTTTTCGACGTTTAGTTCGAGTCCGCGTTCGTAACAGTTGATTGTGCGGTGCTCCGCGCCGTGGTACATAAAAGTGCGCTTGATGTCGGGCATAAGCCGCACTATCGCAAGATACAGTATAAACACCAACAGACGCGTTCCGCCCTCTATGACCGAAATGACGGCAATATTATCGAGCGGCGTCCACTTCTGTATCGCCCAGCTCACGAAAAACGGCAACGCTATAAACAACCCCACGGCGAGCAATACGCCGAGGATCACCGCAAAAACCGTCCAGCCCTTGGACGGCGTTTCCTCGTCGGGTGCGCATACTTCCGCAGATTTAGTAAGCGCGGACATGCCGACGACGAGCGAGCTTACGAACGACACAACGCCGCGAATAATGGGTATTCGCGTCGCTTTGCTTTGCGGCTTCAGTCGTTCCGTATGCAACTCAATTTGACCGTCGGGCGCGCGGACCGCCATTGCCACAGAAGTCTTGCCGCGCATCATTACGCCTTCGAGAAGTGCCTGTCCGCCGATGAAAGTGCGGCGGGTCTTTGCCGAAGTATCGTATTTGTTATCCTGTTTTTTTCCCATAAAAGAAAAACGGCGGGCAAAAACACCGCCGTTTATGGAGTTATTTGCCGGACTTGCCCGCGCGTTCGTTAAACCGTGCGATACGACCGCCCGTTTCCGCCTGCTTCTGCTTGCCGGTGTAGAACGGATGGCATTTCGAGCATATATCGACTTTCAGGACGTCGCCTTTTTGAGTTGTGCCTGTAACGAATTTCGCGCCGCACGCGCATTCCACGGTAACTTCGTGGTAATCGGGATGTACATTATTTTTCATGGTTGTTGACCTCTCTTTAATATTAGCTTTACAATTATACAACTACCGCCCGTATTTGTCAAGCGTTTTTGCGTCATAATCGCCGCGCAATCGGCGATTTACAGCTTGACCAAAGTTTTGAGCGGCGCGATGTCATCGCTGTCGGACAGCTTTTCGAACATCTGCGGCACTTCGTCGAAAGACACAACGCCCTCGATAAGCGAGTCGACGAGCACGGTGTGATTAGCCAAAAGATTGATCGCGGACGGATAATGCTTGCCGCAATCGACCACCGTAAACAGATCGAGATCTTTGCGGAGCAAATCGCCGACGTTGCACGAAGCCGCCGCGTCGCCCGCATTGCCGATGACGGCGATACGCCCGTGCGTCGCCGTATAGTCGCACGCGCTTTGGAGCGGCAATCCCGAATTAACGAAGTATGCGCACGAATCCGCCATTCGCCCGCCCGTAAGACTCAAAATCTTCTTGCAAACGTCGTCGTTGACGGCATCGACTATAAAGTACACGCCCGCCTTTTGCGCAAGCGCGAGCATATCGGCGCGCATGTCCACTACGATAGGCACAGCTTGATAGTACATTGCGACCTGCGCCATGATAATGCCGTCCACCGTCGCGCCCATGATCACTATCTGATCGCCCTTTTCGACGTTCATCTTCGCGAGCGCGTTGAGTGCGCGCGCGACGTTCTCTATAAATACCGCTTCTTCGTCCTTGATCCTGTCGGGAATAATGTACACGTCGTCCTCGGACACGACCGAAAAATCGCTCAAATACCCGTCCTCGTTAATGCCGAACATGACGGGTTTTTCGCAATCGAAGAAACGCGACTCTTTGCAAGCCTTACAGTTATGACAGCTCGCCTGCGGGTAAGTGACCACGCGCTTCCCGCGCTGTAAAGCGGCAACGGACGCGCCCACTTCGGACACGAACCCGACGCTCTGTCTTACGGGGATTATAGGGCACTCGGCTTTGACTCTGCCTTCGTACACGGCAACGTCGAGCGATGATATACCGCACATTAAGTTTTTGAGTTTTACGCATTTTTCGCCGACGGGCAAAGCGTCCATCTCATCAAGCTTTACGGTGCGCGGTGCATAAATTCTGTACGCCTTCATAATGGATATATTATAGCACAATCGCGGCAAAATATCAAGTGTTTGACGGCACTAATCTAATGCGCGGAACTTTTATAAAACAACCGAAAATCGCATGCTTTCCGCAGTCGCAAATGCCGTATATACGAAATACCGCAAGCAAAAACGACCCTGCATGGCGCGGGGTCGTTGCATTTGTTTTGCCGACGTTTTTACTTATCATTTTCAATCGCAAGCACCGAAGCGGGATTTACGTATTTCCCGTCTTTTTTAAGCTCGAAGTGCAGGTGCGCACCGGTGTTAAGCTCGGACATCATGCTCGTCGAAGTCGTGCCGAGCTTGTCGCCCGCTTTCACAGTATCGCCGACACTGACCGAGATCTCGCTCGACAGCGATTTGTACACGGACACATAGCCGTTTTCGTGCGTAACGGTGACTACGTTTCCGTCGAGCGTGGTCTTCTCGATATCGGTAACCGTGCCGTCCATGATCGACACCACGTTGCCGCTTCCGACGAAGTCCATTGCGGGATGCCACTTCCACAGTTCGAGAGTTTCCCACTTGACGAGCCGATCGTCGGCATAATCCATGCCGATAGTCGCGCCTTCGAGCGGAAGCACGATCGTAGGCGGCGTATCCACGTCGACTACGGGCGGGTTATCGTCGGGAACTTCGTTCTCGACAGGCGATTTGGCGGGCAGAGTGAGCACCACCGACAGCACGACGACGAGCGCGACGACAAGCACCGACGCCGTAACGATCGCGGCTACCTTGTGCCGCTTGAAAAAGTTGATTTTCCTTTCTTTTGTGCTCGATTGATAAGATTTCATGTTTTTATCCTCCATGCAACTGATTATTGACAGCTTTTTCGGTGTTATACATGCGAAATCAAACTTTGCGAAATTTTTTTGCGAAACGCCGAATGTGTAAGTTTTGCGAAATTTTTACGACAACCGTTTGACACACACTCGTCACGCATGCTATAATAATAAAAACACAAAGGAAAGAAACGGCATATGGGCAAAGGAAGATACATAATAGGAATTATCGCAGGCGCGGCGGGCATAATCACCGGCGCAGTGTTTTGGATAATTAACAGCGATGTCTATTTATTTCTCGCGGCATACGCCGTAGGTGCTTTCGTCGCGAATATCATATGGTTAAACGGACCGGTACTCGGCATAACGACTTTCTGCATACGTGTCTGCACCGGTGTTTTCGCATTCTTTTTCGGGTCTACTATCGGGTGCTTGATATTCATGTGTGCGCCGATCGCCATAACGATTTGCGCGGGCGTAATAACAATATCGCTCGCCGCGGTATCGGTGATTTCGCTCGTCATGTTCCCGATAAATATTTTTCTCATTCCGCGCGACATGTATTGAGATCTCAAAATCTTCAATAATTTTTAATAGACAATAATTTTTAATTGTTAATTATTAATTTATAATTTGTAATTATACTAATAGCTTCCCTGAATAACGGGCGCGCCTATCACGACGTGTCCGTTTTCGTATGCCGCCATAACGTTGTAACGCAGTCCGTCGCACGTGGTCTGCAAATCTGCGGCGACGCGCGGCGAGTATGCGTAGATCACCGTGCGCCCGCCCGCCTGCTCCTTTTTGACGACGGTCGCGAGCATGCGACGAAGCGCGTTTTCCAAGTCTTTTTCTCCTCCGTCGAAATCGGTGCGCACGACGTCGCTTTCGCCGTAGCAGCCCGTAACGGCGCGAACGGGAACATTGTTCTCGTACACGTAAGCACTGCCCTGCGACGACAGCGGGCTGAACCATACGGCGACTGCGACGAGCACTGCTGCAAAAACAATAACGGCGGCACAAAATTTCTTCATGCCGCCGATTATCGACCGATTACGGTAATTTTATTCGTCGAACCGCGATCGTTCGTTATCCGTTTTTCTTGCTCGACTTTTTACCCTTTATTGCGGAAGTGGACGGCTTTTCGCCGCTCGACTGTTTTGCGAGTTCGTACAGTCTGACGCTCGCATCCACCGATTTTTCTTTCGCCTGCGCGCCGTATTTATTGACGTCGGTGAGGCTTTTCGGTCCGTGGTGCAAGCACAGCGCGCCGTTTACGCAACCGCCGTCGCACGCCATGCCCTCGAAGAAGTTGTAGGGGGATTTCCCCACCTTGAGCATGAGCAGTTGTTTCTTGCACTCCTCGAGTCCACTCATCGCGACGGGACGCGCCTCGAATCCGCGCTCTTTGGCAAGGTCGGTAACGCCCTCGACGATACCGCCCGACCGCGCGAAAATCCTGCCGTAGTACGACGCGTTATCAAGCTCCGAATCGCCGAGCGACGACACGTCGATATTCCGCGCGTCGAGAAAAGCCTGCAATTCCTCAAACGACATTACGCAGTCGATATAGTCTTTCGCTATATCCTGCTTGAACTCGAATTTTTTGGAGGTGCACGGTCCGACGAAGATGACCTTGCCCGTCGGGTCGAGGGCTTTCAAAAGTTTGCCCGCCATGACCATGGGCGACGGCGTGTCCGAAATATACTTCGCGAGATCGGGAAAATGATTCTTTATGTATTTGACGAAGCTCGGGCAGCACGACGTAGTGAGAGTGCCGCGTTCTTTAAGCTCGTTCGCTTCCTCGTCGAGAGTGAGGTCCGCGCCGATAGCCGTTTCCACTACTTGGTGGAAGCCGAGCATCGTCATGCCCGTGACGACCTGTTCGATACGCGCGTAATTGAACTGCGCGACGATAGCCGGCGCGATGAGCGCGTACACTTTATACTTGGTGTTGTTTTCCGACTTCTTTATAATATCGAGCACGTCGAGGATATACGACTTGTCCTGTATCGCGCCGAACGGGCATTGGTACACGCACGCGCCGCAACCGACGCACTTGCTGTCGTCTATTACCGCTTTTTTATCTTCGTTGACTTTAATAGCGTCCGCTTTGCAGCTCAACACGCAAGGTCGCTTCTGAAGAATTATCGCGTTGTACGGACAGGCTTGCGTGCACTTGCCGCACTCTATACACTTGCTCTTGTCCACCACCGCGTGTTTGTCGATAATGCGAATGGCATCGCGCGGGCACACTTCCATACAGCGGTGCGAAATACAGCCGCGGCATGCGGGCGTGACGAACACGCCGTCCACGGGACACTCGTCGCAGGCGATGTCGATCACTTCGACGACGTTGGGGTTTTGCTTGTCTCCGCCCATGGCGAGCTTGAGCCGTTCCTGCACGATCGCGCGCTCTTTGTAAACACAGCAGCGCAACGACGCTTTGGGTCCCGGCATGATCTTGATGGGAATATCGTGAAAAATATCGGCGTCAAGACCGCGGTCGTACGCACGAATAAGTTCTTTGATGACTTCGTATTTTATCTGCTGAACTGCGGTATCGAATAATCTTGTTTGCGGCATAATTGCTTTCTCCTTGTCTAATTGTATCTTACCGTTACATTCTTGCCCATACGCCGAAGGTTGGCGGCAAGTTTGTCTATGAGTTTGAGTTTCATTGTTGTTTCTATATCAAGCCCGTCGTGAGCGTGATTTTGCGACTGCCCTACGAAGAAATTCACGTCGGTGGAATCCTCGAAAAGCAGTTTCGCAAGCTGCGTCGCGCCGTCGCGCTTCAACAGCACTTTCGCGGCGAAGTTAGCGGGGTCGAGATATTTCTCGGACAGCTCGAGCACTCGCCGCACCGTGATCACCCCTTCCGTAGTGAGGTCGATGCCTTTTATATATCCGATAGGCGGTATGTCGCGGTCGATGAACTCGCAGCTCGTGGTGACTTCCGTTCCGAGCTGACGCGCGACTATCTGCGAACTCGTGCCGCCGCACACAGCTTTCTTGCCGGGCAGTGCCATGAAATCGCGAACGTACGCCGCGTCGTCGTCCTTGTTGATGGGCGGACCGACGAACACCGACGTCACTGCGTGCTCGCGCACCTTTACGCTGAGCACCGTCGTGTCGTCGCCCGGCTCGTTCATGTACAGCTCGTTGCACTCGCCCGCGAGCGTCGCCGAAATTGCGAGCGCGGACATGTCGGGACGCACCGCGCGACGCAGGTAATCTTTTATCTGCGGACGTTCCCAACCGAAATTCATGAGCATGCCGATACCCGCGTGTTCCACGCCGTCGCTCGTCATGACTATCGCGTCGCCGGGCTTCAGTTCGATATGCGTGGTGTACACCGCTTTGCCGAGCACCGTTTCCTTTTCTCTCGGCAGGTCGCTCACCTCGCCGCCGCGAAGAAGAAGTGCGGCGGGATTATCGAATTCGAGAAGCTCGCCTTTCCCTTCGCGATTGATATGGCAAATGGAAAAAGTGGCGTACGCGACGTTTCGCACCTTGCACACCGGAAGCGACGCGATAAGCGTTTCTATACAGTCTTTAATGGGTATACCCGCCGACAGCATGGTGCAAAGTATCTTTGACGAGAGCGTGGCGAGAATGTTCGCTTTCACGCCGCTGCCCATGCCGTCGCAAAGCACGGCGGTGAGCCACTCGCCGCTCTCCGCGCACTCGACGCGGTCGCCGCAAAGTTCTTCGCCCGCATGATTGAGCGAGGTATAGCCTCTGTCTATAAAGTAACTCAATTTTTGTCGTCTTCCTTTAACATGGCGTCTTTGAGCTTAAGAAGCGCGACCTTGGTTTCCGCCGTCGTTTCGCCGAGCAACGAGGCGATCTCCTGCGCGACCCGCATTTGCTTTTCTATTACCGTGCCCGTAACGGCAAGCGTATCGCGCTTTACCTTGTCGAGTTCTTCGTCGTAATTCACTTTGTCGGTTACGTCGGTGAGCACTACGAGCAGCGACTTTTCTTTCTCGAGCGGAACGATATTTATATCGGCGTACTTATTGGTCTTGTCGAGCCGCATCTTGCTCACCGAGGCGGGCTTGCCGCTGTCAGCCGCAATGAACACCGCCGACGGATCGAAACAGTCGAATATGTATTCGGGCGACGTGACGCCTATCAACGACTTGGCGCGACGGTTGATCTCGCTTATCTTAAGCTCGCCGTTGCAAACTATAATACCGTTGGGGCTGTTCTCTATGATAACATTGCCCAGCGATTCCGCTTTCTCGCGCATATACGGAACGCACATTTCCACTTCCGCATAGCCGTTGAGCACCGCCCACGCCTTTTCGCGGCACGTCGAGTACCCGCACGCGCCGCAGTTAAGCTCGTCGCTCGGCTTGAACTTGCCCGTTTTGGCGAGCACCGCCGCAATGTCCGAATCGGTGGGGTTGGCATCGCCCGCGTCGAGCGGTTTGTGCTTTTTGCTTATATCCGGATAGTTTTCCATAACGTCTACGGGCGTCGAATTAGTATACGTACGCACCGCGACGTTAGCCTCGACACTGCCGCCCGCACGTTTTATCGCGCACGGTCCGTTCACGCACGCGCCCTCGCACGCGTTTATCTCGAGGAAAACGCCTTTGACGGCGGCGAGGTCCTCGAGTGCCTCGTCGAGTCGCGACACGCCGTCCACCGCGATATACTCGTACCCCGCAGGGAGATAGTCGAACGACTTGATTATGCCGCGCGAAATGGGATAAAACTTAGACCGGATCTTGCCGTCCGCAGTCGTCGTTTTCGTCGCCTTTTCGGAGGCGGATACGGACGCGACTTTCGTCGACTTGCTTTTCTCGGGTTTTGCGTTTTGCGGCTTGACCGAAATATCGCGCTGTGCGAACAGCTCGGCAAGCTCCTCGAAAGTGAGTGCGCCGGCTATCACGCCGCTTTCTTTCGCCTCGCGCTTCTTTGCGATACAGGGTCCGACGAACACGATCTCCGCTTCGGGGTACCGCGCCTTCAAGATCTTCGCATGCGCGACCATGGGCGAATCGACGGGCGCGAGATATTTCAAAACGTCTTTGTGATAAAGCGCGATCGCGCGGTTGACGGACGGGCATGCCGAAGTGATGAAGTTATCGTACTTGCCCGACTGCAACAGCTTTTTATACTCGAGAGTGACCGCCGCCGCGCCCTCGCTCGTTTCAAACGCATCCGAAAATCCGAGCTTTTTGAGCGCGTCGCGGAACAGCTCGAACGAGCCTATGTCGAACGACGACACGAAAGCGGGCGCGACCGACGCAATGACGGGCTTCCCTTTCGCGAGAAGCGCGAGTATCGCGGACGCATCGCTGTGCACGCTCTTTGCGTTTTGCGGACACACCTTTGTGCAATGTCCGCAAAGTATACAGCGGTTCTCGATTATTTTCGCCTGACCGTCGCGAGCGTCGATTGCTTTAACGGGACACGACCGCAAGCACTTGTAACAGTTCCTGCAGTCCGCCTTTTTGAAATCAAGATAAAACATGCCGCTACCCCGCTATGCCAACGGTAAAATTTCGTTAACGAATTTTTCCTCGGCGTTCGCGCCGTTCACGTTGAGTATGTACTTGTCGTCCGCCTTGACCGCAACGCCGTCCGAGCACCTGCCCAAGCAGAAGCACGCGCGCAACTCGATCTTGTCCTCGAGCTTGCGTTCTTTGATGACGCGCTTGAACGTTTCGATAACGTCGTACGAACCTTTCAAATGGCAGGAACTTCCCACACAAACACTTAATACCATAATAGTTTACCTCTTTTCGTAGAGTAATTTCGTGTGTATATAATTTTCGGCGGTAAGCATTACGCCTATCGCCGAAAACTCTTATTCGTATTGACAGACTTCCGCCCAAGTCGCGAGCAGCGCGCGCTCCTCGGGACGACCTTTCGCCATTTGTGACGCGGCGACGATCGGCAACCACTGTTGCACGTACTGCCGCGCGGTGTCCGACCGTTTGCAGAACATCGTCATGTACAGTTCCGCGGTGTTGTCGTCGCCCGCGAGCTTGTACAAGAGATATGTGCGTGCCGTATCGGCGGACGCATTACCTATCGTGGCGTGCGACCAGTCGATCACGCAAGCGCGGTTATCATCGGTGATGATAACGTTGGACGGGTTGAAGTCGCCGTGACAGAGCTTATTGTGGCGCGGCATGCTGTCCAGCCGAGCGTGAAGCTCGTAGCGCGTCGTGGCGTCAAGCCCCGAAAGCTCGATCTTGCGCGCGAACTTATCGCGCTGTTTGTTGAGGTCGGGCGCGGTAAGCGCGTGCATGGAAAGCTGTATGTCGATGAGCCGTTGCACGTACTTTTCGCGTTTTGCGGGAGCTTCCTCGATGAGCGAAGCGAGCGACTTGCCCTCCACATAGTCCATGACTATGGCGAGTCTGCCGTCCTCAAGCTTCTTCACTTCGTGTACTTTGGGCACGAACAGTCCCGTTTCCTCGACACGCGCCTGATTGATGGCTTCGTTGAGTATATCCGATTTTTTGTAATCGGCGGCGAACACCTTGTAGCACAGATCGCCTTCGCGATAGACGGTCTTGTTGGTGCGCTTTGCTATTTCGTTAAGTCCCATATTATTTTCCCTCCTTACCGTAGTAAGCATTAAGATACATTTGTTTGATCTCGGCGATCATCGGATAGCGCGGGTTTGCGCCCGTGCACTGATCGTCGAACGCGTCGCGGCTCATCTTGTCGAGCGAAGCGAGGAACTTATCTTCGGGAACGCCTGCCGCGGCAATGGTTGCGGGAAGTCCCACTTCCTTGCGAAGCGCGGCGAGCTTGTCGAGAAGTTTCTCGAGTTTTTCTTCGTCCGTCTTGCCTTTGAGCCCGAGCATATCCGCGATCTCCGCGTAACGATGCAAGCACGTCGGGTGATCGTACTGCGGGAAAGTACCCATCTTCGCGGGAGCTTCCGCCGCATTGAACCGCATGACCTGCTCGAGAAGGAGCGCGTTCGCCATGCCGTGCGGCAGATGGTGATACGAGCCGAGCTTGTGCGCCATGGAGTGGCAAACACCGAGGAACGCGTTGGCAAACGCCATACCCGCCATAGTGGCGGCATACGCCATTTCCGCACGCGCGGTTTCGTCCGAACCGTTCTTGTACGCAGCGGGCAGATACTCGAAAACAAGTTTGATAGCTTCTTTCGCCATGCCGTTCGCAAAATCGCTCGACATGACCGAAGCCACCGCTTCGAGTGCGTGCACCATTGCGTCGTAACCGGAGTTGGCGGTGAGTCCTTTGGGTATGCCCATCATGAGCATGGGATCGCAGATAGCCATTTTAGGCAGAAGCTCGTAATCGGCGATCGGGTACTTGAGTCCCGTCGTTTCGTCCGTGATGACCGCGAACGGCGTCACTTCGGAACCGGTACCGGCAGTCGTCGTAACGGCGACGAAATATGCCTTTTTGCCCATTTCGGGGAAGCGATAGACGCGCTTTCTGATATCCATGAACCGCATTGCCATGTCCGCGAAATCCACTTCGGGGTGTTCGTACAGCACCCACATGATCTTGCCCGCGTCGAGCGCGCTGCCGCCGCCGAGCGCGACGATCGTGTCGGGCTGGAACGAACGCATCGCTTCCGCGCCCTTCTTCGCCGACGCGAGGGTCGGATCGGGCTGAACGTCGCTGAACGTGGTGTTCACGATACCCATTTCGTTGAGGCGATCGCTGATCTGTTGAGAGAAGCCGCTCTTGAACAGGAACTCATCGGTGACGATAAATACCCGCTTCTTGCCCATGTCTTTAAGCTCTTGAAGCGCGACGGGCAAGCAGCCTTTCTTGAAATACACCTTTTCGGGTGCACGGAACCAAAGCATATTCTCTCTCCTTTTGGCGACTGTTTTATAGTTGAGCAAGTGTTTGACCGATACGTTCTCGGAAACGGAGTTACCGCCCCAGGAACCGCAACCGAGCGTAAGCGACGGGCACAGCTTGAAGTTGTAGATGTCGCCTATACCGCCTTGCGCGGCGGGAGTGTTCAAAAGTATACGGCAGGTTTTCATAAGCGCGGCGAACCGTTCGATCTTGTCTTTCGCCGCCACTTCGTCGGCATAGATAGCCGAGGTGTGACCGTAACCGCCGTCGGCCACGAGTTTTTCCGCTTTTTTAAGCGCGTCCTCGAAATCCTTCGCCTTGTACATTGCGAGCACCGGCGAGAGTTTTTCGTGCGCGAACGGCTCGTCGATCTCCACCGAAGTCACTTCGCCGACGAGTATACGCGCCGATTCGGGCACTTCGAATCCGCAAAGTTTGGCGATGTTCGGCGCGCTCTGACCGACTATTTTCGCATTGACGGAACCGTTGATGAGTATTGTCGCGCGAACTTTGTCGATCTCCTCCGCGTTGAGGAAGTACGCGCCGCGGTACGCGAGTTCTTTCTTGAACTTGTCGTACACGTCGCTCATTACTATAACCGACTGCTCGGAAGCGCAGATCATGCCGTTGTCGAACGACTTGCTGTGAAGCACCGAGCTTGCCGCAAGCTCTATATTCGCCGAGCTGTCGATTATGACGGGAGTATTGCCCGCACCGACGCCGACCGCAGGTTTACCCGAGCTGTACGCCGCGCGGACCATGCCGGGACCGCCCGTTGCGAGGATTATGTCGCTGCCGCTCATGACCGCACCCGAGAGCGCGACGCTCGGCACGTCTATCCAACCGATAAGATCGCGCGGTGCGCCCGCCGCGACTGCGGCGTCGAGTACGACCTGCGCCGCTTTTATCGTGCAGTTCTTTGCACGGGGGTGCGGCGAGAATATTATACCGTTACGCGTTTTAAGCGCGAGAAGTGCCTTGAAAATCGCGGTCGAAGTCGGGTTGGTCGTCGGCACGATAGCCGCAATAACGCCGACGGGTTCGGCGAGAGTTTCCACACCGAACGCTTCGTCGCGGGAAACGACGTCGCACGTTTTGACGTTGCGATACGCATTATAAATGTATTCCGCGGCATAGTGATTTTTGATGACCTTGTCCTCGACAATGCCCATGCCCGTTTCGGCAACAGCCATTTCGGCGAGATCGAGCCGCGCTTTGTCCGCGGCGGTCGCCGCAGCCAAAAAGATTTTGTCCACCTGTTCTTGCGTGTACGTGGAATACGCCGTTTGCGCCGCCCGTACACGTGCGATGAGTTCGTTCAAAGAACGCTCGTCCTGTACAATAAGTCCGTCCATAATACCTCCGATATTCTCGGCCGCATACCGCGCACGAAACGCTTCGAGCGACCGAGTACATTATACTATACCGCGCGTATTTTGTCAAGCGTTAGAAAAATAATCGCCGCCGTACCGTTATGACGATTTTACATAACGGTTATTCATATAAGAACATGCCCGCCGTTATCGCCGCGCACGATATTATCGACATTTTGTAAAATGCACGTTGACATTTTGTGAAAAACGGTGTATAATATAATCAACGTGATCGGATAGGAGGCAGTATGAGCAATATAGGCTGTTTGCACGCGATATGGAATACGTTCGTGAAGTTGAGCGGCGTGTACGACCGCATGACGCCCGAGCGTCGCGCCAAAACAAAGTATTTCGGGATCTACTCTATAATCACGAGCATTGTCGCGTCGGGAGTATTCGTACTCTGTATGTGGGGCATAGTCACGCTTATTCCTGCGATAGACACGAGCGGACTCGGTGCACCGCTTATCATCATGTTTATCGTGATACTCGCCGCGTGCGAACTCGTCCTCTTGGCGAACATAGTGCTCGGCGGGGTAATGGGCATAATCTATCAACGCCGCTGTAACTCCCACCCTATCGCTTGGATCGCGCTTGCGATACTTGTCGTTTGCGTCGCGGGCACGGTCGTCGGCATATTGCTGATACTCGATGCAACGATGTAAATTAATAATTAATAATTAATAATTATTGTCGATTTAATCAACATACAAAAATTGCGGTCGAATATTTTAATCCGATCGCAATTTTTAATTATTAATTGCATTAGCCTGTCATTTCGACCGAAGCGCGAAGAGTGAGCGCGGAGCGGAGAAATCTTTTATTATTTAATTGCCCGCAATTTTTAATTATTAATTTTTAATTTTTAATTGTTCAAAGTATTCTTATTCCCATGCCGTCGAGATAGTCGGGCAATGTTTTATCGTCGAACACCGCGGTCGAAGCGAGGATCTTTTCGCACACGCTGTCTATCTCGTCGTGGATATTGAGCTTCGCTTCGAGCGACGTGACGGTGCCACCCTGCGCTTTCAACAGTCTGTCTACCGTTTTCGCGAGCGGTATTTTCTTGCCGCCCTCCTCCGCTTTGAGCGTGCCGTCGAGGTAAAGTTGAGCGGTCTTGAGGTCCTCGGACAGCTTGTTCGGAAGCACTATATACCCGAGAATATCGGTTATTGACAGCGCGTCCGCTCTTATCTCCTCGTAATCCGCCGCCATGCGCGGACGCTTGAGCGCGTTGGAACGAAGCACGACGTCGAAAGTGTACTTGCCCGCTATCTTGCGGCATACGACGCTGACGAAATTCTTCGTGCCGTCGTTGACTATGCGTTCGTCGGAATAGCTTTTCCACGCGGTGATGAGCTTGTCCGCGAACTCGACCGTCTTTTCGAGGTTGGAGTGCGCAAAGCGTATTACCGTCGAATACCAATCGACGATGCCCATTTCCAGATACGGGTATTCCTGCGACTTGATGCGCATTTTTATATCGCGGCGGAACATCGGGGTGTTTTTGAATCCCGTTTTGAAATGCAGGTGCGCTTTATTGTGCGCGCCGCTGTTTTCCGCGGGCGAATCCATGCACACGAACCCGTCGCCGCCTATAAAGTCGGCTGCGAACGCGAGTTTCTCGAGCGTTTCCCTGCCTTCCGACATGGGGGTATGGCTGCCGCAAACGAGCACGCCGTGCTTGTCGAAATACTGATGGCGGGAATACTCGAAGAACCATTCCTCGCCGCCTATATCGCAAGAAACGACGCGGAGATTGGCTTTGCCGCCGAATCCTTCGTTCTCGCGGCAGAGCGGGCAGCTCGGATACTTGTCCGTCGCGGCTTCGGGCATGACGTTTATTATTATTTCGAGGCGGCTTTTGAGTTCCTTCGCTTCCCAACGGTCGTTCTTGCCGCACTCGTCGAGATTGACGTACCCCGAACGAATGCTGTATTCGTACAGCCAGTCGAACGCCTTTTGCTTATTGACCGAATAGGTCTCCGAAAACAGGTCGTTGACTTCGGACGGCTTGAGCATGACCGCGTCCATGATCTCGGCTTTGAGCTTGGGGAGCTTGTCCGCCGCAACGCCGTTCTCCGCCGCATATGCGAGAAGTGGTTCTATGAGTTTATTGGGATTGACGGCGGTATCCGCTTCTTCCGCGGGTTCGGTGAGCGTCACGTCGTCTATTTTCAGTAGATGGCACACGCGCCGCGCCGCTTGCAAGCAATCAAGCTCGTCCAAAAACAGATTGGACTGCGCATAAGCCAAAAGATCGGAAATCTCCTGTTCTAACATTTTTTTATCTCCTTGAATGAATATTATTATTTATTCCCGCCGCTAATCGAAGTAGTGCGACGAGTTTTGCGGACGTATTACGTCTGTGAGCGACACGAGGTCGAACAGTTGCCACGGATATTCGGACGGCGGTTCTGCGAGGAAAGTCATTTTGTCGCCGGTGGTGGGGTGCGAGAAAGAGAGCTTGTACGCCCAAAGCGCGAGATTTTTCGCCTTGGGAGCTTTATCGGGCGAATATCTTCTGTCGCCTATAATCGGCGCACCGACGGCTTTTAATTGCACACGGGCTTGATGCGTTCTTCCCGTTACGAGCTTGACGGTCACGAACGACAATCCGTCTTTCTCGTCGCGAAGCGTCACTTCCGAAATCGCTTTCTTCGCGCCGTCGAGGGTGGACGGCACAACGGTCACGGTGTTCGTCTGCGTATCCTTGAATAAGTAATGCTCGAGCTTGCCCGTCTTGTACGGTCTGCCGAATGTGACGGCGGCGTACATTTTTTCGAAATCGCCGTCCTCCGACTTGATCTGCTCGGAAAGCCGCGTAGCCGCTTTGCTCGTTTTGGCAAAAACCATCACGCCGCCCGTCGGTCTGTCCAGCCTGTGCACAAGCCCCAAAAAGACATTCCCCGGTTTGCCGTATTTCTCGGCGATATACTGCTTTATGACGGTCAGCATATCGGGGTCGCCGCTCGAATCGGCTTGCGACGGCACGTTCTGCGGTTTGACGACGACGATAATATGATTGTCCTCGTACAAAAGCGTTATACCGTTTCGCGAAAGCGGATTATCCTCGGGCGCGGCTCCGTCGCCTTTACGCACGACGTCTTTTACGTCCAGCCGAAGTTTTACTTTCGCGACGGGAACGGGTTCGCCGCCGTCCGACTTTTCTTTGCCGACGTTGTTCTTGTCGGGTTTGTAATTTTTACGTTTAATGTCCATGATCTTTCTACTTTATTCCGTCGGCGGTATACAGTCCGCTGCACCCGCAAGGCAACGATATTCCGCCGCTCTCCGTAGGCAAGCACACCTCATACCCCTCGATTTTGCCGCCGCGCGGCAGGTTGAGCGTGAGAATATTGGAAATCGTCTGCGGTTGCAGTCCCGTCGTATAGCTGTTTATCAAAAAGAATTTCGGGTCGGGAAGCAGCTCTGCGGTGAGCTTTACGAGGTCGAATATATCGTCCTCCATCTTCCACACCTCGCCGCCCGCGCCGCGCCCGTAGCTCGGCGGATCCATCAGCACGCCGTCGTACGTCTTGCCGCGCTTGATCTCGCGTGCAACGAACTTCTTGCAGTCGTCCACTATGAACCGATTGTTTTCCTGCGGCACGCCGTTGAGCTTGCAGTTGTAATGCGCCCGCTCCACCATGCCTTTCGCGGCGTCCACGTGCGTCACGCACCCGCCGCTTTTGGCGAGCACCGCCGTCGCCGCGCCCGTATATGCGAACAAATTGAGTATCTTGGGTTTTTGCCCGCGAGCCGCTTCGCTCTCGACGAGCTTCGACAGCCTGTCCCAATTAACCGCCTGCTCGGGGAACAGTCCCGTATGCTTGAACCCTGTCGGCTTTATCCCGAACGCGTATTGCCGCCACTTAACCGTCCACTCCTCGGGCATCGGCTTATTGACTATCCACCGCCCGCCGCCGCTTCTGTCGCGAACATACCGCGCATGAGTGTCGTACTTCGAGTAATCGACCGTCGCCCGCCATATAGCCTGCGGGTCGGGGCGCAACAGCATTATGTCCTTCCACAGCTCGAGCTTGAGTCCGTCGCCGCTGCCGAGTATGCGGTAGTCTTTCCAATCGGGAGCTATCATTTCTTTACTACCGCGAGCATCGCCTTGTGCCCGTTTATATCGTCGGATCCTTTTTCTAATTCCGACAATAACTTTTCATTATCGGACGCCAACTTCACTTCGGCCGCAAGCGTGACTTTCGCTACGCGCTCGCCGTATTCATCGAACACCTTTTTGATAAATTCGTCGCCGTCGTAGTACAGAATTATTCTGTCCGTGACGTCGAGACCGGTCGACTTGCGAAGCGTTTGCACTTTGGAAATTATCTCGCGCGCACAACCCTCTTTGAGCAGTTCTTCTGTGAGCGTCGTGTCGAGCGCGACCGTCATATCGAGATCGCTCTCCACCGCATACCCCGCCGCGCCGCGCGTCGCAATGAGCATATCGTCTTTGGTAAGCTCGATTTTCGCGCCGTCCGCCTCGAACGAGTAAACGCCGCCCGCGAGCGCGATTTTCGCCGCTTCGTCGCCGTGCTCGGCTAAATGCGCGCGTATCGCGCCCACCGCCTTGCCGTACTTCGGTCCGACCGTTTTGAGCTGCGGTTTAACGTCGTACCCCGTGAGTTCGGACGCGCCGCCGCGCACCACCTGTTTCACGTTCAGCTCGTCGGCGAGAATGTCCGAATATTCTTCGGGGAACTCGCCCGCGACGATGACTTTCGCGAGTGTCTGCCTGTTCTTCAGCCCGCTCTTGTTGCGTGCCGCACGACCGAGCTCCGCCGCTTTGATGACGCGTTCCATATCGCTCGAAAGCCGTTCGTTCGCGAGCGCGCGGTCGGGCGTCGGGAAGTTCGCCATATGCACCGAGATCGGCGCGGACTTGTCCACCGAGCACACGATATTGCGGTATATCTCCTCCGCGATAAACGGCGTATACGGCGCGACGAGCCTCGAAAGCGTATTCAGCACGGTATACAGCGTATAAAACGCCGCCGTTTTGTCCTCGGTCATTCCGTTGCCCCAATACCGCTCGCGGCAGCGACGCACGTACCAGTTGGACAGCGCGTCGGTAAAATCGCCGATCGCGCGCGCCGATTCGTACAGCTTGTACCCCTCGAGATCGGCGTTGACTTTTTTGACGAGCGCGTTCAGTTCGGCAAGCACCCATTTATCCATCAGCGAATACTTGACTTTTTTGCCGTTCACTTTCGTGGGGTCGAAGCTGTCTATCTCGGCGTACATAACGTAAAAAGCGTACGTATTGTACAGCGTGCCGAGGAACTTGTTTTGCGACTCGGTAACGGCGCGCATATAGAACCTGCTCGGCAGGTACGGCGCGGAGTTGGTATAGTAATACCACCGCACGGCGTCCGCTCCCGCCGCGTCGAGCACCGACCACGGATCTACGACGTTGCCGAGATGCTTTGACTGCTTTCTGCCCTGTTCGTCGGTCACGTGCCCGAGCACGAGACAGTTTTTGAACGGTGCTTTATCGAAAAGCAACGTGGAAATTACAAGAAGGGTATAGAACCACCCGCGGGTCTGATCGACCGCTTCCGAAATGAAATCGGCGGGGAAAGTTTTTTCAAACACGTCCTTGTTCTCGAACGGATAGTGGTACTGCGCGAACGGCATGGATCCCGAATCGTACCAGCAGTCGATAACTTCGGGAGTGCGCCGCATGGTGCCGCCGCACGAGCATTTATACGTCGCACCGTCCACATACGGCTTGTGCAATTCTATATCGCCTTTTATGCCGCACTTCTCTTTGAGCTCGGCTTTACTGCCTATCGCTTCCGTCTTGCCGCACTTATCGCACACCCAGATCGGAAGCGGCGTGCCCCAAAACCTGTCGCGCGAAAGTCCCCAATCTATGACGTTCTCGAGGAAGTTGCCCATACGCCCCGTGCCTATGGACGGCGGATACCAATTAACGGACGCATTGTTCGCGAGTAGCCTGTCCTTGACGGCGGTCGTTTTGATAAACCACGAGGAGCGCGCGTAATACAAAAGCGGCGTATTGCACCGCCAGCAGAACGGATAGCTGTGCGTATATTTGGGCGCGGAAATAAGCAGTCCGCGCACTTTGAGATCTTTGATGATATCGGCGTCGGCGTCCTTGCAAAACTTGCCGACAAGTTCTTTAGGCTCGGTGAAACGCCCGCGCTCGTCCACTGTCTGCACGAACGGCAAATCGTTGTTCCTCCCCACTCGCGCATCGTCCTCGCCGAACGCGGGCGCGATATGCACTATGCCGGTGCCGTCGGTGAGCGTCACGTAACCGTCCGATACGACGCGGTAGCAGTCTTTATCTCCCGAGTAAGTATTATACAGCGGAGCGTAATGCGCCCCGACGAGTTTTTTGCCCTTGAAAGTTTCGAGTATTTTATACTCGTCGAAATGCTTGTCGCAAAGCTCTTTTGCGAGCACGTACTTTTCGCCTTTCGCTTCGATAAGCACGTAATCGAATTTCTCGTTGACGCACAGCGCGACGTTGGACGGAAGCGTCCACGGCGTGGTCGTCCAAGCGAGGATATGGCACCCGCCCGAAAAGTCGCTCTTAAACCCGACGACCGCGGTGCGCTCGGTGACGTCTTTATAGCCCTGCGCGACTTCGTGCGACGAAAGCGCGGTCCCGCAACGCGGGCAGTACGGCACTATCTTATGCCCTTTATATATAAGCCCTTTGTCGAAGATCGTCTTGAGCGACCACCACACCGACTCGATATATTTATCGTCGTAAGTGACGTACGGATTATCCATATCCGCCCAATACCCGACGCGCTCGGACATGCGTTCCCATTCCGACTTATACTTCCACACGCTTTGCTTGCACTTTTGGATAAACGGCTCGACGCCGTATTTTTCTATGTCCTGTTTGCCGTCGATATCGAGGGATTTCTCCACTTCAAGCTCTACGGGCAGTCCGTGGGTATCCCAGCCCGCTTTGCGCAAAACGTGTTTGCCCTTCATGGTATGGAAGCGCGGGATAATATCTTTCATGGTGCGCGTCAAAACGTGCCCCACGTGCGGTTTGCCGTTTGCCGTCGGCGGACCGTCATAGAACGAAAATTCCGCCCCGCCCTCGCGGGCGGCGACGCTTTTTTCAAACACGCCGTTTTGCTTCCAAAACTCGAGCACTTCTTTTTCCATGCTTACGGGACTGTATCCCGCAACTTTCTTATACATAACTCCTCACATTAGGCGATATTTTCATGCCTTTATAAAACATACAGGTACACGCAAACGAAATGCAATGCCGCGCCGACCGCGACTGACAAATGCATCAGCGTGTGCCCGAACGAAAACTTACCGTAAAAAACGATCGCCGCGCCGACGAGGTACGCCGCACCGCCGCCGAAAAGCCACCAGAACGCATCTATCCCGACCAACCGCACGAAACTCATCGCCCGAAGCGCGATAGCCAAACCGATCGCAACGTACAAGACCAAGCAAACTATCTTGTAATGCTTTACGCGAAGAACGGTAACCGTGCACGCTGCGATACAGCACGCCGCCGCAACGCCGAACAGCGAAAAGCCCCACGCCGCGTCGTAAGCGTCGCCGCGCGACAGCCCGCACATAAGCACCGGCGCGAACGCCCCGACGACGAGAAACGCGACTGCGTGGCGGTCTATGCCGCGCAGCACGTCGCGCGCTCTGCCGCTCGGCAAGATATGCACGAGTGCCCCGACAGTAAACGTAGAAACGAAAAGCACGCCGCAAACAGCGGCTGCAGTTACGGCGACCGCCCCGATCCCACTCGCTTTTATCAATAAAAAAACCAGCCCGACGAACGATAACACTGCGGCAAGCACATACGTTACGAAATTCGTCGGTCCCTCGGGTCGACTATACGCGCCTTGCGCCTTTAGTGCCTTCGTGCCGCTCATATCATGATTATAGCACATTCGTTATCGGATAGTCAACCTCAATAAATACCTTTTTGCGGCAAAATATACGATTTGGCGAATTTTATCAATTTGGGTATATGGGTGACTGTGCATTTGACAACGCCGAAAGTATGTTGTATAATATAAGCATGCAAGATACACGTGACTTACACAGTATATGCCTCAACTGTTTCGGCACGCTCGATCCGCGCAACGGAGTATGCACGCGATGCGGCAAGCGCGCCGACGACAGTCAATCCCCCATAGGCGCGATACCCCTTCGCACACTGCTCGCGGGCAGGTATCTCATGAGTTCGCCGCTCGGACGGGGCGGTTTCGGTATTACTTACAAGGCGTACGACATGTACACTTGTTCTTGCGTTGCCATCAAAGAATTTTTCCCGAAAGGCTATACAAAGCGCGTACCGCACTCATGCGTAGTTGACGTCGGCAATGCCGAGAACGCGAAAATGTTCAATTATTGGCTCACCGCGTTTACGCAGGAAGCGAAGGTGCTCACTTCGATAAAACACCTCGAAGGCATAGTGAGCATTTACGATTACTTCCTCACCAACAACACCGCGTACATCGTCATGGAGTATCTCAACGGCATGAGCTTGCACCGCTTCATAACGGGACGCGGCGGCAGGCTTCACCTCGCGGAAACGCTCAACATAATGCGCCCTGTCATCGAAACGCTTTTGCGGCTTCACCAGCACGGCGTCATACACAAAGATATCTCGCCCGAAAACATACAGATCGTAGATAACAAAAAAATCAAACTCATAGACTTCGGCGCGGCGTCGATCTACACCCAAAACGTTCAAAAACCGTTCTTCGTACTGAAAAAGGGTTATTCCCCTATCGAGCTGTACACACAGGGCGGCACGCAAGGTCCGTGGACTGACATTTACGAACTCGGCGCGACGATCTACACCTGTCTTGTCGGCAATCCGCCTTCGGAAGCTCCCGAGCGCAGACTCAACGACAGACTGATCCCGCCGTCGCAGCTCAACGTAAAAATTCAACCCGTGCGCGAAAGGTCGCTGTTGAAAGCCCTCGCCCTCTATCCCAAAGACAGGTACTCGAATATCGCCGCTTTCCAACAAATGTTCTACGGCGAGTTCATGCCCAACACCACCATGCACACGACGACGAGATTCAATCCGCCAAACGACGGCAACTGAAATATTTCCGCACTTTCACGATGAAATACGAACAGATGAAAAGGCTTTACAAAAAACTACCGAACGAGCGCAGACGGAAAGTTTCGGGCATTATAGGACACGTCGCGCTCGGCATGACCGCGGCGGCGTTTATCGCTTTTATTGTCGCGCTGCCAATACTGTCGGCTATAGGCATGATCAAATTTCTGTTCTGATTTTCGACAATAAACGTTTTATATTTGAAAAAGCATCGAGGCGAAATTTATACGTTTCGCCTCGATTTTGCATAAACGGCGGCAAAACACTTGCTTTTTTTCGGATAATGAATTATAATATCCATGCTGCGCTAGACGGAGAGTCAGCGGTGCTCTGTAACCTACAAGCCGCTATAGTAGGGTCGAACGCCGCCCCCGGTTTGCGTATGGGAGGTCTGTTACCGTTAGGTGGCGATGATGTTAAGGTCTTGTGCAACGTCTGCTTGCGAACCGTGTCAGGGCTTGACCGCAGCAGCACTAAACAAGATGTGGCGTGTGCCACAAGGTAGCTTTAACGGAGTTAACCGACGGGAGAACGCTTCGGTGCGTTTTATCAAAGGCGGTGCGCAGCAACTAAAACCGACGAGCGAATGTTCGTCGGTTTCAGTTTGCCTTTTTTCCCGCCGAAACGACAAACCCAAGCACTTGACAAGGGATAAGTATAGTGATAATATAAACATATGAAAACTTTACGTAATATTATCAATATTTTTCGGTCTATTCTCGTCGCGCTCGCGCTCGCGGCGATCTCGCTCATGCTTTACGCGTGCGCGCCGCTGCCGCCGATCGGTCCAGACGACAATCCGCCCGAAGGGTCGGTGACGATCCCGCCCGACGAGGACCCGGAAGACCCCGATCTTCCCGACGACCCCGACGGATCGGACGAACCTGACGATCCGAACGATTCGGAAAGCGGCGGAAACAATAAACCCGACGTTCCCGACTACCCGACCGAACCCGATCCGCCCGCGCCGCAAGAACCGTGGCAAAGCGAATACGGACTGCCGAGCGCGGAGAGCGCGAAAGCGAGGCTGGTCGAAATATACGGCGGCGCGGACAAAATGTTTTTGCTCAACGCGAACACCGTGGCGCGCATGCCCTGTCCGCGCGGAGAAACGGTCAAGCTCAACATGACGTTCTCCGTGTCCGCGTATGCGAAAACGGTGCTCGAGGACAGCGTCGACGAATTCAACGACGTGTTCGCCGTCATCAATCCGCACTACCGCTTCGAAATTAACTACGCTCCGACCGACGCCGATTTTTCGGCTAAATACTCTGTGCGCATGCGGACGGAAGCACAGCTCTCGCAGACCGAAACGAGCCAAGTATTCGGATTTGCGCACGTCGGCTATTACAACGGCTTCACCGAGCTGGGCGATTTCGCGATCACAATTCGCACCGACGTGTTCGACAACGGCGCGTACCTCATGACGACGTTCAAGCACGAGCTGATGCACCTGCTCGGCGCGGGCGACGCATACAAAAACGCGAACGCGACGCAGAACACGATAATGCAGAGCTACAAAGTAAACGCGAGCCACGGCTTTTCGTCCACCGACGTCGCCATGCTCGACGCTATGTACCGCAACCCCGCCTCGCCCCACTCCGACGAATACATTGCGGACTATATCGAAAACTACGAAACAAACTCGACGCATACCCGCCGCGCACTCACAGCCGTCGTTTACAAACAGATGATAAACGAACTCGACGGCGACGAAATCGTATCGCAAACGAATGCGATCGGTTATAAAGACACTGCCGCGTTCGCATCGCTCGTAAACGGCGGCGCGAAGCGCGACGAAACGTTCGGCTGCGCACGCGTATCGTTTACCGAACTCGAGTACGTCACGCGTCCCGAAATAACGTACTTCGGCGGATTCGATCCGACTACGGGCAAGTATTCGCACGGCAAACAGAAACCGACCATCGGCAGTTCGCAAAGCATTAACTACACCGATTACGGCGACGGGCTGCTGTACGCCGCGCCCGACGGCAATCTGTACACCCTGTTCGTGCGCATAGGCGATTACGTCGTTCTCTTTACCCTGCACGGCTCGTTCACAGACCTTCCCGCGCTCGGCGCGACGGTGTGGCACGTATGCACAATCAACAATTAAAAATTAATAATTAACAATTTAGGTCGAATTATATAAAAAGATTTCTCCGCTTCGCGCTTCGTTTCTCGCGCTTCGGTCGAAATGACAAGTGGTGCTTTTGATTGTTATGCGACGTTCTAATTGTTGTGTCGTCGAGATGTTTCGCTACGCGGTAGCATGACAAGTCTGTTTTACGTTATCGCTTCCAATTCTTTTGTCATTCTGAACGCAGTGAAGAATCTCAAACTTTATTGCTTATACTTCAAAGAAAAATCCGCGCCGTTCGTTATATCGCTCGGCGCGGATTTTGATTTGTCTTTAGTAAACCTGTCTTTTGTATTACTTTCGTTATTGCTTTTTAGCAATCGGCTTTACGCCGCCAAAGTCTTGAGTTCGCCCGTCGCGAGCGAGTACATATACACCGCACCGGGCACGCCGAAGTTCTCGTTCGCTACCCACAGCACCGTTTTTTGCGTGAGGTTGTACACCGCGCTGTGCACGGTGCAACCCGTTTCGTTCGGTTTCCACGTGCGGCGACCCACTTCTTTCAGTATCTCCATCGCCGCGTTCTCGTTCTCGAGCACGCCGTTCGCCTCGTGCAAACGATTGTATATATGCTCGTATCTGTCATAGCCGGGCTTGGCGTCGTTATCGGTATAGTAAGTATCTTGACCGTTGACGATGAAGTTCGTCACCCACTGATAATCGCACGCCGCGCCGTCACGCATGCCGTCGTACATGGAATCGGTATTGTATGTAACTACGAGTTCGCGCGCCGAGCCGTCGTTGTCGGTAGCGTCGGTGCCGCCGCCGACGGGCAGCCATTCGAGGATCGCGCTCTTGCCCGATGCGTCCGCCACCATGTAATGGAACGACGTATTCGCCGAGTCATGCAGGTTGTACTTTTGAATAAGCTCCACCGCTTCGTCGACATTGTCCGCATAATCGAGCACCATGCGCAACATGGTCGTGGAAGTGATGTTGTCCTTACCCTCTTTGTTCTGATCGGTCGCGACGGTACCCTCTTGACCGTCGCCACCCTGATACGACATATAGATACCGCATGCCACGCCCGCATCGTTAATGCCGTCGAGCGGCGTATACGGCGCGGCAAGGCATGTGATCTCGTTCATAAGCCCTTCCACGTCCTTGTCGGGCGACATGCCTATATAGTTGAGGTCCACCGTCGAGAACGACTTGTGCCGTCCGTCGCCCGGATCGCACAGCGTTATGCACACGTTGGTTTTCGCAAAATCGTAATTGCGTGCGAACAGCTTGTCACCGTCCGGCGTTACCGCAGTGAACGACGAACAACCGATATCCGTTTCGCCTATCGAAATCTTGACAAGCCCGCGTGTAATGTTGCCGGTTATGTAATTGATGAGCTGTTTATCGTTGGACGCACCGCCTTGAGCGAGGAACTCGTCGAAGTAAAACCCGCCCTTGACTTTCATGCTGTACACCGAACCTTCCTTGTTGTCGTCGTTGCGCCCGCGCAAATGAGTAAAGCTGTTCACCGTGGAAATCTCGTCGTTCCACACGCACACGAACGTGACCGCAAGTATAGCCACAATGCCTATGATCGCGGCGAGCACGATACATACGATTTTTACCCACAGCGGAACGCGGCGGGACGGTACTTCCGAAACCGAAGTCTTTGACATAAAAAATATCTCCTTTTATGATTTATATATATGTTTTGCCGTTTTACGGTTATTTTTTGCCCGTCAGTTTTGCATAGTATTCGGTGAGATTGCCGACTATATCGGAAAGCGTCTTGTAGAAAATGCGCCGCTCCTCCTCCGTCTGATCGGCGCAACCCGCAACGACCGCGCTCTCCGCCTTTAGCAGCATTTCTTCTGCAAACCGCTTACCCTGCTCGGTGAGCATAATAGACGAATTATACGTGTGCGCGTCGTAGCTCACAAGCTCTTTTTCGCGCATGACCGCGAGCGCGCGGGAAATCGCACCCTTGTCCTCGATCGCGAGCTTTGCAAGTTCGCTCGCCGTGAGTCCGTTCGGGTTTTCGTATAAATAATACCCGCACATGACGTGAATGGCTTTGAGTCCGTATTCTTCCATCTCGAACTGCTTGATCTTATTCACGAGCTTGTTGAGCTTGAGAATATTGACGGTAAAATTCTCGAATATCTTTTCCATACGCGACCTCGTTGACAAATCAACAGTAGCATTATACTTTATACCGTCGCGTTTGTCAAGCGATTTTCGTACGAATGGGAAATTAAGCGCGAGTGAAAACGTTCGGTCTGCGGCGGCTTCGGCGCATGAAAAATCCCCGCCTTGTTTGACGGGGACTGCATTATTTACCGAACATGCCGTTTCGCGCGGGATAGTGCGCGGCGCGGTATTTGAGTATTTGGAGTTTACTGCCCGATGCGTATTTTTTCACTCGCTTCAATGCTTTCTTGACGTCGGCGGGCGTCGGCGGCGCAAGCTCGGGATATTCGTCCGGACGCTTGATAAACGGGACTTTCAAAAGTTTTTCTATCTCGGGCGCGGTGGGCGCGAACTTGACGCCCTTGCCCGCCGCATAATATGCGGGTGCGGATTTTGCGTTAAGCCCGACGGTAACGCGCGACGCGGCGGCGACTTTAATTTCGCCCGAAGCGCGAATATCCGTCCCCGATAATCCCACTTCCACTTTATACTTGCCGCCCGCCGCGGTATATGTATTGAAAGCCTCGTCGTATACCGCGAAGTCGTTTATGTCTATTTCGAGCGTCACTTCCGCGTTCTCTGTGGGGTCGAGCTTGATTTTCTTGAATGCCGCAAGCCGCTTACTTATGCCGTACACGGGCGCGTCGACGAGCGTTACGTACGCTTGCAACAACAACGTGCCGACCTCCGTCCCCGTATTTTTGACGATCGTCGCGACGGTTATCTTTTGTCCGCGCGACGCGAGCTTAAGTTTGCCGACCGAATAGCTCGTATAGTTTAAGCCGTGTCCGAACGGGAACTGCACCGCCGCGCCGTCGAAGTTATCGAAATATAGATGCCCGTTATACAGCGATTCGTAACGGAAATCGCCGCGCGCGGCGAACTTCTTGTTATTGCAAGGATAGTCGGCGGCTTTTTTCGCCCAAGTGAACGGCAGATGTCCGAGCGGCGACTTGCTTCCGTCGGCGAGCATCGCCGTTATATCCGAAATATACGTGGCGTGCGGGCAGAACAGTATCGCGTCCGCCTCCGCCATCGCGCCGAGTTCGACCGCGCACCCGCCGCACAGCACTATCACCGTTTTCGCCGTCGACAGCGAACCCATGATCGCGCGCGCCATGCCGCCGTCGATGCCGTCGTATTCGTAATCGGTCACCAAAAACACATTGACCGCGCCGAGCTGTTTATCGGCATCGTTTACGGACAGAATGTCGAAAGAATTGCCGTCGTCGAACGCCGCGGCATTGCCGAACAGCGTAAGACTGCGCCCGCTGGTCGGCAGCACTCCGTTGTTTTTAAGCAACACCGTCGATTCGCGCGCAAGGTCGGGAAACTCCGCGCCGTCGTCGAACGCGTCCGTTTCGGGCGTTTGGTACCTATCGTGAGCGTCGAGCGCGAGCGACAGGGCGCGTTCTATTCCGCCGTCGATCTTGCTCTCGAGTATTATTCCCCATTTCACGTTTAGCGCGATATCGCGCTTATAGTTGCCGTCAAGTCCGAGCATGTATGTACCGTTATCGTAGAGCTTTTCCACTTCGGGCAGGTCGCCGTACTGGGTAAATACGGGCACGTTCTCGGGCACGTATTCGATGAGAAGCTCGTACACCTCGCCCGACGAGCACACGCGCATACCGTTCAGATACCCGCCGTCGAGCTGCAAACCCGCCGCGACGTTTCCCGACTTTATAAGCGGGAACAGGTACAGCTCGTGCAACGCCCGCCGATCTATCGTGCGGTTGACGAACCGTTCCTGACCGAATGCGTCGGTGAACACGAACCCGAGTCCGCCGACGGGCGTATATCCTTTTAACAGTTCGGAAACGAGATACGCGTCTTCCGAGAACAGTTCCGCCGCCGACGCACGCATGGGGTCGCGTATCAGTCCGCACGGCACGGTACCCGCGAACGCTTCGCCGTACCCGAACGCGATACGCGCTTCCGCTCTTGCGACTTCTGCGCACAGCTCGGACGAAAACGTCGCGCCGAGAGCCACGGGAAGCGGCTGTTTGACGCTGTACGGCATAAGTCCGTCGGTAAGCGGCTGTTTGTCGAGCTTGGGTCTTGCGAGCGCGGGAAGGTAATTCTCTCCGCCCGAGTACGCTACTTTATCGGCAAGCCGCATCATCATTATATATCCGCGAGTTCTCTTTATATCCATTACCGCTTATTTACCACGTTGAATCTGAACATGCTGTTTTCCAGCTTGACAAAGTATTCCAAACGGTCGGAATACTCGTAAATGTAAATGCCGCTGTTTTCGCGCGACGTGAATACGCGCGGACGCTCGCCCACCGCCGACGCAGGCTCGAAGCCGTAACCGTTTACGTCTGCGGTGACCGTCTTTGTCGCGGTCGTCTGCTGTGCCTGCATATCCGTGGAGAATACGCGTTTTTCTTCCGCACCCGTCATCTCGTTGAAATCGCGATCGGGCACGGGGCTGTCGTTAAAGTCCTGACGTCTTCTGTTACCGAACAATCCCATTGTATTCACCTTACTCCTTGCGCAGCACGTCCGTGCCGACAAACTCGCGCAATACCTCCGGCACCGTCACCGAGCCGTCCGAATTCTGATACTGTTCCACGATCGCGGGCATGATACGCGACGTGGCAAGCCCCGAACCGTTGAGCGTATGGACGTAACCGATTTTTCCGTCCGCCGCGCGATAGCGCGTCATGTTACGCCGAGCCTGATAGTCGTTGGCATTGGACACCGAACTCACTTCTTTGTAAATGCCCATGGACGGGATCCACACCTCTATGTCGTAAGTCCGCGCCATGGACGCCGAACAGTCGCCTGCCGCGAGCTTGCTCAAGCGGTAGTGAAGTCCCAACCCTTCGACGAGTGCGCACGCCTTGCCGACAAGCTCCTCGAACGCGGCTTTACTGCCCTCGGGCGTAGTGACCTGCACCATCTCCACCTTGTCGAACTGATGACCGCGGATCATGCCGCGTTCTTCCGCGCGGTACGAACCCGCTTCCTTGCGATAACAGGGCGTGTACGCAAAAAGTTTTTTGGGCAGTTCCGCCTGTTGCAAGATCTCGCCGCGATAAAGATTGACGAGCGCGGTTTCCGCGGTAGGCAACATGAACCGCCGCGCCGCGCCGCCCTCCGCCGTTTCCACGCGGTACACGTCGTCCTCGAACTTGGGAAACTGTCCCGCGCCCAGCCCGCACTCGTAATTGAGCATGTGCGGCGGCAAAATGAACGTGTAACCGTCTTTGACGTGAGTCTTGATAAAGTAATCGAGAAGTGCCCATTCCAGGACCGCGCCGCGACCGGTATACAGCCACGACCCGTTACCCGCGAGCTTGACACCGCGTTCGTAGTCTATGAGCTTAAGACTCTCGCACAGCTCGACGTGATGCTTGGGCGTAAAATCGAACTTCGGCTTTTTGCCGAACACCTTGACCACGGCGTTGTTCTCTTTGCCGCCCGCTACCACGTCGTCGTCGGGCATGTTGGGCAAGCATAACAGCGCGTGACGCAGCTCGTCGTCGACGGTCCTGAGTGCGGCGTCGGCGGCGGCTATTTCGTCGCCGAGCTCGCGCATGCGCGCAAATATGGGCTGAACGTCCTCGCCCGCCTTTTTGAGCCGCGGAATGTCCGCGCTCACTTTGTTCTTCTCGGCTTTGAGTGCTTCGCCCTTGCCGATTATCTCGCGACGTTTGTTGTCGAGTGCGAGTATGCCGTCAAGGTCTGCGTCGCACCCGCGTTTTGCGAGCGCGGCGGCGACTTTGGCGGTATCGCTGCGTATAAGGTTAATATCTATCATATAGGGTTCCTCGAATTGTTTTCGATTTGCCTTTATATTATACCCCAATAAATCGCGAAAAGCAAGGCTATACGCACAATTTCATAAAATTATTCGCCGCCCGATTTTCCGCTCGCTTTGCTTCGCCGCGCCGTGCGCAGTTTCGCGATCGCCGCCCGCACGTCCACCGCACCCGTGAGCACGACGATCGCCGCATATACCGCCGCAAACGCCGCGCCGCCCGCCACCGCTTGCCACAGCACCGCGGTCACGCCGAGTGCGCGAAGTGCCGCCGCGCCGCCTATAAACGCCGCCGCACTCGGCAACGTCGCGACAAGCGGTTTGATAAATGCGTTCTTTACATCAAGCCCGATCGCGGACATTTTGCTCGCACTGCGCGCAGACAGCGTCGCCGCGACCGCATAGCACGCGGTGGTAGCGCACGCCGCGCCCGCGATACCGAACGCGCGGACGAGAATGGGCGTCAGCCCCACTTTCACGCACGCGCCGATAAGCAGATTTATAACGGGCACGTGCGCACGGTTATGCGCCTGCAACAGCGTCGTCACAAACTGCAATATCCCGATATACAGCACGCCTATCGACTGTATGCGAAGAAGTTGCGCCGCCATGTCGAGCTGTTCGGCGGTAAGTCCGCGTCTGTACAGCGCACCGCAGACATATTGCGGAAACGCCGCGAACGCGACGGCGACGGGCACTGTGAACAACAGTATCAGCTTCGCCGCGCCGCGTGCCGCATCGACGCCCGATTCGCCGCGTGCGACTGCGGAAGTGACTGCGGGAAGCGTAGCGACGGCGACAGACAACGCGACGACGGTCGGCATGTTTATGAGCGTTCCGACGGGACCCACAAGCAGACCGAACGCCGCCGTCGCGCCGTCGCGACCTTCGACGGGCGCGAGCATATTGATGACGAGCGCGGAATCTATTATTTGCGTGACGGGCAGCACCAACGACCCGAGCGTGACGGACAGCGCGAACGAGAACAATTCTTTAAGCAGAGGTTTGGTATCTATCGGCTGCGGCGGAGACAGCTCCTGCGCCGTTTCCGCGAGCGGTGCGGCGGCGAGCGGAAGATACCGCGCCCGCTTTTTTACGGTGACGAAAAACCGCACCGCAAGATATGCGAGCGCGAGTAGTTCACTCGCGGTAACGCCGACGAGCGCGCCCGCGACCGCGTACTTTACCCCGTACGGCAACAGCACGCGCGACAGGTATAACCCGAGCACGAGCTTCACCGACTGTTCGACGAGCTGGCTCACCCCGCTCGGCAGCATTATCGACCGACCTTGAAAATATCCGCGCAATACGTTTATCCCGCCCGTGAACAGCAATGACGGACAGATCGCAAGGTACGCGATACCCGCGTCGCCGTTGCCCTGCACGCCCGAAATAACGTTGCGAAGCAGCGCGACGCCGCCCGCCGCCGCGACCGACACCGCCGCAAGCGGGAGCAAAACAACGCGCACCGCTTTAAGACACGCGCCGTCGTCGCCTATAGCCGTATACTTCGCAACGACGCGCGTGACGGCAGAAGTTATCCCGCCGCCGCAAAATGCGAGAAGAACGGTGTACAGCGGGAACACCATTTGATACAAACCCATGCCCTCCGCGCCGACTATATTTGTCAGCGGCACACGGTACAACGCGCCTATAAGTTTCGCGACTATCCCCATAACGGCGAGCAGAATCGCACTGCGCCCCAACGAACTCTTTCTTTCCACGCAGATAGTATGCGTATATAATTAAAAATTACGAATCTAAAATAATAAATTATAATACGGTCGACCGCAAAGCGATAATACGCTAATCTATAGTTTCGACAGAAGCGGCACGACACACGCAACGCCGTCGCACCAGACCCGCTCTCCCCTGTCATTTCGACCGAGCGGAGAAATCTCTTTATATATCCTCAATTATTAATTATTAATTTTTAATTATTAATTATTAAGCAATATTTGCTTCGCCTTTTTGTATTTTTCAAGCCGTGCGACGTCGCGCTCTGTCACGACTTTCAGCCGCGACATATCGCTGTTGTGCGCGAGGTCTGCAAGTTTCACTCGCGTCGCAAGCGGGTTTTGCTTGACGCGGGCGATATAATCGAAATAGTCCTCGCCCTCCGCGTGCGTGAGCGTCTTGACGGCGGCAAACACCTCTTGCGAAAAATTCCGTTCGATGACATCCGCATCTATATCGGTATCTTCGAGCAAGTCGTGCATGTATCCCACGCATTTCTCATCGTCCGTTTCGAGCTGTGCCGCTACCGCCGCGGGATGCAAAAAGTACGGTTCGCCCGATTTGTCGCTTTGGTGCATGTGATACTTCTCGGCGAGAAACTTCGCTTTTTTTACAGGCTCGTTCAATACGTCGAGCTTGAACGCCTCGTTGTTTTCGACAAGCTCGTCGTACGTGACGGGCATCAGTCCGTTTATATCCGCCGACGCGTTGAGCGCGTGGGGCGCGGTAAACACCGACATATACTTTTCGCTTCGATTATTGTGTATATGCCCGTGAATGAGAAAACCGAGTTTTTTACTGCCGTACTTGCGGCTCGCCCGCCACTCTACGAGCGGGAAATGACACATGGTGACTGTCGTGCCGTGAAGCGACAGCTCGGTAAATTCTGTTATGTATGCGAAATACTTATGATACCCGCCGTACTGCGCGCCGTATTTAGTGCGCTCGACAAAACCGAGCGATCGCAGCCAATGCTCGTCATGATTGCCGACAATGAGAATTTTATTCCCTTTCAGCTTTTTCAAATATTTCTCCGGCTCGCTCGATTTGTGAATGAGATCGCCGAGTATGTAAACGGTATCGCCGCCCTTGACTCTGTCGTTCCACCGCTCGATCATGGTGTTATCCATGTTCTCGAGGCTGTCGAAAGGTCTTGAGTTCAGCGAAATGCAATTCTTGTGCCCGAAATGTGTGTCGGAAATAAAGTATTCCATAATGCAATTAACAATTAACAATTAATAATTGAAGATAAACCAAGAAGTATATCATTCATTCTCGACCAACAAAAAATCGAGCGACCGATGCCGCCCGACCTTTTTCTTTCTGTTCGGTGTAGATTACGCAAACCGCGCAAACCTTATTCGGTGATCGCGCCGGTCGGGCACTCACCCTCGCATGCGCCACAGTCGATGCAAGCATCCGCATCTACGACATATTTGCCGTCGCCCTCGCTGATCGCGCTAACGGGGCAAGCCGCCGCGCACGCGCCGCAAGCGATACACTCGTCGGAAATCTTGTGTGCCATGATTGTACCTCCAATTATTTATGCAGTAAGTATATCACTATTCGCAAAAATTGTCAAGACGGTAAAAATGGTTTTTCGGTTAGCCGTTGCGAACTTTTTATGTTTTACGATACACGCCTCATTACCGAAAGATCGGCATGTGCCGCGCCGACATTATTCGCCTTTATTGTCGCTCTGCGCGGGCGGGTTATTTCCGTCCTTTTTGTGTTTGTTTCTGTTGCGGTTGCGCTTTTGTCTGTTGCCGCCCTGTCTTTGCTCTCCGCTCTGCCTATTCTGCTCGGAGTTATCTTGCTTCTGCTTTCGGTTATTGTTGTTATTATTTGCGCCGCTGTTATTGCCGTCGCGACCGTTGCCGTTGTCGCGGTTGCGGTGCTTGTTCCTGTTGCGTCCGCCCTCTCGCCCGCCGTTGTTGTTATTGTTGTTATTGCCGTTATCGCGATTGCGATTTTGGCGGTTGCCACCGCGCCGCTCGGGCGGAGGTTCGGGCATATAGTCGTAATCGGACAGCGCGTCCGCTTCCGAACGGCGAACCGACTCACGCGGTTCTACGGGTTTCTCGCCGTTCAGTTCGGCGAGCGTGTACTCGCAAAACTCGAAATTATCGTCGTCGCCCACACGCACGCGCACCTTTTCGGTGAGCGGCGTTACCGACACCACCGTGCCGCGCCGACCGTCGGGACAGGTCACGACGGCATTGTGCTTGGGTGCGCGTTTGATCACGTCCTCGTATGTCTTGTTCTCGTATGCAAGACAGCAAAGAAGCCTGCCGCACATGCCGTTAATCTTGTTTGGAGTGAGCGCGAGGTTTTGATTTTTCGCCATTTTGATGGAAACGTGCGAATTTTCCGATTCGAACCTTCCGCAGCAGCACGGCATTCCGCACGACCCGAGCGAGCCTATGAGCTTACATTCGTCGCGCGCGCCGATCTGACGCAGATCTATGCGAATATGGAATGCCGACGCGAGGTCGCGGACAAGCTCGCGGAAATCGACGCGCTGTTCGGCTGTAAAGTACAAAACGAGTTTGCTGTGGTCCACCGTAAACTCGCAATCCACGATTTTCATGTCAAGCTCGCGAGCGGCGACTTTTTGCTTTGCGACGGCTATTATCTCCTGCTTTTTTTCGTCGTCCGCACGTGCGGCGGCGACCTGCTGTTCGGTCGCTCTGCCTATTACCGGCTTAAGCGGCGAAACGATCTTGCCGTCGTCCACTTCCGTTTCGGGCATCACGACGGTCACCATTTCCACGCCGCGTTGAGTTTCCACCATGACTTTCGAGTCCTTGGGATACTCCTCGCCTTCCTTGGGCGCGAAATAGTATACGCGCGGCGACGTTCTGAACCGAACTCCTATTACTTTGGGCATATTTTCTCCTTCGGGTGATCCCTGTCCGTATCGCGACGAGCGCGAAACGGGATAAAGCGAGTATTGCGCACTACTTTCCGTGCTTGAATTTTTCTTCCATGATGCGCAACACCATGGTATCCATGACCGCGGACGGCATGCCGTTGGCGGCGTTGTGGCGGCGCGCGGTCCGCACGTGTTCGGCGCACAGTGCCGCCGAGTACGGCGTAAATCCGCCCGCTATATTCTCGACGTCTTTAACGTCGAACACAGTATCCGCACCCGCAAGATGACGGGCGACGTCGCATAACAAATACTCCATTACGCCGAGTACGCCGTCGATCTTATCGCGGCCGCACTTCTCGTAAAGCGCGGCGGTACGCGCAAACATGCGACTGCCGGTGGCAAGCCGAAGTATCTCTTTGGCAAGGCGGTATGTTTCGGCAAAACCGCTATCCGCGAGTATGCGTTCCGCCATGCCGATATTGCCGCGGCTCGCCCGCGCCGCGAGCATGACCGCATCGCGGTCGGAATGGTATTTCGCAAGCTCGCCCGCTATCCGCTCCACGTCGAAGCACGGCAACTCGATCCTGTTGCAACGCGATTCCACGGTCGGCAGCATGCGCCCCGTCGCGCACAGCACGAAGCATACGCGCGGCGGCGGTTCTTCGAGCGATTTGAGCAGTTTGTTCTGTAAAATCTCGCTCATGCTTTCGGCGTTCTCGATGATAAACACACGCTTATTCAGCTCGAACGGCGTAAGATACAGCGAGTCGATTATATCGCGTATATCGTCCACGGAAATCGCATACTTTTTGGATTTTTCGCCGTCCGACGCGCTTTTCTTGCCTTTTGCGGGTTTCTTATCGGCGGGCGCGGTTTTAGGATACACTATAATATCGGCGTGGTCGTCGAATCCTGCGGCGTCCGGAAGTCCCGTAAGCCGCGCCGCGACGATACGCGCGAGTGCTTTGAGTCCGTCCTCGTCCTCGCCGGTGAGAAGAATGGAACTCGAACGAAACTCGCCGTCTATGACGCGCACGCTATCCGTTTCGGAAAGCATCGACGCGTATTTTTTCAAGCTCTCGGCTCCGCTCATAGTATGGGCAATACCGCCTGCAAAATATTATGCGCCGTCTGCTGTTTCTCGCCATCGGCATTGATGCGCACGAGTTCGCCGCGATCGCACATCTCCGAAAAACCGTTATACACGCGATGGAAAAATTCCATGTTTTCGCGTTCCACTCTGTCGGCATTATCCGCACCGCCCTTGCGCTTAAATCCCACTTCGGGCGGGACGTCTATAAACAGCGCGAGATCGACCTCGAGCGGCTCTATCGTGCGGCGATTGACTTCGCGAATAAAATCCAAATCAAGCCCGCGACCGTACCCCTGATATGCGAGCGTGGAATAAACGAACCTGTCGCATACGACGACCGCGCCCCGTTCGAGCGCGGGAAAAACCACCGCGTTCAAGTGATCGCGCCGCGCCGCCGAATACATATACAGTTCGGCAACGGCGTCGGGCACATAATCGGGGCTTAAAATAAGCTCGCGCAATTTCTCGGCGAGCGGCGCACCGCCCGGCTCGCGCGTGAGCACTGCGTCAACGCCGCGGCTTTTGAGCGATTGGACGAGCATGGCGCACTGCCTGCTCTTGCCCGCGCCCTCGACGCCTTCCAAAACCAAAAACTTACCGTTATTCATTGTAACTCCGAAATAGTACGGCGCAACGCCGCCGCAAGTTCCGTCACCGCCGTCGGCGCATCTTCCGCCGTAAGTATAAACACGACGCGCCGCTCGTCTACGAGTTCGGGGAACACGCCGAGCCGACAAAGCCTGTCGTTAAGCGCGTTCGGCGATACTCCGAGCGCGGCGCAATCGAGCACGAGCCGCGAAAAATCGTCGTTGCGCAAGAACGGGAATTCCCGCTTTATATCCTCCGTCGCGGCGTACAGCGCGGCGTATGCGGCGGCGGTTTCTTCGGACGCCGCACGCCTTACCGCATAGTCGATCGAGGCGTATAACAAGTATGACGGGCTTGTAGTGCCCATGATGTCTACGGCGTCGTTCAATGCACCGCTTTTTTCGCCGTCGAGATTGTCGAAAAGCATCGCGCTCTGCGTGAGCGCGGACAGCGTTTTATGCGCGGACAGATTGCAAATGTCGCAGTACGGCGCGACGCTTTTCGGCAACTTGTCCGAAAAACCGAAATGCGCGCCGTGCGCACCGTCGCAAATAAACAGCAACCCGCGTTTTTTGCAAAGCTCGGCTATGCCGTCAACGTCGGCGCAATATCCGTAATACGTCGGCGTCGTCAATACGACCGCACAAATATCCTCGCCCGACGCGCCGTCGAGCGCGGTCATTATGTCGCGCGGCGCGATCGGATAAACACTGCCCTTTTCTCCGACGGTGCGGCACTTCGCGCCCGCGAGCCGTGCGCCGTCGAACACCGAGCGGTGAGAATTTACGTCCGCGATTATCCCGCCGCCCGAAAACATAACGGCGGCTTTCACGCCCTGCGAACTGCCGCCGCACAAAAACCGCCCGTGCTTCGCACCGTAGATCTCGGCGGCACGGCGTTCCGCGCTCGCCACATGCCGCGACGGAAAACTCTCGTCGGTAAGCTCGGTGAGATCGACGCCGCACAGCCCGCCTTTATGCCCCGGCGTGTGCAATCGCAGTTTGTCCAGTTCGGCTGCCGCTTTCAACGCGTCGCCGAGCGTGTTGTAGTCTTTATCTTGCAAAGTTTATTTACGAGGTTTCATCGTCGGAAACAGTATGACGTCGCGAATGGACGCGCTGTCGGTGAGAAGCATGACCATGCGGTCGATGCCTATACCCAAGCCGCCCGTCGGCGGCATGCCGTACTCGAGTGCCTCGACGAAATCGTCGTCCGCGGCTTGCGCTTCCTCGTTACCCTTTTTCGCCATTGCGCGTTGGGTCTCGAACCTTGCCGCTTGGTCGATAGGATCGTTAAGCTCGGAATATGCGTTGCCGCCCTCCCAGCCGTTTATGAAGAACTCGAACCGATAAGTAAGCCCGTCGGAATTGCGCTTTGCGAGCGGCGACACTTCGACGGGATACCCCGTCACGAACGTCGGCTGAATGAGCGTGCTCTCGACGAGTTTATCGAACGCAACGTACATGCACTCTGCGGCGTTCTTCTCGCCCTCGGGGTCGATGCCGCGATTTTTGAGTTCCGCCATGGCCTGCTCGGAAGTTAGCGACATGAAATCCACGCCCGTAACTTCCTTTACCGCGTCGCGCATAGTGACGCGTCGCCACGGCGTGGCGATATTGATCTCTCTGCCCTGATAAGTGATCACGTCGCCAAGCCCGATAGCCTTTGCCGCCGCGCGGTAGATCTCCTCGGTGCGCGTCATCATGTCGGTGTAATCGCCGTACGCCTGATACAGCTCGATCATGGTGAACTCGGGATTGTGCTTGATATCCATGCCCTCGTTACGGAAATTCCTGCCCAGCTCGTACACGCGTTCGAGTCCGCCGACTATGAGCCGCTTGAGGTACAGTTCGGGCGCGATACGCATGTACATATCGAGGTCGAGCGTATTGTGGTGGGTAATAAACGGTCGCGCCGCCGCGCCGCCCGCAACAGTATTGAGAATGGGCGTTTCCACCTCGATAAATCCTTCGCCGTCGAGGTATGCGCGGATAGCGGAGATTATCTTGCTGCGCTTGATAAAAGTATCCTTGACCTCGTTATTGACGATAAGGTCGAGATAACGCTTGCGGTAACGCAAATCGTTGTCTTTAAGACCGTGCCACTTCTCGGGAAGCGGCGTCAGCGACTTGGCAAGAAGCGTAAGCTCTTTGACCGCTATGGAAATCTCGCCGCGGTGTGTCACGAAAACCTCGCCCACGACGCCTATCATGTCGCCTATATCTATTTGCTTTTTGAACCCGTCGTACTTCTCGTCGCCGAGGTTGTCCTTTTTAACGTAAATCTGTATCTGCCCCGACCTGTCGAGCATGTGCCCGAAACTCGCCTTGCCCATAATACGCTTGCTCATGAGCCTGCCGGCAACAGATACCGTCGCGCCTTCCACGGGCGAGGAAACGACGTCCGCCGCATGCGCCGTAACGTCGAAATTCGTAACGGCAAACGGGTCCGCGCCCGCCGCGCAAAGCTCGCGGAGCTTGCCGAGCCGCACCGCCTTGAGCGCGTTTATATCCTGTTCTTCGACTTGAGTTTCGTCGATCTTGTTATTGTTGTTATCCGCCATAATATCTCTCACGTAAAATATCGAATTATTTCTTGACTGCTTTTCTGTCTACGACAATGCTTACGATCTTGAACTGAAGATCGCCGACCATGACCACGTCGCCTTCGGTCTTGTTAAGCATCGCCGCGCCGACCTTGGACTCGTTGGAGATCCTGCCGTTGAGCGCGTCCGCCTCGTGCGAACCGACGATGGTATACGTGCGAACGCCCGTGCACTTGCTCTTGTCGAGTTTCGCTTTTTGCACCTTGACCTTCGCACCGACCATTTCTTCGGTAAAGCCTTTATCGAGCAATTCTTCTTTCTTATAACGTTTGCTCGCGAGAAGCTCGCACGCCGCAAGCGTATAATCGTACTCCGTCAACTCGTCGAGTATGGCGAGCTTGTTGCGGTTCGTGCGCATATCTATGACCGACATGCGCGTCAAAAATCCCTCTATTACGTCGGTATGCGTAAGCCCGCATTTTTCGGTCGCCTCGAGTCCCTCAGCAACGTCGGCTTCTATAACCTCGACGGCACAGCCGATGGAAACGACGTCGTCGTTGATCGCGCGTTCGTCGAGCACTTTGGCATACATGAGCTTTTCTTTTATCGCGTCAAGCTCGTTTTGGAGCTGCGCCTGTTCTTCGCGCGCGATCTCGTACTCGGCATTCTCGGAAAGGTCGCCCTGCGCTCTCGCCTTTGCGATCTCCTCGACGATCGCCGGCATCTCCACGAGTTTAATGTGCTCGAGCCGTTCTTCGAGTTCGCGCTTACCTGCAGCGGTCATAATATATTCTTTGGCCATGATTATCTCCTTGCCTATTTATTCATGATATATTATAGCGAAATCATCGAATTTAGTCAAGTGTTTTGCCGAGCATATGCAAATAACCCGCGCTCGGCGCAACGCCCGTAAACGCACTCGCGAACATTGTCATATTCGGTCGTAAAATAGCATATCTTATCTTACTGCCCAACCCGCCCGCGTCGCAACGAGCACGCCGCGCGGCATAATCGGAATTATTCTCGATAGGAGTTAATGATCATGACCGACAAAGACATACTCACTCTCAAGCTCGGCGCATATATCGCCGACAGCAAGTGTACGGTTCGCGCGGCAGCCCGCGAATTCGATATGGGAAAATCCACCGTACATAAACACGTTACAGAACGGCTGCCGAAACTCGATCCCGCGCTCGCCAAGCGCGTTCGCGATATTCTCGATTACAATTTGAGCGTAAGACATATCCGCGGCGGCGAAGCGACAAAGATCAAATGCGCGAAACACAAATCGGAAATTTAACCCACCGTAAACATACGTACGCATGATAGCAAAAACCGCCCCCTCAAAAAATCTCCCGAAACATTTCTGGAGATTTTTTAATAATAAACACGTTTTATTCCCGCAACGAAAAATTACCACGCAAAAAGCGTCGAGAGGTTTCGACGCTTTTCGATAGCAACGATTATGATCAGTCGTAAAGTTTCGACACGGGCATGTCCGCATAGATAGCAGCGATCGCTTCCGCGAAAATGGGCGCGACGCTGACGGTGATGAACTTGTCGAGTTTTTTCTCCTCGGGCAGTTCTATCGTGTCGAGCAGGAACAGTTTCTTTATTACCGAGTTCTCCAGCCGTTCGATTGCGGGACCCGACAGCACAGGGTGCGTGCAGCACGCATACACGTCGCTCGCTCCGCCCACTTCGACGAGGGCTTTCGCGCCCTGCGCTATAGTGCCGGCGGTATCTATCATGTCGTCGACGATAAGACAGCGTTTGCCCTTGACGTCGCCGATTATATTCATGACTTCCATTACGTTGGCTTTGGGGCGGCGTTTATCCACGATAGCAAGCGTCTTGTTGAGCTTCTGCGCCATTTGCCGCGCTCTGCCGACAGACCCTACATCGGGCGATACCACAACGAGGTCCTCGCCCGCTTCCTTGATGAACGGTTCGTTCGCTATCGCTTTCGCGAGAATGGGCACGCCGAGAAGATGATCGACGGGGATATTGAAAAAGCCCTGTATCTGCGCCGCGTGCAAGTCCATAGTGAGCACTCTGTCCGCGCCCGCGGTGGTAAGAATATCCGCGACGAGCTTTGCGGTGATCGGATCGCGCGCACGCGCTTTTCTGTCCTGCCGCGCATAGCCGAAGTACGGAATGACAGCCGTAATACGTCCCGCCGAAGCGCGCTTGAGCGCGTCGATCATGACGAGCAATTCCATAAGATTGTCGTTGGTGGGAATGGACGTCGACTGTATTACGAACACGTCGCAACCGCGAACGGTTTCGCCGAGCGACACCGAGATCTCGCCGTCGCTGAACTTGCCGACTTCCGCTTCCGAGAGCTTCATCTTGAGCCGAGAAGCTATATCGCCCGCGAGCTTTCTGCACGAGTTGCCGCAAAACAATTTGATTTTATTACCGTGAGCTATCATTCGTTCCTCCGAGGAATGTTTATTATTAACGGCTACTCGCCGTCGGGTTTACCGTTATCGTCTTTGGCAAGTGCCGCCTCGTCCGCGGGCATCGGCGAACTGCCGTCGATTATGCCGTCCGAGAACCGCGCGGGTGCGTGTTCGTACGCGCGGGGCTGCGGATTGCCGTTGATCGGCGCGTACATGTTTCCCGCCCAATCGGGAATGACGGTCTGTCTTGCCCGCGCCACCGCAAGCCCCTGACTCGGCACGTCGCGCGTGACGGTGGAGCCTGCCGCGATAAACGCGCGGTCGGCTATGTTTACGGGCGCGACTATATTCGCGTTGGAGCCTATAAACACGCGGTTGCCGACGGTCGAGCGATATTTGTTTTTGCCGTCGTAGTTGGCGAACACCACGCCGCAACCGACGTTACACTCGCTGCCAAGCTCGGCGTCGCCTATGTATGTGAGGTGACTGACTTTACAGCCGTCGCCGAGTATACAGCTTTTGAGTTCGACGAAATCGCCTATGCGGCACCCCGCACCGACAACCGAGTCGGGTCGCAGGTATGCGAACGGTCCGACGCGGGTTTCCGCGCCTATCAAGCTCTTGTATATGCGCGAGCTGTCCACCGTCGCGCTGCGTTCTATTATCGAATCGACTATATAATTGCCGGGCATGATATGCGCGTCGCTCTTGATTATGCTCTTGCCGCGTATGAAGTTGTACGGCTCGACGGTCGCGCCGCGCTGTATTACTACGTCGCAGTCGATATGCGTATTGTCGAAATCGAAAATGCGCACGCCGTTCGATGCGTGATACCGCAAGATCCTGCGCCGTATGTTATCGGTGATTCGCGAAAGCCCCTCGCAGTCGGTGACCGCCTCGAACTCTCCGCCGCCCGCAGGTTCTTGCACGAACAGCGATTCGGTTTCAAACAGGTACTCGGTGCGGAATACGCAGCCGCGCGGCAGCTTGACGAAATTCGCTTTTTGCTTGACGAGTTGATCCGCGGCGGCGAGTACCGTGCCCTTTGTAATGAGCGGAGTATCGCAATACAGCACGACCGTCGTCGGCTTCGTCTTGTCGAGAAGCTGCGGCAGTTTATCGGTCAGATTGATCACGGGCGACGCTTCGAGCGTTTTGAACGGCGCGTTCAACGCGGACGCCACCCATTCTTCCAACGTTCTTCCGAGCACGGGAATATTCCACGCCTCGCCGAGTGCGTTGTGTTTGACACGAAGTATTACTACGTTTATTCCTAAATCGACCATGGTTATATTATACCTTTTTTTCGTGCGTTCGTCAACCGATTTCGCACGGCATTACCGCTGTTTTTAATCGGATAAATTTCGCGCGTAACGCCGTCCGTTTCCGAAAAACAAACAAGGCGCGCACATAAACTCGGTGCACGCCTATATCAGTAAAAACTCTACAGTGTCGCGATATACTCGTCGTAAGTGACGGGACGGTCATACGACTTGACGCCGTTCTCGATAATGATGATGCGGTTTGCGACCGACGACATTATTTCCTCGTCGGCGGTGATAAACAGAATGGGAGCTTTGAAATTGATCATGCCTTTATTCAGCGAAGTGATGCTTTCGAGGTCGAGGTGGTTGGTCGGTTCGTCGAATATGAGAAAGTTGGGCGACAGCAGCATCATTCTCGCGAGCATGCACCTCGCCTTTTCTCCGCCCGAAAGCACGCCCGCGGACTTCAACGCCTCGTCGCCCGAAAATAGCAACCGCCCGAGCCACGACCGCAGATATTCCTGCTCGTGGTTTTCAGACCATTGATCTATCCATTTCACAAGCGACAGCGCACAGCCGTCGAAAAACTTGTCGTAGTTTTGCGGCATATATGCGGGCTTTATATTCTTGCCCCAAATCACCCTGCCCGAGTCGGGCGCGGAATCGCCGAAAATACAGTCGAAAAGCTCGGCGACGACGCGGCTGTTATCGGTGAGAAATCCGATCTTATCGTCGCGGGACACCGAGAAAGTGACGTCCTCGAAGAAACCTTTTTTGGTGAGCTTCTCCACGCGCAGAATGTCGTTGCCGGGGTCTTTCTCGAATTTATAGTCGATATACGGATACTTACGCGAACTCGGTTTTATATCCTGAATTTCTATCTTGTCAAGCTCGCGCTTTCTGCTCGTCGCCTGCTTGGACTTACTCGCGTTTGCCGAGAACCGCGCGATAAACTCGCGAAGCTCTTTGATACGCGCTTCCGCTTTCTTGTTGGCTTCGCGCTGTTGCCGCAGTATGAGCTGCGAGCTTTCGTACCAGAAATCGTAGTTGCCTACGAACATATTGATGGCGGAATAGTCGACGTCGCAGATATGCGTGCATACCTGATTGAGAAAGTGACGGTTATGCGACACGATGAGGATCGTCGCCTGCTCCATGCTCTTTATATACTCCTGAAGCCACCGCACCGTTTTAATGTCGAGGTTGTTGGTCGGCTCGTCGAGAAGCAGAATATCCGGCTTGCCGAAAAGACATTGCGCTATCAACACTTTGACCTTGACTTTCGGCTCGATCTCGCTCATGAGCGTATCGAAAAGCGACTGCTCGATACCTATGCTGTTGAGCAGGGTTTCGGCGTCGATCTCGCTCTCGTACCCGCCCAGCTCGCCGTACTTCGTTTCGAGTTCCGCGGCGAGGTTTCCGTCTTCTTCGGTGAAGTCCGATTTCGCATACAGCACTTCGCGCTGTCTGCGAATGTCCGCAAGCTCGCGGTGTCCGCAAATGACCGCTTCGCGCACGGTGTAATCGTCGTATGCGTTTTGGTTCTGCTCGAGCACCGACATGCGCTCGCCCTTGCCGATGGAAATTTCGCCCTTGCTAGGCTCTATCTTACCCGAAAGGAGTTTCAGAAAAGTGGACTTACCCGCGCCGTTCGCGCCGATGATCCCGTAGCAGTTTCCTTCCGAAAACTTGATATTGACGTTTTCGAACAGCACGCGCGTGCCGAACTGAAGTTTGACGTTTGATACGTTTATCATTGCAACGTTCCTCGATGTTATTTTACAAAAACCTTGTTGACATATTATACCAAGGTTGACCGAAAAAGTAAACCGTTTGAGTGCCTGTTTCGCATTGATTTTTATAGTGCGACCGACAGCGCGCGTTCTTACCGCAAAACCCGTCTTGACAATCGCCCGCGCCTGTGATATAATGAGAAAAATCGGCGCGATATATAGGAGAAAATAATATGGAACAGCCGCTCATCACGCTCAACGACGGAGTCAAGATCCCGCAAACGGGATTCGGTACGTTTCAAATAAACGGCAACGGTAAAACGGCAAAGACCTGCCTTGCCGCGATCGACCTCGGCTATCGCCATATCGACACCGCGCACGTCTATCGCAACGAGCGCGGCGTCGGGAAAGCGATCGAGAAAACGTCGGTACCGAGAAGCGAGCTGTTTATCACTTCCAAACTTTGGGTGAGCGACTACGGCGAAAAGAGCGAGAAAGCAATCGACAAAATGCTCGGACGGCTGAAAACCGATTATCTCGACTTACTGCTTTTGCACCGCCCGCGCGGCGATTATTTCACGGCGTGGCGCGCGCTCGAAAAAGCAAAGAAAGCGGGAAAAGTGCGGAGCATAGGCTTGAGCAACTTCGAAAACGAAGATCTTGACGCACTCTTTTCGGAAATGGAAATATTGCCGTCGGTGATGCAGGTGGAATGTCACCCGTATTTTCAACAGAAAACGCTCATGCCCCGCCTCGCCCCGCACGACATAAAAATAGAAAGCTGGTTCCCGCTCGGTCACGCGAACAAAGAACTGTTCCGCGAACCGATATTCCTCCGCGCGGCGGAGCGTTGCGGTAAAACCGTACCGCAAACGATCTTGCGTTGGCATATCCAAAAAGGATTCATCGTATTCCCCAAATCCACGAATGTCGAGCATATCAAGCAAAACCTCGACATTTTCGACTTCGACCTCACCGACGAAGAAATGAACGAGATCGCCGCCCTCGACCGCAACGCGTCCCTCGCGAATTTCAAGTGACGTTCGCCGAAATTTTCCGAATAAGCAGTACAGAAAAAGCATAACGCTTTTACGCGCTATGCTTTTATTGTGCGTTATTACGAAAGCCGCACGAGCTAATCGCCTATATCGCCGTAACGAATGTATTTGTACAGTTTGCGAAACGAGTACAGCACTATGACCGTTCCCATGAGCGACAAAAATGCACAGCCGGCATTGAGCGGCGTAAACACCAACATTATATCCGCTAACGTAACCTGTAATCCGACTGCGGAATATATCGCGCCCAAAATCAGTATCGGCGCGACGACAAACAACGCGCCTGCGGAGAACGGCACAAAGAACTCATGTATGATCGGCACAAAATCGTACACCGTCAAAAGCGCGACTATACCGCCGAGGATAAAGAACACGCCGAGCAGCTCGGGCACTTGCTCATTCACGTAATAATGCAATAATATAGTCGCAACGCCGAAGCCGATCGCCGCAAGCACGATCAGCGTCGCCCCTGTCAAAAAGCCCGTTGATTTGTCGCACACGCAAACGGGTTTTACGCGCTTGATTTTCCCGCCGCGTCGCTTTTCGGGCGACGGCTTTTTCCGTTTCGACGCCTTCTCGGTGCGAACGTCGCGTTTCGGCGGCTTTACGTATTTATCCTTGAAAATGCGTCGTATCTCGATCGCGTCCGATTTGCAAACGATGAAAAACGCCTTCCCGCCGCGACCGCCGTCGAACTCGACTTTCATGCCCGCGCCGAAATTGCGCATATGCACGGCCTCAAGCCCGCCGCGCGAGTACACGGCGGATATGCCCTCTTTTACAACGACTATGTAGTCCTCGTAAACGGACAGCGCGTTGCGAGAAGCGCGACGTTCGTCTGCCGCATCGAGTTGCTTTTCGAGTTCGCGCATGCTCCGACCTTCCGAACCGCGGGCACGGACGAGGTTGTGTTTGAACGCAAACCGCATAAACCTGCCCCACAGCCCGAACGCCGACAACACGCATATCGCGTCGCAAACCGCAAGCACGACAAAACCGGGTATGTGCACAACGACCGCCACGCCGAACCCATCGTATATACTCGCAACGATAAGACTGTACAAAAACCACCCGGTCATGAACGCGACAATAGCGATAAAAAGCCAGAACGCAGGCGACCGACGCATGGCTTTGCGTTTATCTTTTGACGTGTCATATACGGTTTGCGACTCGTCGCACTCGAATAATAGTTTTCCGAAATCACTCGGGACTTCGTCGCATTTGAATCGGCGTTCGTTCATTTCCGTCAGCGGCTCCCTAAAGAAAAAAGACCTCGCGAAAGGTCTTTTTTTGCTTATTATTCGCCGCGGAACGGGAGAAGTGCCATGACGCGGGCGCGCTTGATGGCGGTCGTTACGTCGCGCTGATGCTCGGCGCAAAGACCGGTGGCGCGGCGGGGCAAGATCTTGCCGTTCTCGGCGGTATACTTCTTAAGACGCTCGACGTCCTTGTAGTCGACGCGTTCGATATGACCTTGGCAGTATTCGCAAACGCGTTTTTTGGCGGGACGGCGGGTGCGGCGGACCTTGTCGTCGCCGTCGTTGGGTTTAACTCTGTTTTTATTTTTTTCCATGATCGGTTAATCTCCTTGATTTATTTAGAAAGGCAAATCGTCGCTTTCGACGGGTTGCATGTCGGAAACCGGATGCGGTTCCTCGGGTTGGTAGCCGCCGTCGCGAGACGGCGCACCGCCGCTGTTCTTCGGCGTGAGGAATTCCACTTCGTCGGCAACGACGTCGAAAGACGTGCGTTTAATGCCGTCGCGGTCCTCGTACTGTCTGCGCTGAACCGAACCGTTGATGCCGACCTTACTGCCCTTGAACAGGTATTTCGCGCAACGCTCGGCGAGCTGACGCCAGCAAATTACGTCGAAATAGTCGGCAACGCGCTCGCCGTTGGCGTTGGTAAACGAACGGTTTACGGCGATCGTGAAGCGAGTGAAATTAACGCCGCTCGTGGTACTGCCCGCTTCGGGGTCGCGCGTAAGATTGCCTATGAGAATGATTTTGTTCATTGCCGTACTCCTCGGTTACACGCGTTCGATCATGAAACGCAGTACGTCGTCGCTGATACGCATTTGGCGTTCGAGCTCGGCGGGGATTTCGGGCGGTGCGGTAAACTTCATGAGCACGTAGTAGCCCGTGAGATGTTTCCCGGAGATTTTGGTCTGGATCGGATACTCGAGCTTGCGCGAGCCGCCGCCCCATTCTTCGGCAGTCACCTCGCCGTATTCGGCGACGATCGACTTGAACTTTTCCACCAACGCTTTCTTCGCATCGGCATCCTGCTTGTCGGACAGGATATAAAGGATCTCGTAGTTATTCATATACCCTCCTTGCGGTCTATGACCTACCTTCTCGGCAGGTAAGGACGCGACCATGATGATATTTAGTCGCAATAATGATTATATCACACGTAAAATCATTTGGCAAGCGTTTTGGACCCGCAAAACCCCTCGCCCGCCGTTTATTTTTCGGACAACAAAACAGAGCGACGAAGAAATCCCGTCACTCTGCTTTTGTCAAAGAGTACTTGCGTGCGGCTATGCGCGACGCGTATTTAATTTACGTTTAGTTCTCTGCGGGTTTATGCAGCTGTTTCGCGAACCCCGTCACGATCACGCACACGAGCGCGAGAATGTAAAACACCATGCCCGCGATCGACGCATTGAGCGACGCGACCTCCGACTCGGGGAAGTTTACGGGAATGAAGTATACGTCCGCAAAAAGTTGCACGCGGTCCGCGATGAACAGGCAAAGCGACACGGCGAGCAAGATGTCGATGACAAAGAGTATACCGCCTACTATCCGCCTGTCGAGCTTGTCTGCTACTGCGAACAGCGCACCCAAGCCGAGTATCGAGATTACCGTGAACACTATGGGGAGTGCGGCAAGCGGTTGACCGTCCATATACCCCGTCGTTCCCGACACGATATATACGATCATCGCGACAAGCCCGAGCACCGCCGCGCCGAGAGTTACCCAGCCGAAAACGGTCTGCTTTTTAATGAAGTTCATGATTAGTCTTCCTCCTTCTTCTTTTTAACGACGTCGAGCACTTCGAGAACGACGTACGCGACCACAAGTCCGCCGGTGAGCGCGCCGAACACGCCTTCGAGGCTCTTGTACAGCTTTCTCCAAGTGGACATGAGCTGAACGCGACGCGTGGTATTGTTGGTGCCGTTTACAGCCGCACTGTTTGCGAGCGAGTAGAGAACATACTTGATATCCTGTTTGATAGCCGCGCACATATCTGCGTCTTTGCCGAGAGTTTCGGCGTTCCAATAATCCATACTGCCGCCGAAACCGCAGAATGCCGTCGTGCCGTAAAGCAACGACTCCTTCGGCGACGCCTTGAGCGCGACGCCCGTAAAGTCGGTGACGTTGTAGCCGTGGAAGCCCCATTCGTTGCGCATGATATCGACCATGACGCCTTTGTTCGCGCTGGGCGGAACCGCGCCGATACGGTTGTACGACGTCATGACGCCGAGCGCGCCGAGTTTATAAGTATCTTTCTTGCTCTCGTCGTCCCTGAACGAAGCGGGCATGCCGTTCGCCACGAACATTTGTTGCAGGTTGCGAAGTTCCATTTCCCGCGCCTTTTGCTCGTTCATAAACACCGCGATACCCGAACGGTTGACTTCCTGATCGTTGAATGCCGCATGTTTGATATTTACAAGACAGCCTTTGCTCTGTGCGCCCTGTACGACCGCACTGCCGATATATCCCGACAGCATGGGGTCTTCGCTGTAATATTCGGCACCGCGACCGTTGTACGCGTGACGGTGAATATTGCCGCCCGGACCTATCATTATCGGAAGATTGAGGACGAGGGTGCTCTCGCCGAGAATGATTTCGCCATTCTCGAACGCGAGTTCTTTGTTCCAGCTGTACGCGAGGTTTGTCGGCGACGGCGCGACGCGGGTGCCGTAGCCTTCGTAATCTTTGGCGTCGGCATACGGTGTGCCCTTGTACGAGCCTTCTTCGAAGTAGTGGGTATCCGATCCGCCCGGACCGTCGTCCGCGTTATTGCCGATATATCCGACGGACGGGATTTCCTGAATGTTATGGAACGCGTTCGACGCGAACGTGAGGAATTCCTCGATAGTCACTTTGTCGACGATCTCCTGCCATCTCGAGTCCTCCCAATCGGCGAGTTTCATATCGTTGAGAGTGAGCGAACTTGTCGTATCCCCCCACTTAAACGACGAAGTGTCGTCGTCCGTCTTGAGCGGAATAAAGTCGCAGGAAAGCAGCTTGTAAAGTTCTTGGGTGGTGTCCGCCGCAAGTCCCGTATAAGTTTTGGGATATGTACCCTTCCAATCGCTGCGGGAAAGATAGGTAACGGTGCCCGGCTTGAAGTAGTTGAAGTCCATTGCCGACTCGCCTTCCGAAAGGCGGTTGGTGATGTTGACCGTGCCCGTCGCGCTCACCGAGAACGTGCGGTTATCGACGCCTTCGAAATTGCCGTCGTCCCACTTCCATTCATGCACCTTGGAAGCGTCGCCGCTGCCCGACATGCGCTTCTTCTGGTCTTCGGTCACGCCCTTCTTCACGAGGATATTGTTGAGCGCGTCGTGACTGTCCGTGCCGATAGCGAAGTAATACGTGCCGTTATCGACGATAAAAGTCTTTGCGTGCGTGTAGTCGTAGCTCGCGAGGTTGGCAAGATCGACTTCCATCGTTACGGTCTGGCTCGCGCCCGGGGCAAGTTCTTTGGTTTTCTCGAAATCCATGAGCTGCACGGACGCCTTTTCGACACCGTACTTTTTGTCGTACTCGGTGTAAGGGGTCTGTGCATAAAGCTGAATTACGTCCTTGCCCGCACTGCCGCCCGTATTGGTTACGGTTACGGTGACGTTCGCCGTCCGTTTATTCCCGAGAATCTGCACGCTGTCGAGCGTTTGCTTGAACGTCGTATACGACAGACCGTGACCGAACGGATAAACCACTTCGTAATCATAGTTCCAGCTACCTTCCGCCGCGCCGGGTTTGGTGTCGGCTGTTACGTAAGCACCCGCGCCCGCCGTCGCCGCATTGCCCTGACCGAGCACGTAATCTTCGTAACGCGTTTCGTAATAGCGATAGCCCGTATAAATGCCTTCCGCCTGAACGAGATAGGTATTCACGTTACTCGCGCCCGTCAAGCCGTCGGCATTAGTCCACGGCGTGTCGGCATTGGAGTTCATCATTGCGGGGTTGATACCGGTGTTTGCGGCATAGATGTCGCCGAGATGCGCCGACGGACTTACGGTGCCGTTAAGCACGTCCGCAACGCCCCAGAACCCGTACGCGCCGGGATAGCCTACCCACATAACGGCGTCTATGTCGGGATCGTCCTCGAGTTCTTTAAGTTCCATTTGGTTAACGGAGTTAACAAGCACTATGACTTTGGAGAAATTGGCTTTCGCTTCGGCAATGATCTCTTTTTCTTCCGAAGAAAGCCCGAGAATATTGCCCGTCGTCGTGTCCTGATGTCCCGTCAAAGTGACTGTGGTTTGATTCGGACCGCGACCTTCGGTGTACGAATAAGACTGACCGTCTTTGAGATAATACTTGCTTTCGCCGCCGGGACGCCCTACTACGACGATAGCCGCGTCGTTGTACTGCGCATACTCGCTCGCATAAGCGGGGTTGTACTGCGCAAGCTCGGCTTTGGAAAGCTCGGGAATGTCCGCAGTACCCGCAAGCCCTACATACTCGGGCGGGGTCGCACCGAAGCCGCTGCCGCCCCAAGTGAGCGTTTTGCAGTATTCCTCGTACGCCTTGAGCATGGATGGATTGAGTTGAAATCCTCGTCCCTTAAATGCGTCGGTTATCGTGTTGCCGTTCTCGACCGTCTTTTTGTCGGCGATACTGCCGCCGCTGTTGCCGTAAACGGGCGCGTAACTGCGCAAGCCCATAAGAGTGACTTTTGCGTCCTTTGCAATAGGCAGTGCCTTGTTGCTGTTTTTGAGTAGCGCGAACGTTTCGTGCGATTCTCTGATTGCGAACTCTTTGAAGCCGTCGAATGCCTCTTTCGCGGTCTTGAAGTTCGAATCGAAAATCCAGTCTTTCTCCTCCGTTTTTTCGGAGACGACCTTCGAACTCAACGTGTCGAACAGTGCGTCGAGCGGTGCGGGGTACTGTTCCATGATTGCGCCAGTCGTTATCGACGCGGCAAGCAACACGGCAGAAGTCATACCCAAACCGCGCAACAGTCTTTTAGCTTTTACCATCACACTTCCTCCTTGAAAGGTATTTGATGGCTTGACTATATCACAAAAAAATCCGAACGGTGCATTTCGCGCTCGCTCGGTACTTTTTTTGCCTTTTTTTGTTTGTTACACGGCTTCGCTGCTGTTTGTGTGCTGTTGTCATTTATGTCTTTATCGTTCGTTTAGTGGTTTCTTCACGGCTTCGCACGCAAATTAAAAATTAATAATTAACAATTAATAATTATTGTCGATTGAATAATATACATTTTGCGGAGCGCAATGAGGTCTAAAGCTCCCTACGATCATTAGATAATAGATAAGAAATAAAAGATATGAAAAATCGTCGTTATTTAATTTATCCTCAATTTTTAATTATTAATTATTAATTGGAATAATGATATTCACATGGAACATTTCATCTTTACATTCCATGACGACGTTGCCGTCGTACTTCTCGGCGATATAGCGAATACTCTTTGTGCCGAAACCGTGGTACAAGTCTTTTTCGGCGTCGGGCACGGGCAGTCCGTCCGCAAACTCCACTTCATGACTGCAATAGTTTTCGCAGTGTATACGCAGGTACCCGCGCACGACGGACACGTGCAGACGAATGATCTTCCGCTCGTCCGCCTCGCCCGCGACCGATTCTATGGCATTGTCGAGAATATTTCCGAACAGCGCGGATACGTCTGTCGGCTTGATTATGTTCAAGCTCTCGCCGTCCACTATGTAAGTAAACTTAATGCCGCGCTCGTTGCAGAGCAAACACTTTTCGGTGAGCGTTATGTCGAGCGCGTTATTGCCCGTTTTCGCTATATCGCCGTAAACCATGACCGCTTTTTCAATTTCGCGCAAGTATTCGGCGTTCTCGCCGCCCTGCGAGTGGCGGAACAGCGCGAGCTGATGCTTGAGATCGTGACACTTGCGGTTGATTATCTCCACCGTTTCACCCGCCAGAAGCTGCTGTTGGTTTTGACGGTACAACAGACTTTCGAGCATCACCTTGTCGCGCTCGAGCTGCTCGCCGCGCCGTATAAGCGAATCGCGCGTGAGCAATCCGAACTGCACGAAAAGAATTATAAGCGACAGTATTGCGGCGTACAGCGACGACCACACCGAATACCCCACTTCCGCGACCGAAAAGTCGTACAGTATCGTAGTGACGAACAGCGCGAGGAATGATATTACCCCCGCCATCATGCGCTCGCGGTGAATGACGCAATCCGTTCTGCCGTACGAAAATATAAAGAACATAGCCGTGTACGTGACCGCATAAATCGCGAGATATACGACAATCGAAACCGCTAAATTCATAGAAAACAGCATGCACGCGATGAGATAAAAACTCCAAGCGAGATGTTGCACCGCCCACGCAGTGAGTCCGTAAAATATGCAGTTGAATATATTCGCCTTAAAACAAAGTGCGGCAACGCCGACGACGTACGCGAGCACTATGAAGAACACACAGCTGATCGGTCCTATGGAAAGCGGCGGAATAAAATAAAAACATGCGGCGACCGCAACGCTTAAAGAGAGCCGCAGCCAAAACAACGAACGCCGCTCAAACTTGCGCATGAACAGAAATTGAATTATGAACAGCTCGACGAAAAACGTCGTAAAACCGGTGTACGCGAAAAAGCCGAAAGGATTGGTAAGCATAAACTATACCCCCCCCCGCGATTTTTTGGAATATCCGCCGTTACCCGCTATGTAATTCGTGAGATCGTTCATAAACTTCTTGCGCCTGTTGCGGCTTATATACACCCTGTCTCCGCCGTCGAGAAGCACCTCGTCGCCCGCTATCGTTCTGACACGGCGCAGATTGACTATACAGCAGTTGTGACAGCGCGAAAACGGTTTGTCCGCGAACTGCGCCTCTATGTCCTTGAGCGTGCCGCGGTACACTATTTCGGCGTTCGCCCCATCCTCTACATAATGCACGTGAATATCGTGCGCGAGAATATCCACGTATTCTATATCGCACAGCGCGACGCGCTTACGCATGCCCGGCACCGAGATCCATATAAAATCGTCGCCGTGCATTTGCTTGCTGCGCAATATCTTTTTCAGTTCCAAAGCAAGCTCGAAATAATCGACGGGCTTGACGAGATAGTCCATCGCATTGACTTTATAGCCGCGAAGCGCGTACTGCGCAAGATCGGTGACGAACACAATGCAGAGTTTTTCGTCCGTTTCGCGGATCTTCTCGGCGGCGGTCATGCCGTCCATGAGCGGCATGTCTATATCCATAAACACGCCGTCGAAGTTGCCCGCATAATCGCTGACGAAATCGACGCCGTCGCGAAACCACACGACATTTACCTGCTCGCCGTTTTCCTCTCCGAACCGCTTAATGTAGCTCTCGAGCCGCTCCGCTTGATCCTTGTCATTTTCCACTATCGCAATATTAATCACTTTTCCCTCGCAATACCGTTTTCGTACATTATACCAACCCGCCGCCGCAATGTCAATACGTTTAATGAAATTCGGCTATTTCGTTACCGCGACCACACGACGATCTCGTCATCGACATAATGCCAATAACGGTTCGTATCGGCGGGATCGTCGAGATACGGATTCGTTTCGCTGTAGAAGTATTTCGTCGCCGCATCGAGTTCGTCGTTATCCGTGCCGATACTTATATTACTCCACTCCTCCGCCGTGCCTTTGTAGTAGACGGCGGAAAGTTTGTAAGTCCAATCGAATAAAGATTTGCCTATCGAAGTTACGCTATTTGGAATAACTATACTTACAATACTGTCGCAATCACGAAACGCCGAATTGCCTATCGAAGTCACGCCGTTTGGAATAACTATATTTGTCAGGCTCCGACACGAATCAAACGCACATGCACCGATTGATGTTACACCGTCGGAAATAACGACATTTATCAAATCCAGACACGCCTCAAACGCATAATTGCCGATAGTCTTGACACTGCTCGGAATAATTATATTTTTCAAGCCGCTACCGTAAAATGCCCTTTCTCCGATAACCGCAACACTTCCGTCGTCGGGAATGACGCTGTTTTTACAGCCAGCAACAAGTGTTTTTGTAGCGGTTTCGATTATACAATTTCCCGCACTGTGATAAACGGGATTTTCGCTATCAACCGTAATATCGACAAGCAAAGAACAATTCGCGAAAGCACTTTCACCTATGCGTGAAACATTTGACGGGATATAAATGCTCGTCAATTTATAGCAATAATCAAACGCACCGTCATCAATGGTCTCGAGACTATCGGGCAATATAATATTTGAAATAGAAGTTCGACAAAAAGATCTATACCCGACAAAGACGATATTATTCGACATAACAACATTTTCAAGGCTTTCACAGTTAGCGAATGCGGAACTTCCAATGGTTGTAACACTGTCGGGAATGACTATATTCGTTAAATTCGTACAGCCGTTAAATGCGGAACTTCCAATGGTTGTAACACTGTCGGGAATAATTATGTTATTTAATACTATACAACCGTCAAATGCATCGCTTCCGATAACCGTAACACTGCCGTCGGCGGGAATTATGCTGTTTTTACAACCGACAACAAGTGTTTTAGTTTCGGTTTCTATCAAACAGTTTCCCGCACTGTGATATACGGTATTTGCACTATTTACGGTTATACTTTCGATATATGAACAGTTTTCATATACAGATTTTCCGATATACGTCACACTGCTCGGTATCGCTATGCTCTTAAGCTTTTCACAACTGAAAAACGCCTGATCGTCTATTCTTTCGATTCCACTTCCGAGAACAACATTCGCAAGATTGCTACAACCGTAAAATGCGTCTGACCCTATACTTATTACGCTGTCGGGTATCGCAATGCTCTCAAGCCCGATACATCTGTAAAACGCTTTACTGCCAATGCTTGACACACCGCTCGGTATTGTTATGTTTACAAGACTGTCGCACATATAAAATGTACTATCGCTTATACTCGTCAAACTTTCCGGAAGTGTAATATCGGACAGGTTACAGCACTGCCAAAACGTATATTTATCTATACTTTTCAGATTACCTTCGATTTTTACGCTTTCAAGTGCCGCGCAATTAAAAAACAACCGGCTCCCTATACTTACAACACTACTTGGTATTATGATGCTTGTAAGACTCGCACACGCAAAAAACGCAAGATTCCCTATGCTTGTAACGCTGTTCGGAATATTTATATTTTTAAGCGCAGAACAATAATAGAAACCGTTGTTTCCTATACTTGTGACACTTTTAGATATAATTACACTCTCGACAATATCATTATAACCAAACGCCCTGTCGCCTATAGCCGTAACGGTATAATATGCGGCTTCGTGTTTTATGTATTCGGGAATGACGACGTCCGTCGCGGTGCCGACGTATTTCGTGATCGTAGCGGTGCCGTCCGCAACCCCGCACTCGAAATCGCTCCCCGCGTATGCCGCTTTGCCCGAGAGCGTCATGCCTTGCAAGTACGTATATTCCGTCGTCGCGCCGGGCGCGTACTTGTTTCCGTTCTCGTCAGTCCACTCCATGACCTCATAATCGGGAAGCGGCGCGTGATCGAGGAAAGTGTACTCCGCGCCGTACTCGACGGTTTCCGCTTTGACTATTCTGTCCGCATAGATATACATTACGGTATACTTTTCGGGCGCGAACTTCGCATACAGCGTGATATTCCCTATCGTTCCCGTTTCTATCGAATCGACTTTCGAGCCGACTTGAAAGTCGTTCGTCGTATACCACCCGTCGAAATCATAACCGACTTTATATGTCGCGTCTTTTAGCGATATGATCGGCGACTCGACGGTGTACTCCACGGGGTTTTCGGGACTGTTCGCGCCGACGCCGCACTCATAAGTGACGGTGTACACGATCGGCGTGTAGGCAGGTTTCACGGTTATATCCTCCGTGACAGCAGAAAGCTCGGCGTTCCACACCGCGGTGTAACCGTCTTTATTCGGCACGTCGGGAATGTCCGTCACACCCTCGCCGTGCTTGACGACGCGCAACACCGCTTTGTTATCGGACAGCAAAAACACGGCGTCGTGATACTTGCCGTCCCTCACTACTTTAAGCGTGGCGATCATGGGTGCGACCGCGTTATGATTGCCGTCGGCAACGAACGCGGCGGTGACGGTCAGCTCGCCCTCGCCCAAAAGCAGGTTCGGCGAATAAACGATTTTCAGTCCGTTCGGAAGCGTGCCCGTGACTTCGAGGATCTTGGCAATGCCGTCATAGCTGTATGTAGCGTCCTCGAACGTCACTCCGCTCATGTCGTAGTCGATTTTGTTTACCGTGAGCGTCGCCGTCATTTCGGGTATGCCGTTATGATTTTCGTCACCCGAAAAACTCGCCGTAACGGTGTACGTTCCCGCGTTTACTTTGTCGTTATTATCGTATGTAACCGTCACGCCGTCGGGAAGTTCACCCGCTATTTCGAGCCGTTTTACCCCGCCGTCGTAATCGCACGTCATGCCGTCGAAAACTATCCCCGCCATGTCATAGTCGATCTTGTTTACCGTGAGCGTCGCCGTCATTTCGGGTATGCCGTTGTGGTTTTCGTCACCCGAAAAACTCGCCGTGACAAGGAGTTCCCCTGCGTTCGTGAGTGCGTTTTCGGTATAGCTTACCGTAACGCCGTCGGGAAGTTCGCCCGCTATTTCGAGGCGTTTCGCCGTGCCGTCGTAATCGCACGTCATGCCGTCAAACGTTATCCCCGTCATGTCATAGTCGATTTTGTTTACCGTGAGCGTCGCCGTCATTTCGGGTATATCGTTATGATTTTCGTCGCCCGAAAAACTCGCCGTGACAAGGAGTTCCCCTGCGTTCGTGAGTGCGTTTTCGGTATAGCTTACGGTAACGCCGTCGGGAAGCGCGCCCGTTATTTCGAGCACGTGCTCCCTGCCGTCGTAATCGTATTCGGCGTTTTCGAAAGTTACTCCGCTCATATCGTAATCGAGTTTCTCGTCGTCGGGCGGATCGGGCGGATCGGGATCGTCGGGGGGATCGGGCGGATTCGGATTGTCGGGGGGATCGGGAGTTTCCGAGGCTTTTACGAAACCGCACAGCGCGCACTCATCGCCCGAAAATACATGGTTTTCGGTCGCGACGCTGCCGCAGTCGCACACGCGCGTATGCGTATATTCGTCGTTGCTCGTCCACGCGCCGTAGGCATGGACGTGCGGCGGCTCGTTGTTGTTTGCGCATGCGTAAAGCGCGAGCGCGCAAAGCAAGACCGCTATTATCGAGATCAAATCGGTCAAACGTTTTTTCATGCCCTGCGCCTCCCTTTACGTTTTATATATTATATCACGAAAATTCGGTAAATGCAAGTCATATTTTCACGATCGAAAAAGCGAAGCCGAAGCCTCGCTTATTCGTTGTGATATTCGATAGCGGCGACGCGGCGAATATCAAGCGCGTTTCAGCTTGACCTCGCCGCAAATCACGTCGGAGTACGAGAACGACAGCAGATCGCCCGCAACGGCGCGAAAAGTGAACACCGACGGGAACATATCCACTATCTCGCCCGTCATGTGCGTCACCTTGTTTCTGCCGCGGTTGACGGCGACGGACAGGTTTTTGCCGCGCAGTTCGCCGATTTTTCGTTTGACTTCTTCCATACCTACAGCGTATTTTCGCATAACTTCCTCCGATTGAATTATAGCCGTTCGCTCGCCAAAACAAACATGTGAAAAAAATTTTTAATAAATTTGCGAAAACCGTATCAAAACAGTTTACAAATGCCGCCAAAACGCATATAATATGGGCACATTTACAGGTAATTCTACGGAGATTCGTGATGAAAAAACCCGAAAAAACCACACAAACCGAACGTCCCGTCTACATGCTCTGCCCGCGCTGCGAAATCAACTATATCGACAAGCGCGAAAAGCTCTGCGCGGTATGCAAAGCCGAACTCGGCATAGGCGACCCGTCCATACTCTTGCCCGAGGATGACGACGAGCAGGAAAACCGCCTCTGCCCCGTTTGCCATATCAACCCGCTCGGCGACGACGAAGAAATCTGTTTCGAATGTAAAAAGGAACGCGAAGCGAAAGAAAAGGAATCGCAGGAAGTGAGCGACTCCGAGGATGACGACAACCCCAACAGCTGGGAGCCTTTCGACGACGAGGAAGAAAACGATATTCCCGACGGCATGCAGGAGATATTCGCAGAGGACGAGGAGGAGGAAGAAGAGGAGGAAGAAATCGAAACGGTATCCGACGAACCCGACGACTTCGACTTCGACGTCGATCCCAACGACTTCATGGCGGACGACGAAGACGAGGAAGAGGACGACGATTTATAATTAACAATTATTGATTTACTAACTAATAATTACAGATACGATTCAATAAAAACCCGCCGATGGCAATATTATCCGTCGGCGGTTTTCGTTTGTCTGTTGTCCGTTATTCGTTATATGCGCTTTGTCTTTTCGACGAGTTTGCGAATGCTCGCCGCTTTAGCCGTCCACTTGTCCTGCGAACGCCACGACCAATTTCCGCCCGTTGTGGACGGAATATTCATGCGTGCCGATGTCGGCGCGTTCAACAAGTCCTGCATGGGCACTATCACGGTGTCGGCATTCGACGCGAAAAGCCGTTGCACGAGCGTTTTTGCCATCGCGTTCCCCTCGTACCCGATCGTGCGGCGCACTGTCGCTTTGCCGTTGTCGTCGAGCGCGTCGAACCAGCCGCGCGTGGTATCGTTATCGTGCGTGCCCGTGTACGCGACGCAGTTCTCGGGATAGTTTGTGTACAGGAACTCGTTGTGCGGATTGCCGTCGAACGCAAACTGCAAGACTTTCATACCGGGAAACCCTACCGCCGCGACAAGCTCGCGCACGCAGTCATGCAGCTCCCCGAGGTCCTCGGCGATGATCGACTTTTTGCCGAGCGCGGCTTCCACCGCGTCGAAGAATTTTTTGCCCGGTCCCGCAAGCCACTCGCCCACGCATGCGTCGTCGCGCCCCGCAGGTATCGAATAGTAATCGGCGAACGCACGGAAATGGTCGATGCGCACGACGTCGTACATATCGAACGCGTTCCTCATTCGCGCGATCCACCAATCGTAACCGCGCTCCGCCATATATTCCCAATCGTACAGCGGATTGCCCCAAAGCTGTCCCGTTGCCGAGAAATAATCGGGCGGCACTCCCGCAACCGTCTTTCTCGATAGGTCGGCGTCGAGCATGAACTGCCGAGGATTGCTCCACACGTCTACCGAGTCGTACGCGACGTATATCGGCATATCGCCTATTATCGACACGCCGCGACCGTTGGCGTATGCCTTGAGCGACTGCCATTGCGTATAAAACTCGTACTGCAAAAATTTATAAAACTCGGCGGCGTCCGCGAATGCATTCATATCGGCGGTGCGGTACTTGTACTCGTCCGCCCAGCTCTCCCATGCGCGCATGCCGTTCGCCTCTTTGATCGCCATAAACAGCGCGTAATCGTCAAGCCATACTCCGCCGTGCTTCGCCTTGAACTCGGCGTAACCAGCCTGCGGCGACGCGATAAACCGTCCGAACGCAATGCGCAGCGTGTCGTAACGCTCGGCGTACAGTGCGGCGTAATCGACACTGCCGAGCCTGTACTCGCGCACCTCGCCTCGGCACAACAGCCCCGCGTCTATGAGCGCGTCGAGGTCGATGAAATACGGATTGCCCGCAAACACGCTCGGCGACTGATACGGCGAATCTCCGTACGACGTCGGGCACAGCGGCAAGACCTGCCACAGCGACAGCCCCGCCGCCGCCAAAAAATCGACAAACTCATACGCCGCTTTTCCCAGACTGCCTATCCCGTACTTGCCGGGCAGCGACGATACGTGCATAAGCACTCCCGCTTTCCTTTCCATGTCATCTCCAAGTAAGTTTTTGCATATCACAATGCTTGTATAGCAATTATACAACACGCGCTCGCCGACTGTCAAGATTTGCAATAAAAAGCAACCGTATAAATCTCTTTGTTTCTCTCGTGCCGCTTCGGCACTCCCTCGTTCGCTTCCGCTTCTTAATATGACACTACACTTATTATTTAGCGCGGACCCATAAAAAATCCCCCGCCGTTTTCGGCGAAGGATCTTGATCAATTCTTTGTTATATCGTTAATTGCCTTTAGGACCCGCATTGACGATCGTCGCGTCGAGATCGTACTTTTTGATATTCTCGGCGAAGTCGTGCGCGAGCTTTTTCGCGAGGCGGTCGTATTCCGCTTTATCCGCCCACACGTTCTTCGGATTGAGAATATTGCTGTCGACGTTCGGGCAGGTTTTGGGAATGGCAAGCCCGAAGAACGGTTCGGTTTCGTAATCCACTTTCGCGAGCGTTCCGTCGAGAGCGGCGGTGACTATCGCGCGGGTAGCGGGCAAGCTCATGCGTTTGCCCACGCCGTACGCGCCGCCCGTCCAGCCCGTATTGATGAGGTACACGTTGGACCCGTGCTTTTCGATCTTTTCGCCGAGGAGTTTCGCATAGACCGAACTCGGCAACGGCATGAACGGCGCGCCGAAGCAGGTAGAGAACGTGCTGACGGGATCGGTAATGCCGCGCTCGGTGCCTGCGACCTTGCTCGTATATCCCGACACGAAGTAGAACATCGCCTGCTCTTTCGTGAGTTTCGCGACGGGCGGCAATACGCCGAACGCGTCCGCGGTGAGGAATATGACCGTTTTCGGGTGCTTGCCTACCGACGGCACTACCTTATTGGGAATAAAGTCGATCGGGTACGAAACGCGGGTATTTTCCGTGAGGCTCCTGTCGGTATAGTCGGGCGTGCGGGTCGCTTCGTCCACGACAACGTTCTCGACGAGCGAGCCGAATCTTATCGCGCCGTAAATCTCGGGTTCGTGTTCCGCGCTCAAGTCGATGCACTTCGCATAGCAACCGCCCTCGATATTGAAAATACCGTCGTCCGACCAGCCGTGCTCGTCGTCGCCGATGAGTCCGCGCTTGGGGTCGGCGGAAAGCGTCGTTTTGCCGGTGCCCGAAAGCCCGAAGAACAGCGCGGTATCGCCGCTGCCGTCGAGAGCCATATTCGCCGAGCAGTGCATGCCGAGCACGCCCTTCTGCGGCAACAGGTAGTTCATAAGACTGAACACCGATTTCTTCATTTCGCCCGCGTACTTGGAACCGACGACGAGAATGATCTTCTTGTTGAGCGACAGGAGTATCGCCGCTTCGCTGTTCGTGCCGCACTCTTTGGGATCGAGCTTAAGCCCGGGCACGGCGATGAGCGTATAATCCTCGGCAAAGCCCTTGAGTTCGTCCTCGGTCGGACGAATGAGCATGTTGTTCATGAACAGGTTTTCGGACGCATACTCGTTGATCACGCGCACCGCGACGCGGTACTTGGGATCCGCACCCGCAAAGCCGTCGAATACATACACGTTCTTGCCGGACAGGTACTTGCCGACTTTCTTGTAGATAAGCTCGAATTTGTCGAGCGGGAATTTTTTATTCTCGGTGCCCCAACCGATCTTTTCGGAAACACCCTTTTCGTCGACAATAAATCTGTCTTTGGGCGAACGGCCGGTGTAAGCACCCGTTTCGACGAGAAGCGCGCCTTTATCCATGAGCTTGCACGGCTCGGTGGCGAGAGCCTCCTCGGTAAGAACGGCGGGCGTGAGGTTGCGTGCAACCTTTTTGGGATTTTTGATCCCGTACTTTTCGATTCCGTAAGTTTGCATATTGACTCCTTTGGGCTTTTTCGCCCGAGAAATTACTTGTTGAACGCCGCGAAAAGCGCGGTCAGTTTTTCGGTGCCCAATTCTTCCGCGCGCGCGTTGGACGCAGCACCCACGCTCGCGAGCGCGTCCTGCACCGACTGTTTATCCATTCCGCTCGCAACAAGGTTGTTTACGAGCGTCTTACGCTTTTGCAAAAAGCATTTCTTGATAAATCCGTCAAGCTCGTCGGTAAGCACCGCGCCCGGTATGCGGTCGAGCCGAATGAGCGCGCTGTCCACTTCGGGCATGGGATTGAAATCCCACGACTTGACTATGCGAACGAGCTTCGGAACTGCTACGGTCTGCACGCAAGCCGACAGTGCGCCGTAATCGCCGCCGCTTGTCGCGCATATGCGTTCCGCGACTTCTTTTTGCACAAGACAGGTGATCGACCCGCATTCCGCAGACCGCAAAAACATGGATATAAGCGGCGTAGTGATATAGTACGGCAGATTCGCTATGACAATATACGGCTCGCCCACAAGCATATCCACCGTTTCGATACCGAGTTCGAGCACGTTGTTGCTGAACAGCCGCACGTTGTCGAACTCGCCGAGCGTTTCTTCGAGTATGGGGAAAAGCGATTCGTCTATCTCGAACGCGCAAAGCTGTTTCGCCCGCCGCGCTATCGCCGCCGAAAGCGAACCCGCGCCCGCGCCGATCTCGACGACGGTCGCGCCGTCGGCACCGCCCGCCGCGGCAATCTCGTCCAAGAGCGCGTCGTCGAATATGAAATTCTGCCCGAACGCCTTTTTATACTTGAACTTATGTTTTATAAGTATGCTTTCGTAGTCGATCATTGTGTCCTTTATTTGCAATCGCAATTATAAATATGTCGCTCGGTAACGGTGCGATCGGCGCGGCGAACCGCGACATACCGAACCTCTACCGATTACATTATATCATGACACGAAAAAAATTGCAACCTTTTTTACGGCTCCGTGTCGATTTGTTTATGTCCGATTATTTCTCCTGTATGTATAGTTCGTTGCAGATCGCGACTGCGCCGATTCCCATAAAACTTACTCGCCGCGAGAGATTTCTCCGCGCATTCGCTTCGCGCGTTCGCTCGAAATGATTTTTGTTTTTTCGCGAACCTCTGTAAATCGTTACATTATGCGGCACGTCGGGGACGCCGTGCCCTACAATACGCTACTCCGCTATTCAAAATGAATATTTGAGAATGAAGAATGAAAAACGAGCGACGCATTATTGCCGTAACGAAATTTCAAACATTGCGTAGGGAGCGCAGCCCACTGCGCTCCGCATTATCATCTTTTGTCATTCCGAACGCAGTGAAGAATCTCTTCATTTTTGTCATTTCGACCGAGCGAAGCGAGCGGAGAAATCTCATAATTATATCCTCAATTATTAATTATTAATTTTTAATTGTTAATTGTAAAAGGCACTCGCTTTTGACGAATGCCTTTTATGGTTACGATCATTATTCCGCGTCGTCGGCATCGGGTGCGGTCGTTGCCGCGACGTCTGTTTCGGCGTTTTGGTCCTGCTTGTCGGCGGGGACTTCCACTTGCGGCGCGTGCTCGACGGGATAGATGTTCCGATAGAGCTTGACGCCCGTACCTGCGGGAATGAGTTTGCCTATGATGACGTTCTCTTTAAGACCGATGAGCGGATCGACTTTGTTCTTGATAGCGGCTTCGGTGAGCACCCTTGCCGTTTCCTGGAACGACGCCGCCGACAGGAAGCTGTCGGTTGCGAGCGCGGCTTTGGTTATACCGAGAAGCGTATGTTTCGCAATGCCCGGTCTGCCGTAATTCTCGATAGCCTTGGTGTTCGCTTCGTCGAACATGGCGAGGTCTATCATTTCGCCCGGCAAGAGATCGGTGTCGCCGCTGTTCTCGACGCGGACTTTCTTGAGCATTTGCCGCACGATGACCTCGATATGCTTGTCGTTGATATCGACGCCCTGCGAACGGTAAACGTTCTGAACTTCCTTGACGATATATTCCTGAACGTCGTTTCTGCCCTTTGTGCGAAGAATATCGCCGGGGTTCAACGGACCTTCTGTAATCGCGTCGCCCGTCTTGATATACGCGCCGTTCTGTATATACGGCTTGAACCGTGCGCCGTGCGGTATGGAGTACGTGTCCTCCGTGCCGTCGTCACGCTTGACCACGACGTCGCGCTTGCCGTCTTTCTCGACGATCTTGACTTTGCCTTCGTGCTCGGAAAGCACCGCAACGCCTTTCGGGTTACGTGCTTCGAAAAGCTCCTCTACGCGCGGCAGACCGCTCGTAATATCGTCCGCCGAAGCGACGCCGCCCATGTGGAAGGTACGGAGAGTGAGCTGCGTACCCGGCTCGCCTATACTTTGCGCGGCGATGATACCCACCGCCTCGCCTATTCTGACAGGCGTCGCCGCCGCCATATCTCTGCCGTAGCACTTGGCGCAAACGCCGTGCTTGCTCTTACACGTGAGTACCGTTCTGATCTTGACATGCGTAATGCCGCAGTCCACGATGCGCTTTGCGGTATTCTCGGTGATCATCTCGTTGACGTCGACGAGCACCTCTTTGGTCTTGGGATCGACGACGCGCTCCGCGCTGTATCTGCCCGCGAGTCTGTCCTCGAGTTTCTCTATAACCTGATTGCCGTCCATGATGGCGTAAGTGTCGATACCTTTCGGCGCGCCGTCCGAACAGCAGTCCTCCTCGCGAACAATGACGTCTTGCGCAACGTCAACGAGCCTTCTCGTAAGATAACCGGAGTCCGCCGTCTTTAACGCGGTATCGGCAAGACCTTTACGTCCGCCGTGGGTGGAAATGAAGTATTCGAGAACAGTCATGCCCTCGCGGAACGAGCTTCTGATAGGCACGTCGAGCGTCTTGCCTTGCGGGTTACGCATAAGACCGCGCATACCCGAAAGCTGACCTATCTGCTTCATGTTACCGCGCGCACCCGAGGTCGCCATCATGTTGATGGGGTTGTACGCGTCGAGCGTCTTTACGAGCGCGTCGATAACCTTGTCGTTCGCTTTGTTCCAAATATTGACGACGGCGTTGTAACGCTCGTCCTCGGTGACGAAACCGCGATCGTAAAGTTTTTCGATCTTGACGACTTCCGCTTCGGCGTCGTCGAGTATTTGGAATTTTTCCTGCGGGATATGCATGTCGAAAACGGACGTCGTGATCGACCCGATAGTCGCATACTTATAACCCATGTCCTTTATCGCGTCGAGTACGACGACGGTAACGGACGCGCCTTTACGCTTGAACGTAGTGTCGACGATGCTCTTGATGATGCCCTTGTCGACGCACATATTGATTTCCGGCTCGAACAGCTTTTCGTAGCTGTCGCGGGTCACGTACCCGAGGTCTTGGGGTATAGGCTCGTTGAATATCAACCGACCGACCGTCGTCGTGACGGTATAGCGATACTTGCCGTCAACGGGCACCGCGTTCGCGGGGATAGTCACGCCGCTGTTCTCGACGAACTCGGCAGGCAATTCCTTGCGCACTTTGATCTTGCTCTGCAATGCAATGCGTTTGTTGAAGTACGCCGATTTCGCTTCGTCGGCGTCGGCAAACACCATGCCCTCGCCGATCGAACCGGGATGATCCATCGTGAGGTAGTAGCAGCCCATGACCATATCGAGCGTCGGCGAGCACACGGGCGCGCCGTCGGACAGCTTGAGTATGTTGTTGGGCGCGAGCATGAGCACACGCGCTTCCACCTGCGCTTCCACGGACAGCGGTACGTGTATAGCCATTTGGTCGCCGTCGAAGTCGGCGTTGAACGCGCCGCACGCGAGCGGGTGGAGCTTGATAGCCCTGCCGTCGACGAGCACAGGCTCGAACGCCTGAATACCCAATCTGTGCAGGGTCGGCGCACGGTTCAACAGCACGGGGTGGTCTTTAATGACTTTTTCGAGTACGTTCCACACGTCTGCGTCGGCACGCTCGGCTATGCGCTTCGCGGTCTTTGCATTGTGCGTTTTGCCCTGCGCGACGAGTTCTTTTATTACGAACGGCTTGAACAGCTCGAGAGCCATTTCTTTAGGCACGCCGCACTGATAGAACTTGAGTTCGGGACCTACGACGATAACCGAACGACCGGAGTAGTCCACGCGCTTACCCAAGAGGTTTTGACGGAATCTACCCTGTTTGCCGCGGAGCAAGCCCGAGAGGCTCTTGAGATCGCGGCTGGACGCACCCTGTATCGCCTTGCCGCGTCGACCGTTGTCTATGAGCGAGTCGACGGCTTCCTGAAGCATGCGCTTCTCGTTGCGAATGATTATATCGGGCGCGCCGAGTTCCATCAGTCTGCGCAACCGATTGTTTCTGTTAATGACCCTGCGGTACAAATCGTTGAGGTCGCTCGTTGCGAACCTGCCGCCGTCCAGCGGCACCATCGGACGCAGTTCGGGCGGAAGCACGGGCAGTACGTCGAGCACCATCCACGCGGGTTCCGCACCCGACTTCAAGAACGCATCGAGAATATCAAGACGTTTGATCGCACGCATCTTCTTTTGACCGGACGACGTTTCGACGATCTCGCGCATCTTTTCGTATTCTTCTTTAACGTTGATGTCTTTGAGGAGCTGACGGATAGCTTCCGCGCCCATGCCGACCTTGAACGCCTTCGGACCGTACTGATCCAAATACTGATGATATTTGTCGTCGTTGATTATTTCTTTGTACTGAAGATCGGTAATGCCCGGATCGAGTACGACGTAATTGACGAAGTATACGACCTGCTCGAGCTGTTTGAGCTGAAGGTCGAGGATAAGTCCGATACGGCTGGGAACGCCGCGGAAATACCAAATGTGAGTGACGGGCGCGGCAAGCTCGATATGCCCCATGCGCTCGCGACGGACCTTGCTCGTCGTTACTTCGACGCCGCACTTATCGCAAATAACGCCTTTATATCTTATGCGCTTATATTTGCCGCAATAACATTCCCAATCTTTGGTCGGTCCGAAAATGCGCTCGGAGAACAAGCCGTCCTTTTCGGGTTTTTGCGTGCGGTAGTTTATGGTTTCGGGCTTGGTGACTTCGCCGTAAGACCACTCGCGGATCTTGTCGGGACTTGCAAGCCGTATCTGCATCGAATCGAAATTATTAAGTTCAAACATTTCGCATCTCTCCTTTAGTCGTCGCTGCCGTCGTCGTAATCGTCGTCATCGAAGCTCACGTCGTCGAACGGATCGTCGAACTCGACGTCGTCGCCGAACAAATCGCCCTCGCCGCCGTCTTGTTCGGTCGGCTCGTCGTCGCCTTCGAGACCGCCGAGCACGTCACCGTCGTCCATATCGTCGCCGTCGGTGAACAGGCTCGCGTCGTAATGCTTGGGCGTAGGCTCTGCGTCGTAAAGCACCGGATCGTCGTCCATAAGCTCTTTGATGCCGATTTCTTCTTTGTTCTCAGTGAGCACTTTGACGTCGAGCGCGAGTGCCTGCAACTCTTTGATGAGGACCTTGAACGACTCGGGAATACCCGGCTCGGAGATGTCCATACCGCGGATTATGCTGTCGTAAGTCTTGGAACGTCCCGCGACGTCGTCAGACTTGACAGTCATGATCTCTTGCAGCACGTTGGACGCGCCGTAAGCGTACAGTGCCCAGACCTCCATTTCGCCGAACCGCTGACCGCCGTTCTGCGCCTTGCCGCCGAGCGGCTGCTGCGTGACGAGCGAGTACGGACCTGTGGAACGTGCATGCATCTTGTCGTCGACAAGGTGAATGAGCTTGAGCATGTACATATAACCGACGGTCGCGCGGTTTTCAAACGGTTCGCCCGTCCGTCCGTCGTAAAGCTGTATTTTGCCGTCGACCTCGCCGTCGGGCGAAACATACCCGTTTTCGGCGAGAAGTTTTTGTATATCCGACTCGATCGCGCCGTCGAACACGGGAGTGCTGACCTTCCAACCGAGAGCTTTAGCGACGAGTCCCAAGTGCACTTCGAGGACCTGTCCGATATTCATACGCGAAGGAACGCCGAGCGGGTTGAGCACTATCTGCAACGGCGTGCCGTCCGCCATGAACGGCATATCCTCCTCGGGAAGCACGCGGGAAATAACGCCCTTGTTGCCGTGCCGACCTGCCATTTTGTCGCCCACCGAGATCTTGCGCTTCTGCGCGATATACACGCGGACGAGTTTGTTGACGCCCGGCTTCATCTCGTCGCGGTTCGCGCGGGTGAATACCTTGACGTCTACGACGATACCGCCCTCGCCGTTGGGCACTTTGAGCGACGTGTCGCGCACTTCGCGCGCCTTGTCGCCGAATATGGCGCGAAGCAACCGCTCCTCGGGGGTGAGGTCGGTTTCGCCTTTCGGCGTGACCTTACCGACGAGAATATCGCCCGAGCCGACTTCCGCGCCGATACGCACAATGCCGTCCTCGTCGAGGTTTTTGAGTGCCTCGGGGCTGACGTTGGGAATATCGCGCGTGATCTCCTCCGCGCCGAGCTTGGTGTCGCGCGCTTCGGTTTCGTGCTTGTTGATATGAATGGAAGTGAACACGTCGTCTTTGGCGATACGTTCGCTTACGAGAATAGCGTCCTCGTAGTTGTAGCCTTCCCAGCCCATAAAACCGACGAGAATGTTCTTGCCGAGCGCGAGTTCCGCCTGCGACGTGGAATGACCGTCCGCGAGCACCTGACCTTTGGACACGCGGTCGCCTTTTGCGACAATGGCGCGCTGATTGATACAAGTGCCTTGGTTGGAACCGACGAACTTCTTGAGAAGATACATCTGACGTTCGCCGCCGTCCTCTTTGACTATAACGCGTTCGGCGTCAACGTAGTCGACGGTACCCGCCGCACGGGCGACGACCATAACGCCGGAGTCGTAAGCTATCTTATGCTCGATACCCGTACCGACTATAGGAGCTTCCGTCTTGAGCAGCGGCACCGCCTGACGCTGCATGTTCGACGCCATGAGCGCACGGTGCGAGTCGTCGTTCTCGAGGAACGGAATGAGCGCGGTAGCGACCGAAACCATTTGGCGGGGCGACACGTCGATATAGTCGATACGGTCGCGGGAAACTTCGCCTATGAGATCGCGGTAACGCATCATGACACGCTCTTTGACAAAACGATTGTTTTCGTCGAGCGGCTCGCTCGCTTGAGCTATCATGTACCTGTCCTCCTCGTCGGCGGGCAGGTAATCTACTATATCGGTGACGCAGTGCGTTTCTTTATCCACGCGGCGGTACGGGGCTTCGATATACCCGTACTCGTTGATGCGAGCATAGCTCGAAAGCGAGGATATAAGACCTATATTCTGACCTTCGGGCGTTTCTATAGGACACATACGCGAGTAGTGCGTGTAGTGAACGTCGCGGACGTCGAACGTTACGTGTTCGCGGTTAAGACCGCCGGGACCGAGTGCGGACAGCTTGCGACGGTGCGTAAGCTCGGCGATCGGGTTGGTTTCGTCCATGAACTGCGAAAGTTGCGACGAGCCGAAAAACTCTTTGATCGCGCTCGACACGGGACGGACGTTTATAAGCGTCTGCGCCGATATCTCGGCTTCCGCCTGTATCTGCATGCGTTCGCGCACGACGCGTTCGAGCCGCGACATGCCGATACGGAATTGGTTTTGCAAAAGCTCGCCCACGCTGCGCACGCGACGGTTGCCGAGGTGGTCGATATTGTCGCACGACCCGAAGCCGCGGTGCAAGCCCATGATGTAGTTGACGGTCGCGATTATATCCTCGACGACTATATGCTTGACGATGAGATCGTCGATATGTTTCGCGCAAAGCTCGGCGAGTTTTTCGCGATTGCCGTCCGCCTCGTCCATGAGCTGTTTGAGTACGGGATAGTACACCATTTCGTTGATGCCGAGAGTACGGGGATCGCAATCCACATAGCCCGCGAGATCGACGTGGTTATTGGAAATTATGTTGAATTCCTCGCCTTTCTCGGTGAGCACCCACACCTCGTTGATACCCGCGTTCTGGATCTTTACCGCGAGTTCCTCGGTGAGAACGTCCGCCGAAGTGTGCGTTTCTTTGTTCTCGGCACGCGCATACACGACGCCGTTCTCGTCGATAACGTCGCGAGCGACGCGGAAGCCGTCAACGCGATAACGAAGCGCGAGTTTCTTGTTGTACTTGTATCTGCCGACACGCGAAATATCGTACTTGCGACGATCGAAGAACATGCCGTAGATATACGACTTGATGGAATCAATGGTAGGCGTTTCGCCGCTTCTGAGCTTGTGGTTGAGCTCGTACAGCGCGTTTTCTTCGGTGAGCACGCGCTTGTCCTCTTTGTCGCCGTACCGCGCACAGGTGACTTCCATCATCGGGTCGTTGTTGAAAATCTCTTTTAGCTTGTCGTCGGTGCCGAAACCGCCGTCGGTAACTGCGGACAAACAGCTGAGGAGCACCGTCGCCAGCACCTTTTTCTGTCTGTCGACACGCACCCACAAAACGCCCGCCGAGTCCTCCTCGAACTCGAGCCACGCGCCGCGCGACGGAATATTCTGCGCGCTGTAATGCGCTTGTCCGGTCTTGACGTCCTTCTTGAAATCGAAGTACACGCCGGGCGAACGCACGAGCTGGCTTATAACGACGCGCTCCGCGCCGTTTATTATAAACGAGCCTGTCGGCGTCATGCGCGGCATATCGCCCATGTACACTTCCGAGCGCGTAGACTCGTCGGTTTCGCAGTTGCGAAGCCGCACTTTCACGTACAGCGGAACGGCAAAGGTCGCGTCGCGATCCTTACATTCCTTCTCGCTGTAGTTACGCTTCTGGTTGCTGCCGTCGCGGTAACCGAGGTAATAATCCTCGAAGAACAGCTCGACGCGGTTGGAATAGTCTGTTATAGGCGAAAAATCGCGAAGAACTTCCCTGATCCCGTTGTCGATAAAGTCGTTGTAAGACTTTTTCTGCACTTCTACCAAATCGGGCATGTCGATCACTTCGCGGATCTGCGCAAACGACATGCGTTCGGTATTGCCGTATTTAACCTTGGAAATTTTTCTTTCAGCCATACAAACTCCTAATTAGGTTATTTATTTTATCTGCGGCGTCGCGTCGGTAACATAGCCGACGTGCGCCCGTCGCGCTTTCTATATTTAATATAGAATACAAAGACACGACGCGGAAAACCGGAAATATAAAGAAGCGTTTTCGTCGGTTGACGGAGGCAAAACCACAGCCGAACGACACGGTTTGGCAACAATTTGACCGTCGAACAAAAAAGCGCGACAAAAGCGGAGCGATAACACTACCGTCCCGCGATTTCACGCTATTAAATGAAAACAGTGATTGACAACCGAATCTGCTCTCTTTATGTTGATTTTCTGCACAGCATGCTAAAAGGCATACTACGCATTTTGTTATTGTATCACAAAAAGTCAACCGCGTCAAGCGAATTTAATACAGGTTTTACAAATTCTTTCGTGTTTTTGCATTTTTTTCACGCCGTCATGCCTTTTTATTTTTTTCTTATCTATATCGCGGCACGTCGGGGACGCCGTGCCCTACATCTATCGGAAACGTCATACACGCTTCTGTAGGGCGTGACGTGCTCGGCACACCGAAAAACGAATAAAAAATATTGTCGAAATAATAAATTATCTTTACTGCGAAACTGATTCTCGGTTCCGCAATTTATCCTCAATCATTAATTTTTAATTATTAATTATTAATTGTTAATTAAACTCTGAATCCTATTCTGCTCCTGCCCTGCCCGTCGAACTTGAACTCGCCGTCGCTTGTCGCGCGCTCGAAATCGTCTTTGACGAGCGACACGTCGCTCTTGCCGCCGAGCTGACAGCGCGTGCACGCTTTAGCCCAAGTGCGCTCGAAAAGATTGCGCACGAAACGCGCGTTGCTGAATTCCTTCGACTCGAGCACGGTTGCGGGCAAGCCGTCGAAATACTTCCGCGCGGCGTCGAGCACGTCGTCGTCGCACGTGACTTTCGCGGTGAACGACGCGAATATGTCGTACAGTTCGTCGCGGGTGAAATTGGGGAATTCTATCGTATACGGCACGCGGCTCGCAAGCCCCGCATTGCCCGTCATCATCTTTTTCATATCGTCGGTGTAACCCGCCATAATGACTACGAAATCGCTGCGGTGGTTTTCCATTTCGGCAATGAGGGTATCGAGAGCTTCCCTGCCGTAATCGCGATCGCTTCCGTCGCCGCGGAACAGCGAATACGCTTCGTCGATGAACATGACCGAGCCGTACGCGTCGCGGCACATGCCCGAAGTCTTGGGCGCGGTTTCGCCTATATACTTGCCGCAAAAATCTCTGCCCGAATGTTCGAAGAAGTTACCTACGGAAAGTATGCCGCGTTCTTTGAGGATCCTGCCGACTATGCGCGCGACCGTCGTTTTGCCGGTACCGGGATTTCCGACGAACTGCATATGGATGCAAGGTCGCTCGCCGCCCGACTTTACGGCGAGTTCGATTTGCGCGACTATCTCGTTTATGCGACGTTCGAGCCTGTCGCTGCCGACGAGTTTTTTGAGTGCGTCGGTACCGAACTCGGTATTCTCGAACCCTTCGAGTATTGGCGCGGCGGCGCGACCGTCTATTACTTTCTTGCCGTCTCTGTCTATCGTCGCCGCTTTTTTCCTGCGCAAATTCTTCGCGTCGAAAACCTGCTTGCTGTACAGCAATTCCATGACAACTTTGCGCACGGTATCGAGTCCGTAGAACTTGCCGTCCGCATGCTCGTTTTCTATACGCGTGAAGAACGTGGACCACGCCGCCTTATTGAGCGAGTAGCCGTAATGCTCGAACGCACGCTTCGCGTACTCCTCCATTTCCGCACGGCTGTACGGCGGCACGACTACCCGACGAATAAACAGCACGTCCGAAAGCGACGCGAAAATTTTGTCCTGCACGTACTTATCCACATACGGGATACGGAAAACGGGGATAAAAGACTCCTGTTTGGAAAGCGCGACGAGGAAATTCTTGAAGTGCCGACTGTCGGTGGCGTTGAGCCATTCGCTCAAGTCGACCACCAAAAACTGTTTCGCATCCGAGTAATCGTTCATCCGCAGCGTGCGCATGATATTCTCGTACGGCTCGTCGCTTTCTTTGACCGGACCGAGCGACGCCTCGATCACCGAACGCTTCGCCATCTGCAATACGTTGCATGCCGAGATCAGCTTGCCGAACAGCGCGAGATCGTTCTGCAACCCGCAACCCTCGTTTATTACAAACAGATAACCGCGCGAAGCAAACGCGTCGACCGTGCCGCTCTCGCACAATACGGGCGCGACCTCGGCGAACTCGTAACAAAGCTCCTTGAATTCGCGCGAACCGGGCAGTCTGTCTATTTCCGAAAGCACTTCTTCCGCCGCACGTTTTTTATCGCTTCGCGCTTTCTGTGCGGCACGCGCGGCTTCGGCGTCGCCCGCCTCGCCGTCGTCATCGCTCTCCGCCGAACCGTCGGCAAGACTGTGAAGTCTGCGCATCAGATCGGCGTACTGCGCCGTCGTCTTTTTGCGGTCGGTCTGTTCTTCGTCCGCGTCGTCGCTGCCGCCTTCCGTCGCCGCGACCTCCGACTTTTCGGACTGCACGTTGTCTTCGACGAGCGCGCTCTCCACGCCGAGTATGCTGTCGTCGATGGTTTCGTGATACAGTTCGCCGAGCACGTTGAACAATTCTTTTTTGAACTCGTCGGGCTTCATATCCGACGTAACGGTAAACTCGACCCTCGTCATAGACGAATGTTCAAGCTCGTAAGCGGCGGCAAGTCCGTCGACGGCACTGATTATATTGTTCGTATACAGCGTTTCGTCGGTGCTGTGTTTAAGCACCCAATCCCTATTGAAAGTAACGACCATCGTAAATTTCATGATATTACAGACTCCGAAAATATTTTAACGATAAACCGCAAAACTCAAGCGCATGCGATCGTATAACAATACATATTATACAACACGCGTCCGCGCTTGTCAATAAATTGCATAATATACCCTCGATATTTTCCGAAAGCAAAAGCCGCCGCGTTTGTATCCGCGACGGCGATTATTCCGATCGTATTTCCCGTTACGCACATGCGCAAAGGTCGTTGCATTTCGCGATGCACGAAAATATCGGACACCGCGACCCGAAGCCGTATATCAATAATTTTCGGCTTTCATTGCGAAGTACGACTGCGGGTGGGCGCACACCGGACACACCGTGGGCGCGGCGTCGCCGACGACCATATGCCCGCAGTTCAAGCACACCCAAACTACCTGCACGCCTTTCTTGAACACTTCGTTCTTCTCGATATTCGCGGCGAGCTTGACATAGCGTTCCTCGTGCGTTTTTTCGATCGCGGCGACCTTGCGGAAAAGCTCGGCAATGGACGCGAAGCCTTCCCTGTCCGCTTCTTCGGCGAACGTCTTATACATGTCCGTCCACTCGAAATGCTCGCCGTTCGCGGCGTCGTTGAGGTTGGTCAAAGTATCGGCGATGCCGTCGTGAAGCAGTTTGAACCAAATCTTGGCATGCTCTTTCTCGTTGGCGGCGGTCTCCGCGAAAACAGCCGCGATCTGCTCGTAACCGTCCTTCTTCGCCTTGGACGCATAATAGTCGTACTTATTGCGCGCCATGCTCTCGCCCGAGAACGCGGTCATAAGATTTTCTTCGGTTTTCGTACCTTTGAGATTTTTCATAATTTGCACTCCTTGATAATGTAGTAATTTATCGCAATAACATTATGCCGCAAAACGCGTAACGATTTTTCGCATATTTTGTCGGTATTCTGCTAATACGGTAAAATTTTCCATTCGCACGCAAATATATTTATTTGGCAAGCAGTTCGTAAATGAGAGCCGCCGCACCGACGACGCCCGCGTCGTTGCCGAGTTGTGCGATGAGAATGTCGAACCGCGGCATGCCCGCAAACCCGTAATCGCGCTTGACGCAGTAATCTTTGAGTTTGTCCACGAGATAATCGCCCTGTCCGCATACGCCGCCGCCGAGGATTATCGCCTGCGGACGGAAAATATTCGCGAAATTGAGCATGCCCTCGCCCAAGTACCTGATATAATTATCGACTACGGCTTTCGCCGCCGCGTCGCCCTTTTTGCAACACTCGAACGAAGTCAGTCCGCTGACCTCCTCGAGCGTGGGCGAAAATTTCCACATAAGAGATTCGGGATGCGCTTGCATGGCGCGGCGCGTATCGCGCATAAGCGCGGTGGCACTGCAGTACGCTTCCAAACAGCCCGTCCTGCCGCACGTGCACGGTTCGCCGTCGAAGTTGATCACCATGTGCCCGAGTTCGCCGCCCTTGCCTTCGTTCCCGTCATACAGCTTGCCGCCGAGCACCACGCCGCCGCCGACGCCGGTGCCGAGCGTGAGAACGACGGTGTCGGTGTACATTCTGCCCGCGCCGTACATGCTTTCGCCGAGCGCGGCGACGTTGGCGTCGTTGCCGACGCGTATAGGACGGTTGACTATGCGCGTGAGTTCTTCCGCGAGCGCGACGTTGCGCCATTTCAGATTATACGCGCAATCCACCGTTCCCGCCGCGGAATTGACCGCGCCCGGACACCCGATGCCGATGCCGACGAAATCCCTGTCCGACAAATCGACGATAGACAAAATAAGTTTGCCTATGTCGTCGATGATCTTCTTCGGACCGCCCTCGACGTCCGTCACAACGGTGTTCTTCTTGACGATATTGCCGCGCTTATCGACAATACCGGCTTTGATAGACATGCCACCTATGTCAATACCGATACAATACATTTTGCCCCTCCGTGTGTATGATACTCGCGCCGCTTACGCTTTCCGACGCGAAAAAACTATTCTATAATAATAGTATTGATTGACGACTGCAATTTTTCTTTTTCGGCTTTGTTGCGCTCGCGCAAATACTCACCGAACATATTGACCGCGTTCCGCCTGTCGAGGATCACGTACCGCCGCGTCACGGGCAGTTTCTTCTCCTCGGGCACTTCCGTCGCCGCCGTATCTCGCCGACGAGGCGTCGCACTGCGCGATGACGTCGGCTTGCGCGTTCCGCTCGCCGCGGGCTTACGCGCCGCACCGCCCGAGCTCGACTTGCGTGCCGTGCTCGACGTCTTTTTCGCCGCAGGCTTTTTCGTACCGCTTTTGGAAGAAGCACGCGAACCGCTCGACCCCGATTTTTTCGGCGTCGCCTTCTTGCTCGGTTTAAGTTCGGGATCGTCGTCCGTCTGCTTATTTATAGTGCGAATTTCGGGAATATAAATATCCCTGTCCGGCGCAATATCGTCATAGCCGTCATCTTTATACGCCGCAACCCGCGGTTCTTCCTCGGGCTGTTCATCCTCTATATCCTCAACGATTTCCTCGGGCTGTTCGTCCTCTATATCCTCGACGATTTCCTCGGGTTGTTCGTCCTCTGCTTCCTCGACGATCTCCTCGGGTTGCTCGTCCTCTGCTTCCTCGACAACTTCTTCGGGTCGTTCGTCCTCTATATCCTCGACAACTTCTTCGGGTCGTTCGTCCTCTATATCCTCGACGATTTCCTCGGGTCGTTCGTCCTCTGCTTCCTCGACGATTTCCTCGGGTTGTTCGTTCTCTGCTTCCTCGACGATCTCCTCGGGCTGTTCGTCCTCTGCTTCATCGGGCTGTTCGTCGAAGCTGTCGAAACTGTCGAACTCGGTATCGGAATCGGAAGCAAGCCCGACAAACTCCGCAGGCTTTTCTTCCCGTTTATCGCGCCAATCGGCGGCGGGTTCTTCGGCAACGCCTACGACTTCTTCGGGTCGTTGCGGCTGTTGTTGCGATTGTTGCGCTTCAGCCGCGCGCGCGGCTTCGTTGGTCTTTTTGACGGCGGATTCGCCTATTCTGCGTATGCGATCGAGTTCGGCTTCGCGTTTGAGCTGTTCGGGGGTCTTTTTGACCGCAGGCTGTTTCGCCTTCTTCTTATCGCTTTTCTTATTCGCGACGAGGCAGTCCACGATTAGCGTTACAAGGCTGAACAGGAACAGCACGATCGCGATTTCCGAGCCGATCGTCGTCGAAAGAAGCACGAACAGATCGGGGATCGGCAATACGTATGTAAAATCGTTAAAGAACAGCGTGGGCGCGGGTTCCGTCGCTATGCGCACGGGACCGGACAGCATACACAGTACGGCGGCGGCAAACATGACCGTCGACGCCGCGAAAACGAGGGTGGAGACTATGCGCAAAATGACGTCGAACGCATTGCACTTGCGCTTGCCCTTGACCGCAACCGCTATCGTCGAAACGAGCAAAAACAGCGCGAGAACACCCGCACCCGCGACGAAAGCTATATTGAAGATTTTACTCCAGTCAATCATATTTCAATTATACAACCACCGCATTGATTTGTCAATGCTTAATGAATAAATATGTAATATTTTTTGCAAAAGCGCACCGTTTTCCCGATTATGCGTCAGAACATTCGCTTTCTTATCATGATGATCACGACGGGAATCAGTATCGCCGCGATTATTCCGAGCACTATCCAAAACCCGTACGGATTTTCGGCGAACGGCACAAGCACGTTCATTCCCCACAATCCGCTTATAAGCGTCGGTATAGTGAGCAAAATCGTTATTGCCGTAAGCAATTTCATGACTATGTTCTGATTGTTGGAAATGACCGACGCAAAAGTATCCGTCGTGCCCGCCAAAACTTCGCGGTGTATGGACGCCATTTCTATAGCCTGTTTGTTCTCGATTATTACGTCGTCGAGAAGGTCGTTATCGTCCTCGTAATGTTTTATCGTCGAGAGCGAGCGTATCCTGTCTATGACTATTTGGTTCGCATTGAGCGACGTGGAAAAGTATACGAGTGCTTTGTCGAGATCGAGGAGCTTGATAAGCTCGGTGTTCTTGAGCGCGCGATGCAACGACTGCTGTATGCGGTTCGCGGTGCGGTCAATGAGCTTGAGATAATACAGATACTTGGTCGCGTTGACATACAGTATCTGATAGATGAACCGCGTGCGCTTGTTCACGTCGAAATTGCGTATGGCTTTGGTGACGAAATCGCCGAGCACCGACGTTTCGCGCAAACACACCGTAACGAAATAATCTTTATTGAACACCATGCCGAGCGGCAGGGTGGAATACACGTACGTGTCCTTTTCCTCGTTGATAACGGGTATGTCGACGAGCACGAGCGTAACGTCGTCGTCTACGTCTATGCGCGCTCTCTCCTCCTCGTCGAGTGCGGCTTTCAGCATATCCTCGGGAATGCCGGTAGCCTTGCTGACAAGCTCCACCTCGAGATCGGAAGGATTCTCGAGATTGACCCACGTTCCGGGCGTAATCGCATCGCGCTCGGCAAGTTCGCGCTTGCCGCTTTCCATGGCATATACTTTCAACATAAATATGCTTAACAACGGGCGGTCGCGTCCGCCGCACCGTCTTAACGAAAAGTCGGAATGACCGCGAACGCGAATATCATTTATTACAACTACCGTCGGAACTGTCCATTGCTCTCCTCCACTACCATTCTATCACAAACACGCGATTATTGCAACATTTTACGTCATAAAAACTTTTTTAATTATGCGAATAAATAAACTTTCGACCGCTAATTTACCTGTATTTGCTTGCCGTTCTCGGCACACACGTAAACGAAATGCACTCCGTCGTCGAGTTCCACGCGGTATTCGTAGCAGATACGCTCTTTGCCGTTGACGGTGCGAACTACGAGCACGCCGTTCTCGCCGCCCGCCGCGCCGCTACGCGCCTGCATTTCGGTTTTCTTCGGCTCGGGGATATTTTCGTGCACCGCATCGCAATGCCCCGCGGTGAACGACACCACTTCCCCGCCGAACACGACCGCCGTCGCGTAATCGTCGCATGCGAGCGCGCCGTCGTATTCCTTGCACATCAACACCGCCGTGGACTTTCCGACAAGCTCGCACCACCGCACCGCAAGTTTGCCGTAACCGCATTTCTCGGCTATATCGAGCGCGAGCCGCTTCGCGGTTTCCTCGTCCGTTTCGCCGCCGTTCTCGTCGCGCATAAACGAAAACTCGTATACTTTGCCGTCGCACACCAAAGCGTAACCGCTCTTGCCGTCGCGTTCGATATAGTATTCGATATGTCCGTCGAACGCGCCGACGTACTCCGCGGTGCTGCCGACGAGCGCGGTCGTTACAAGCTCTTTTCCGCTCGTTATATCCGCTTCGGTGATCTCCGCGCTCGGCGCGTCTGGCGCATGTTCTATCAGTTCGCCGTTGTATTCGAATGCGCCGCCGCTCGCTATGCTGTTATAGAACCGAGTCGCACATTCGTACAGCTTATCCGAAAGTTTTACCGCTTCCATAGGCTCGTACGTATGCAGTACCGTCGATATATCGTTGAGGAACGCCTCTTTTTCTCGGTTGTCCGCAAAATCGCCGTTGACACATTCGAGCGCGGTTTCGGCACGTACGGCGTGAACGAGCGCGGTGCGACCCACGTCGCCCGCTGTATCCGTTTCATTGCAAAGCCGCAATGCGGAAACCGAATTCTTAAGACTGTACGCCGCTTCTTCGAGCAGGTACTGCGCCATGTTGTCCTGCGTCGGCGGCGTTTCGCGGCGCAACCGCAAAGCCCCCGCCATGCCCGTCGCGAGTCCCGCTATTATTATGGCGAGTGCGCATACCACAGCCGCCGCTACGACGCGACGTCCGCATTTGTCATTAGTTCTGTCAAACATAATTTCTCCTTTCTATAAAGCGAAGTTGTGCTTCCCTATTTTGATATGCACCGTGAGCGACCAGATCCAGCTCGACGTCGCCGTCGCGGGATTGTAGTAGTACAGACACCCGCCCGTAGGATCCCAACCGCCCAAAGCGTCGGCGACCGCATTGTACGCCGTCTGATTGGGCGTGAGGTTTATCTGCCCGTCGTTTACCGCGGTGAACGCGTTTTTCTGATAAATAACGCCGTAGATCGTGTTGGGGAACTTGGACGAGCGCACGCGGTTGAGAACGACCGCCGCAACTGCGACCTGTCCGCTGTACGGCTCGCCGCGCGATTCGGCGTACACGCACCGTGCGAGAAGATTGCGGTCGGATTCGGAAATATTGCCGCTCACGTTGCCGCTGCCTATAGACCCGCTGTTCGACCCGCCGCCGCTTGTAAGCGTGATGCCGAGTTTCTTTTCGGTGGACGGTCCTACAACGCCGTCCACGGTAAGCCCGCAATCGGACTGAAAACTCATCACCGCACACAGCGTGCGCCGACCCCATACGCCGTCCACGCTGCCCGTATAGTAGCCAGCGGACTTCAGAGCTTTTTGCACCGCGCGGATATTCGCCGCCGTTTTGCCCTTGCTGATACCGCCCGACCGCGAGCCGCTCGAAAGAGTTACGCCGAGCTTGGACGCCGTACCGCTTCCGACAACGCCGTCCACCGTCATGCCCTTGTCCGATTGAAATTTAAGCACCGCGCGAAGGGTGCCGCGCCCCCACATGCCGTCCACGCCGCCCGTATAGTAGCCGTACGTCTTGAGCCGTGCCTGCACCGCCGCGACGTTCGCATCGGTCTTGCCGTACGTAATGCCGCCCGTCACGGGCAGTTTTACTTTGAGCCGCGACGCCGTACCGCTCCCGACAATGCCGTCCGCTTTCAGTCCGTTGTCCGATTGAAACCGCTTTACCGCAGAGAGAGTGCCGTTGCCCCACACGCCGTCCACTCCCGATTTGTAATAACCGAGAGTAGTAAGCCGCGCTTGCACCGCCGCAACGCTTCCGTAACTGTTGCCGCCGACTATATCGGCGTACGCCGCAGGTGCCGCAAGCGGCACGAAACAAAGCACCGCCGCAAATACGGCGATAAGTGCCGCCGCAACCGAATTTTTCCGCCTTATTCTCGTCATAAGTTTTTTCCTTTGCATACAGAATATCGAATATATATGTAATATTCATTATCGACGGTAAATTTATACGCTTTATCGCCTAAAAAGTTCTGCAAAAAAAGACTTATACTCGAACTCGTCGCCGTAACACAGCGGCGGGTATATCACGCACCACCAATTATTGCCGACGGCTTCGCCCAGCTCGACTATCAGCGCGTCGTAATATCCGTCGGGTACGACGGTGTCGCCGTACATGCGCGACGGGAAATATTCGTTGACGAGCCGAGCTTTCGCGGCGTACGAATACCCGTTCGCCTCGAGCGCGGCGTTCGCAACTGCCTGTATATCGTCGAGCCGCTCGCCCACCTCGCGATACGCATCGTCGAAAGTGGACTTATCTATGTTTTCGACGATATAATCGTTTACCGCGTCGCGCACCGCGAGCTTGACCGACTGATCGGCTTCGTCGTTTGAATTGGCGCGGATATGCAACCGCAACAGCTTGCCGTCGTATGTATTGTTCGCGCACCCGCAAAACACGGCGGAAACGCAAAACAGCATTATGACGGACAACAATAAACTTACAAATACTTTATACACACGGGATAATCTTTTCATACACACGATTATGCCCGCAACGATCAAGAATTAAAATTTAAGAACCGAAATTTATTGTCGAATTATTTTGTTTTGACAAAAAAGCGGCGTGCCGAGCACGTCGCTTCCTACAAACAAGGCTATCTTATAATGCGGTACGCAGTACGACTAATTATCAAAACGACCTCGATTATTAATTTTTAATTTTTAATTGCTCATACGTCACTCCGTCTTTTCGCGTTATACTTTCGGTTACAAATAATTGCGGATCGGTCACCGCGAGCGCGGCGACGTAATCGTACACGGCGAGCGGCGCGTTACGCGCTTTGCACAATTCTATATACCGCGACACGAGCCGCGCGGCGAGCTTGCCGCCGAAGTCGTGATGCTCGAAATCCACATTGCAGTTATGGCAGGTATCGAGCGTCGCAACCGCAGTCGCCGATCCCGCGAGCCGCGCGAACGCTACCACGTCCATGCCCTCGTTGAATTCGTACTCGCCGTAATTGGGCGGTTCTTTCGTAGTGCCGCCCATGAGCACCGTGCTGTTCGGCGCGATACCGAGCGCGACGGGGAGCGTACACGGACCGAGCGACAGCAAACAGGTTTTCTCTGTGCCGCGCCCTTCTCTCATCTCCGCGGCGAACGCGTCGAACGCCACAACTTCGCACTTCGACACCGCGGGCGCGAGAATATCGCCCATGCCGTCGCCGCCGTGCACGTCGGGAATATCGGCATAACGTTGCGGTATGTCGCGTGTATCGACTATACGCACTTTTTCGGTATCGTGGTCCGCCAACGCGAGAAGCGTTTGCGCGTTGCGATACGCCGTTTCCGCCGATACGTTGCCGCCTATCGGCACAACGTCGATACGCCCGAAAAGCTCGGCGCGTCCGAGTATATGCAACGTGGCGACCGCGTCGTCAAGCCCGTAATCGCAAAACATTATAAGCCTGTCGTATGATGACAACATTCCGACCTCGCTAAAATTTTCTCGTCAGAGTGCAGCTGCCTATGCCCTCGTTGCCGATTTTGTCGCCGAACGCGACGGTGTAAAAATCGGTGATGCCTTTAAGCGCGGCGGTAGTCGCTTTAGTTACCGTGTTGATATTGACCTTGGTGTCGTCCTCGCTGTCGGCGGAAAGTTTCATCATCTGTTGCAACACGTTGTACGCGCCTACGTTCATATCGTTGAACGCCACTCCGACATACCCGAACGCGCCGTCCGCATATTCGTACACTATAGTGCCGTACACGTCGTTGTCGGGCAGGAAGCTCGTAGAGCCGCTGTCGCTCGTCATGTAGTCCGCCATTGCCATTCTCGCCGTCACCATGAGATAATCGGTATTCGCGGCGGGAGCAATGCCGATATGCTTTAGTATCCACGTGCGCGCGGCGTCGGCGGCAGTCGTTTTGTCGCCCGCGTGGATCATCACCGTTTGGTCTATATAAACGTGACCCATTCCCTCGACGCTGCGCAAGAAGCTATTGAACGTGACGTCGCTGTGCGTACCCTCGGACGCCGCGGCGGGAGCTTTGTCGCTCGGATTGAAAACTATGCTTTCGAGCTTGTAATTATTCGATACTTTGCCTTCTTCAGGCGGGAAATTTGCGTTATACGCGTACATGCCTTGAAGTGCCGCTTTCACGTCGGCGGGTTTTGTTTCGCCGCCGACAGTCACACCCGTTTTGCTCGCGAGGAACGTGTAGAAATCGGTCATTACAAGCCCGTCGACGGTGAACGAGAAGAATCCCGTATTGCCGCTCTCCGTGCCGCCCGTTTCGGCGAGCGCGAAGCTGTCGTTTATAGCCTGCATTTGGTCGTACAGTATGCGCCCGAAATCGCTCACCTTTTCGGCAATGTCGAAGTCCGGTTGGAAGAACTCGATGATCCTCATTGCGGAATTGTACGTCGTGAAATTCATCGTATTGAGATTGACCGACAAATCGTAACGGTAAGGATCGCCGTCCGTGCCGTCGCCGAGCACCGTATCCATCTCCACATTCGCCGTCACGTACAGCTTATCGGCGGTGAGCAGGAAGTTCACGTCCTCGGGCAAGAGATTGCCGACGTTTACCGAGAGGACGATCGTCAGACTGCCGTCGCCCGTACTCACCGACTCGATTGTGTAGTCCGCGACGTCCGCGCCCATCTTGCTCTTTATGAGCGCACCGAGTTCGTCGCCGCGCATGACCGGTTTAAGCTCGTCGATCGACCGCGTGTCGTATGCCATATACTTGACGCCGACGGTATTGCCGCGCACTCTGAATCCGTTGTTCTCCTTACTCGTTTCGAACGCCGTGAGGAAAGAAGTAAGCTCGTCGAAAGTATTGATCTCCGTTTTGGGATCGAGGTAGTATTTATCAACGACTTGGTGAATGAAATCGGAATAATCTTCGGCAATGCCGCCCGCAACGTTCACGCCCGAAGTGTCGTTTATCGCACGCAACACTTCTTTGAGCTGACTCGACGATACGATTTTCGTGCCGTCGTCGTCGACGAGCACGAGGTCGGTAACTACCGTGAATATGTCGGGAAGCTCCATGCCGCCCGGCTCGCCCGTCCAACCGCTCGGGGTCTTGTCGTAAGTAGACGCAACGAATTTCATATCGAAAGTTTTGCCCATTTGGTCGAGCATGTCGTTTAGCATATTGCCTATCTGTTCGGACATCTCGTTCAGCTCGAACGAAGGCATAAACTTCTCTATCGTCGCAAGCGCACGGTCGGTATTCTCGCACGAATTGAGCTTGAACTCCACGCCATCTTTGGTATCGCCCGCGGCAAGATCGCGGGTAATATCCACCGTGACGGTAAAGAGCAGGCGTTCGGGCATAAGCCCCATTGCGAGCCGAGCCATAAGCTCATTGTCGCCGAACGAATCGAACATACCCGAAAGATCCGCCTCGACGGCAAGCTGCGTATATAAATGCGACGGCTTGCTCGGCTTGCGCACGAACGACAGTGCGTCGAGCTTAAGGTCCATGCCTTCGAGTCCGCCCGTTCCGATGACTTTATTCATCTGCCCCGACATTGCCGCGCCGAGCATTCTGTCCGTTACGTGCAGTTTTATATCGTTCTCGCTGTAAAGCAACGCGTTGAATTTTTTCGCGTCGATAAGTTTGAGCAAATCGCTCGAACCCATGCTGCCGTTATTCGAGCCGTCGAGTGAAATACCGAGCATTGCGAGCACGTCGTCGAGCTTGGTGCTCTCGCCGAAATCAAGCGAATACTTTTCTTCGATTTCGGATATAAAACGCGCTTCGTAGTCTATAGCCGTATTTTCGCCGTCGCCGCCCTTGATATATACTTCCTCTCCGTCGACGAGATACCTGTCGCGGAACATGTAAGGCTCGAGGTTTGCAAGCTGTACGTCGGGATCGGACATGAATGCTTGCAGCACGTAAATGAAATCGGCTTTGGTGAGCTGTTCGCCCTCGATGCCTTCCGACGCCATTTTCATGGCGGTATCGAGAAGATCGAGTTTGATCGTGCCCTCGCCCGCGCCCGAAAAATCCATGTATTCCGTAGCGGTCTCGAGCGTCGGCGCAATGCTGTCGGTAAACTCGTGCAACATTTCGGTAAGCGCGTCGTTCGACTCGCCATCGCCGTTCATATTCATGATGCCGTTGATGAGCTTATACGCACGGGCGCGTTCTTCCTCGTCCATATCGTTTATTGTTATATACGGCTCGCTCTCGCCATGCAACGGCATTGCGATAGATATGTACAGGTTTTCCGGCAAGATCATATTGCAAAGCCCGCGGGCGAGCGGTCCCGCCCAACCGAATCCGCCGTCCTCCATAAAGCCCGTCGCCGCCTGTCCCGCCGCCTTTTGCAAAGCCACCCACACAGTGACTTTCGCGTTCGTCGCCTTTACGGTGTCGCCGTCTTTGACGGTGGAAAACACGACCTGTTTGAGCGATACGACTTGCGACAGATCGACCATGCCCGCATACTCTTTCACGCCGTCGATCTTGTCGGCGTTTGCGAGCACCGCGCGCATTACCTTGTCAATAAACGCGGCGAGCTGTTTGTCGTTGAGCGAAAACTTATATGTATCGGTCGAAGGATCGTTCTCGTTGTATTTGTTGAGCCTTTCCAAATCTATATTGTCGCGATTGAGCGCGTTCACCACCATATCGGTGACGATATTCATTATCTGCGACTGTTCTTCGCCGCCTTCGCCCTCGCCGCTCGCGTTACCGTCGTCGTTGTAAAGCCGCGCGGTATACTCTCCGATCTCGGGGGCGTAACCGTATTTAACGGTCGTACTTTCGGACTGCGACTGCATAGCCGTATCCAACGCCGTTTTTATCGCCGCGTCGAGCGCGCCGTCGAAATCGACTTCCGCATCTTCCTTGAGCATGATATTGCGCTTGATCTCGCGATAAAACCCGTCGAGATCGGATCCGTCGAACGGACGCTCGACTACCTTTTTATCGTTAGCCCAATACATATCGCCGAGCACGCCGAACACGTCGCCGAGCGGCATGCCGAGATACTGCTTCGTCATTTTGTCGCCGAAGTACCAACCCACGCCAAACGCCGCCGCCAAGATCACGACGACGACAATGAGTGCTATAAGGCAACAAGTACAACACTTATTGCGCTTTTTCTTTTTGGGTTTTTTCTCGTCGCTCGCGGTTTCTTCGGGAACAACAACCTTTTTCGCCATAACGCGATACCTCCGTCTTTACGGGCTTTGCCGTAAAATTACGGCACACTGAAATATGTGTTATATCTACACACAAAGTATACTACCGATACCGCATTTTGTCAACAGACTAAAGAAGCTCTTAATTAACTTTTAATGATATTCTAATATTTACGACAAAATCAACGCTTGACCGCGCACTCGTAACCTTCTTCGCCGACTGCGGCGATTGCGGCGGCGGTATCGAACTCTCCCTCGACCACGGCTTCGCCGTTCTCGAGCGACACTTCGACGGCAGTCACGCCGTCGACAGCCGAAAGGGCTTTTTTGACGTGTCCGACGCAGTTCATGCACATCATGCCTTTTACCGAAAAAGTGACTTTCATACTATTATCTCCTTGTTGCGGAATAGCCTCTCCGCTTGTTTTATCATCGTTTATGCAACATGTGCCACCGTCGCAACCGCAGGACTTTGCGTCATCGGTTCCCGCCGTGCGGCGTTTGGAATGGCGTACGCCGCGCTTCAGCTTACCGCCGAGATGTTTGTCGTCGAAGCGCATTACGGTGAGCCGCAGCGCATTGCACACGACGAACAGCGACGAGAAAGCCATCGCGCCAGCGGCGATCATCGGGTTGAGCGTCACGCCGAGCGCGTAGAACACGCCCGCGGCGAGCGGTATGCCGAGGGTGTTGTATATGAACGCCCAAAACAGATTCTCTTTGATATTCTTCAAGCTCATGCGCGACACCGCGACGGCGCGCGGCACGTCGGCGAGGTCGGACTTTACGAGCACCACGTCCGCCGCCTCGATAGCGACGTCGGTGCCCGATCCGATCGCGATGCCTATGTCCGCCGCTTTGAGTGCGGGCGCGTCGTTTATGCCGTCGCCCACCATTGCAGTTATGCCCTGCGCTTTGAGCGAATTCACTATGTCGAGTTTATCTTCGGGCAACACGTCCGAATATATCTCGGTTATGCCGACGCTGTCCGCAATGCGCTTTGCCTGACGTGCGTTATCGCCCGTGATCATGACGACGCGACCGCCCATATCGGTAAGCCGCTTCACCGCGTCGCGGCTCGTCGGCTTCACTCCGTCGTCCACCGTTATCTCGCCGAGAAGGTTTCCGCGCCTGCACAGATACACTGTCTGCGCGTCGGTCGGCGGCACTTTCAGTCCGAACTCGGCGCACAGCCGCTCGCCGCCGAGCGCGTATTCCGTTCCGTCCACTTTGCCTATGACGCCGTAACCTATGCGGTATTCGCTGCTCTCCGCGGGTTTCACGTCGCCGCCCGCCTCTGCGATCGCCTTTGCGAGCGGATGCGTCGAAGTCGCTTCGAGAGCCGCCGCAACGGCGAGGATCTCGCTCTCTTTCATGTCGCCGCGCGGAACGATCCCGGTGACTTTCGGCTTGCCCTCGGTAATGGTCGCGGTCTTGTCGAGAGCGAATATCTCCACGCTTTGCAGTCCCTGCAACACCTCGGCGTTCTTAACGAGCACGCCGTACGCCGCCGCGCGTCCCGTACCCGCCATGACTGCGACCGGCGTCGCAAGTCCTAACGCGCACGGACACGAAATTACGAGCACCGATATAGCCATAGTGAGTGCCTGTCCGACGGTGCCGACAAACAGCCAAACAACGAGCGTCACGAGTGCGACGGCGCACACGACGGGCACGAAAACCGCAGACACTTTATCGGCTATCTTTTGAATGGGAGCTTTGCTTCCGCCCGCATTTTCGATAAGCTCGATTATCTTGGAAAGAGTGGTATCCGCCCCAACCTTTTCGGCGCGAAGCTCTATCCGCCCCGTGAGGTTCAACGTCGCGGACGTCACCGCACTGCCCTCTGTCGCTTCCTCAGGGATAGATTCGCCCGTTACCGCCGACTTGTCGAGAGTAGTGCCGCCGCTTGCGACGACGCCGTCGCACGGCACATACTCGCCGGGCAGCACTACCACCGTATCGCCGACTGCTATTTCGTCCACGGGAATATTTATCTGCTTGCCGTCGCGAATGACGTTCGCCGTCTGCGGACGCAGCCGCAACAGCTTATCAACCTCGGCGCGCGTTTTGCCCTTCGATTTCGACTCGAGATATTTGCCGAGCGTCACAAGCGCGAGTATCATGGCGGCAGACTCGAAAAACAAGTTCATTGCAAGTTCCGCCGCGCCCGATATATCGCCAGCCGCCGCCTTGCCGTTTATCAGAAACAGCACGACCACGCCGTAGATATACGATGCGCCGCTGCCGAGCGACACGAGCGTATCCATGTTCGGAGCGCGGTGCAACACGCTTTTCGCACCGCCTATAAAGAACCGCCCGTTTATGACGAGCACGGGAGTCGTCAGTATCAGCTGTATGAGCGCGAACGACGCGGGATCGCGGTGCGGATCGAACGCGCCGAGCGGGAAGCCCCACATATGCCCCATGGAAAACCACATGAGCGGCAGTAAAAACACCATCGACGCGATAAACCGAGCAAGCAGCGTTCGCGAATAGTCGACAGGCTTTTGCGCCTTCGTCGCGTTTTTATCGTCGCCGCCGTATCGACTCGCGCCATACCCCGCGCTTTCCACCGCCGCGATAATATCGCCGTCGCCGGCTTCTCCCTCTACCGTCATGCGGTTCATCAAAAGATTGACCTCGACCGAATTGAGATCGAGAGCCTTTACCGCCTTTTCCACATGCGCGGCACATGCCGCACACGTCATTCCTGTAATCGAAAACGTCCTTTTCATGTCACTTATTATACCCCATATTCGATTGATTTGTCAAGCATTTTATTGCAATTCCTTGTAAACCACTATGAATTAAATTGCGGTTGCGACGTCACACGCGGCGCGTAACCGCACATATATATAGTATATGGATATTTTTACTATAGCAGTGGGCGGCGCGAATTGCGGAACGTCGCCGGTTATGCCTTATATCGGGCGGCGCATCGACGGCGCGGAAGCGATCGAACACGCGAAACTTCTCACCGAAGCGGCACTTTTGCGTTGCGGTTTCGATATTGCGGATCTGCCGACGCCTACCGAATCGCAGGACGCGATCGGGCATATTTTCAGACACCGAGCGGATGCGGCGATAATACTCTCGCTCGCGGCGTTCGGGTCGCGGCGCACGTTCAACGACGTATCGGGTTGCGTGACGCGCTGTTCGCCCGGGCGGTTCTACCCCGCCTCGCGCGTGCTCTGCGAGGACATATGCGCGAAACTCGGACTGATAAAGCGGTGCACGACGTGTTCGGACGGCGGGCTTTCGGGCGCGAACTGCGCGACCTGTATCGTCGACATGGGATACATGACCTGTTTCGACGACATGAAACTCGCCTGCGATCCCGACTATGCGACGGCGATCGCCGAGCATATAGCCATCGGAGTATGCGAAAATTTCGCCGTGCCGTACATTCCACGCGACGATCTCTCCGCTTACCCCGTGACGGGCGGAAGCGGGATCGGACAGCGCGGACGCAAAGTGAAAGCGGTGCAGATCCTGTTATCCGCCTGCGGCTACAGGCTCGAAACGGACGGAATATTCGGCAAAAACACCGACCTCGCCGTCAAGACGTTTTGCGCAAACAACGGTATTCCCGACAAACTCGACGAGGAATTTTTCTCGCGCATAATCGGCACTGCGCGGCGGAGCTTTTCGGTAGGCAGTCGCAGTGCCGACGCCGAATACGCCAACAGAAAACTGCGCGCCAAACTGTACGACGCGCCGCAAGGCGCGGAATTCACCGCCGCCTCCGTCGACGCGCTCAACGCGCTTCTCGAGGACTGCGGCAAAGCACCCGTTTCGCCGAATAGCGAAATAGACATAAAAACCATTCCCGAACTGACCGAGATCGGCGGCGGCAAACCTCGGCTTTTTTGACGGTGCCGCATGCGGTATCGCTTTTGCGCAATATGTTTTGAAAAACCTTGACAGTCGGCGTGCGTAATGTTATAATGCTATATATAATATTCGCGCGGCAAAAGCCGACGCATGACTTTCGGTGCATATCATGAAAAACAAAAATATCGAAAAAATCAAATCCGCGCTCATCGCAATGCTCGAAACAATGCCGATAGACGAGATTTCGGCTACCATGCTTTGCCAACAGGCGGAAGTGAACCGTGCCACGTTTTACTACCATTACAATTCGATACAGGACGTGCTGACGGATATAGAGGCGCAAGTCGAACGCGAATTCTTGCATTTTCTCGCGCAGTCGACGGTAGACAGTAACGGCGCGCCCGCGAAAAATTTCTACATAATGTTTTTCGATTTCGTCGCGCGAAACAAGAACGTTTGCAAACTGCTCTTAGGCTCGCAATACAAATCCGATTTCTTCAATCGCGCCGTCGAAGCGGGAAGATCGAAGGTAGTCACCGTCATGAGCACGCTGTACCCGAACTGCCCCGCTTCCAAAATCAACTACTACTACATTTTCGTTTCCAACGGATTTCTCGGGCTTCTCAATTATTGGCTGAACAGCGGCATGCACGAAACGGTCGAGGAGATCGCCGAAATCGGCGAACAGGTTTCGTATATGGGCGTGAAATATCTCATGTAGCCCGCCGCCGCACCGCGAATATTTCCGAAACAAAAACCGACGTATCGAGCATTTCGACACGTCGGTAATTTTTCGAAAGTTTATTGACGCACGGCTTCACGCGCAACGCGTTCTTCGCGCGTCGAACTTCTGAACGTGCACATGAATATCACGTGCGCGACGATCGCGACCGCGACGGGAATGTACGCGAATGCATGCGGCAGGAACGAGCATACTATGGCGACGATCAAATATCCATAGCCGCCCACGCTCCAAAATCTGTCGTTGTTCTCCGCCACGCGCGCACGCAGTCCCGTCCGCTTGGGCGCGCGCTCGATCGCCTTTATGCGATGATTGAACGACGGATAAACCGCAGAAACGAGCGAAAGAACAAATGCGGCTATGATAGCGACAATGCCGTGGATATTCGCGCCGACGACCGCACTGCTTGCGTTAAACTGTTGAACTATGCCGTACACGATCACGGCACCGATACTCAACGCCAGCATGATCGAAAACAGCATTACCGACATAAAGTTGTTCTGCAGTCTGTTATGCCGTTTCAGTCCCGCGGCGATAAATATTATCACCGTCGGAATGAGGGTTACGAGTATAAGAAACAAATTATTATACTTACTGTACGACTCGGGCATCGTGCCGTCTGCGGTACGGTAAAATATCATTACGTTCGGCGGCAACATCGGCAATGTCAATGCCGTCATGAACAGCGTCGCCATGGAAAGCCACAGCGCGACGGTGACGAGAATTTTATCCGAATCGTTAAGACCGTTTTTCTTGAGCGTCATTATAACCTCCTTGCTCTGTCTTTTGCTAATCCGATGCCGTAGGTATTTTGAGATAACTCACCGCGTTCAAATCAAGCGAAGCGGGCGGCACGTTCTCCTGCATCATGCCGCGAGCACGAACCGCGACCATAGCCGCATTGTCGGTACACAGCGACATGGGCGGGAAATGCACTTCCAACCCGCGCTTTTCACATTCCGCGTTCAGCTTTTCGCGAAGATAGCTGTTAGCCGATACGCCTCCTGCCGCGACGACGGTTTTTATCCCCGACCGCTCGGCGGTATGCATCGCACAATCCACGAGCATGTCGACCGCTTCCGCCTGAAAGGACGCGCAAATGTCGGGAACGACGGGCGTTTCGCCGCGCTGTTCGAGGTTGTGCATGTAATTGATCACGGCGGTCTTGAGTCCCGAATACGACAGCTCGCCGTTCTTGCGCTTCTTCCCGTTACGGTCGATAAACGCTATACTGCGCTTTCCCGTCTTTGCGAGCCTGTCTATTTCGGGTCCGCCGGGGTACGGCAAACCGACGGTGCGCGCCACTTTATCGAACGCCTCGCCTATGGCGTCGTCGGTGGTCGATGCTATCATGGTGAAACTGTTTAATCCGTCTATGCGCGCGACGCCCGTATGCCCGCCGCTCGCAACTACCGCGAGGAAAGGCGGCTTAAGCTGCGGCGTCGATATGTAGTTTGCCGCAATATGCGCTTCTATATGATTGACCGCATAAAGCGGCACGCCGAGCGAATACGCAAGAGCTTTCGCCGCGGACACGCCTACGAGAAGCGCGCCGACAAGCCCCGCACCGTAAGTCACGGCTATCGCGTCAAGCTCGCGCTTTTCTATTCCCGCGCGGGATAACGCCTCGTCTATGACGGGCACTATCGCCGTAAGATGGTTACGCGACGCGATCTCCGGCACGACCCCGCCGAACCTGCGGTGAATATCTATCTGCGACGAGATGACGTTGGACAGCAGCTCGTCGCCTTTAAGCACCGCCGCCGACGTTTCGTCGCACGACGTTTCTATTCCCAAAATAATAGCCATTCGTTTTCTACCCGACGTTAAGCCGTCTTTTTCAAATAGTCTATAATGAAATCTTCTATATCGCCGTCCATGACCGATTGAATGTCCGAGTTTTCGTAGCCCGTGCGGTGATCCTTTACGAGCGTGTACGGTTGGAACACGTACGAGCGTATCTGACTGCCCCACTCGATTTTCTTGAGGTCGCCCTTAAGACTCGCCGCTTTCTCCGCCGCTTCGCGCTCTTTAAGTTCCACGAGCTTGCTCTTGAGCATCGTCATAGCCATTTCGCGGTTTTGCGTTTGACTGCGTTCGTTCTGACAGGTGACGACTATGCCCGTCGGAAAGTGCGTTATTCTGATCGCACTGTCAGTCTTGTTGATATGCTGACCGCCCGCGCCGCTGCTTCGGTACGTATCCACGCGTATATCGTCGGGATTGATCTTGACCGTCACGTCGTCCTTTATCTCGGGCATCACTTCGAGGCTCGCAAACGACGTGTGCCGCCGCGCGTTCGCGTCGAACGGCGAAATGCGCACCAAGCGGTGCACGCCCATCTCCGCTTTCAGATACCCGTAAGCATTCACGCCGCGCACGACGAACGTCACGCTCTTTATGCCCGCCTCGTCGCCGTCGAGCCGATCGAGCACTTCCACCGAATACCCCGCTTTCTCGCAGTACATTTTATACATGCGAAACAGCATGGATACCCAATCCTGCGCCTCGGTGCCGCCCGCACCGGCGTGCAGCGAGAGTATCGCATCAGACTTATCGTACTCGCCTTTAAGCAGTGCGGAGATCTGCGCTTTGTCGGCGGCGTCTTCGAGCTGCACCGTCGCCGCGAACAATTCTTCCGCAAGCTCCGCGTCCGCCTCGACGGAAAGCAGTTCCGCCATTGCGTAAAGGTCGTTCACTGTGCGGAACAGTTTATCGAATTTCTCGAGCAAATCGTCGATATACTTCGCCTCGCTGTTTACCGCTTGCGCCGCTTTCGGATCCGAATACAGATCGGGATCGTTTTGGCGCACGGCAAGCTCCGCCCGCTTCGCTTTGAGTTTGTCGGGCGCGATCGCCGCGTATGCGTCGTTTATGACGCCCTCGGCGGTGCGTATTCGTGTTTTGCTCTCTTCCAAATCCATAGATTAACTCAAGTGTTGTTTTAATCAAACAGTAATTGCATCGGCGGCGGAGTACCTTCGGTGCCCCTACGGCGCAAATTTGCCTTTGCAAGCAAGCAAATTTACTTGTGGGTGTAGCACGCGATGAATACGCCGCCGAGTTAGCTGTCTTTGCCGCAGCAGTTCTTATACTTCTTGCCGCTGCCGCACGTTTTAGGATGTGATTCATTTATTATCACTTTTGATACCTCACTATCACTTGTAGCCGAAATATTTAGGGTAAGTTTAGGAAAAAAGATCCCATTTGATACTATGCTTCATTTATAAACACTTACCGTGATATGCTCGGCGTGGACAGAATGTGGACACAGTCCACAAGATAACAAGAATATTATATATTAAAGGAATTATTAAGTCAATCGTTTTCAACTTGTCAAAGCCCCATATGAGATTGACTGTTAAAATTTTTTATGCTATTCTATAGCAGTGTGGTTAATCATAACTTACACAAAAAGGAGAAAACTTAATATGACATTAGCACTTATAGTGCTTGTAGTCTTTTTAATTGTGTGGTTCTTTGACTCCGCAAAAAAAAAGGAAGAGAAACAAGCACAAAGAAAACAAACTATCACTAACGTCAAACGCCAAGACGAACTGTGGTGCGACAATTATAAGAAGGTCATCAACGACCTAAAAGATATGGCTCCTATTGATGGAACAACCATCATGCAGAAAATTGAAATGTTGTTTGTGAAGTACGATATCCCAGACCCTCGAGAAGAAAGCGAAAAGCGCTCTTCTCAGCAAACACATCTTAGAAAATATAAAGAGTCTATCGAGGAAGTTGATAGACAATATGAAGACAGCTGTTTCTATGCGAATATCCTCGGGGAAGACCTGCCAACAAAAAAGGCTCCTTCCTTAGAAGACTGTATTTGGTACTACCCTTGGACTCCGCCCAACATCGATAAGCCAGAGTTGTTAATTGGCGAACCAAACACTTCAGTTACTATCGATGGAACAACCTATAAATATGATGCGAACGGGAGAGCTACTAATGCGTCAGCAACTGAGCCCGCCGCATTGATTTCGATGATTTGCAATCTTCTCACAATAAGAGCTTTGGACGGAGAGGGATTTAATTATAGCTGGAACCGTAGAGAGTCTTTCTGGCAGCAATCGGAAGCTAACGTCAAAGCTTACCAAGACAATAAGACAAAATATCCTTGGCTTTATAAGTGATCAATCGCAGTGTTTAGGGTTGCAGCCCATAGCAACCCTCATTGCGTCTGTTAGCATCTTCCACTCATCTTCACTTATGACAATAGCCTTGCCAGAATTGGTTTCAACTGCGTAGAACTCTTCCCCTATCGACGCATTATTGATAAAGTCGTCGGCACGGTCAAGAAATTCGTTTAATTTTAATTCTTTCATATAGCACCTCATTTGAAATTGTATATACATTATATAATAGATGAGTGCTAAAAGCAAGGCAAACGCACTCGTATCAGAAAATGTAATCAGAAATCGCAAAAATATAAAAAAATTTTTGAAAACCACCGAAAATCTCTTGACATTTTCTTTTTACTATGGTATTATAAAACATATTTAGACACATAATAGGATAAGTGCCGCCATTTTTAGTTGCGGCTTACTTAATAAATATTATACGACATATTTAGACACAACGGAGAGAGATATGATTTACTTTATGTTAGGTCTTTTGTGCGGGGCTTTGCTTGCCCTGCTATACATAGACGGTGAGAACAGACCACCGAGATTTTAGGTGATATATGGCAAATACAATTCCGCAATATATCCGAGATGCAGTGAGGCGCCGTACCGAATCGGCATACAGATATTTTACATATGACCGCATTATATCCGAATGGTGCGAGAAAAACCACGTAGATACGGAATTCATCAATGGTCACGTTGAAACTATATCAAATTTTAACAGCGATTTTTTAATACAAGACCTTGAAGAATGCCTTAAAAAATCTAAATCAAACTGATATTTTATTGAGGTAAAAAATATGGACAAAAAGTTAACTTGCCCATTTTGTGGCAAAGAAGCAAGAATTGTAGTCTGTGACGACGAAGGCAACATTCATCCAGACGAGTACGAAGACGATCCTTGGAGCGGTTTAGGCTATATGTTAGTCCACGAAGAACAAGACGACGTGAAATGTCCCATTGCCACAGAGCCAGACGAGCCGTTAGGTCGTTTAATTTATGACTCTCGTGAGGAAGCCGCTGCTATGTGGGACACAAGGGTTCCAACACCATAAAGAGCGAGGTACACAATCAATGGATAAACAGGAATTATTAAATAAAAAGTCCGAGCTTGAAAAAGAACTTAGCCAGATCAACAAAGAACTGTGGGATTACGACGTCAAACAGCTCGCAGAACAATATAAAGATAAATTCTCTTGTGAGTTCTGCCGCTACAATGCAGTACGCGGGTTCTCTGGTGACGGATGGCACAATATGTGCTGCGCTGATAACTGCACTTGTTGCCACAGTTACTGCGACAAGTACAAACCAGATAACGCAGCGACACTTAAAATCAAACAATCTGGCAAGCAAGACGCTTTATTAAGACCGAAGAGCACGAACGGCTACGGTCAAATCGGCGAAGACGACAAGGACGCACTCGAAGAGCTTGGAGCAAGAATATTTGCCGATGAGCCAACAGGGTACACAATGAAAATGCTTGACTTATATTTGGAGAGCTGTAAATGAGCAACACACTCGTAGTTAACCTCTTCGGTGTTCCGGGGGCTGGCAAAAGCACTGGCGCCGCATACATCTTTTCCTGCATCAAAATGGCAGGAGTTAATGCAGAACTCATTACTGAGTATGCAAAAGACAAAGTTTGGGAACGGAACGATGAAGCGTTCCGCAACCAAGCATACATATTTGGAGAACAATCTTATAGGATAAGCCGCTGTGCTGGTAAGGTAGATGTTATCGTAACCGACAGTCCCCTTCCTTTAAGTGTAATGTATAACAACGATGAACGACTTACGGAAAACTTTAACAAAGCAGTAATGGACGTATTCAACACCTACGACAATCTTAACTACCTCCTGCTGAGAGTTAAGCCGTACAATCCCGTTGGGCGTAAGCAGACTGAGGCTGAGTCTGACGCGCTTGGCGCATCGGTAATCTCACTGCTCAAAGATAGAAACATCCCCTACCATTCCATCGATGGCGATGTTAAAGGGTACGATGAGATCGTTCGAGAAATTATTTCAAGAGTAAACGGAGAGTAAAATTATATGGAGAACAATTCGCTTGGCGACAGAATGAAAGAGTATGAAAATATATCAAGAATATATTTGACTAAGCGTAGCCCTGTTATCATTCGTATCGATGGCAAAGCATTCCACAGCTTTACAAAAGGGTTCATTCGCCCTTTTGATAAAATGCTTATGGAAACTATGGCTGAAACGGCGAAGTTCCTCGCCGAAAACATTTCTGGATGCAAGCTTGCATATACACAGTCGGACGAAATCAGCCTACTTCTCACGGATTATGACACAATTAAGACGCAACCGTGGTTCGAGAACAATCTTCAGAAACTTGTAAGTATTGCGGCAAGTATGGCAACCTTGCAGTTCAACAGAATATTCACTACCAAGGTTGGCGACATTAAACGCACGAAACATCACCTTGTTTTTAAGGACGTCAACGAAGAGAGTGATGAAAGCAGCATAAAGGATCTTACGAGATATTGTGATTCTCTTTCAAAATCACAACAGGCAGGAGCAATGTTCGATGCAAGAGCTTTTATACTACCAAAGGAAGAAGTTGTTAACTACTTTATATGGCGTCAGCAAGATGCAACGCGCAATTCAATTCTTATGGTTGCTCAATCGTGTTTTTCCCACAAAGAAATGCAAGGGATTAAGTGCGACGCCCTGCAAGAAAAGTTATTTAGCGAACGTAACATCAACTGGAACGATTACACAATACCTCAAAAGCGCGGTACTTGTATTAGAAGACAAACAACTTTAAGAAATGATGTAGAGCGTCACGAATGGATTATCGACACTAATATACCGATATTCACACAAGATAAAGATTATATAAATAAACTTGTATTTGGAGAACAGACAAATGAATGACATCACAGAATTTAGAGGAAACAACTACTACCTCAGTAACTTCTACGAAAGAGATGTGAGCTGCTTTGGTTTTACATTTAAGAATAACGAGGCGGCGTTTCATGCAATGAAGTGCCCTGAAAGAGCAAGCGAATTTTGCGACCTTGACCCATCAGCGGCAAAGAGACTTGGACGACAAGTTAAGCTCCGCCCAGATTGGGAGCAAGTCAAAGAAGACATCATGTACGAGGTATGTCGAGCAAAGTTTATGCAGCATTCAGACTTAAAAGAGCAACTCCTCTCCACCGGTTCCGTACAACTCGTTGAGGGCAACGACTGGAACGACAGAGAATGGGGCGTGTGCAACGGAGAGGGCAAGAACAAGCTTGGCAAAATATTGATGAGAATCAGAGGAGAACTTGCAAATGCGTAGTACGAAAAAAGTAACCGCAAAAGACGCTGGCTGGGATCCGCGGCTGGATAGCTTCAATACTTCATTGAAGCGCTCAGCGCGGCGGCAACTCAACCATAAACTCAGACAACGGCAGAAGCGCGAACTCCGTAATATGTCGGAAGTTTGTGTTTGTTGCGGTGCTCCACTCGGTGACGCTGAACTCGGAACAATGATGTGCAGCGAGTGTAGCAAAGAACAATAACTTCTACATCTTTATTTTTTATATTATAAAACATATTTAGACACACGGAGACATATGACAAACAAAGAAACATTCCTATCTATTTGCAGAGAAGACATTAAGCGCGACGGCATTGAAGACCTCTTAAAGTGGCTTGAAGACAGCGACTTCTTCGCTGCACCGGCAAGTACAAGATTCCACGGAAACTATGAAGGCGGCTTGTGCGAACACTCGCTGAACGTACATCGAGAACTCACACGCTTAAACGACATCTACCAGCTTGGTTACTCAAAAGAGACCATTGCGGTCACCGCCCTCTTCCATGATCTCTGCAAGGTTAACTACTATAAGCGCGGAACACGGAACGTCAAAGACGAAAACGGTAACTGGGTTGTCAAAGAAGTCTATGAAGTTGACGAAAGAGTTCCACTCGGGCACGGCGAAAAGAGCTGCATCATTTTGCAGTGGTACATAAAGCTTTCGCTTGAAGAATTGCTCGCTATACGCTGGCATATGGGCGGTTTTGACTCCGCCACTAAGGGCGGCGATTACAGCCTGAGCAAGGCTCAGGACAACTCAAAGCTCGTAACACTCATCAGTGTTGCGGACTTGATAGCGTCAAATCTTTTCGAGGAGACTAAAAAATAATGCCGCCCGATTTACATAGATTTACCCCAACCGGTGCTCGAATATATGTACGCTCCGAAGATGGCAGACAAGTTGAACTTAATCTTGCTCACGTCCAAGAGATACATTTTGACCGCGGCGCCGACCACGATTATATGGCAAATGCCTTTAGGTATTTTGACGCAGCAGCTGAGCAAGTCGGTATCACGCTAAAGGGCTTACAGCTTGCCGTAAAACTCTCTACACCGGATGGCGAAGAGAAAGACGTATCCTACGAAGATTGGGAGCGCATGATACTGAACGGCATCCATAACGAAGACAAATAATTAAAGGAGGCAAAAATGCCAGATACAGAAAAGTTAAACATTCACCAAAAGATTTTGAAGATTGCCGACGCTGCCGGGGTTCTTCAAAAGACCAAGTCGGGCTACAACTACAAGTACGTGCCCGAAGAAGAGATTCAGGCGAAAGTAACTGCTTGTATGCAAAAGTATGGAGTTATGCTCTACCACTCCATCGTTCAAGGCACGCTTCGTGTTCAACCTTATACATACGAAAAATACGACGCGAAACTCAAAGCAAACAAGACAGTCAACGAGTTCGTCGTCACCGCCGACTCTGTGTACAAATGGGTCAACGCCGAGACCCCCGGCGAGTACATCGAAGTACCTTGGGCTCTCGTAGGGCAAATGGAAGACGCATCTCAAGCGTTCGGCGCGGCAGAAACATACTGCAACAGATACTTCCTTATGAAGTCGTTACAGCTTGCAACATCCGAAGCAGACCCCGACGAGTACAGAAGCAAACAAAAGGAAGCCGAAGGTTATGATCAAGAAAAAGAGCAAAAGGCTGCGGCGGAAGAACTTGCAAAAGCCGTTAAGGAAATCTTAGACAAGGGCTCCGAGCTCATCAAAAAAGGTTTCGCAAAAGAAGAAGTTATGGCAGTTGTAGGAAAATACAACAACGGCAACTCCAACCCTTCGAGCATCAAGTCGATTGAGATTTGCGCGGCGGTTATGGCAGAATTTGCGGAGCTCGAAAAGTCAAAAGCAAGCAAAAAGTCAACCACACCAAAAGGAGAAACGAAATGATTTTTAACGACAACAAAATCTACGCAAAAGTATGGAAAGTAACGCCGTCCGAGAACGGCAAGTACGTTGACCTTCAAATTACCACATCGGAAAAGGACAATGACGGCAACTACGTAAACTCATCGTGGTTCCCTCGCGTTATCGGCAAAGCGGTTAACACCTTGAAAGGTTTGAAGCGCGAAGACCGCATCATCATTACGAAGTCGAAGTTCACCAACGAACGCAGAGACACCGACGACGGCAAGAAGTCCTTCTTCCGCTTCCTCATCCTCGAAGCAGAAATCGAAGGCAGCGAAAGGTCAGGCGGCAACACTCCCGCGACGGAAACCAATAAGAAGAATAAGCCGAAAGAGGAACCTGCTCCTGCGGCGGCTGAGGACGCTTGTCCTTGGTAAGCGGAGAGCCAAGAAAGGAACGGTATAGTTTTTCTAAGTTATCAGCATTCCACACCTGCAAGTACGGGTACAAGATGACATACATAGACCATAAGAAAGGCATCGGAAATTGCTTCAGTTCTTATGGTCTTGAAGTTCACTCCATTATGGAGAGATACGCAAAGGGCGAACTTACCCTTTGGGATTTGGTAGGCATATATGAGTGGGAATTTGACGCGGCGGTGCCCGAAAAGTTCCCTTCTACCAAGTACTGCAAAGATATGCGAAAGCTCTACTACGATCAAGGGCTTGAGTACCTGAAAAACTTTGCAGGATACGATGACAGAAAAATATTAGAAGTTGAATCACAGTTCGATTACGAAATTGACGACTGGACTTTTAACGGCGTAATCGACTTAGTTTTTGAAGACAAAGACGGAAAGCTTATTATACAAGACTATAAATCCAAGAGTTCTTTCAAGAACAAGCGCGAACAAGCGGAATATGCACGACAGCTTTATCTGTACGCATTATTTGTGAAGAAAAAATACGGTAGATATCCAGATATCCTT
>CAJUKG010000001.1:223063-345726 GCA_910586925.1 uncultured Christensenellaceae bacterium | reverse complement strand
CGACGTCGCGCTCATGGCGTACCTGCTCGAATACCGACTGTCGCCCGTCACCGCCGCCGAGCTGTTCTCGCTCACCGACGAATGTCGCACGACGCTCGAAAAACGCGACATGCTACGGCTTTACCGCGACATCGAACTGCCGCTTTTGTACGTGCTGTTCGACATGGAAAAAACGGGGTTCGCGGTCGACCGTGCGCGGCTCGACGAGATCGACGCCAAGTTTTCCGAGCTCGAGCGCGCCAACGTCAAGCGGATCCACGAGCTTTGCGGCGGAATGAGCATTAACATCAATTCGCCCAAACAGCTCGCAAAACTGCTTTTCGAGGAGATGAAAATACCCTATCCCGACCGTTCCGCAAAGTCGTATTCCACCAAAGCGGAGATCTTGCAAAAACTGTCGGGAGAATACGAGATCGCCGACGAACTGCTCAAGTACCGATTCAATTCCAAGCTGAAATCCACGTTTATCGACGGACTGCGCAAAACGCTCAAGCCCGACGGCACTGTGCACACCTCGTTCAATCAGACCGCCACTACCACGGGCAGACTGTCCTCGACCGATCCCAATCTTCAGAACATTCCCACCCGCACCGAGGAGGGACGGTTGCTCCGTTCCATGTTCGTCGCGCGTCAAGGGCATTTCCTCGTGGACGCCGACTACAGTCAGATCGAGCTGAAACTGCTCGCGCATTTTTCGGGCGATCCCAAAATGACGGACGCTTTCCGTTCGGGCAACGACATTCACACCGCGACCGCCGCCGAGGTATTCGGCGTGCCTGCGTCGGAAGTCACACCGAGCATGCGCCGCGACGCGAAAGCGGTCAACTTCGGCATAGTCTACGGCATCAGCAATTACGGCTTGAGCCAGAATATTCACATTCCGCCCAAGACCGCCGACGGCTATATCAAACGGTATTTCGAGCGGTATCCCGACGTCAAAGCCTATCTTGACGATCTCGTCGAGAGCGCGAAACGATTAGGTTACGCCGTCACTATGTTCGGCAGGCGGCGCAATATCCCCGAGCTCGATTCCGCCAAATTTAACGAGCGCAAGTTCGGCGAGCGCATCGCCATGAACACCCCGCTCCAAGGCTCTGCCGCCGACATTATCAAGATCGCCATGGTGCGCGTCGCCGACCGCTTACGCGGCATGAAATCCACGCTTATAATGCAAGTCCACGACGAACTGATAGTCGATGCGCCCGAGTCCGAAGTAGACGACGTGGTATCCATTCTCAAAACCGAAATGGAGAACGCGGTTTCCCTGTCCGTTCCGCTCAACGTGGACATCGCCGTCGGCAAAAACTGGATGGACTGCAAATAACAAGCCTCCGGCTTGGCGCAAGCCAAAGGCTTGGCGATGTTTTTCGCGTCGATAGTACATGTGCGACGGTTTGTTAGTAGATGACTATTGTTGATTTTAATTATTATATATGCACAAAAAGAAGAACAGCAAAAATCCGCGCGTAATAGGACTTACGGGCGGCATAGGCAGCGGCAAAACGATAGCGACGGACGCGCTTAAAGCCGAGGGCTACAACGTTATCGACGCGGACGATGTTTCGCGCATGCTTTTCGCACGCGGCACCGACGGCGAAGCGGAGCTTTGCGCCGCGTTCCCCGAAGCGACGGACGACGACGGCACGCTCGATCGCGCCGCGCTTCGCTATATCATATCGTGCGACGTTGCGACGCGAAAACGGCTCGACGCCGCCACTCACCCGCGCATTATCGCATACATACGCGAACGCCTGTCTGCGGTCACACGCGACACAGTGCTGTCCGCGCCGCTACTTTTCGAGAGCGGGCTTGACGACGTTTGCGATCTCACCGTATGCATTACCTGCCCGCTCGCCGACCGCGTTCGACGGGTGGTCAATCGCGACGGCATTACCGAAGCCGCCGCCCGCGCGATAATCGCGACACAGCTTACCGACGACGAGCGTGTGCGGCGTTGCGATATAGCGATCAGCTCCGACAGCACGATCGAACAGTTTCGCATGAATGTTTTGAACGTATTCGAGCAAATTGTCAGATTATGAATTAAAAATGCGCCGAAGAAATTTCTTCGACGCATTTCGTTTTTAGTATGATTTACGCTACGCGTTGATTATAAGGTCCCACGCGCTGAATATAACCGCGAAAAGAACCGCCGCGATAAAGAACGTGAGGGCGACTTCGAGCGCGAGTATTGCGCCTGTATTGTCGCTCTTCGTCACTTTCGCGCGAATGATTTCCTCGATTGCGGCTATCACGGGAAGCACGACGAGTATCAAGCCGATTATGACCATGGCGTTACCGAACATGAGCAAATTCACACCGACCTGAGTCGTGCCGCAGAATGCGAACGCGCCTATGACTTCGAGCAGAAAACCCAATACGCTCGCGCATATCGAAACCGTCGTGATAATGTTTGACTTGATCAATTCGACGAACTTATTCATTTTCGCTCACCTCCTCGGATTGCTTTTTCTTTTTGGGGATAAACGCGAAGTATATTATGGCAAGTGTACCCGCTATGCACGCGGAATACACTATCACGTCGACGGCGAGGAGTAACCCCTGCCACACGGGAATGATCGGGACGATTATCGTGCCCGAAGTAAGCCCGTTCATCGCGTTGGAATTTGCTATCACGTACAAAATATTATGGCACGCATTTCGCATCATGGTGAGTACGCCGTTATCGTCTTGCCAGCCGCTCTGACCTTGAAAATTGCCGCTGCCGAGCCACAAATCGGTACCGCCGTACAAGCCTTTCTGCCTATTGCCTATCGACGACGAATCGGTTACGACACAGCCTGTGAAGCCCCATTCGTTTTTGAGAATACCCGTCGTCAAGCCTCTGTGCGCGCCCGTCCAATCGCCGCCGAGCCTGTTCATCGACACCATCATACCGCGCGAACCGCCGTCGCGGACAGCCATTTCGAAGCCGCGAAGATATATCTCGCGACCTGCCTGTTCGCTCGAGAACACGCATACCGACTGCCTGTTCTTTTCTTCGTCATTGAAAGCAAAGTGCTTTGCGTACGTCGTGAGTCCCATTTTCTGCGCGGCGGCAATCACTTTCGCGCCTATCACGCCGCTCAAATAACCGTCCTCGCTGTAATACTCGAAATTTCTGCCCGAGAACGCAGTGCGATGTATATTAAGCCCCGGGGCGTACCAACCGCACACGTCGGCGAGCAGTGCATCCTCGCCTATAAACGTCCCCATTTCTTCAGCAAGCTCTTTGCTCCATGTAGCGGCTATAAGACTCTCTACGGGGAAACCGAACGTGCCTTTACCGCCGATAAGCGTCGCGGAAATACCTGCGGGACCGTCTTTATCGAGGGTTTTGTCTTTGGATACGGACGGGATTTCGGGAGTGCCGTACGCGCCGTTCCCGATAAGCTTTTGCATGTCCTCTACGGACATCTGATCGAGCAGTTTATCCCACTCTTTGGCGTCATAGTCAAGCCCCATCATGTCGACGAGTCCGTACGACCGTGCCGCGTCCGTCGTCGGCTTCGAGAACGTCGAACCATCGTCCGTAATGTTGGGATAGTAATCGGTCATTTTTTCTATAAGTGCGGCAGATGCGGAACGTCCCGTTTGCGACGTCGGGAACGTACCCGTCCAGTCGCCGCGCGAAAGATATTTCATCGACCCGTCGAGCACCGTTATGTCTGCATCCGCGATCTTGTTGCCGATCGCTTCGCCGTCCGCGCCTACGTTGTACGACGATGTAAGCGCGGAAGCGAGCGTCGCGTTGATCTCGCTTACATACACGAGCGAGGAATTGCCGTCCGCCGTCATGCCGTCGGCGGCTTTGCTCTTGCCCTTCTTGGCGAGAATGTTGTTGAGCGCGACATGCGCGTCGGTGCCGATAGCCACATAGTAGTTGCCGTGCTGAACCACATAACCGCCCTTGCCGTCGTTCGCGTTACTGTCGTACACGCGCATATACTCTTTGGGAACTGTAATCTTGACCTCCGAAAGAGTATCGCCCGCTTTGATTTCGGGAGTTTTTGTAAAGCCTACAAGCTCGACGGAAGATACTTCGACGCCGCCAGCCGTGTACGGTTTTTGCATGTACACTTCCACGACGTCTTTGCCGTCGACACCGCCGGTATTCTTGACGTCGACATACACTCTATACTCGGTGTCGCGTTCGTCGACGCGGAAATTGCTGTAACCGAACGTCGTGTACGAAAGCCCGTACCCGAACGGATACGCGACGGCGGTCGCATAATCGTAATCGCCTGCGTTGCCCTGCTTGAGCACTTTGTCTTCGTAGCGCGTTTCGTAGTATCTGTAACCGACGTAAATACCTTCTTGATAGACGAGATATTTCTCGCTTCCGAAGTCGCCTTTTACATAGTTTGCATAGTTGTAGTCTCCGAAGTTTTGCATGGCGGGCGATGACAGATTATCGTACACGTATGTATCTACAAGTCGTCCCGACGGATTATATGTGCCGTTGAGAACGCCGGGGATAGCCCGTAAGCCCTGTTGACCGCCTGCGCATATCCATACCACCGACACGTCGCGGGTCATCAGCGGACCTACTTCCATCGCGTTGAGGGTGTTCAAAAGCACCGTAACTTTGCCTTTTCCGAATGTGGAAATAGCAAGGTCGATCAGATCGAGTTCGTTCTTCGAAAGCTCGAGCATGTGCTTGGACGCATCCTCTTTCGTCGTGAGCGCGACGTCCGCATCCTCCGCGCCGAGCCTGCCTATAACGACTATCGCCGCGTCGCCGTAAGCGGAAGCGGAAGCAATCGACGACGTCACGGGTTCACCCACTTCGCTATCGCCGCGCGTGCTCTTGCCCGCGCCCGACGTGTAGTAGTCCCACATATCGGGATTGACTTCGTACCCGTCGTTTTCGAACACTTCTTTAAGCGTCGGGGTTGCGGAAGTGTCTATCGAGCCGGAACCGCCGCCGCAAACGAGGAATGCGTCTTTCGCGATACCCGAGCCTAGCAACGTTATTTTGCCCGTCTTTGAAATCGGCAAGCCGTTGTTCTGCAAAAGCACACTGCCTTCCGACTGAACGCGTTTTGCATAATCTATTTCGGCATTGTAAAGTTCGCTCTGTTTGGAGTAGCTGCTCTTGAAATACTCGGTATCCTGCTCCTCGACGTTCTCCACCTCGACGCGCTTCGTAGTTTTCTGCTGAAGCACTGTGGAAATAAGGTTGGAGTACGTTCCCGCAAGGGTGTTTGCCACTATCATGATTACGGCGAGTACGCATATAAGGAACAGTCCGTACCCTGCCAAAACTTTTCTCAATATCTTTTTCATATCGTCCTCCTTACACCTCGTCCGGGCACCAAGACACGTATCTGTCCGCAAATTCGCCGAAGCCCGCAAAACCGTGCTCGAAACAGAGATAGTACGTATTGGTTTCTTCGTCATACACCGTCTTGTACGTGTTGGTGAACTCGCTCGGATCGGTAACCTTTCTACTCACCCACCAACTCGTCGCGGGATCGAAAACATTCCAGTGCGCCGCCGCTTCGTCCATAGACGCGCCGACCTCGCCCTTGAACTCCCAATAGCTTGAGCCGTCGGTAGTATTGACCGCGAACGGTTCGTCCTCGAACGTGAAGGTGTACTGATTTGTCGCCGCATCATAACTCCACGTGCCGTTGCGCGGCGAAGCGAACTTGACCTCGTTGGTGCTGACGCTCGTGCAAGTGCCGTCCTCGTAGCACGTGAGCACGCACTTGACCGACTCGTGAAGCGCGAACACCGCGCCTACGTACGAGCTGTGCCCGTTGAACTGCGGCGGCGCATAGCCAAGTCCGATCCCGTCGTAACTCGACGCGAACGCCTCGTCTTTGTACGTGAAAGATACCTTGCCGCTTCCGCCGTTGGTATCGCCTATATTCAAGCGGTAATCGAAAGAATAGCTCTGCGTCGCCGTGTCGTACTTGGTGTATGCGACGGTGCTGTTGGTGTCGTCGAAGTACAGCTTGTACCCCTTACCCTCGACGAATGCCCAGTTCCCGCCAAGCTCCGCCGTGGGCAGTTCCTTGATACGAACGGACACGCTCTTGTCATCGTCTTTATAGCCGTACACCGTAACGTTGTACTCTTTGTCGGCTATAGTCGTTTTCCCGGTGAATGCAAACTGCGTTTCGCGCACCGCACCGCCGGTCTTGCCCGGTGTCGTGCCGCCGAATTTGATTCCGAGCACGCTCGCCGATCCGAAGAAAATGCCAACCATTATGCCGACGGATACAACCGCCGCCGCAACGATAAACAAAATCTTCTTTGTTTTAGCTACCATTTTGTCCTCCTTAAAACAGTATTACAAGATTCACTTGTACTTATATAATAAAAAACCACACAAAAAACCGCAATACGACTTTTCGAAAATTGCGGCTTTTATTACATATTCTGTTAATTTCCCTATTTATCGCAGGAATATTATGTTAAGCTTGAACACACCGTCCTCGGCGGAAACGGTAAGATTGCCTTCGTATTTTTTAACCGAGTACTCGATACTCTTAAGCCCGAAGCCGTGCCCGATGCGCATACTTTTCGTCGTCGAAAACAGCTTGCCGTCGGCGACGAGTTTATCGTCATAGCAATTTTCAACCGTCACGCTTACGATATTGCCGTTTTGCCTGACGTTGACGGAAATATAATACGTCCCATCCCCGCACTTTTCGGTCGCCTCGACGGCGTTCGAGAGCGCGTTATTGAAAATGCCGTATATATCTTCTTCGTCCATAAAATCAAGACTCTTGCCGTCTATCATGCAGTACAGCTGTATATTTTTGCGTGCGCAAATAAGCGCGTACTGTCTTATTACGATATTCAGATAGCTGTTTCCCGTGTCGAGATTTGTTTCGTGCATTGCAATCGAGTCGCTTATCGCGCGCAATTTTTCGCTGTCGCCCGAAGTTTCGACAAGCCCCGCCACCTGCTTTTTGAGGTCGTGAAACTTCATGTTGATGAACTCGTAATTCTCGTTATAGCTTTTCGTTTGCTTGAGCTGCTCGTCGAGAAGCCTGTCGATTATCTCTTTGTCGTGTTGCGACTGCGAATATTCGAAAAGCCTGAACAGAAAAAAGTACAGCAATACGCCGATGATTATCTCGTAAATGTTGGTCGCGATACTGAAAATGACCGCCGTATACACGTACGAGCTCACGCTCATCATCGCAATCAGCGCGATGATTATAAACGCGAACCGATACTTGTTTTTGAGAAACTGCACGCTGTTGTAGTATCTCTTGAGAAGCAGTACGGTGCCCGCGACGATAAGCGCGGCGACCGGCAGTTCGAGCACGAGCGACAGCGTGGGAAGCGTGTCGGCATTACCCTGAATCCAAAACGCGAAAAGCTGTTTCATGTGCGACGCGATATGTTCGCTCGTGTATGCGACAATCGTCATAAACAAAAGGCTGACCGTTTTTTCTTTATATAGGAATTTCAGCAAGCCGACAACAATCAGCACGTTCACGATATAAAAAGTATTGATGTACGGCGTATACAACATGCTTATGACCTTGTCGATACCCATTGCCCGCGTGCCGACGTTTATAGTCGTGAAAAATATGTATATGGGCACTACGAGAAGCCGCAAAAGATAATACTTGCGCTTTTCGAAATTCATGCAGTATATTACGGCGGACACGGCGAGAATAGTGTTGAAACTCGTCAGCACCGACAAAATGTTGCGTAGAATACTCATTTATCAGCCCAGAAATCTCGCGACGGCGTCCAGAAAGCTCTGACGCTTCGGTCGGCTTATCGCGAGCGTGACGCCCTTTACCGTTATATCCGTTTGCTTGATACTCTCGACATATCGAAGGTTGACGACGCACCCAGAATTGCACAGTGCAAAGCCGCCGCCGTCGAGCTTTTCGCACACGTCTTTCATGCTTGCCCACTGCTCGAAATCGCCGTCAGTCATGTGCCATATAACTTTATGCCCCGATTTTTCGACGTATATTATATCGTTTATATCAATCACCTTTTGGGTGCGGTCGACGGTGAGTGCCAAAGATTTATCGACGTTGCGCATAACGGTCTTTAGAATTTTGTCGAGCTTGCGCGAGAATATCGGGTATGACAGCGGCTTCAGAATGTAATCGGCGGCATCCACCTCGTACCCGCGTATCGCGTAGTTTTGAAGATTGGTTATAAACACGATGACGCACTTATCGTCGTATTCGCGTATCTTTTTGGTAAGCCGAAACCCGTCCATCTTCGGCATGTCGACGTCGACGAACAACAGGTCAAAAATGGCTTTACCATCGAAAAAATCCATTCCGTTCTCGAAAAACCGAATATCGAATTCGACACCCTTTTCGGCGGCATAACTATTCAAGAAATCTTTGACGGTGTCGCGGAAGTTCGCCTCGTCGTCGATACACGCTACTCTTATCATCTGTTCCCTCTCTCTGCATCACTTTTGTTATTATATCGCACAATCACGACGTTGTCAAGACTTTATGCAATTATTGCGTATCTTATGAAATCACTCGCTTCGGTCGGAATGACAAATATATTTGACTTAAGAAATAAAAAAGAGGTCGGATTATTACAATTCGACCTCGATTTATTATTGATTTTATCCTCAATTATTAATTATTAATTTTTAGTTATTAATTGATTACAACGCTCTTATGCTCGCGATCGGGGGTTTGCGCGAGTACAGCGCGACGGGTATCACCGTGGACACCGCGGCGGTGACGATCGCAATGCCGAGTATCAACAGCGCCGACAGCGGACCGAACACGAACAGACTCACTTTGATAAACGTTTCGCCGACGAGCATGGTGTTGAGCACCGCGCACAGTCCGAACGTTCCGAGTGTCGAAATCGCAAAGCAGATCACGGCGATGATGAGAGCTTCGGACAGGAATATTTTGAACACGTCGAGCGTTCTCGCACCTATGGCGCGGAGTATGCCTATCTCTTTCTTTTTCGCGCTTATCGACACCGAGATGAAGTTGAACATGAGCAGGAACGCGAACAGCGCGAGCACAAGCCCCGCAACGAGGAAGCCGAGTTCGAGAGTGTCCGCAAGCTCGATGAGATAGTCGAGCTGGTCCATGAGCGAGTTTTGTATCTTGCACGACGAATCGTCCTCGGCGCGTTCGTACGTGGCGTCGACGAGATAATCGACGGCGTCCGAGGTATTCCCGACAAGCACTCTCGCTATAAACGCGTCTTTCGGCACGACGTATTTAGTAGATGTTTCGTTATGCCAATTATCCTGAACTCGACTGACGAAATAGTTTTCGTACAGGCTGTCCGACATATACGCGGTATACATGGTATTGCCTTCAAAGTACATGCCGTCTACTACTATATTGTCGATATTGCCGTTGGCGTCGCTGCGGATTTGGCAATTCGGTTTTTCGATCCCTATGCTGCGTGCAAACTCCGTCGCCTGTTTGATCGTCTTTTTAACGTCCATACCTTTTATGTCTTCGTATGCGATCGAACTCAACAAACCGATCGGATCGTTTTCTCTCCACGCTTGATCCACATAATCGTTACGCCGAATATTCCAATCGCCCCATTCCTCCCAATTCTCGTTTTGGTCGGGTTCGGGATACAGCTTTCTGAAATCTTCCTCTGCTTTTTCGCTTATCGTTCTTTGCAGTTCGTAATACTTTTCCTGCGCGGGCGTAAATTCCTCGGTGAATATCGCATCTCTTATATTCGCTACCATTATGCGCGCCCAGCCGTTACAGTTAAGCGCGATACCGTTTTCGGACAGCGAAGCTACCGCATTGCCGAGTCCGTCGTACAGCTTAAGCGGCGGGGTGCCGTTGCGCTCCTCGTATTTCGCCAGCATGTACATGTCGTACTGCGTTATGAACTCGCCCGCTTCGTCAAAGCCCAGCCCGACGTACCCGGAATTATAGTCGAAGTATTTTTCGAGGCTGATGCCGGTATTCGACATATTGCTTTCCGCATATTTTTCGGCGAACTCGCGAGTGACCGCTACAGCCGCGTACAAACCGTTTCTTCTTGTCGTGCCCCACTGCCACTGCAACATGTAATCGTCGCCGGTATACTGCAAGCATTTATCCGCCGCATCTTTCATTGCGCTGTAATCGGACGGCACCTGCGAGCCTTTATATACGCCCGTCACTTTGTACAGGCTGTCGCCTATTCTTATCTTTACGGGATTGCTTTGGGAATAGATAATGTTTTCCGCCGACGTAATATCCTTGCTTTCGGAATTTTGCTCGTCGCGGTACAAATCGACTTCAACCTTTTCCGCTTGCATGCCCATGAGCATGAAATCGGATATCGCGATCTCGTCGAGTGCCGTCGGCGCACTGCCCGAAACGTATACGACCGACGGGGCACTTATTACCATACTTTCGATCGACGACGTGTAGAACTGACTGACGTTGCTCGGCATATCCATGGAAATGCCCGAGTCGAAGTTGAGCACGGCGAGAGCTTCGGGAAAACGCTCGCGGATCTTTTCGTACTCGGCAAAAGTGAACTGCGTTATTTGTTTATACTCGCTCTCGTACTCGAGCTTGTCGCCGTTATACTGTTTCTGCGTTTCGTAATACGCCTTGGAGAGAATGACGTACTCGTCGCCCGAATTGTCGAGCGATTCTTTTGTGACCGACTTGCCGTCGAACAGCATGAGCGTGGACGCCAAGCCGAACAGTATAAACGCGATGACCGAAAGCAGTATCGTAAACACGAGCCGCACGGGTTTGGTTTTAAGACTGCCCGCGCCCATTTTTACGGCATGTCTTACGGGCAGGTGCGATCTTATCAGTTTTTGTTGCGGGTACGATTTGGACGTCGGCTGTTCTTTTATCTCCTCGAACGCGCCGACGCTCATTTCGGGCAGGTCCCGCTTCATTTCCGTTATGTGCTCGCGCGACGTGGAAATAACCGCCGCGCCGCCCGAATTATTGAGGAATTTCCGAATAGCCGCCATGTCGGCGTCGGTGAGTTCCGCGCCGTTCTGCACGCTCACCGTATCCGAGCCGAAGAACCGCACGTTCTTCGCGCCCTCGCCCTCCTCCGCGCGGGTTTGGTCGGAAATGACTTTGCCGTCTTTAAGCTCGATTATGCGGTCGCCGTACTGCTCGGCGAACTCGCGGTCGTGCGAAACGACGAGCACGAGTTTTGTTTGCGACAGCTTTTTGAGCGTATCGAAAACCTGCTGACCCGTCTTGCTGTCGAGCGCGCCCGTCGGCTCGTCCGCCATGATTATTTCGGGATCTTTTACGAGCGCGCGGGCTATCGCGACGCGTTGCTTCTGTCCGCCCGAAAGCGTGTTCGGTTTACGCGTGGCGAACGACGACATGTCGACGTCGGCAAGGATCTTGTCTATAGCCGCTTTGTCGCGCTTTTTGTTTTGCAGTTCGAGCGCAAGCCCGATATTCTCCTCGACGGTGAATTCGTCGAGGATATTGTATTCCTGAAAAACGAATCCGACGTATGTATTGCGGTAGCTGTCGAAATCCTGACCGGAAAACTCCGAACTGCTCTTGCCTTTGATGACAATTTCGCCCGAGTCCATTTTGTCAAGACCGCCGCAAACGTTGAGCAGCGTCGACTTACCGCTGCCCGATTTGCCGAGTATAAAAACCATGCCCGTTTCGGCGAAAGTGAGCGACACGTCGTCGAGTGCTTTCGTCGTCACGCCTTTTTTGGTCTTATACGTCTTGCGCAGATGTTTGACCTCTAACATTTTTTCTCCTTGATAGATAATATTCATGCCCTGCGGCAATCGTCGCGCATGCAACGCTTGTCCGCCCAACATGAAAATATTATACCCCCCCCCGCGAAATTTTGTCAACGGTTTGACGCCCCGTGCCGCGTTTTCTAATGAAATTCTAAATTTTCGTTTGCCGCATTACCCCGATTTCCGCGAAAATTTTCCCACAAAACCGTAAACGCTTTTCGCAAGCGCGACGTTCTCGATATACCGTTCCGTTTCGCCGAACACCTTTTCGCCCGCGAGGAATTTGTCCGCGTTCGCCTCGCCCGCATTGTACGCCATGAGCGCGGCGGTTTCGTCCTCGTATTTTTCGAGCAGCAGCGACAGGTAATAACAGCCGCATCTGAGCGAGTTTTCGACCGAATAGATACCGTCCGCGCCGCCCTCTATACCGAGTGCGGTCGCGCACTGCTTGTACGTATCGGGCATCAGTTGCATCAGCCCGCACGCGCCGCTCCGCGACGTCGCGTCTTTCTCGAACTTGCTTTCCGCCCACACCACAGACCTGACGAGCGCGCGGTCGACGCCGAACTCGTCCGCCGCCGCGTCGATCGTTTGCGAATACTTGTTGGGGAACACTATGCACAGCGCGACAGCCGCCGCCGTCAGCATCGCCGCCGCTGTCGCCGCTATCGCGGTAAATACTTTACGCTTTTTCATGAGTATAGTATATGCCGAACATATATAGCAAATTCCGCAACGCAAAAACGGACGCGCACTTTCGGCGTGTCCGTTTTTCTTCCGTTTTACGTATTATCTTAATTGTAAGTCAAGCTGTCCTTATACGCATACCCCGCGATTATGGTATGCTTGCCACGAAGCAACGGTTTGCCTGCGTGCGTGCGGTTTTCGATAGAGAAGTTCTCTGTTGAATACGCAGTGAGATACTCGTTATCGACGTTGAACACCACTTTGAACGGCATTGTGACGACCGTCGCGTACGCTATGCAACTGCCGTTGTCCGTTTTGCCTTTGCCTTTCGCGAGGTCCATGATCTTGATGCCTTTCCTGTACCTGCCCATGACGTCTATCTGACTGACGAGCAGGCGTTTCGCATAGCCGCGGTCGGTACACAGCGCGATCTCGCCGTCGCCGTTGACCTGTTTTATCAGCACGCACTCGTCGCCGTCCGCGAGCGACATGCATCTTACGCCCGTCGCTATTCTGTTCTGCGCCGGCACGTCGGACATATCCGCATTGAGGCACATGCCGTACTTGGTGACTATCATGAGCGACGCGCCTTCCGCCTCGTCCTCCATGCCTATTACCTCGTCGCCCTCGCGCAGCTTCGTCGCGGCATACGCCGATTTGACGACGCCGTACTCGCTCCACGGCGATTTCTTGACCATGCCGAGTTTGGTATAGAACAGCAGATTGCCTTTAGGCAGTTTTTCCTCCACCGTGCGCATATACAGCGGATACTCGCCGTCCACGGCGTCGGCGACGATCGCTTTGAGTTCCGCGCCTTTCTCGCGCCACTTGCCGTCGGGGATAGCCTCCACGTCGAGCTTGTAACAGTTGCCGAGGTTGGTAAAGCAGAACACGCGGTCCGTCGATTTCGCGCGGACAAGGCACGAGCAAAGCTCGTTGAGCGTCGAGTTGTCCGAAAAATCTTTCGTCGCCATGGTGAAGTTCTTGACGAGCATCTTCTTCACCTGTTTGTTCGCGTTCGCCGCTATGATATACTCGAACGTCGGTTTCTCGTCGTCGCTCGGGATCGTGTACTTGTCGATCGACGGAACGATCGCCGATTTGCGGTTTTCCTTATACTGCTTGCGAATACCGAGAAGCTCGGTTTTGACAAGCTCCATTTGCAGTTTTTTGGACGCGACGATCGCTTCCAGTCGCACGATCTCCGCTTTCACGTCGGCGAGTTCTTTCTCGAGCTTGTATATCTCGAGATGAGTGAGCCGCGCAAGCCGCATGTCGAGAACAGCCTGCGCCTGTATCTCCGACAGTCCGAACCGCCGCCGCAACGCTTCTTTCGCCGCAGTCGTGTTCGGGCTTTCTTTTATGATCTTGATCACTTCGTCGATATTGCGAACGGCGATCACCATGCCTTCGAGTATGTGCTCGCGCTTCTTCGCCGCTTCGAGCTCGTACTTGGTCCTGCGCAACACCACTTCGCGCTGATAATTGACGTAGTACGCGATGATGTCGAGAAGCCCCATGAGCTGAGGTTTGCCGTCGGCGATCGCGACCATATTGAACGAGAAATTGACCGAAAGATTGGTGTACTTGAACAGCGCGTTGACTATCGCTTTGTGGTCGGCGTCGCGCTTCGTCTTGATGACCGCGCGCATGCCCACGCGGTCGGATTCGTCCACCACGTCGGTTATGCCCGACAGCACGCCCTTCTTGTCCTCGCGCACTTTGATAATGCTCTCGAGAAGCTGTGCTTTGTTCACGCCGTAAGGTATCTCGTCGATAACGATGATCTTCTTGTCGTTGTCGTTCTCGATATGGAGCTTTGCACGCACCGCTATCTTGCCCTTGCCCGTTTCGTAGGCCTGAACAAGCTCTGTGGGAATGATCACGCCGCCCGTCGGGAAGTCCGGACCTTTGATTATCTTCATCATCTCTTTGAGCGCGATGCGCGGATTGTCGATATACGCGACAACGCCGTCTATAGCTTCCATGAGGTTGTGCGGCGGAATGTTAGTCGCAAGACCTACCGCGATACCCGTCGCGCCGTTTACGAGAAGGTTGGGAAACCGTCCCGGCAGCATGTCCGGCTCCATGAGCGAGTCGTCGAAGTTCCAGCTCCATTTGACGGTGTTCTTGTCGAGATCGCGAAGCAGTTCGAGCGCGAGCGGAGTGAGTCGCGCTTCGGTATAACGCATAGCCGCCGCACCGTCGCCGTCCACCGAGCCGAAGTTGCCGTGCCCGTCAACGAGCGGCGCGCCCATCGAAAAAGGCTGTGCCATGCGCACCATCGCCTGATACACCGACGAATCGCCGTGCGGGTGGAGCTTACCCAAGCAGTCGCCGACTATACGCGCGCTCTTGCGGTACGGCTTGTCCGGCGTAATGCCGAGCTGTTGCATGGTATAGAGAATTCTGCGCTGAACGGGCTTCAGTCCGTCCTCGACGCGCGGCAACGCGCGGTCGAGAATGACCGCTTCCGAGTACGGGATCATGGAGTCGCGCATTACGTCTTCCATGGTCTGTACTACGAGTCGGTTCGCAGGCTTCGCTTCGCCTTCCTTTTCTTTTTCTTTATCTTTGTCGTTCTGTTGTGCCATAATAACAGTCCTCGTTATGTTCGTGTATTGACTATCCTACATGCGCCGCAAAATAACGGCGAATTATTTTTTGAAAGAATCCTCTTTGTTGAAGTCCGCATGCTCGATAATGTATTCGCGGCGCAGGTCGGCGGCGTCGCCCATGAGCACCGACACGAGCTTTTCGGCTTCGGCGGCGTCCTCTATCGTCACCTGCATGAGCGCGCGGTTTTTGGGGTCCATCGTCGTTTCCCAAAGCTGGTCCGCGCTCATTTCGCCCAAGCCCTTGTAACGCTGTACGAGCGCGCCTTTTCCGAACCGCGATTTCGCGTCGGCGAGCGCGGCGTCGTCGTACGCATACTCGACCTGATTGCCCTTTTCTATCTTATACAGCGGCGGAAGCCCGATATATACATGTCCCTCGTTGATGAGTTCTTTCATGTATCTGAAGAAGAACGTCAACAGTATCGCGCGGATATGGTATCCGTCCACGTCGGCGTCGGACAGGATTATGACTTTGTGGTAGTTGAGGTTGTCGGCGTTGTAGTCCTCGCCTATACCCGAACCGAGCGCGGAAATAAGCGTGCGGATCTCCTCGTTGGCGAGAACTTGGTCGATGCGCTTTTTCTCGGCGTTGAGCGGCTTGCCTCTCAGCGGGAGTATCGCCTGATACGACCGCGCCCGCGCCTGCTTGCACGTGCCGCCCGCACTGTCGCCCTCGACTATGAAAAGCTCGTTGTTCTCGGGTTTCTTGCCCGTGCACGGCGTGAGCTTGCCGACGAGGTTGAAGTTGTCTATCGCGTTCTTGGCGCGGGTTATTTCCTTTTCTTTACGCGCCGCTTCGCGCACCTTCGCCGCGAGCATGCCTTTCTTGAGTATCGCTTCGCCGACGTCCGCATGCGCGGGGTCGAGGAAGTATTCGCCGAGCACCTGCGTCACTATCCCCTCGAGCGCGATACGCGCCGCGGGATTGCCGAGCTTGGTCTTTGTCTGACCCTCGAACTGAACGTTCGTCATTTGCACCGACAGCACCGCCGTAAGTCCCTCGCGGTAGTCGTCGCCCAAAAGGTTGGCGTCTTTCTCTTTGAGCATGCCTATGCGCCGCGCGAAGTCGTTCATGACTTTCGTGTAAGCGGTCTTGAACCCCGTTTCGTGCGTGCCGCCCTCGGTGGTCGGAATATTGTTCACGTACGAGAACAGGTTTTCGGTATACGCGTCGGTGTGCTGGAAAGCGAGCGACATGGAAATGCCGTCGCGCTCGCCCTCGATATACACAGGCTCGCCGTACAGCATGTTACGCGCTTCGTTGATATATTTGACGAAGTCGATGATGCCGCCGTCATAGCAGTATTCGAGAGTGCGGTAGCCTTCGCCCACGCGCACGCGCTCGTCTACGAGCTTGATCTTTACGCCTTTATTGAGAAACGCGAGTTCTTTGAGCCGACGTGAAATGGTGTCGAACTGAAATATCGTCGTTTCGAAAATGCGCTTGTCGGGCATGAACCGAATGTACGAACCGTGCTTGTCCGTCTTTTCGCCCGTATCGACGAGGCTGTACTTGGGAAGCCCGCCTTTCACCTCGCCGTTCACTTCTTTGGATTCGAACTCCATGCGCCAAGTGGTGCCGTTCTTGAATACGTCCACGCGGAGCCATTCCGAAAGCGCGTTCGTGACCGACGCGCCCACGCCGTGAAGTCCGCCCGAGTGCGAATAGTTGCTCGTATCGAACTTGCCGCCCGCGTGCAGCTGCGTAAAAACGACTTCCACGCCCGATACGCCGAGCTGCGGATGAATGTCTACAGGTATGCCGCGCCCGTCGTCCTCTACCGACGCGCTGCCGTCGGCATGAACGGTGACGGTTATGCTCGTAGCAAAACCGTTCGCCACCTCGTCGATGGAGTTATCCACTATTTCCCATAAAATATGATGCAAGCCTTTGACGCCCGTCGTTCCGATATACATACCGGGACGAAGTCGCACCGCATCCAAACCTTCGAGTACACGTATATTCTCGGCACTGTATTCCGCCATAAGTTCCTCCGTAAAGCGTACTGTAAAAACAACGTACCTTTCGATTATAACATAAATAGAAAATTTTAACAACCGATTCGGCTCGATTTTTTATAAGCCGAACAATGAATTTTTTACAACATATTTATTCAACAAAGCCGTAAAACTGTCGTGCAAGGCGGCACCGATCACACAAGTCCGTCGAACCCCGTTTGCCGCAACGCTTCATACAGCACGAGCGCGACGGTGTTGGAAAGATTGAGCGAGCGCAAGCCCTGTGCCATCGGAATACGCAATGCGCCGTCGGGATTGTCGAACACGAGGTGCTCGGGCAGTCCTTTCGTTTCCTTGCCGAAAACGAGATAATCCCCGTCGCGGAAAGAAACGTCGGTATAACGCTTTTTCGCCTTTTTGGAAAGATAGAAATACCTGCCGCCCCGCGTTTTATCGAAAAACTCGTCGAGATTTTCGTAATACGTGAGATCGAGTTTATCCCAATAATCAAGCCCCGCGCGTTTCAGTTTCGCGTCGGTTATTTCAAACCCCATGGGCTTGACTATGTGAAGTGCCGATCCCGTGCACGCGCACGTCCGCGAAATATTCCCCGTGTTCTGCGGTATTTCCGGCTCGACGAGCACGATATTAAACATTATCGACCTCGCCGACGCGCTCCGCTTCGCACCAATCGAGGAACGCGAGAAAATCCTCGTACACCTCCGACTTGTTCAGCTCGTTGAGTATCTCGTGCCGTCCGCCCTCGTACAGCTTGAGCCGCGGCTCGAGCCCGTATTTCTTGTACGACCGATACAGTTTTTTGACGAGCTTGCCGTATCCGCCCACGCCGTCGTCGCTGCCCGATGCTATCATCAGCTTGAAATCGGCGGGGACTTTTCCGCGTTCTTTGTTGGTGCGCGTTATGCCGCAAAACATCTCTTTGTAAAACATGTTCGAGCATATCCCCACGCCCGCGCATTTCTCGTCGGCATTGTACTTTTCCACTTCCGATTTGTCGCGGTTTATCCAGCCGTTCTCGCCGTCCTTGAGCTTTTTGTCGTAACTTTCAAACGTGAGTTTCGCGAACAGCTTGCCGCGCTCGTCGGGGTGCTTCTTGCTTTTTTTAGTCGCAAGCCACCGCCCGAACGACAGCACGATCCCGCTTTGCAGCGTCGAGCCGCAAAGTATCGCGCCCTCGACCGAATCATGGTATTTCTCTATGAACCGTTGCGTCAAAAGACTGCCGTAGCTGTGCCCGATAACGTACACGCGCTCGACGCCCCACCGCGACTTCGCGAGATCGACCTCGAGCTTAATGTCGTCCACAGTTCCCTCGAACATGCCTTCATAGCCCATGCCGCGACGGTCCGCGTCGGTATCGCCGAACCCGCGGTTATCCATGCCGATCACGTTGTAACCGAGGAACTCGCAAAAGTCGTTGTATCGCGCAATATATTCACACATGCCGTGCACCATTACGACAGCCGCACGCGGCGACTTGACGTTATCCCAAAACATAACGGCGACCTGTTTGCCGCCGGTCATAGCGATCGTTTCCGTCGTCATATCTCCTCCTTTACGCCCGCCGTATTCGCCGCTATAATAAATTCGTTATTTTCGGAATATATTATAAAGTAAATGCGGCGACATGCGTTGCGACGTCAAGCATATTGTACAACATTCCGACGCGTTTGTCAACCGCAAGAATCCACAAAATCGCGACCCGTGTGTGAGTTTTACGCGGCGTTTGCCGATTTCCCGAACGACGAGGAATTATGAAAACAATAGTATTTGCGGGCGGCGGTACAGCCGGGCACGTCATGCCCAATCTCGCGCTTATCTCCGAACTCAAGAACAGCTACAACTGCGTTTACGTCGGCGGCGACGGCATGGAACGCGAACTTTGCGCCGCGCGCGGTATTCCTTTCCACACCATTCGCACGGTGAAACTGCGCCGCGACAAGCCGCTCACCGCATTCGCAGTTCCGTTCGCGCTCGCGCGGTGCGTCGGCGACGCGAAAAAAATTCTTCGCGAGATCAAGCCCGATCTCGTGTTCAGCAAAGGCGGCTACGCGGCTCTACCCGTCGTTCTCGCCGCAAAAAACATCCCCGTCATAATCCACGAAAGCGACTACTCGCCGGGGCTTACCACCAAACTGTCCAAACACCGCAGCGACCGCATACTCTGCGCGTTCTCGGACTGTGCGGACAAAATAAAACGCGCCGAGCATTGCGGCACGCCGCTCGCACGCGCGTTGTACGCGGGACACGCCGACAAAGCCGCATACGGGCTTATCGGCAATAAACCCGTACTCGCCGTCGTCGGCGGATCGTCGGGTGCGGCGACGCTCAACGCGCTCGTCGGAAGCGCGCTTCCGCGGTTACTTAAACAGTTCGACGTAATTCACGTTACAGGCAAAAACAAACTCGGCGGCAAACCGCAGCCCGGATACTGCCCCATTGAGTTCGAAAACAACATGCCGCGACTGTACGCGACGAGCGACATTATGATCACTCGCGCGGGCGCGAACGCGCTTTGCGAATGTATCGCGCTGAAAATTCCGACGATAGCCGTTCCGCTCGAAAAAGCGTCGCGGGGCGATCAACTGCAAAACGCAGAATATTTCTCCCGTCACGGCGCGGTGACGGTACTGCACGAGCGCGACACCACTTCCGCAATGCTGTGCGACACCGTGCTTCGCGTTTACAACAACAAGTCGCGGTACGCCGCCGCAATGTCCGAGCTCGGCGTGGACGGCACGAAGCGCATTTGCGATATTATTACCGACACGCTCGCTCGCCCGACGGGAAGATCATAACTCGAGTTTGAGCACGTACGCTTCCCTGCCGCCTTTCGGCGCGGAAAGTGCCGACCCGCCCGTCGCGGACAGCACGACGGTATACGTGCCGTCGGAATTTTTCATACAGCAGTAAATCGCCGCGTCTGTTATATCGAACTTATTTAACAGCGAACTTCCGCCGTAGATCTCGAGCATACTGCCCGTCGACACGAAAAGCCGCCCCGCCGAATAGTAAAGCGGGTTTTTTTCGTTCAATCGGTCCTCGCGCTTTATGTCGTCGAGTTCCGCGCCAAACGTATAAGTGATCGGCGTTTCGCCGTAAAGAGTCGCATAGTAAGTTTCGCCGTCGCCTATAAGCCCGCCGCCCGTCGCCGCTACCTGCAAGTTGTCGCGACGGTAGTGCGTAAACGAATAATCGACGCCCGCGACGATCGCGGATCCGCCGCGCTTTGCGAGCACTGCGTATCCGCGCGGATACGGCAGAACCGCATACGGCTCGAGAAGATTGTCGTCGTTGCCGCCGTAAATATGTTCTTGTGGATCGCCGCCGACGCGGAAAGTGAAAAACGCGATCGCGTCGTACCGCGGCAGACTGCTCGCCCGCGCCGCGACGGTATATTCCTCGCCGAGCATATAGCAATCGAAATACTCGAGCGCGAACCCGTTGGCTATCGCCGTGCTCCGCGCCTTCTTCCACCCGTCGCTTTGCGGTATGTATTCGGCAAGCTCGATAGTCGTCGAACCGCGTTGCGTGACGACGGCGACCGTGCCGTTCTCCGCGGGCATGATGTCGCAAACCGTTCCGCCCGGTACACAGCACTCGACCGATTTGCCGTCGTAATCCACGAAATACACCGCCGAACGCTCGGCGTCGGTACCCGCGTCGCTGACGACCGCCGCGGCAAACCCGCCCTCGACGATATTGACGGCGGTGATCCGCCCCGCAAAATAGTCGTACGCCGCGATCTTGCCTTTCCCGTCCACGCGGCATAGAAAACCGCCGTAACCGTCGAAATCGTAATCGCCCACCGTCGTATTCCCGAACATGTACAGCATTTCGCCGCTTCGGTATACGCCGAGTATCTCCTCGTCGCCGCTGCCCATGAGCTGCGTTTCGAGAAGGATCCCCTCCGCTTTTCCCGCAACACCGTCGCGGAATTTGTTGTGAACGACCTCGCTCGGCGGCGGATCGGCGTCGTCGGGACCGTTCGGTTCGTCGCCGCGCGGCGAATCGGGCGCGAACAACGGCATGACGAATATAAACGTGACAAGTGCCGCGATAATCACATTCAGTATGGTGATCACCGCAAGTTGCGATTTGCTTAAACGCATAATATACACCTCTTTTACAGTATACATTATTTGTTCGCACGCGCGACGCATACGCAAAAACAGACATATTTTTTATATATAATTCCGAGCAACGCGAAGAATCTCGTCATCTTTACAAAATGATATTATCTCTCAAACAAAAATCGAGGTCATGACGCCTCGATTTTCGGTCTTCGATTATTTCTTATTAGTCGGCACGGGGAGCAACCAGCGTCGGTTGGAGGAAACGTCCACCGTTTGACGATAGAGTTTGCTCGGTCGGGAAATATCGGGCATGAGCGGAAACCGCCAAGCATACGGGACTATTTCCTCGGGACTGCCCACCCATATCGGTTCGACGTCGGGATTTTTGAGGATTTGCCGACGCAGTTTTATTTGCTCGCTCTCGACGCGATCGGTCGTTTCTGACACGGCGGCGATTTCAAGCTCGGCGGTTTTGCGCGTTTTGCGTTTACCCGTTTTTGCGGCGGAACTGCCCGAAACGGCTTTGGTCTTTTGCTTAAGCCTGCCTTTCGCTTCGAGATACACTTCGGTTTTGGTTTTGGGCAAAACCACCTCGGGGATCTCGTCCACAGTCACCGTGCTCCCGCGTTTTTTCCGCGAAGCGGTATCGTTCGGCGCGCACTCCATATCGGGCACGACCGTTTCTTCTATTAACTTCTCGATATTTTTTGCCATAAATGATTTTATTGCCGCCGCGGTTATTCGGAAGTTCCTTTACTGTCCATATGCGTATCGAATTCCGAAAATTTGTTCTTGTTCTTATTGAGAATGAATTTCAGTTTCTGAATATCCGTCTTTGCCACTCTGAACGGCGTCGTCACGTTCCTAAGCGTGGAAAAAGTATTCCTGTCCGACGAGAGCATGAGAACGCCCTTTTGCTCGTCTATTATATAGTCGCGGACCGCATGCCAATCGAGCATTGCGAAATTCGTGTACACGCCTTTATCGACGACCGCGCTGCGACTGACGCCGAGCGTTACGATAAACGCTTCCGACGCTATCATCACTATCAGCACGAACATGAGTGCTATATTCGTATGCGTCCGCCCCACGCCGAACAGCGCGGCGAACTCCTCCATGCTCGGCGAGTGCGCGTCCGCCATTTGCATGACGAGATAAAAAATCAAGAACCCGATAACCACCGCAAAAATCCAATACATGATCTTTCGGCTTTTCAGCTCGACGAGATTTATCGACTTGTAAAGCTCTACCTGCATGATGATAAGCTTGACCGTCTTATAGATCAACGCCGCACTCACCGCGACGGAAATTACCGCCGTGAGTATTACAGTGGCAAGGTATAACGCCATACGTGCATACTCCCTTTGTTTATCATTCTACCACGTTTGCGGCGGATTGTCAATAGTTTTGATATGCGTTTGTCGCCGACGCGGCGACTGCAAAGAACCCCGCGAATAAGTTCCGCGGGGTCAGCGTGTCTTTGAGTATTGTATTTTACAGTTTGAAGTACTTGACGCCCGACTCGAACAGCCGCATATCCGTTTTCGCATAGCACTCGACGGTGTTTTTCAAAAGGAATTCGCCGATACGCTCGCTGTGCCCCATTTTGCCGAGCACTCTGCCGTCGGGGCTTACAATGCCCTCTATGCCGAGCACGGAACCGTTGGGGTTGAACGGACTTACCATAGTCGCATTGCCGTTCATGTCGCAGTATTGCGTCGCGACCTGTCCGTTCGCAACGATTTTTTCGAGCACTTCGCCTTCCGCGACGAACTTGCCCTCGCCGTGCGAAACAGGGACTTGGAACACGTCGCCGACGTTAAGCGCGCTCATCCACGGACTGAAATTCGAGCACACGCGTATATCGACGAGCGTGGATACGTGTCTGCCGATATTGTTGAACGTGAGCACGGGGTCTTTCTTTTCGGGAGTGCGTATGTGTCCGTACGGCAACAATCCGAGCTTTACAAGGGCTTGGAAACCGTTGCAAATGCCGAGCGCGAGTCCGTCGTTCTTATAGAGCATCGCTTCCACGGCGTCGGCGATCGCGGGATTGGACAGGAACGCCGCGATAAGTTTCGCACTGCCGTCCGGCTCGTCGCCGCCAGAGAATCCGCCGGGGATCGCGAGTATCTTGCTCTTGCCTATTGCTTTCGCCATAGCCGCGACACATTCTTCCACCTCTTGCGGCGTGCGGTTTTTGACCACGAACACCTCCGGTTCGGCTCCCGCGAGCTTGAACTTTCTCGCCGTTTCCGCTTCGCAGTTTGTGCCGGGGAACACGGGAATGAATACTTTTATCGGGTTTTTCGCGTCCGTCTTGACATGAACGCGCTTTGCGCCCGTGCCGCGGTAATCGACGTTTTTCGCTTCGCCTGTCGCGCTCGCGGTCGTGGGATACACACCCTCAAACGTGCCCGTATAGCTGTCGAGAAGTTTACGCATATCTGCGGGCTTCCCGTCGAACACAATGTCGCTGTCGTCCGCCGCTCGCGATATATTCGCGCCGAACAGAACTTTGCCGTCATCCGTTGTGATACCGAGGAATTCTATATCGTAGCCCGCGAAATCCTCCGCACTGCGCGCGGTAAACACGATGTCGCCTTCCGCTTCCTCGAAAAGATCGCGGTCCGCAGTTGCGAAAGCGAAACCGAGTCCGTTGCCGAAACAGCTTTTGAGCACCGTCGCCGCCGCGCCGCCGCGTTCGACGACAGCCGCCGCCGACACGTTGAGCCTGCCCGCTTCGTTGCTTATCTTCGTCAAGAACGCCGCGAGTTTTTCAAAATCGGGCATGCCGTACTCGTCGCGCTTGAGTTTGTATCTGTACACCCGCTCGCCGCCGTCCTTGAACGTATTGTCGATGACGGTCGCGCTGTCCGCAACGCCGCACGCGAACGATATGAGCGTGGGCGGCACCGAGATCTTCTCGAACGTGCCCGACATGGAGTCCTTGCCGCCGATAGCGGCGCGTTTAAGCCCGATCTGCGCGGTGAGTGCGCCGAGCAGTGCAGACATGGGCGCGCCCCATTTTTCGGCGTCTGTACAGCGCGCGAAAAATTCCTGCATAGTGAGGTACATGTCGTTCAGTCTGACGCCCGACACGGCGAGTTTTTCCACCGACAGTATCACAGAATACAGTCCGCCCATGAACGGAGATTCGGGCAGGACCGCCGACAGTCCGTGCGAGCACACCGTGCAAAGGTCGGTGTTTGCGGGAAGTTTCGCCGCCATAACTTCGGCGGGCGTGAGCTGATACTTGCCGCCGAACGGCATGAACACGCTGCCCGCGGTAACCGTGGAATCGAACATTTCGCCGAGACCTTTTTGCGAGCATACGTTATAGTCTGCGAGTATATCGCACATGAGCGCGGTATAATCGCTCTTTTCGTACAGCTCGGCGCGTTTTTCGTCAAGACTGCCGAAATACTTGACTTTGGGATCTTTGATGACCGCGGATGCTTCCTGCCGCACGCCGTTACTGTCGAGAAAACTGCGCTCGAGATCGACGATAAGCTCGCTGCCGAGGAACATTCTCATTCTTCCCGCGTCGGTGACGGTTGCTATTACCGTCGCGTCCACGTTCTCCTCGTGGCAAAGCGCGGTGAACGCGTCTATATCCGCTTTTGCGATCACGACCGCCATGCGCTCCTGACTTTCGGAAATGGCTATTTCCGTCGCCGAAAGCCCCGCGTATTTCTTCGGTACTTTGTCGAGCGCGATGTCGAGTCCCGGCGCAAGCTCGCCGACCGCTACAGCCACGCCGCCCGCACCGAAGTCGTTGCAACGTTTGACGAGCCGTGTGAACTCGCCGTTTTTCATCAATCGTTGCAGTTTGCGCTCTATGGGCGCGTTGCCCTTTTGCACTTCCGCGCCGCACGTTTCTATCGAGTGCGCGTCATGGGGTTTGCTCGACCCCGTCGCGCCGCCGCACCCGTCGCGACCCGTTTCGCCGCCTATGAGCACGACTATATCGCCCGCCTGCGGTTCTTCGCGCACGACGTTGTCTGCGGGCGTAGCACCCACCACAAACCCCGTTTCCAGCCGCTTCGCCGCGTACCCGGGGTGATAGTATTCGCGCACCTCGCCCGTCGCAAGCCCTATCTGGTTGCCGTACGACGAATACCCTTTCGCCGCGCGTTTGCTTATGACGCGCTGCGGCAGTTTGCCCGCGAGCGTTTTGTCGAACGGCGCGTTTATGTCCGCCGCGCCCGTTATGCGCATCGCCTGATACACGTACGCCCTGCCCGAGAGCGGATCGCGGATCGCGCCGCCGAGGCACGTCGCCGCGCCGCCGAACGGTTCGATTTCGGTCGGGTGGTTATGAGTTTCGTTCTTAAACAGTATGTACCACGGCTCGACCGTCGCGTCGCGCATGGTGACGTCGTACTTGATAGTGCACGCATTTATCTCGGGCGACACGTCTACCGCGTCGGCATAGCCGTGCTTTTTTAGGTATTTCGCTCCGATGGTCGCGACGTCCATAAGACACTGATACTTGTCGTCGCGCGACGCGTACATTTCGCCGAACAGCGAAAGATAATCGGAATACGCCTTTTCGATATGCGGATTGTCCGACTTGATCTTCGTCTTGAGCGCGGTCAAAAACGTCGTGTGCCGACAGTGATCGGACCAATACGTGTCGATGACTTTCAGCTCGGTATACGTCGGGTCGCGGTGCAAGCCCTTGAAATACGACTGCACGAACGCGAGATCGTCTATGCTCATCGCGAAACCCTGTTCGCGGTAGAACGCCGAAAGCGTGAGCATGTTCTTCTGCGTAAAACCGTCAACCGTGCGCACAGGCTCGGGCGGCGCAACTTTCTGCTCGAGCGAACTCGGCTTGTCGAGCGAAGCGAGTCTGCTTTCGACGGGGTTGACGAGGTACGACTTGATCGCCTCGAGCTGTTTTGCGTCCGCTTCCGCCGCATACACGATCGCGCACCGTACCTGCGGGCGGGGGCACTGCAAAAGAAGCTGTGCGCACACGCTCGCGGAGTCCGCACGTTGGTCGAACTGCCCGGGCAGATATTCCACCGCGAACACCTCGCCTTTCGGCGCGGGGAGATTTTCGAGATACACGGTATCTGTCGCGGGCGTGGAAAACACCACGGGTACAGCCGCGTCGAACTGCGCATCGGTAAGTCCTTCGACGTCGTAACGTATAAACATACGCGCCGAGATCGAAATACCGAGCGTTTCGTTAAGCTCGGCACAAAGTGCCGCATTGCTTGCCTGTCTTTCGGTGTAAATTCTTTTTATCATGATATTCCTTTCTTGTATCTTTAATCAAACAGATAAACGGCTACGGAGTCGCGCGTCAGGCGGGCAACAGGTGGCAAGTAGCCGTAGGGAGTGTAGACCCTCCTACATGACCGAGGCGACTTGACACACGTAGCCCGCATCACGCGATGAATACGTCGCCGTGCTACAATTTGCTGCCTATATCTTTCCTATAATAACAATCTTCGAATTTGATTTTTGCGATATTCTTATAGACCGTGTCGAGCGCGCTTGCGAAATCGTCCGCAAGAGCCTGCACGCAAAGCACGCGCCCGCCGCTCGTGACAAGTCCGTCCTCGCCCGCTCCGACGCCCGCGAAAAATACTTGCGCACCGCCGTCCACTTCGTCCAAGCCGCTTATCGGACAGCCCTTTTTGTAACTGCCGGGATACCCGCCGCTCGCGAGCACGACGTTCACCGACTTCTTGTCCGACCATTCGATATTCATGCCGTCGAGAGTTCCGTCGATCGTCGCATTCATTATTTCGTACAGGTCGCTTTCCAACAGCGGCAATACGCTCTGCGTTTCGGGGTCGCCGAACCGTGCGTTGTATTCGAGAACGAGCGGCGTGTCGTCCGACACCATAAGCCCGAAATACAGCACGCCCTTGAACGGCGCGCCTTCTTTTATCATGCCCGCGACGGTCGGTTCGACAATGGTGCGCGCCGCTTTTTCGAGCAGTGCTGTGCCGAATACGGGGCACGGCGAATACGCGCCCATTCCGCCCGTGTTCGGACCTTTGTCGCCGTCGAACGCGCGTTTATGATCGCACGAAGTGGGCATGAGCGAATAATGCTCACCGTCCACAAACGCCAAGAGCGATACTTCGTACCCGACCAAAAATTGCTCGACTATTATCTCGTTGCCCGCCGATCCGAACTTTCCGCCCATTATTTCGTCGATAGCTTTCTCCGCTTCGCACGCGTCGGCGCAGATATACACGCCCTTGCCGAGCGCGAGTCCGTCCGCTTTTATCACTATGGGCATTTGCTCGCCGCGAATGTATTCTTTCGCTTCGTCCGCGCCCGTAAACGCGCGGTATTTGGCGGTCGGTATGCCGTACTTTTGCATGAACTGCTTCGCGTACGCTTTCGACCACTCGAGTTTCGCCGCCGCCCGCGTCGGACCGAACGCACGCCGCCCGAGCGCGGTGAGTTTATCCACCAAACCCATTGCGAGCGGATCGTCGGGCGCAACTACGACGAGCGCGATATTCTCGTGCGCCGCGACGTATTCCGTTATGCCGTCGACGTCGGTTGCCGAAAGCCCTGTCGGGATAATGTTCATGCCCGCGTTTCCCGGTGCGCCGTACACATTGCCGACCGCACCGCTTTCGCGCAGTTTTTTCACTATTGCGTGTTCTCTGCCGCCGCCGCCCACGACGAGTACGTCGTCGCCGCACGACACTTCGCGGAGATCCGCGTATCTCGATACTGTTTTGAGTTTATTCATAAATCACCGTAATTGCGACAGCAAATAAGTTTGCCGTTTAATGCTTGAAATGTCTGTCGCCGACAAATACCATGGCTATACCCGCGGCGTTTGCGGCTTTGACCGAGTCCTCGTCGCGAAGCGACCCGCCCGGCTGAATGATAGCGGTTATCCCGCCCTCTACAGCCGCCGCGACGCAATCGTCGAACGGGAAAAATGCGTCGGACGCGAGCACCGAGCCTTTCGCTTCTTCGCCCGCATGCTCGATAGCCTGTTTCGCCGCCCAGATGCGGTTGGTCTGTCCCATGCCGATACCCGTCGTCCGCCCCGGCTTACCGATAACTATGGCGTTGGACTTGGTGTGCTTGACGACCTTCCAGGCAAAAAGAAGTGCTTCCGTTTCCTCTTTCGTCGGAGCGCGGTCGGTGACGACGCCGCAGCCGTAAACCGTTTTCGTCTTTCCGCTCGCGAGCGTTTCGGTCTTGACTTCCGCTCGTTTTTTGAAAAGTTTCATGTCCTCGCCCGCAACGAGCGTTTCGTCGTACTGCTGAACGAGCAATCCGCCGTACACTTTTTTCATGTCGTACGCCGTAGCGTCGCGCTTTGCCGTGATGTTCGCTATCTTGAGAAGTCTGATATTCTTTTTGCTTTCGAGTATTTCGAGAGCTTCTTTCGTATAGTCGGGAGCCATGACGATCTCTATGAAGATCTTATTGATCTCCGTCGCGGTCGCGGCGTCCACCGTGCCGTTTATGGCGAGTATGCCGCCGAACACCGATACGGGATCGGAATTGTACGCGCGCATATACGCTTCATGCACCGATTTACCGGTGCCGACGCCGCAGGGATTGGCGTGCTTGCACGCAACGACCGCGGGCGTACCGTCGAACTCTTTGAGAAGTTCGAGTGCGCCGTTCGCGTCGTTTATATTGTTGTACGAAAGCTCTTTGCCCCACAGCTGTTCCGCCGCCGTGAGTGCGCCGACGCGCGCGATCTGCTCTTTGTAAAACACCGCGCTCTGCTGCGGATTCTCGCCGTAGCGCAAGTCCTGCGCCTTGTCGTACGCGAACGTTATATGCTCGGGGAACTCGATGCCGAGGAGCTTTTGCATATACGATGAGATCAGCGAGTCGTACGCCGCGGTGTGACGGTACACTTTATACGACAGACTCAGTCTGAATGTTTGATCGTCCGTGCCCTTTTCTATCCGCTCGAGCACTTCCGCGTAATCGGCGGGTTCGCACACCACGAGCACGTCACGGTAATTCTTCGCCGCGCTGCGGAGCATGGTCGGTCCGCCTATGTCGATATTTTCGATCGCTTCCTCGAGCGTCACGCCCGGCTTTTCGATAGTCTGCTTGAACGGATAGAGGTTGACCGCAACGAGGTCGATCGTGCGATAGCCCATTTCCTCGAGGCTCGCCATGTGCTCGGGCTCGTCGCGCCGCGCGAGAAGTCCCGCGTGCACGGCGGGATGCAACGTTTTGACGCGTCCGTCAAGACATTCTTTGAACCCCGTCACGTCGGATATGGAAATCGCCGCCACGCCGCTGTCCTTGAGCGTTTTGAGCGTGCCGCCCGTCGAAACTATTTCGTAACCGAGCGTTTCGAGTTTCTTGCAAAACTCGACTATACCTGTTTTGTCGCTCACACTGACGAGCGCGCGTTTCTGTGCTTTTGCCATGTTTATTCTCCTGTTGAAATTATACGTGGTTGTTTATTTGCCGTAAATACGGTCTATTTGCCGCAAAGCATCGCCACCGCTTCTACGAGCAGGGGGTGTTCTATCTCGTTTAATATGCGCCGTTGCAAGCTTTCGGGGGTGTCCGAAGGAAGCACGTCGAGTGCGCGTTGCATGATGATCTCGCCCGTGTCCGTGCCACCGTCCGTGTAGTGTACGGTCGCGCCGCTTTTCTTCTCGCCCGCGGCGATAACCGCTTCGTGCACGTGCAAACCGTACATGCCTTTGCCGCCAAACTTCGGAAGAAGCGCGGGATGAATGTTGATTATCTTACGGCTGTAACCGTCGATGAGCGGCGACGTGAGTATGCCGAGATACCCCGCGAGCACTATAAGCTCGACGCCGTACCTGTCGAAAATCTCTTTGACCGCCTCGTCGCGCTCGACGCAACTCGCGTAGTCCGCCTTGCGGCAAACATAACAGTCTATGCCCGCCTTTTTCGCGCGTTCTATGCCGTGCGCCTTTTCGTTGCTCGACACGGCGACGACGATTTTGCCGTCGAACGCGCCCTCCGCCTCGCCGTCTATGAGTGCCTGAAAATCGGTGCCGTTGCCCGAAAACATTACCGCGATTTTTTTCATGATCTTCTGATCACAAAATCACGCCGCTGCCGCCGACCGTTTCGCCGATGACGTACGCCTTTTCGCCGAGCGCGTTGCAACGCGCGACGAACCTGTCCGCATCGGTTGCCGCAACTGCGGCGACCATGCCGATACCCATGTTGAACGTATTGTAAAGTTCCGCGTCGGAAAGCCGCGATTTCTCCGCGAGAAGCTCGAAAAGCGGCGGGCGCGGGAACGATTTAATATCCACTCTGCAGCCCACTCCGTTCGGGAAAATGCGCGGAATGTTCTCTATAAATCCGCCGCCCGTTATGTTCGCAAGCCCGAGTATATCGAACTCGCCAGCGAGCGTGAGGAGGTTTTTCACGTATATGCGCGTCGGCGTGAGTATGGTTTTAAGCAACGACTCGCCGAGCGAAGTGTCGGCGTCCAGCTTTTCCACGTCCTCGCCGAGAAGCCTGCGAACGAGCGAGAACCCGTTGGAGTGCAAGCCGCTCGACGCAAGCCCGACAAGCGCGCACCCGGGCGTGATCGTCGCGCCGTTTATTATCTTGTCGCGCTTGACTATACCCACCGAGAACCCCGCGAGGTCGTACTCGCCCGCGCCGTACATGCCCGGCATTTCCGCCGTTTCGCCGCCGACGAGCGCGCACCCCGCCTGTTTGCAACCGTCCGCGACGCCCTTTACCACCGACGCCACGACCTCGGGATTGATGCGCCCCGTCGCGATATAATCGAGGAACAAAAGCGGCTTCGCGCCTTGGCACACGATGTCGTTCACGCACATGGCGACGCAGTCGATACCGACGGTGTCGTTATTGCCGGACAGAAATGCGTACTTGAGTTTGGTGCCGACGCCGTCCGTGCCCGCGACGAGCACGTCGCCGTTCTCGCCGTCGAGCGAGTAGAACCCGCCGAAACTGCCAAGTCCCTGCAACACGTTTCGATTGAACGTAGATGCGGCGTGCGCCTTGATCCTGCCCACCACGTCATAGCCGCGCGTAACGTCGACGCCCGCATCGGCGTACGTGATTTTCTTTTTTTCGTCCATATGTACTCCTTGATTTGTTTCGGCAAAGAACTCTTTCCGCCGAAAAAAAGTTACCCGATGATACCGCGCTCATCGCCACGGGCTTCATCGGGTAAAAAAATTATTTCGCCAAACCTATCCTGCGCATCATTTCTTTGTACGCATCTTCCGCTCCGCCCATGTCGCGACGGAATCTGTCTTTGTCGAGCTTCTCTTTCGTCTTGCTGTCCCAGAACCTGCAAGTGTCGGGGCTGATCTCGTCGGCGAGGATTATCTTGCCTTTGTACCGCCCGAACTCTATTTTGAAATCGACGAGGTCCACGCCCACGCCCGCAAAAAACTTTTTCAGTATGTCGTTTACCTTTCTCGCGGTATCTTCTATGACCGCGAGCTCTTTCTCCGTCGCCCAGCCGAACGCGAGCGCGTGGTCGGAATTTATCATCGGGTCGCCAAGCTCGTCCGACTTATAGTACAGCTCGAGCACCGGCTTTTTCGGAAGCTCGCCCTCGGGAAGCCCCGTGCGCTTGCTGAGCGACCCCGCAACGACGTTGCGCATGATCACTTCGAGCGGAACGATCTCGACGTGCTTTACGAGAGTGCGACGCTCGGACAGCTCCTCCACGAAATGCGTTTCGATACCTTGCTTTTCGAGCATTTCCATGAGGAAGTTGCTCATTCTGTTGTTTATGACGCCCTTGCCGACGATCGTGCCTTTCTTGAGTCCGTTAAAAGCAGTCGCGTCGTCTTTGTAATCGACGATGACGAGATCGGGATCGGTCGTTGCGTAAACCTTTTTGGCTTTGCCTTCGTACAGCTGTTCTTTTTGTTCCACTTTCATATGTGACCTCCGAAAAGTTGAATTCGTTTCGCCCGCGTTATTTGCGATCGGGATATTGCGCGGAAATCTCCGCGTCGTCGGCGAGCGTTTTGTCCCGCATTTCTTGCACGTATTTTTGGTACTTCGCAGTGAGCTTATCATCCGAAGCCGCGAGCATGCGCACGCAGAACAGCGCGGCGTTCGCGCCCGAGTTTACGCCCATTACCGCGACGGGTATCCCGCTCGGCATGGGCAGTATGGAAAGCACGCTGTCCAGCCCGTCGAGGAACGACGTCGATACGGGAAGCGCGACGACGGGAAGCGTAGTCGCCGCCGCGAGCACTCCGCCGAGATGCGCGGCTTTACCCGCGACCGCTATGATCGCGCCGTAGCCGTTTTTCTTCGCGTTACGCGCGAACTCGCCCGCTTCGTCGGGAGTGCGGTGCGCGCTCAAAATCCTGACGGAAAACGGCACGCCGAATTTCTCGAAAATTTCGATTGCGGGCTTGACCTTGTCGAAGTCTGACTTCGAGCCTAAAACCATAGCGACTTTTTGCATTGTTACCTCGAATCCGTTTATACTCTAATTATAATACACACGCAAAATAAAGTCAATTATTTTACGCAGAAAACAACGAAAGCCGTACTGTATTTTGTACGGCTTTATCGTCTTGCTGCTATATAAGTATCTTAACGCATACTTTACAATTCGCTCGGGTTGACGGCTGTTTCTTCGATATTTTCCGTCTCGGCGTCCTTTTTGGCTTTTTTCTTTTTGTACGCCATGACCGCGACGACTATGTTTGCGGCGATAAGCCCCGCAACGAGCACTGCGACTATTACAAAATACGCGAGATAGTCTGCCAAAAACTGTACGAATAATGTCCAAGCCGTCATGTCAATTCTCCTTTTCGGCACCGTTTACGCCGTCGTCCGTTTCTCTTTTTGTCTTTTTGGCTATGAACACCGCCCACACCGCACAGCCCGCGGCAATTATCGCATCGAGCGCGACAAGGATTATCACCCACCACGGAAAGACTGCGTTGCGCGTCCCGATTATGTCGGCAAGCTCGAGCTTCGCTTCCGTCGCATGAATATATTGCGTGTCGATATATGTGTACAGAATATTCTTCGCCGAGTTTTGCAGAGCTTTAATCGCAGTGTTGCTCGACGTGTCGTCGAACTGTACGGTGCCGTTCGGCCACAGCTGCAAATCGTTGCCCGCGCGAATATTTTGGTCGGCGTCGTGACAGTTGCCGCCCTGATAGTAGTCGGTTATGACGCTGCCGCAAAAACCCCACTCGTTACGAAGCACTTCGGTGAGCAAGCCGTAACTGCTCGCGGCACGCGTCGCGCCTATCCTGTCCACCGACGTCATAATCGCGTTCGCCCCGCCCTTTTTTACGGCAAGCTCGAAAGGTCGGCAATATATTTCGCGAAGAGCCTGTTCGGTGAGCCATCTGTATTCGGCGTTTCTGCCCTGATCGGAGTCATTCGCGACGAAGTGCTTTACGTATACGTACACACCGCCCTGAATGCTCCCCCGCGCTTCGTTGGCGCACATTGTGCCCGCGACGAGCGGATCTTCGGAGAAGTATTCAAAGTTGCGCCCGCCCCAAGGGGAACGGTGCATATTCGCGTTGGGCGCGTACCACCCGTTCATGCCTATTGCGAGAGCTTCTTTTGCGAGCGAACCGCCCGTTTCGTATGCGAGATACCAATTCCACGTCGCGGCAATCAGCGTCGCGCACGGATATGTGACCGCCGCCCCGACGTCGAAGCCGATAATCGCGGGATATATGCCGCTTCCGCCGTCCATGTCTATACACTCCGGCTTTCCGATCTCCTCGATTGCCATCGTTTGATACCCGCCGTCGTTACACAGTTTTATAAGAGTCGACACGTCGAGTTGGCTTATAAGCTCGTTCCACCTTTCGTGAGTAATGGGAAGCCCCGCAAGGTCGGTGAGTTTCCATTGCGTCGCTTTACTTCCCGTCGTCGGTTTTTCGTCGCTCGGATTTTTGAGCGGGCTTGGAAAAGTCACGGCGTTCTCGGCAAGAACCGCAGACATCGCGCGATTGCCGAGCTTTTTGGGGAATGTTCCCGCAAAGTCGGCACGGGTCATGTATACGACGTTCTGCCCGCAATCGTCGCCGTCCACCGAAAACATCTTCGCGGTAGTGACCTTCGACTCGTCGACGACGCTCGACGCGCCGCTTATTCCGTTCGTGTACGTCGTGAACCTGTTTTCCACTTTATACCCCGTGTCGGGGTCGTTCTCGTACTTATACCCGCCTTGAGGCACCGCGAACGAAAACTTTTCGTCGCCGTGCATGTCTTTTATGCGATGCGAGTCGGTGCGGAAGGAGAACTCGTAATTGCCGCCGTCAAGCTCGTAACCCATGAACCCGTTGTTGTTCGCGTCGTAACAGTCGTACGAAGCCAAGTCGGCAAGCCTTACCGAGATCGTCAGTTCCTGTACGTCGTCGGGCTTAAGGAGTGCCGTTTTGGCAAAGCCGACAAGTTTGACCTCCGGCTTTTCTATCTCGCCGAGCTTGTACGGTGCATGTACGTAAAGCTGTACGACGTCCCGCCCCGCGTACTCCTCGCCGATGTTCTCGACGGCGATTTTGAACTCCACCGTCGCGTTTGCGGCGAGCGTCCCGCCATTTGCCTTGTCGACGGAAACCAGCTCCCACGAAAAATCGGTGTACGACATGCCGTACCCGAACGGATACTGCACTACTTTGTCGTACCCGCCGCGGGCGTCGAAAAACCCTTCGGCACTCGCCGTTTCGTACCAGAAATACCCTGTGTAAATTCCCTCGGCATAGTCGACGTAATTGCCGCCCGCCGCCGTCCTTTGATACTTACCGATGCCGTCCATGCCCGAATTGACGTACGCGGGATCGTCTTTGAGGTCGTACGGATAAGTGTCGACGAGGTGCCCCGACGGCGTGATTTCGCCGCGCAACACTTCGCCTATTACGGGAGTGCCTGCGTTCCCGGGCAAGCCTATCCACAGAGCCGCGTCGATCGCGGGATCGTCGATAAATCCGCATTCCATGACGTTGGACGTATTGAGAAGTATCACCGTTTTATCGAAATTGATTTTACAAAAATTTACGAGTTCTTCCTCGTCGGGAGAAAGCTGCAAATATGTTCTGCCGTTGTCGAGCACCGACCAGTCGTCGGCGGAGTATTGCACCCGCGGAAGATCGGTACCTTCCGACCCGACGCGGCTTATCACGACGAGCGCGGTGTCCGACCAGCTTTTCGCCTGCGCGAGATTGGCGGAAAGAAACGCGCCTCCCGGCTCGTACACCTGATACCGTGCCTGCGGTTCGACGGTGTACCCGCTGTATCTGCCGTTTTTCAGTTTTATGTCGTTATATGCCTTTGCGAGCGCGGGATTTACTTTCAGTCCGCCCTGTTCGAGTCCTGCGTACAAACTTATGACGTTGTTGTTCGACCCTCCGCCCGAGCCGTAGCCTTTGTGGTAGAACCCGCTGTCCGACCCGCTCCAGCCGAACACGTTGACTTTGTATTCGCCGTCGCCGTCCGCCTCGAGCGGCAAAGCCTTTTCTTTGTTTTTGAGAAGCACGAACCCTTCGCGGTCGATATTTTGCACTAGCGCGTTGCCCTCTTGCCGCGCCGCGATCGCCGCTTCGGAATCGAAGTCGAAACCGAACCCGCAGAGATACCGAGTAATAACGCCGGCAAAGTTGTATGCGGTGATGTTGAGCGTAATTGCGAGTATCAGTATAAGCGCGATTACCGAGTACAGCAAAAACGCTTTTTGCTTGGATATTGTTTTTTTCATGCGGTTAATTTTCTCCTTGTTCTGTCGGCTCTGCATACGGCGCGAATTCAAAGTAGTCTATGCCTATGCCGCCGAGATTTTCGGAAGTGTGACTGTTGACGAAAGTGATCGTGTGCTCCCCCGCCGAAAGTTCGAGCGTGCACAATTCGCGCAAATTATCACCGAAAAAGTCTTCGGTGGCGGGAATGCTCTCTACGCCCGCAAGCGAAGTCGCTTCGCCGCCGTCCACCTGAACTGTCAAATGCTCGAAAGAATAGCCGTGGTATCTGCCGCCGTTTATCGTTACGGTGTACTTGCCCGCAACGGTCACGTTTACTTTTATCGTAACCGCGACGCCGACGGGAAGATAGTCCAGCCACTTATCGCCGTTTGCGCGTTTAATCGTCGCGCCGTCCACGCACAGAAGGCTTTCGGCTTCCGCTCGCACAGTTTCGCCCGCGAGAGTGACGTCGCAAACGGGCGGCGCGGGCGGCGTATATTCGGGACCGAACGCGAAAAAGTCGATACCCGGTCCGTCCGTCGCGAGACATGTGAGCGTCACCGTGTGCACGCCGACAGCGAGCTCGAAATTGCATATAAACACGTCTTGAGGCTCGTGGAATTTGTCGGTGAACGGAATTGGCGCAATCGACACGGTTTGAATGGCGTCGTCGAGTTTGACCGTAAAGCTATCTTGCGTAAAAGCGAAGCCGTGATAATGCCCCGCCGACATTTTGAGCGAGTATGTCCCAGCTTGCGTGACGTTCACTTTTATTTCGACGACGTCGTTCTCTTTGAGATAATCAAGCCACATTCCGCTCCACTTCGCCTTGCCTTCGTCGGTCGCGTCGGAAGGATCGCATAATTTCAAGTTGTTCCCGTCTACGCAAATCAAGCTCTCCGCTTCGATTTTATATTCTTGCTCCGCGCCGCCGAGTGTAGCGTCGTACAGCTTTTTCCACTGCGCAACGAAAGTCACATCAGCCGTGCCGACGGTAAACGTATCGCCCGCCGCATACAGCGTACCGCCGCACTTCCAGCCAAGAAACTCATATCCCTCTTTTGTCGGTGCGCCCGCGATCTCAAACGTATCGCCCGCGAGCTTATTCGTTTCGGTCGGGGCTTCGCCGTCGCCGCCGTCGAGGTCGTAAGTGACTGTGTACTCTGTGTCCGCAGGCGGCTCGTCGTACGGCGAAAACTCGAAGTAATCTATGCCGGGGCCTTTGCCGTTGCCGTCATCGAGATCGTTTACGAACACGAAAGTATGTTCGCCCGCATCAAGCTCGAAAGTTCCCAAAACTATAAGCTCCGGTTCGTGGAAATAGTCGGTTGCGGCGATGTCGGAAACCTCCGTCAAATCCTGCGGCTCGTCGTCTATCGCAAGCGTCATATGCTCGGCGAACGAGTAGCCTTTATACCGTCCCGCGCTCACCTTGAGGGTATACTTGCCCGCGGTTTGCACTCCGACGTACACCGAAAGCGGTTTATTCGCGGGGAGATAGTCTATCCACATGCCGCTCCACTTTGCCTGACCTTCTTCGCTTGCGACGGTCGGGGTAATCGCTTTGATGAAAGTGCCGTCTATGCACTGAAGATTTTCCGCTTCGAGCTTTACCGTTTCGCCGTTTAACGTGACGTCCGTCCCCTCGATTACGGGCGGAGCGGGCGCGACTATTATCGGCTCGCGCACCGTCTTGCCGCCGTAAGACAGCGTTACGAATTTATCTTCCGCAGTTAAAGTTTGCGGCATGACGGTTATCTCGGAGCTGTCGACCGCAACATCTTCGCCGACGACGAGCCGCGCTTTTACAACCGCGCCCGTCGTATCGAATGTCTCGCCGTCGGTATAAACGAGTTTATCGGCGTCGCTTTCGAGATACAAACCGCGCACCCCTTCCGTCGCGTCCGCTTCGTATGCGGTGAAGTTTATGTAGTCCATGCCGGGACCGTCCGAAACGAGAAGGTCGAGCGTGAGCGTGTGCTTGCCCGCTTCGAGAGTGTGCAATCCGAAGTCGACCTCCACCCAATTCTGCCAATACCGCGCCATGTCGCCGCTGTCGTCGGTGACCGCCGCGTGACCGAGTTTACCTTGCGGAGTGATTTCCGTTTCGTCGAGAGTGACGGAAAGCCCCGCCCAATCGAACGCTGTATAGAACGACATCACTGGATTTATTGATACTTTAAGCGGTTTTTCGGCGGTGAACCGCACCTTGACCTGCGGATTGCCGGACGGGTCGTTTTTCTTCATATAGCCCATGGCGCGACTGCCGCTCGTCCACGGTGCCGCGGGAGAATTGGGGTCGTACAGATACCCGTCGCCGTCGCCGAGAATGTCCTCCGCCTCGAGCTTATAACTGCCCGCGTCCGAAATAACGAGGTCAATGAGATTATCGGGATCGGTGTTGGGACTTACGGTAATCGCGACGGTCGTCTTTTTCTGCTTGTATGTGACCGTCACGAAAGTGTCCTCGACGCGAAGCACCGTTTTGTCGACGGTGTAGTCGGTGACGGTCCGAGTCGTGTTGTTGTTGAACTTCGCGGTGACGACCATGCCCGTTTTGTCGAACGTTTCGCCCGCCATGTACTCCGTTTTAGTCGGCGGCGTAGTCACCGACACCGACACAACGATTAAGTCTTGAGGCGGCGGATCGTTATTTTCGCCTTCCTGCGGAGTGCCCGAGCACGCCGTAAAAAAGCACAGCAGCGTCGCCGCAAGCAGTATTGCCGAAATGCGTATTCTTTTCTTCATCGTATATCCCTCCGAGAATATATCCGCGCGGTGCTTATTTGCACAAAAAATGCAATCGCACGTTACGACTGCATAATAACATCGTTATGAAAAACAATCAATACGACGGCACATAAATTAAGACAATCGTCCCGTAAATTAAGTTGTGGGAAACAAAATATCCACCGTAAACACGTCTTCGTCTGTCGTCACGTCTACAGTGCCGCCGTACCGCGACACCGTTTGAGTAATGCTCAAAAGTCCGAAGCCGTGGTAGCCGTCGTTCGCTTTTGTCGTTTTGGGCAAATCGCCGTCGAACACGAGTTTGCCGTCGTAATAGTTGCGAATATTCACCGCCTGCATTTTGCCTCGCTTTTTGATCTTGATGTCTATTATGCGGCAGGTGGATTCGAGCGGCGCGGTGGCTTCTATCGCATTATCGAGCGCGTTGCCGAACAGCGAATAAATGTCCGCGTCGGACATGAACGACAGCACCCCTTCATCGGCACAGCACGTGAGGCTTATGCCGTTCTTGTTGCATACGAGGTTTTTCTCGGTGAGCACCGTGTCGAGCGCGGAATTGCCCGTTATGAACATTGCGTCGTAAATGGATATTGCGTTTTCCATTTCCGAAATGATTTTCGGGTCGAGTTTTTCGCTCTGCTCGGCGATCGTGCGAATTTGATGCTTGAGGTCGTGGCACTTGAGATTGATAAGCTCGATATTCTCTCTCGAAAGTTTGAATTGTTCTTCTTCCAGCCGACGGAGCCGCTTCTCGCTGTCAAGCTCGCCCGTGAGCCGTCTAACGAGCAAATGCGTGAACTGTATGTACAGCATGCACAGTCCCACGCCAATATTGTACGCGCCCAGCCAGAACATGAAAAACCTGTTGTATTCACCGCCGTATGCGGTTATCACCGAGCCGAGCACTATATCCACTATCAAAACGATAACCACCATCACGAACATGGGAATGCTTTTAAGCTCTATGCTCTCGCCGCGCTTTATTCGGTTTCCGAACAATACGAGCATTGCCCAATACGTGACGGCATGTCCCCAAAAATAATTAAGCATGGCAACGGGGTCGCGAAAGAACTCGAGGGTGTCGCCGCTTCCGTACACCGACACCGGCACTCCGCCGTTTATATCGAGTATTATGTAAATCAAGTTATACAGCTCGTACGAAATATGTTGCGTCGTGTATGCCGCGACGCCGCAAAACAGCAGCGTTTTGAAACTCTCCGAAAAGCACAGCTTGAGCATTGCGAGAGTGAACGCAAACATGGAAAAGAACATAAACGAGCGGTATGCCGCGTTGATGTGCACGCACGGCACCGCGAACGCGAACGCAAACGACAGCAGTATTCCCGCCGCCGCGCGAAGCGTAAATTTCTTTCGTCTTTTCAATCTGAACACGAACAGCGTTTCGGCGATAATAAGTTCCGCCATGAAAAGTATGCGGTACCAAAACAGTTGGTTTACGGGATAAACGGCACTCATAGTGTCGCACCCAAAAATTTAACGAGCGCGTTCATGAACCCTTTGCGCTTAGGCTGACTGATCTGCAGTTTGTCGCTCCCGACGGTAACCTCGAAGCCGTTCACCTCGCTCACGAAACGCAGGTTGACGAGATAACAGCTGTTACACCGCACGAACGACGGCGGGCAGTCCTTTTCGACGTCCTTGAGGGAGCCGTACGATTTATACACGCCCGACGTGGTGTGATACGCAAGGTCGTGTCCCGTTATTTCGATGTACTCGACCTCGGTGCTGTCCATGATTTTCACCACGCCGTTATATACGAGCTTGAGCTTCGTGCCTGTGCGGCTCTTAAGACTCGACAGTGCCTTTTTCATGCGAAGTGCGAAATTCTTATAACTGTACGGCTTGACGATGTAATCGAACGCGTTCACGTCGTAACCGCGAATAGCGTACTGCGCCATTTGGGTTATGAAAATCAAAAGCACTTTTTCGTCTATCTTGCGAAGCGCGGACGCGACCGCCAGCCCGTCGACGCCGGGCATTTCTATGTCCAAAAACACGATGTCGTACTTGTTATTTTTGTACGCATCGAGAAAGGACATACCGTCGCGGTACTTGTCCGTATTAAACAGCTCGCCGTTTTCCTCGCCGAACTGCCGCAAACATTCGCATAAATGCTCGGAAGCCGATTGAACATCGTCCACTACTGCAACGCGATACATATTCCCTCCGTACCATACGCTTTTATTATTATATACAATTTTTGCGGTTTTGTCAATATCGGGTTTCTTAATATGCGTCGCGAAAAATCGAAATTACGCGATGAACGCAGCCAAACCGCCCTATGCTCGAGCGCGATCTTACGCAAACGGCGTTCGCGAACGCGATAGGCGTAAAGCAGAGTCGGGTCGGCGAATGGCTCAAGAGCGAAGCGAAGTCGGGCTATGACATACTCAAACGCACGGCTTTGACATTCGGAGTGTCCGCCGATTATATTTTCGGCATAACGAATAATTTTTGAAAAGTCGCCGAAGTCGCGTTTTCGTGTCGAAAAAGTTATTCAAGCACCATGTCCGACAATAAAAACCCTTGACTAAACCGCGCGAATACTATATAATGTATATATTAAGTCTGTAACACGGAGTTTTTCATGAAACTACTTACAAGTTCCATTTGCAAGCAGGGCGGACGCGAGTATAATCAGGATTATCTCGATTTGACTGTAGATAAAGACGGAGCGTGCCTCGTCGTGTGCGACGGACTCGGCTCGTATTACGGCAGCGAGGTCGCAAGTCGGATCTGTTCGACCAAGATCATCGAGCAGTTCCGCGAGGTCAAACAGCTCGATGCGTCCCGCGCGGTCAAGCCCGAATATTGCCAGAGCTACATACAGTCGGCGCATAATTACGTCGTGGACGAGAAAGAACGCAATCCCAAAATCCGCTCGTCGTGCACTACCGTCGCGTGCGTCGCCACCGATTACAACACGACGGTCATTTCGCATATAGGCGACACCCGCGTATATCTGTTTACGGGCGGCAAACTTCATTTCCAAACGCGCGATCATTCGCTGTCGCAGATTTCCGTCGAACTCGGCAAGATCCCGCTGCGCGATATTCGCTCCGACAAAGACCAGAACAAGCTCACCCGCGTGCTCGGCTCCGATTACTATATCCCGCCCGACTGCGATATTTACAACACTCCGCTCAAGCCCGGCGACGCGTTCATCATCTGCACCGACGGGTTTTGGGAATACGTGTACGAAGAAGAAATGGAAGAAGATCTCGCATCGTCTGCTACGCCCGAGGAAGCTCTCGCCAAAATGGAACAGCGACTGCTCGCCCGCGTGACCAAGTTCAACGATAACTATTCGGCAATAGTCGCCGTTATCAAAGAGTAAAGAGTTAAAATGGCAAGGATTCGCACTAACAAAAATATCTGTCTGTACTGCTTCGGCGATCTCGACGCCAACCGCGTGTGCATGAACTGTCACCACAAGTCCGACGACACGCCCTCCCCGCCGCACCACCTGCCCCAGCGCACCGTGCTCGGCACGCAGAACCGCTATCTCGTAGGCAAGGCTCTCGGCGAAGGCGGGTTCGGAATAACCTATCTCGCATGGGACTTACAGCAAGGCATCAAAGTCGCCGTCAAAGAATACTTCCCGTCGGGTTACGTCAACCGCGTGCCGGGCAGCAATCAGGTAATAATCAATTCCAAACAGAACCAAGCCGCGAGCAACCGCGGACTTAAACGGTTTGTCGAAGAAGCGCGCGCGCTTGCGAAGATCAAAAACCTCGCAGGCGTCGTCAACGTTCGCGATTTCTTCTCCGCAAACGGCACGGCGTACATCGTCATGGAATTCCTCGACGGCGTTTCGCTCAAGAAATACTTGCAGAGAAAAGGCGGCAAGCTCGGCGTGGACGAGATCTTAACGATCATGCGTCCCGTCATGGAATCGCTCACTCAAGTGCATAAGATCGGGCTTATTCACCGCGACATCTCGCCCGACAACATACTCATCACCAAGTTCAACGAGATCAAGCTCATCGACTTCGGCGCGGCGAAATATTCCAACCCCGACGGCAAATCGCTGTCGATAGTGCTCAAGCAAGGCTTCGCGCCGCCCGAGCAGTACGACACGCACGGCGAGCAAGGTCCGTGGACGGACGTTTACGCGCTCGGCGTCACCATCTACTTCGCGATCACGGGCACCCTCCCGCCCGAATCCATTCGCGTGATGATGGGCAAAGAGTCGATACGCCGCCCGTCCGAACTCGGCATCGCGATCGAACCGGGCGTAGAGAACGCGCTCATGAAATGCCTCGCGGTAGACAAGAAGAAACGGTATCAAGACGTGCAAAGCATGATGAACGGGCTGTATAATCCGCGTGCGCCGAGAAAAGCGGTGACCGCGCTCTCGCCCGCTCCCGCGCCCGTCACCGCAAAGAAAACGGTAATATCGCGCACCGCCGCACTCCCCCCGACGACTCCCGCGCAGAAAAAACAGCCGATACAGCAACCGCAGAAACAACAGGAAAAGCCTGCGACGGCGACAAGACCTATCACGCAGACGCGTCCAATAACATCGACAAGACCGGAAACAAAACCGTCGGTAAAACCCGCCGCGGCGGCGAGCAAGCCCGCGACGAACAGAGCCGCGGCGACGGCAAAGCCTGCGGCGGCAAGCAAAGCGGCGACGCCCGCGACGCCCAAACCCGCCGCAGAAAAAAAGCCGATCGCACCCGTCGAGAGAAAGCCCGCAACGGCTAAACCCGCTACGGCGACTGCGCCCGCCGACGGCAAAATCACCGAAACGAAAACCAAATCGGGCGGCATCTTCTCCAAACTGTTCAAAAAGAAATAATATTAAAGCGTGCTATTGCACGCTTTTCTTTTGCAGTTATTCTTTACATATTCTTCGTTACAATACGATAATGATTCGCAATAATTATTTCTCGCCGCGTGAGATTTCTCCGTTGCGGAGCGCATGGGTCTGCGCTCCCTACAGCTCGAAATGACAGGATACTTGTATCACATGAGATTCCTCGCGCTGCTCGGAATGACAAGCCTGTTTTGCGCGACAAATCAATCATACTTGTCATTCCCCCGCGAAGCGAAACCGAGCGACGCGAAGCCGCACAAAAAATCCCGAGCGCGACAGTGTACTCGGGATCTGGTTTATCTATTTGCTTTGAGCTTTTAGCAATTCGCGGATCTCCGCGAGAATCTGCTCGGTGGTTTCGGGTTTGTTCGCTTCCGCTTCTGCGGCGGCTTTTGCTTCTTCTTCCGCTTTGCGGGCGTCGAGAAGTTTGCGCATTTGTTTGGCGTTCAAGCCTTTCTCTTTCATTTCCGCTTTTTCCTCGGCGGTGAACTTATAGCCTTTAAGCGTTTTGCCGCCGTCGCGCAGTGTATTCAGTGCCTTTACAATGAGGAAAAGCACGAACGCCGTGATGAGGAAGTTTATTATTGCCATAATGAACGCGCCCCAGTCTATATACACGGACTTCGTGAGGTCGACAAGCTCGGCATTCCCCACTATCGCAAGGTCGAGCGTCGCGCCCGCAGCGTCCTTCGCGACGAGCATGGTTATAAGCCCGTTCAAGCCGTCGCCGATGGGGATCATATTGATGATCGGCTTGAAAATGCTATTGACGAGCGCGGTGACGATCGCCGTGAACGCCGCGCCGATGATCATGCCTACGGCAAGATCCATTACGTTGCCGCGGGTTATGAACTTCTTAAACTCTGCGAAAAATTTCATTGCTTTGCCTCTTTCGATTATATTTCAGTATGGCGCGACAGGGCTACTTGTTGGTTATTCTGTCCAACTCAGCCTGCAGTCTGCGAAGGTTCTCGCGTTCCAAGTCTATAAGACCCGAGAAAGTTTTGAAATACTCGACGTCCTCGGGGCTGGGCGTGTCGCGATTTACGAGAGCCTCTATAAACGACGACATAGAGCGGATACGCTTTTGCTCGAGGCTGTCGATCTCCGCCTCGCTCTCTCTTATTGCTTTCTCAAGCTCGCTTTTTCTTGACATAATTATCTCCGTTAATCACATACCGATTTAGTATCGACCGCACGCGACGATACAATTACTATACCACAACACGTGCGGTTTGTAAAGGAATTTCCCGCCTTTTTCGGATAAATTCGGTTTTTGACGCTTTTCAGACTATTTCGCGTATTCCCGCGACCGTGACTTCGTAATCGGCGCGGACGCGTTCCAAAAGCCGGTCGAACTCCGGATCGAACTCGGTTTTGCCGCGAAGTGCTTCGGTGAGCGCGCTCGCGGAATTATACAGGCGCGTAATCGACAGATTGAGGCACACCCCTTTTATCGTATGCGCGGCGCGGAACGCCTCTTCTATATTCCGCGTTTCGAGCGACGAGCACAACAGCTCGAAACTCTTGTCGTCCGCCACCTTGAGCAAAAATTTCTTTATCCGCTCGTCGGTGCGAAGCCTGCTCATAACATCGTCGTAATTGCCGCCGATTTTTTCATAACACTGTTTGACATCCATAGCTTTCACCTCTTTACCCTTATTCCTCCGTCATTCGGTCTATCAATCGGCGGACGGAATGTCGGAATAGAATTTGTACGTATTTTTTCCGTTCTTTTTAACATAGTATGCAGCTGTATCTGCGTTATGGAACAGCTCGTCGTACGTGCCGCGGTAGTTTTCGGCGAGCGCGATACCCATACTGACCGACACGGGGAAATCGCCGAGCGGCTGCGTCAAGCACGTAAATATACGCTTGATAAGCTGCGACAGACCGTTTTCCGTGCGGTACTCCATGAAAATTATGAACTCGTCGCCGCCCATTCTCGCGCACACGTCGGTGGCACGGGTATTGGACTTCATTCTGTCGGCGACCGCTTTCAAAAGTTCGTTCCCGAACAGATGCCCGTAATTGTCGTTCGCCTTTTTGAGATTGTCGAGGTCGAAGAACACCAACGCGTATTTCTTGCTGCCCGCTTCGGCGAGGAGCTTGGTTATCCTGCGCTTCGCGGCGTGATGATTGAACAGCCCCGTCGCCGCGTCGTGCTCGGCGAGTTCTTCGAGCTGCTGCAATTCCTGCGTTTCGTCGTCGACGTCTACGAATTTACCGAGCGCGCCGTCGAACACGGGGTGCTCGTCGTCACTGCTCCATATCGACTGGATTATGACCTTGTTCCATTTTTTGACGCCCTGAAGCGTGAGCAAATATTTCTCCTCGACCATGGGGTTTTCGGGCGTCGTGTCGAACATTTTCGACATAAGCCTGTCGAAATCGTCCTTTTCGAAAACATCGGTCGCGAGCTTACTGCTTCTCGGATCGAGTATCTTCTCGGGCAAGCCCAAGAAGTCCGCGCCCCATTCCGACAGCACTATCATTTCGGGCGACGCGACGTACTCGAACAGCACTTCGTGCGACAGCCGTTCGTAAAACCTGTTTTTCATGCGCTCGTGCTCGAGAAGCCGTATCGTTCTGTCCGACACCCCCGCACCCGACGTCTTGAGCACGTGCTCGACGTTCTCGCGCACCGCTTCCATATCGTGTGCGGGCGACGACACCGCAAGCTCGTGTTTGAGCTTGTCTTTTATATCGTCGAGACATTTCAGTATAAGCGGGTTGAAAACGCCGCACTCGCCGTTCATTATCATATTTACCGCTTGCTCGTGCGTGAACGGCGGCTTATACACGCGCTTACTCGTGAGCGCGTCGTAAACGTCGGCAAGCGCGACGACCTGTGCGGAGATCGGTATATCGTCGCCCTTAAGTCCGTCGGGATAGCCGCTTCCGTCGTATCGCTCGTGGTGCCAACGGCAAATCTCGCACGCCGTTTCGAGCAGCTTCACGTTTTGATGATACGGTATGGCGCGAAGCAGTTTCTCGCCCTCGACAGAATGGGTTTTCATTATCTCGAATTCCTCGCGGGTGAGCTTGCCGGGTTTATTGAGAATACTTTCGGGTATCGACATTTTACCTATGTCGTGCAACGCCGAAGTATTGCAGATTATGCCTATCTGCGCGGGAGTCAGTTCGTACTTGTCGGTGATCGTAAGCAAGTGACGCAATATCATTTCCGTAAAAGTGCTTACGTGCAAAATGTGCAATCCGCTCTCGCCGTTACGGAACTCGACGATATGCGAAAGAATTTGTATCATCAGCCTGTTATCGCGTTCGTGCTCATACACCTGCGACGAAAACAAATCGGACATTTCCTTTTGCTTGATCGACAGCATGTAGTTGCTGTTGACGCGATGCAAAACGGTGCGCTCGTCAAACGGGCGGCTTATATAATCCACCGCGCCGAGGTCGTATGCTCTGTCGATATACGACGAACCCGTTTCCGCCGAAATCATGATGACGGGCATGGTCTTGATCCAGCCTTTCCTGTTCATCATGGCGAGCACTTCAAATCCGTCCATATGCGGCATAACTATGTCGAGAAGGACGAGCGACACTTCGAGCTCGTGCTCCTGAAGGTATGCGCAAGCCTGCAAGCCGTCCTCCGCTTCCACCGTTTCGAAATCGGCGTCAAGAATATCGGCAAGCAACGAACGGTTGAGTTCGGAATCGTCTACGATCAGTATTTTGCCTTGATGTTTATGTTTGTGTTTGTCCGCCATTATTCGTCCTTGTTCTTTTTACAAAATTTGATTACCGTTTGCTTGAGCATATCCATGTCGATCGGCTTTGCGAGGTGCGCCACCATGCCCGCGTCGAGTGCGGCGCGCACGTCGTCGTCGAACGCATTGGCAGTCATCGCGATAATGGGTATGGTCTTCGCGCTTTGGTGCGAGCTTGCGCGTATAGTCCGCGCGGCTTCGTATCCGTTCATCACTGGCATTTGTATGTCCATGAATATCAGATCGTAATACCCCGGCTTCGACGCTTCGAACTTCTTGACCGCTTCTTCGCCGTTGCACGCTATATCGCACTCCACGCCTTCTATATCGAGAAGTTCGCAAAGTATCTCGGCGTTGATGTCGTTGTCCTCCGCCGCGAGCACTTTAAGTCCCGAAATGTCCGCATTCTCGTCCTGCGGTTCTATGTCCGCCGACATGCCGTCGCTTCTGATCTGCTGCACGGCGCGTTTGAAGTTGGACACGAAGAACGGTTTGGAAAGGAACATGTCTATGCCCGCCGACCGCGCGTCTTCTTCTATCTCGTCGAACGTGTACGACGTGAGTACCATGATCGGAATGTCGCGATCCACGATCTTGCGGATCTGCCGCGCCGTTTCCACGCCGTCCATGCCCGGCATTTTCCAATCGAGTATGACTATATGATAGTTGCTATCTTCCTTGATCGAGCGTTTGACCGCGGCGACTGCGGCTTTGCCGCTCGTCGCGTATTCGACGTCTACGCCCGTATCCGCCATAAGCTCTTTTATGTCCACGCACACGTCTTCTTCGTCGTCCACGACGAGCACGCGCGTGACGTTGTAACGCTGCCAGAAATCGGCGTCGTCGTCGGGCGGCTCGCACACGGCAAGCTCAAGCTCGACTGTAAACGTACTGCCTTTGCCGAGTTCGCTCTCCACCGAGATCACGCCGCCCATCAGGTCGACTATGTTCTTCGTTATCGCCATGCCGAGCCCGGTGCCCTGCACGCCTTTCGTCATAGACGTCGTTTCGCGGCTGAACGGATCGAAAATAGTCTTGATGTATTCCTTACTCATGCCGACGCCGCTGTCTTCCACTATGAACTTGAGGTGCGCATGGTGATGCACTTTTTGCTTCATAGCCTCGATACGCAACGAAATAGTCCCGCCGTTGGGGGTGTACTTGCAGGCGTTGGACAGGATATTGAGCATGATTTGATTGAGGCGGAGCTTGTCGCCGTTGACAAACTCGGGCATACTGCCTTTCGTGTGCACGTCGAAATGCTGCTTCTTCGCATTGGTCTGCGCGATCATCATGGAATACAGTTCTTCCACGAACTCGGGGAAATTGAACTGCTCCATATTGAGCGAAGTCTTGCCGCTCTCTATCTTGCTCATGTCGAGCACGTCGTTTATAAGGCTCAACAGGTGCTGACCGGAATATGTGATCTTGTGCGTGTACTCGCGCACGCGGTCGGGATTTTCCGCGTCCTTTGCGAGCAACGTCGCATAACCGATAATGGCGTTCATCGGCGTGCGAATATCGTGCGACATGTTGGAAAGGAAGTTGCTCTTGGCTTCGTTCGCATTCTTGGCTATCTGCAACGCTTCTTCGAGGCTGATACGCATACTGCGATCGTCCGTTCTGTCCGAGAACATAAGCACGAATATATCGCCCTTCCCGTTGACGTCCATGCGATACAGCGACACGTGGAACCAATACTCGTCGCCCGTGACGACGTTGCGCATGCGAAGGTCTTCTTCCCACGTCTTGCCTTCGTCCACTTCTTCCATGGCTTCTTTGAGCGACTCGACGCTCGGCAGCTCTTTACTCCCGTCGTCGACAATCGTCGAGAACAGCGAACGTACGTCCGCTTTCACTTTATCCGCCTGCAAACCGAGCACGTTCGTCACGTTGGAATCGACGTAATCCGCGACAAACGTGGACGACGAAAACATGACGAATATGTCGTTGGAATTGAGTGTGAGTATGTCGAGCAAGTTTTCGCGCGACTGCACTTCGAGCGATTTTTCCTTGTACCGCTGGCGGCTCGCGCTGATGAGCACCCATGCCACGGCAGCCGCGACGAGAACGAATATCAACGCCATGACGAGAATGGTGACCGAGCGGAACATATTCATGCTGTCGTTGACCGCGTCGCGGGGAATGACGCCGACGAGCATCCAATCCCCGAACGGAATGGGCATGTACGACAAATAATATTCTATTCCGTCCTCGTTGATGACGACGGTATCGGTCGTCTGTTTGCCGTTCGCGTCCACAGTCCAATCGGCAATGATCTTATCGACGTCTTTTCCGTTGCCGATATGTATATCGTCATCTCTCAAATGATCGAAAACATTGTTCACTTCGGCGTGCGACTCGTTGTGCTTTTGCAACAGCACCGTGCCGTCCGCCAACGCTATGTAAAACTGTCCGCTTCCGCCGTACGCCTCGAGCGTGAGAAGATTGAGCATTGCTTCCGACGTGAAACTCAAGCCTATCGCGGTGTAATCTATCTTGCCCAAATAATTTTGCGGCGTTTTTACTCGCACCGCAAAAAGCATGAATTTGCCGTCGTAATTTTCGCGCGTGCCGACGACGCCGCCCTTATCGTCATTGAGAAGTTCCCGCAAGCTGCGGCGTATGCGGAACTCCGCCACGTCGTCGTTTTCGTCGCAAACGCCGACGACGTCCACGGAATGTACAAAGCCGTTTTCGTCTGCTTCCACTTCCGACTCGTTGCCTATGAAGTAGAAGTTGGTAAAGCCCCATTCTTCTTTTTGGTCTAACATAAACTCGACGAATTCGTCGTTTCTGCTGTCGGCGGTCTTCGCATCGCCGTTCGCATTCGCGTCGGTGATATTCTTCACCGCCTGTTCCACGATATTATCCCAGCCGCGCAAAAGTTTGCGGTTGTTTTCGACAGACTGCGCAAAAGTCGTGCGTATTTGGCTGTATATCTCCGTTAAATGCTCTTTGCTCTCCGTAAAAATATAGTTGTTCGTAAATACGGCATACAGTATGGAAGTGACCAAAACCGCAATTACGCTTACGGCGATTATTATCGCATATTGAACTTTTCTCTTGAACTGCATGTACGCCCTCCGTAGCGAGTGTTGCAAATCTGTATTATTATATCGCAAACCATATCACAAGCACAGCCTGCTTATCCGTTTCGTTATATATTCGACGATCACCGTTCTTGCGATATTGCCGATATGTTTTATTGTACCATATATTTTCGTCGATTGCAAGAGAAAACGCAGAAAAAACCGCCGATTAGTTGTTTATTCGGATACGTTTCGCACATATTCGCGACAAAACCCGCACCGCAACCGCGGTACGGGTTTTGCAATCCACCCATTAAATCAAACGGCGAGCGTTATCGCGCGTCATTCCGCCGCGCTCCACGTGACCGCCGCTTCGAACCTCACGCCGTCGCTATTGCACCGCAGCGTGACATAGTGCGTGCCGTTATCGAGTACGGGCGACAGGAATTGCGGCAGCGTGCCGCCGTCGTTCCTGCTGCTTGTTACGATCTCTCCGTCCACTTCCACCTCGTAATCGCCGCTTACGAACAGCGCGAAACGATTGCCCGTGAACGAGAAATACTGTTCGGAATCATGCCTGCCGACAAACTTGTGACCGAACTCCGAAAGACCGGACTCCGTCGTCCACTCGCCCGCATACCTGAATATATTCGAGTCGGGCGCGTGCAGTTTCCCGTTCGGCACGTTGTACACTTCCGCAAGCTCTATGTCGGTGATTATGAGGAAGCCGCCCATTGACTTCGTTACGACGAGCTTGTAATATCTGAAGCTCGCGGTATCGAACTGCACGGACACCACTCTGCCGTTATTGGGCGCGTCGACGAAGTCGCCTACGACAAAGAAGTTTTCGCCGTCGTCGCTGCCGTACAGCGTGAACGACTGCGCCACTTTCAAGTCGGACCGTTGCTGGCTCGTGATGACCATACTGTTCGCCGAACCGCGCTCGCCCATGTCTATAACCACCTCGAACGGATTGGTGATCGACACCGATCCGCGCGTGTGAATATATGTGCCGTCCTTGTTGCCGTCGACGAGATTTTCGAGCTTGTCGCGGTTTGCGTTATACGGCGTGTATTTCGCGGACAATATCGTTTGATTTTTGTTCGCGATATTCTTGTACGCGTAACCGTAAGAATATTCGCGGGTATAGAAGTAATCGGTGACGAACTCCGCCGAAGGGAACTCGTAATTCGCCCTGTACGCCGTCGCAAAGTCGACGCTTATCGTTTCTTCCCCGCCGCCGACGAGATTGCCGTCCTCGTCTATTACGCCGTTGGGCGGTTCGAACTTGCCCCAGCCTACGCCTATAAAGCAGTTCGCCTTCGTCACGAGCAATACCGATTTATAATATATCCACTGACCTGTTTTGAGGTTGTCGTAATCGCGGTAATTGCCTTCGAGGAAATTATAGTCATTCGACGGATTCTTCATGTCCACCGCAAGCTCGTAGTTTTTTCCTCCGTCGAACGACAGATACAGTGCGGCGTCGTGTCTGCCGCGAAGCGCGATGCGGTATTTTCCGTCCGCAGCCACATAAAGTTTGCCGCGAACTTCGAGAACGGCATTCTCGCTCGGCGTCGGCACCCAAATATCGGTATTGCAGTTTTGCGTGGGATTGATGTTATCGCCATCGAGCTTCTCGGAATAGCCTGCATAACCCGCATCGTATGCCGCCGTCGCGGTGGAATACATTTTATCCGCACTGTACGCGTACGACGTGCGCTCGAGTATGAATTCATCGAACTCGTGAGTCTGCTCCAATTCGATTATCAGTTTGGCGTCGCCGACGGAGAACGCTCCGTCGTTCTTCGTAATGCCGAGCGTAACGACTATCTCGCCCGACCTCAATTCCGAAGAAGGGGTGTAAGTGAAAATGCCGTTTGCGGCGTCTTTGACTTCGATCCTGCCGTTTGCGGGCTGCGTGATATTCTTTATCTCGATCGTAAAGCCTTCGGGGTATATAAGACTTCCGCTCTCATACATTCCGCCCTCGGCGGCATACTTGCGAAGGTCTATATCGAACGGCTCGCCGTACTTGATCTTGTACGGCTGTGCCGTTGTGATCTTGTACTCGCCGTCGCCCGACGAGATCACCCGTCCCGTTTGGAACACCGACGAAATCGGCACGAACATCGGATAGTTCTTTTCGGCGATCGCGGTTTCCGCCGCCGAAGATATGCCGTAGCCGACGAGATCCTTGAAGTAGTACGACATATTATATCCGACGGCATCGGATACGCCTTTGCACCATCCGTCCGGACTCATTCCGTACTTATTGTTGCGTTGCGTATGTATGGAATCTATGAATTTCTTCTGTCCGAAGCTGTGCAATACCGCCGCATACACGCTCAAATCGTTGGCTCTCCCCACTCCGTCGTAACGTATCGCCTGCGAAGTAGCCCAGGACGGCGAAGTATATCTGTTCCAGCCGGACAGACCGGACGCGCCGTAGTCGCCGATACCGCGCGACCCCGATATGCGAGTAAACAAGCTGTACGAAACGAGGTTGAGCGCGTTGTTTGTGACCTCTCCGCCGCTGCCTCTGCCCCAACCGCTTTGGAAGTTGTGGTTATACTCGTGCATGTTGCCCCACGACCCGCCGTTTACGAACGCGTCGCAGTTAAGCGAACTGCTCATCCAGCCCATAGGGCAGTTGACAGACCGCCGGCCGGGGAACGCGACGGCGGCACCCGCCGCCACGAACGGATCGTACAGGAATACAATGCCTTGCGTCGTTACCTGCGTGGAAACGAGCGCGATCTTATCCCACAGCACCGCGGCTTTATACAGCTCGTCGTAAGTGAATTTCTTGGCATAAACGACAGGACCGGAATGAAGCACGCCGTTATCCCATACTTCGAGATCGAACATCGGCGCGGACGACTTCGCGTTCTCCGCAAATTCTTCTGGCGTCGTGTAGCCGAGAATGAAGTGCGAATATCTCACGCCGCCCGAAATGGTGACGGAGAAAGTCACGCGTTCGTCGCGTACGTAAATCGGTCCGCCGAGGAACGACCCCACGTACCCTGTGTACACGCCGTTATTGAGCGTCATCGTGTTTTTGTTGAGCGCGAGCGTGTTGAGAATGACGGGCATTCTGTTCATGGCGTTCTTGCCCGCCCAGATATTGTTCGCCTGACCGTTATAGAGTGCTTGACCGATATGCACCACTATACCGCCCGTCGCGTTCATGTCTTCTTCGGAGATCTCGACCTTGACGACCTCGCCCGCGGGCGCGTAAACACCCGTCACGTCGTAATAGCTCGTATACTGACGGGGCTTGAACGTTACGCGCTTGACGATGCCCGGCTCGTCGTCCGCAACGTCGCCGCCGTACATACCGACTGCCGCCGAGTGTTTGTACAGCTTGCGCGGATTTCCGTTTTCGTCGAGCGCAGGCTCGTCGCCGTTATACAGCGCGCCGTTCGCCTTGATTATATTGTAACCGCCGCCGCTTCCCGCATTGGCGGTTCCGGTGGCGCAAAGCATGTTGCTTTCGTGTATAATGGCGTTACGCGCGTTTACTTTCGCTTCGTCGCCGCCGAGCACGTTGCCCAACGATTTGCCGTAAGCGGGATAACCCGACGGCAGTCCGCCGTCTTGCGTTTCTTTGGGAACGCTGCGCGGCACTTCGCCGAGATATTCGCTATGTACTCCCGCCCGCGTCGTCGTGGGATAAGGATTTTTGTATATATGCGAAAGATATTCGCGATGACTGCAACTGACCGCGGCGAGCGCGATTATAACGATAAACAGTATCACGAAAAGCACCGTCACCGCCATGGTGATGATGAGCTTGGTGTTAAGCTCGAGTTCTCTCGCGCCGACGGGAGCATTGCCGTCGCCGTTACCCTCGGCTTTCTTGCGCTTCGCTTCGGCTATTACGGCGCGCGGCGAGTTCTTTTTCTGCTTGACCTTGCCGCCGTTTTCGGCAACGTATGCCGCCGCTTTGCTCTTGCCGCCCTGCGCTTTCGCGTTTTTATCTGCCGTGTTCTCACCCGCCGCTTTTTTGTCCGCGGGTTTCTCGCTCGCGCTCGGCTTTACCGCCGCCGAGCCGTTCGACACCGTTTCGGTGAGCACCGCTTTCCGCGCGGCAGGCTGTGCCGTCGGTTTTGCCGTATCCGTCGTCGCGGGTTTTGCCGCGGGCGTCGTCCGAGCCGTCGTCGCGGGTTTTGCCGCAGGCGTCGTCCGAGCCGTCGTCGCGGGTTTTGCCGCGGGCGTCGTCCGTGCCGTCGTCGCGGGCTTTGCCGCGGGCGCAGTAGGTTTTCCTGCCGTGGGTTTGGAAGTGGTATTCTTATCCGCCACAATTACCTCCGTTCACGCAAAAGAAATTTTCGATTTGCGTAATTGAAAATGATATGTCGATCTTGTTGCCGCGATATACGACCGAATCTCTTACATATTTCGGTATTACGATATTTCGGCACACAGTCATTATATCACCTGTAAATCATAAAATCAAGCGATATTGCAAACTTCGACGATTGATAACGGCGGATTTTACGATAATGCGGTCGCGATTTTCAATTTGAAAAAGCGGCTTGCCGAACGCATCTTCGTTCGTCAAGCCGCCTGCTTTACATCATATTTTCTTCGTCCTCTCCGCTATGCGGCTGTTCGTCGCTCTGCGGCTGTTCGTCGTCCCGCGTCTGTTTGGGCGACGACACAATGCCGAACACGACGAGAAGCGAGCACACCGCATTCACGACTGTATTTGCCGTTTCGTCGGAGATCTCCACGCCGAACGCGCCGAGTATGAGTATCACCGCGCCGACGAGTCCCGCCCAAAACCCGACCGTCTTTATTCTGTCCTTGAGTTTCATGCCGACGTCACACTCCGTTGTTGCGGTCGCGCATCGTCACGCCTTCGGGTTCGCTTCTGCCGTACTTGTCGAAAAGTCGCGCATAATAATAACTCGAAAGATGATCGCGATACAGGCTGTGATTGATAAGTTCGAGCCGAGCCTCGCCCTTGTCCATACCGCCGAGATATTCGTCCATCAGCTTGTAAATGGATTTGTACATCGCGTCGCGCTGTTCTTCGGAAAAATTTTCTATGGAGTTCTCTTTCTTCTTTTGCTCGAGTGCCGCGCTGTACAGCTCGCTCTGCGTTTTCGCCGCCTGCATATCGAGCTGTGCCTGCTTCGCGCGAATATCGTTGTTGTATTCGGCAACGTCGGCGACTTTCTTGTCGCGCTCGGATTTAAGCTCGGTTATCCGCTCGTTAAGTCGCGTCGCATAGCTCAAATTAAAATCGTCGAGCGCGCTTTTCAGCTTGCCGTCGAGCGCGGCGATCTCTTTGTCAAGCTCCGCTATCTTCTTGCCGTACGTCGCCGAGATCTCTGCGTTTTTCGCGAGGTATTCCTTTTCTATTTCGGCGCGTCCGATCGCCGCAACAGACGACCGCGCGAGTCCGCGCTTGATCGCGTCCGCATCGGTTGCGCGCACTGCCGAGTTATAGCTCTCCTCGAGCTTGGAAAGTTCGCCGTCCCTGTTCGCGCCGTAACCCTCTTTCATGTCGAGCATGGACTTTTCGTCGGAGTCGCGTTTTTCGCGGATAGCCGTTTCGCCCTGCTTCCTGTACCCGTCGAGTTCGCGTTCGGCTTGCAATCCGAGTGCCTCGTCGCTCGCGGGCGTGTACTTTTTTTCTTCCAAACGCGGCGCGTTCACCTGCGGGCGCGAAATGTAATTGTCGTCCGTTTCGAGCCGTTTGATCTCGTCCTCGAGATCGTCGCGGCTATCCAAATGATTCTTAAAAATCTGATTGCCCATGTAATTCGTATTTCTCCTTGAATAATCTGTAACGTAAAAGCTCGTACCGCGCCATGACGTCGGTTCGCTCCCGTTCGATTTCCCGCTCGTTCTCGCACCCGTCGTCGCCGTGCCGCGCTTCGGACGCCGATCGCGATGCGGAGCATTCCGTCATGCGGGCGCGCCGTCGCATACGTCCGCTCCTTTGCCGACAGGCGTCGCCACGGCGGTCTTGATGACTGCGGTATCGACGAGCACCGCTTTTGCGTCCGCTTTGATCTCGGTCGTGTCCGCCTTTACGCCGTCCACCGCCTCCAGCCTGTCGGCGAGTGTGCGGATAGTCTGCGTATACTTCTGCTCGCGCGTTCTGCCATCGCGCAGTTCATACACGAGCAATCCGCAAAACAGCACCGCCCACAGCCCGTTCGCGACGACGAGCGAAATGATTTCTTCCATAATTCCCCCCATTTTTTGTTTATTATAGATCAGCCGAATATCGCCGCCCGAGCGTCGGTGGCGACGGCGGACATATCGAGCGTTCCCCGTTCGATTTTCGCGATAAGCGGAGATTTGCCCGTCGCGACGATTTTCCCGCACGAAATGAGCGAAAAGCTCGTCGTGTTAGAGAATACGACTATGGCGACGGTGCCGTTCACCGTGCCGAACGTGGTATGCCCGTTTTCCGCTCTGCCTTCCGCGACTCGCGCCGCACCCTTTCTCAACGCCGCTATTTCGGCGGAATTTTCCTCGGCGAGCGCGATAGCCCGCATAGCTTTGTCCATGATTTTCCCCCCGTCATACAGAATAAACGATCGTCGGCGGCTTGACCGTACATGCCGCGGCGGCGCACCCGACGGTAAGCGACATTCGCCGCGCATTGAAGTTTACGCGCACACGCCTGTCGCCGGGTTTTACCGCGAGCGTCTTTTTCTTCTTTCCGTTCTCGAGTGTCAGCTCGCAGGCGACCGAAGTTTTGATATACACTTCGCGCACCGACTTGACGGCGTCGGGCGAACCGAAATCGGTATCCGCGCCCGTCCACACTTTTGGCAACGGTTCGCCGTTGCGAGTACCGCAACGCGAGATCACCCTGCCCGCGCCGCCGTCGCAGCACACGAGATAATCCTCGCCCTCGTACGTGCACGAATTCATAAACGTGATGTCGGTGCCGCGCGTGACCGAATACTCGCCCGTCGACATGTCGAGAACGAGTAGTCCGTTGACGGTATGCTCTGCCGCTTCGCACCCGACAATTTCGCCGTCGCCGAAGTCCATGCCGCACGCGAGGAAATACTTGCCGTTGTGATACGCGCACGAACAGTTATCGCCCGCGACGATCAGTCCGTCGAGGTTTTCGAGCACGCGCACGCAGTCGTATCCGTCGAAGCGATACAACCCGTCCGACGCGAGAAACATTACGCTCGACCCGCACGTCGCTATGCTCGACGGATAAATGCGCCCCGCGGTGACGAACAGATTGACCACCGAAAATTCGCGCTGGTCGCCGAACGCCGTAACGCGGCTTATGCCGTGATCGCGGAATATGTACAGGTACGAACCGAACGACACCACTTTGTTGAGATTTCCGCGTTCGTCCAAGAGTTCTATAAATCCGCCGCCGTCCGACGATACCGCAAAGTTCGTAGGATCGAGGTCGTCCGAAAAGAACACCTTCGTCGGCTCGGTCTTGCTCGTCACGAACAGCCGTTCGTAATGCAACGCCATCGACGAAATATCGGGCACGGGATAGTCTACGATCTTCGATCCGTTCCAGCTTTTGAGCGTTCCGTCCGAAAACGACAGCAGCAACACGTCCGCCGAATTAAGTCTGTAATTGACCGCATGCATTTCGGGAAACTGCTTGCCGGAAATATACAGGTGCATTTTCCGTTTGGAATCGTAACACATTATCAATCCGTTTTTAAGCTGATACAAATACTGATCTATGTACTTCCCGTCCTCGTCCGAATAATATCTGTACACATAATACCGCCGTGCCGAGTTCGGTACGAGCGCGTGCGTTTCGGTGCCGTACCCCTCGCGGAGCGCGCCGCTCGACATGTCGAAATTGTAACAACGCGCCGCCGTCGAGAACGAAATGACGCTCGAATCGCGCTTAACGTCCGTACCGCCGAAACTGCCGACGCGCTTTCTGTACCGCGCGGTATGCGGTATCTTCATTGTGCCCATAACCCACTCCCTTGTCCGATTAGTCTTGATCCCCACCCGTGGCGAAATATCGCCTTGCGCCCGCCCGCAACCGATCGTTATTTTACCGCTCGCGCCGACTTCTCTTTAACAGTGCAATCCGTTTACGTCCAAACCCTTCGCGGCAACCGCGCGCGACGCGCCAGCTTGCGCTTTTCGAGTTCGGCGTTGTAACGCTGATCCCACACCGACGCTTCGTCGTTCCGCCCCGTAACAAGGCAGTAGTTTCGCGCCGCGAGATAGCAAACGACGTCCGCGTCCGCACCGACGCCGACGGCTATATCGTCGTCGAGCTTGCCGTCGCGGTGCGCGAGCGTATACTCGACGGTATACTCGCCGTCCGCCGCAACCGTTATTCCGAGATTGGACAGCCCGAAACTCACGGGAGCTTTTCCGCGCTTCACCGCACGAACCGCGCTCAACCCGTCGGGAAACGTCGACGGCGGAACGATCCCGCCGTCCGCTCGCATAGTCGCGACTTGCACGACGGGCAATTCGCGGTTCAATTCCGCAACGGCGAGATTGACGCATTTGACGAGCGTTTTGACGTCGGGATCTGTCGACGCGTCTATACTGTTTTCGCCCGTATCTTCCGATTCCGTCTGTCGCTCTATAAGCTCCGCTATATCATCCGCCTGCAATATCGCCGCCGCGGCGCACGCTATTTCTCTTACCGTCATATTGAACCTCCCGCGCCGCAAACGGCTTTTTCCGTCGCGGCAGCCACGCGCGCGGCGGAAAGCCGCGCATTGTCGCGTTCCATTTGCGCCACCGCTTCCGCGGCACGCTCGACACGGGTCGCAAGGACGCGGCGCACGGTGCGCTCGTCAAGCTCGTCGTAAGGCAGAACAAGGCAAAGCGTGCTTGCGTCCTTGCGGTTATGCACTTCGAACCTACCGGTCTTGTAGTTCCGAAACACGAAATACCCGTCGTCGATGCTCTTAAGCCGTCCGCAAATGCCGAACAGATCGTCCTCTATGACCCGACCCGTCAACGCGTGATACCCGTAAGCATCGCCTGACCGTTCGGCTTTTGACATATGAGGTCGCAATACTTGACAAGCGTCGCGGTATATGTAGGCTTGCCCTGCGTTTGGCGCAAGATCTTGCCGTTCTCCGTTTCGAGGAACCGCCAATCGCACAGCTGATGCAGTTTGAACGCTTTGGTATTGAGAAGGTACATACTGCCGTCGGGCACGAATCTGTCGTAAACGAGCGGAAGCCCGTTGTACGAAATGGTCTTGAACCCGCCGTCCAGCTCGGTGAAGTCGATATTGCGCTTGAACGTGCTCATGTAATTGATGAACGAATATTTCGCGTCCTGCGAGCACGCGATAAAGTCCACCGTGGAACCCGCATCGTTCTCGAGCGCGTCTATCGTTTCCTGCAAAACGATCTCGTCGAGTTCGCCGTTCACCGCTTTCGTGTACGGCTTGAGGAAGGGATGCGCCGATTTTTGCACGCCGTAAATGCTGTCGCCGTTAAACAGTGCGCCGATACCGGTGATCTCTTTGTCTTTGGAACCCTGCACGTATATCGTATCGCCGCTCGCTATAGAAACCGCGCCGTCTACCGTAACTTTCTTGTTCGCGCGGTCGACGTACGTGATGCGCGCCGTGCCTTTCTTCGTATCGCCCGAATACACGTCCACGACAAGCCCCTCGATGAGATTGCGCGTATTGTCGCACACGACCGCGTTTTTCGCGTCGGTAGAGAACGTCGCGAGAAGCCCCGACCCGTCGCCGTACAACATTCTGCCGAGATTGAACTTCGACGCGTTCAAAAGCCCTTCCAGCTCGGCGTTGAGAAGATCGGTGAACGCGCCGCGCCCGTCGGCGGACGCGCGGATCGCCTTGTCGGAAATCTCTATCTGACCGTAAAGATTTTTGAGCGAGGTGACGAACTGCAAGTAGTTATTGCCGTGCGCGGCGGGAAGCTCGCCCGCCTCGTCGCCCGCGCCGATACCGCCGTTTATGCCGAACTTCGCCGCCGTGCGTATTTCTTTGCCCCACACGTCGCTCGAGGTCTGTTCGATCTTTGCGAGCAACGGATTGACTTTGGTGTTGAGAAGCTCGGTCATCGTGCCGAGGTATACCGTCTTGAGCGCGTTTTCCGCATTTTGAATCGTTATCATTTTTTAACTCCTTTTTTTCATACGGCTTCGTTACTTTTCGTACTGTTTTCTCGCCGTATCGTTTTATTTGTTTGGTGTTACTGTTCCACTGCATTATAAAGACAATAATTATTAATTGCTTATCATCTGCATCGCCAAACGCTTGGCGTCGGCGAGAGTTTTGGGACGCGCCGCGGGCACTATCACCGCCATGCCGCGCGGCGACGCCGAAACCCCGCGTTCGCCCAAAAGTCGTCTTTTATACTGCTCTATACACGCATCCATCACCTGCGGGATAGCCGCAAGGATTACCGCGTACTCGTCGAGATGGTCGAGTATTTCGCTCGGCACCCCGTAAATTTCCGCCCCGTCCTCGGGCGGTACGCCTGTCGCGGTGCACACCGTTTCGATTTCGTCCGACGTCTCGCGCCTAGCGTCGTCGGGCGAAGGGCGTGCGCCCTCGTTTTCCGCCGTTTCGGGCGGCTGCTTGACTGCCTGCGCCTCGAGTGCCGAAAGCCGTGCTTGTAGCTCGCTTACGAGCTGGCACCGCTTGGTGAATTCGCTCTCGAGCGCGTTATAGGCACGAAGCAGTTCATCCGCCGTGTCGAACTTGCCGAGCCGCTTGTCCGCGGTTTCCGCGGCGACGGCGACTTCGGCACTTTCGTTTTTGTTTTCCTTCATGTTTATCCTCCCTGACGATTATTGTCGATAGCTTCTTCGCTCGGCACGGGGGTTTCCACGCCGCCGACGGCTTCTTCCGATTTTGCGGCGAGTGCGCGTGCGAGCTTGTGCTCTTTGATATGCGCGGACAGCTTGTCCGCCTTGCGCCCCGTACCGCATTCGGAAAGAAGATAGCGCGTATGCGATTGAATATGCAGTTCGTGGTCGTCGAACTCGCTAATCTTGTAACTGCCCTTCATGTTCTCCGCCTCGGCTCGCGAAATGTGTACGGCGGTCATATCTATATCGCCGTCCCAACCACCGTACCCGAGCGCGTCCATAAACCTGCGCTTCGCGGTGTCCGACATTTTTCCGTCCGCGTCGAACAGAAGCCCCATTTTGTACAGCTCCATCATCATGTTTTGACGCATGGCGGGCGTGGAAAGCAGTTCGTTGTCGGTGGCGAAAATCACGTCGTCGCTCGAAATGTCCGACGCCGACCACCGCATGAGTTCTACCTGTCCGCCCTGCCCGACTATGCGCGAAAGCCGCGCGTCGGCGGCAAACTGCTTATACAGCCGCAGTATTTGCCGCGCGATCTCGCGCGCCGCCGTGCGCACGTATTCCGCCGACAGCGACAGCCGCGTATCGTCCTGTTCGATCAAAAGCTGAAGCGCGACGCCGCTCATATTCGCCGTGACCGCCTCGCTGCTGCGCATCATCTCGTTGACGCCGCTGATCTGCGTAAACTCGTTCAAGAGCCGCTGTTCTTCGATATCGAAACTGCTCGGAACGTTGCCCGTTTCCACCATGCGCGGCGGTGTCGCACCCTGTCTGTATACGAGGATCTTGCCCGGCGAAATGCCTTCCTGTTCGAGGTTGTCTATGTCTACCGAGCCGTCCTCCACCGCCATTACGCCCATAGCGAGCCTGTTCATAAACTCGTGCTTGCGGTTCTTGACGGCGTTGTACGCGCGCTGTATGGGTATGGCGCGCTCGACGACGGACGTGCCGAAAAACCCGCCCGCTATGTTTATCGACGTTTGTCGCACGAACGGTATGCCCCGCCGTCCGTCGCCGCCGTTGACGTACGGCAGCGCGCCGTAATGCAAAAGCTCGCCGTTCGCGACGATCGCAAGCTCGCCGTCGGGATGCTCGCGTGTCGGCATCGAATACCGTTCTATGAGCACCGCGCTGTGCCCCGACTCGCCCGCCGCGAGTTTGTTAAGCGTACCGACGGCGACGAGTCCGCCGCCTACCGCCGCACTGTCAACCGATATGACCGCGCTCGTTTCGGGTTCGACGGTCTTGCCGTAAATGCGCCCGATCTCGTCCACGTCTACCGCGCGGGCGCGAATGAGCGTGCGACAGTCGGCAACGTCGGGCGCGAAAAGATCGTCTGGATAGATCTCGAACGGCGACACCGCCGACACCGCGACGTCGCCTTCGTACACGCCGTCGCCGAGCTTGATACCCGCCGACTCGTCCCAACCGATATAGTAAAAACTCGTGCCGCAAAGTTCCGACCACATGGTGCCGTCGGTGATCACCGCGTCGATATTGAGTTTATCGCATGCGGCGTTCAGTATTTTCGTCGCGGCTTTGGCGGTCTTTACGTCGCCGTCGTCGGACGAGAACGGTCGCACGGTGAGCGTCGGTCGCACGGTGCGAAGTTTGGCACGCCGCATTTCCACGAGCGGCGCGATATGATTGAACACCTCGCGCTCCTGCCAATAGTAGTCGCGCTCCACGTCGCGGATTTCTCCGTCGGGGAAAGCGGTGCAGTACTGATTGCCAAGACAGAAATTCATGTTCAACCGCCACTGCATTTCGTAAGGTCTCCGCTGTTCGGCAAACCGTTCGTAATCGCGCCGCACCGACGCGATTATATCCTCTTTGAACTCGCGGGTCATGCATTCCCCCCTTTGCCTTTGCGCTTCGCCGTTTCTATCGACTTCGGCACGACCGTCTTGCCTATCGCCGCATAAAGCTCGCCGAGACACTTGTCGCACGCATGCAGTCTGCCGCGAAGCCCCACATGATCGAACTTGACGGTGTGCGTCGCGCGATTTCTGCACGCGCCAAGCTCGCACCGTATGCTGTTCTTGCACTCGATAACTTCCATAATAAATCCTCCGTTTATGGTGTTTTAACGTTTTAACGTCATTCGGCTTTAAGCTCGTCCAAAAGCCGCCGCCGCTCCGCCTCGAGTTGTTCGTCGGTGAGGTCGGATACGTCGCCTCTGTCGAAAATCATTTTCGCCGCAGTCATATCGGGCGGAACGTCCTTCGTCGTCACCCGCCGTTTGACAAGCTCGAGCGTGCCGTCCACGACGGCATACTCCTCGACGGTTTCCTGCGCCGAATATCCGCACGCGCGTTTAAGCACCGCGGAAAGAATATCGTCACGTGTATTACTCATACCCCCCTCTATCGAATTGAAAAAATCAAATAAACGCAAAACAAACTCGTCATTCCAAGCAACGCGACACTCCGCATGGGACTTTATCCCACTGCGTACCGCACCTATCAATCGACCTTGTTTCCGTAGGGGACGCTGCCCACTGCGTCCCACACTATCAATCGTCCTTGTTTCCGTAGGGGACGCTGCCCACTGCGTCCCGCAACATCTTCTTTTATCATTCCGAACGCAGTGAAGAATCTATTCTTATTAGATTTCTCCGCGCACTCGCTTCGCCCGTTTGGTCGAAACGACACGGTACTTTCGGTTTCTTGTCATTAACACTCCGCATTACCGCCCTATCTTTTTGCGCCGAATAAGCCGCTCCATATCGAGCGCAATCTCGCTCTTGACGCTTTCGCGGCGGGGCGGCGTCGGACGGCTCATCAAATAATAACGCAGCGCGTCGACGCAGTGATCGTCCGTCTTTACGGGTCTGTCGCCGTCGCCCCAGCGATAACTTTTCAGCTCGCGAATGAGATTGACGCACCCATCGAACACGAAAAGCCGAGGTTTGCCGTCTGTCATCAAATATTGTTTTACGCGATTGATGCCGGTAAACAGATCCTTGTTGACGCGGGTGTCGACGAGTATGCCGTTATCGCAAAATAGCTCTGCGACCGATTTGTCGGCGTTCAGCGTGTGCTGTCCCGCCGCGCTGTCTATAAGTGCTTCGATCCGACCCGAACGATCGGTATGCCAACCGAGTTTTGCACTCTTTGCTTTTATCGCTTCGGCGTGATACGCGACAGACCGCCCCGCCTCGAAATGTTCGGCGACGACGTAAACATTACCGTCGTAATCGACCGCAAACCAATGACAAGCGAGCGGGTTGTTGAGTCCGGGGTCGATAGACAGTCTGTCCTGCCACTCGCGCGGCACGTCGAACGGCGGTATCACATGTACCCGCTCGTCGAACTCGGTATACACCGCGCCTTTCGCGTCCACAAACCTGCCGAACCGCCGAACGTCGCGCTCGGCGTCGGTCATGGCGGCGGAAATGCGTTCCACCTCGCCGCGGTCGAGATACGGATTGTCCGCCCATTCCATGAAGATATGCCACACCTCGGGGTCGTTGTTGCAGTTGAGGTAAATGCGGCGATACACGAACGTAAGCCCGAGAAGCGGCGTCATCGTGCCGTAGATCAATCCCTTTTTGTCGACGACACGCATCGCGCACTCGTCGTAAACGTCCTCTGGCGGTTCTTCGTCGAACCACACGAAATCGAGCGACGCACCCGCAAACTTATCCCTGCCCGCCTCACAAGTCTTGAACCCGATCGTACTGATCGTGCCGAACACGTTCTTGACGGCGATATAGTCGATTACGCCGCCCGCGGGGTTTTGCGATTTTCCGCTCTCCATGACAATGTCGGCGATCCAATCGGGATTTAGGTACTTGAGTATTTTTTTCTGCGCGACGTCGCGCTGTACCCGCCGCGACAGCGATACGACCCAACCGTCCACCCGCTTGTTTTGCCGATACGGATGGATCCCGCGGGCGAGCCACACCGTTTCCGCCGCGCCGCACTCCGTCTTGCCGGTGCGGTTGCCGCCGAACACCCAGCGATTGCGCTTATCGGAACGGTGGAACTCAAGCTGTTTCGCATGCACTTTGTCTTTGTTGTACCGCGCAAGCTCGTTGTTGTCGTACCGCCGCCGCTGTTCTTTTTCTATACGCAAAATTTTTTCCACAGTATCGCGCAACACCGCACACCACCCGATAAATTAAAACGAACGGACCGCCGTTCGCGAAAGAGTTTTCCGATTATTCGTTGTTTTGCGTCAAACGCCGCCCGAATTCGCAAGCCGCCGCATGTTAAAATAGAGCAAATGACCACCGCAATATGCTCGGTAATTACCGCACTCGCTTTTTTCATAATGCCCGCGCCGACCACGCTGTACGACGCCGATCTCAACCCGATCGTGACACTTCCGACCGGGTATTTCGTGCTCATGCGCGACGCCGCACCCCTCGACGGATATATTGCCGTCGCGTACGACGATCTAACGGGCTATGTGCAATCGTCATCGGTGACCGCCGTCGATTACATTCCCGTCAACAAATACGAAACAAAAGTAAAGTTCGTATGCGATAACGACGGACAACCCGTCAATCTCCGCGCCGCGCCGTCAAAGACCGCGCCCGTACTCACAGTACTCGAAAACGCCGCAAGCGGCAGATGCTACGGCACCGTGCGCGGCGACACGCTCATACAGGGCGTCGGCGACACTTGGTATTACGTCAATGCTAACGGCGTGCGCGGGTACTGCTACTCTGCGCACGTGCGCGTAGACCCCACGCCCCCGAACGTAATAGAAAAAGAAGAAGAACCGAACACCCCCGCAGTCACCGACCCCGAACAGCCGGATGACCCGCAAGAACCGTCCGCGGCACTGCCCAAATACACGGCTATAATATTCATCGTCGTGCTGTGTATCCCCGTGCCGTTTATAATGTTCTATCTGTTCAAAAAGCCGAAATCGGACGACGGCGAATAACTCCGTCAATCGGTCGCGCCCGAAACGAAGCGCGGCGTTCCGAATCGCATTTCGGGAACGACCGCGGCGACCGTGCGTCTTTTCGCAATCGGCTTAAGCGTTTTGAACAAATACCCGAACTCGTTTTCGCACCGCGTCGCGTCGTACCCCGCAAGCTCTATTTGTCGCGCCGCCGCGCCGTGCAAATCGCAACGCTCGCCCGCAAACACGCACGATTTGAACCGCGGAAAATCCTCGCCCAGCCCGCGCTCTATAAACCCGTACAGCACGACGAGATTGCAAAGATCCACCCGCCTGTTATCCAACTCGATAAGCTCGCGCACCACACGCTCGGCGGGCAACGCCATGTCCGAAATAAGCGCGTCCTGCGCCTGTTCTATTTTATCCTGTAACCCGTATATAAGCGGATTTATGCGTATTATACACTCTATGACTTTCCTTTCGTTACGCATATTCTTACTCCCGTGATCGAATTTTATAAGCGCAGTCTATCATCACTTTACTGACAACAGTCTGTCAATATATAACCGTACGGGATTTTTATGCAAAAAAGATAATTCCGCGTCGCCGAGGACACGGAATTATTGATTTTAAGTTATGATTATGTCAATCGTCAAGCTCGCCTTTATCGCCGTCGCTTTCGACCGATTGCTCGGACGCGGGTTGTTCCTGCGGAGCTTCCGTAACGGGTTGCTCGGTCGGTCTCGCTTCCGCCGCGGGTTGTTCCTGCGGAGCTTCAGCCGCAGGCTGTTCTTCTTTCGGAGCTTCAGCCACGGGTTGTTCGGTCGGTTCGGAAGCGGCTTCCTCGACAGGCTCGGGCGGTTTTTCGGGACGGGGGTCTGCATCGACTATATACTTATCTATGAGCGAATCGACCGCGGCGGTATATGCCGTTTCGTCAACGGCGAGCGCGAACGTATGGTCGGCGGCGTCCACGGTGAGCAAACGCTTGTCTTGCGACGAACACGCCTCGAATAGTTTTTTGCAGTGATCTACAGGCACAACTCTGTCGGCGGCACCGTGTACGAACAGCGCGGGCACCGTCATTTTTCGCGCAAACTGCGTAAAGTCGGCGTCGGCGGGGCTGTAGCCGTGAATGAGTTTGACGCCCGAATTGAATACGAACGTCGCGAGCGGCTTGATGCGACTGTGACGGGCAACGTGCAAATACTGTTCGGACTGCGACGAGAACCCGCAGTCGTCCACGACAAATTTTACCTGTTTGGGCGGAGTCATGCCGGCAACGCCGACGACAGTCGCACCGCCCATCGACACGCCGAGAAGCACTATTTGCGCCTGTTTGCCGTACTTATCGACGAGAAGATCGACCCACCGCGACAGATCGAACCTGTCGAGCCACGCCATACCTACTTTGCCGCCCGAACCGCCGTGACCGCGCATAGTGGGCAGCACGACGTCGAACCCGCGATCGAAGAACAACCGCGCATGGCGTTGCATGCCGCGAAACGTCGCACCGTAACCGTGACAGCAAACGGCGATCTTGTCATTGCCTTCGTGATGTTTTATGCGCGTCGCAACGAGCCGAACCCCGTCGTACCCGTTGATCGCGAGATTATCCGTTTGCGGCTTGAGATCGTCAAACCACTTGTAATCGACGGCGTATTTTTCCGTATCGGGAAAGTTCGGCTTGTCCGAGTACTTCGTGCGCCTGCCGAGCACGCAATGAACGGAAACAAGCATACCAACGAGCAACGCGACGGCGACAACGGCTATCACCCCCGCTATGACGATAAGAGCTATGATATAACCTTGCATATTGACCTCTCGAAACGGCACACCTATCGCGCCGACATATATCATACATTATACCACCGCATACCGACTATGTCAAGCGCGAAGCAATCACAATTAAAATCATAAAACGATACCGAATAATAGCAAACCATATTTCGCATGGCAAAAAGATTTTATTGCCCGCCCCATTATCAATCGTCCCTGTATTCGTAAGGGACTTTAGCCCGCATGCGTCCCGCACTATCAATCGTCCTCGTTTCCGTAGGGAGCGCAGCCCACTGCGCTCCGCATTGTCAATCGCCCATGTTTTCGTAGGGGACGCAGCCCACTGCGTCCCGTATGCGTTCACGCAAAACAGACTTATCACTTTGAACGCCGCGAAGAATCTATTCCTTTTAATCATCGCTTCCACGGTCTGCTTTTACCGAGCCATCCGTTGCGTTCCCAATACCGCCCGTCAATACTATCGGGATGTTTGCGGTAAACGGATTTGATAATCAGTCGACATATCATGAATTTGAACTTGCAAGCAACACACGTTCGTGCGGGTTTGACAAAATTGATATTGCTTATTTTCCAAGCAAGCCGACACATTTTCCTTTCGATCTTTGCGCGTTTTTCGGGCGCAAGATTGTCCCAAACAATATCACCCATAAGCGCGACGGTAAATACTTTTATGTATGATACTCCCCACCAGGACACGCTGTGCCAAATATCTTGCGCCGCCGTTTTTCCGCCCGCGCCCAAGCATTGCGTTATAATGACCGCACGCTTGCCGAACATTTCTTTTGCGGAGCGATGCGGCATCCAGCGGTAAGCAAGATGATCGAGGAACGCTTTCATCGCACCCGTCGCGTGCATGACATACGCAGGCGAAGTAAATACGAGCAGATCGGCTTGCAAAATCGCCTGTTCGATGACACCGATATACTCTCTGTCTTTACAAACATGTTCGCCCTGCGTAAAGCAGTTCGTGCAACCGACGCAAAAATTCGGGCAATCTTTAGGCAAATAGAACTCGGTTATGTCCGCATCGCAAGAAAGCGACGACAGAAATTTTTCTTTGAGCGCGTATGTGACGCCGCGCTTTTCGGTACCGTTTATCACGACTATTTTCACGACGATCACTCCCCCAAAATATCCCGCAGCATGCGCGTATGGTACGCCTTTCTCTCGTCGGCATTTTTCAAATCGACGCCTTGAGTCAGCAAAATCGCTTCGTGGCGCAAGAACGCCTGTTGCATGGACGTTATAAGACAATGCGTCATTCGCGCGACTTTCGCCTCGTCCCAATCGGGACGACACTCGGCGACAAGCGGAAGATATGCGCGATAAGTGCGCATCGTGTTGTCGTTTTCGGCAGGCGAACGCATGTCCGTCAGAATAGATATTCTCGACACGCCGTAATGCTCGAACAAAAACGTAAGCGTCATATTTCCGAGCCGATCGAGTTTATCGCGCGGCGCATTATTTTCCGTCTTTTCTCTTATTTCCGCAAACTTTTCCACTATCCCGTTGATTATCCGCTCGACGCAAGTTTCGATAAGTTTATCTTTGCTCTCGAAATAATAATTCACAAGCCCAGCCCGACGCCCGCACGCTTGCAAATATCGCGCACGGTAATTTCGTCTATATCATCGCCCTTTTCGTTTATCAGCGATACGGTCGCTCGAATAATGCACTCCCTGTTATCCATAAACACCCCGACTTGAACAATGTTCAAAACCATAATATCGCATCTCGCCAAAAATGTCAAGTATTTGAACAATGTTCAAAATAATCATTTTAACCATAGCGGTATGATTTACTTGACCTGCGCCCGCAAAAATAGTATACTGAAAGAGTAAGTTTCCGTAGTTAAATGGATATAACGACGCCCTCCTAAGGCGTAGTTTCGGGTTCGACTCCCGGCGGGAACGCCATACCCCTTGCGCCTTGCGCAAGGGGTATATCGTTTTCGTCGGGATAGAGAGTCTTGCGCAGAATAGCTCGGCACAATCAAACAGGAAATGCTTTCGCACAAAGGTTCGCTAACCGCTTGCGCCGATGCGAAAATTACGAGCGAACCATTCAAACACAAACACCGTATAAACGAGCATACATTACCTATCGCAAAGGTCGCCCGCGAGTTCCGCGGGCACTCCCAAATGGAACACCATACCCCTTGCGCCTTGCGCAAGGGGTATATCGTTTTCGTCGGGATAGAGAGTGTTGCGCAGAATAGCTCGACACAATCAAACAGGAAAACATGCGCATAAAATTACCGTACTCCTGCCCCGCACCGTAAAAACAAATATAATCAAAAAACGCTTGACATTATATAAATAGTGTTATATAATGTATATTATATAAGAGTCACACGGAGAAATTCGAAAGGTTTTGCGTCATGCCCAAACAAAGAATTACCAAAGAAATGATTTTGGACGCCGCTTTCAAGTTCGCAAGAGAGAAAGGGTTCGACAGGGTCGTTATCAAAAATATAGCCGACGAAATCGGGTGCTCGGTGCAGCCGATTTACAGCTACTATAAAAACATGGACGACCTGCGCGAATTCGTATACCGCCGCGCAATGGAGTTTTATCAATCGTTTATTTACGGTCGCGTTGAAAGCGACAGACTGCTCGAGAGCATGGCGCGGGCGAACGTGGAATTCGCGAAAAGCGAAACCAACCTATTCAAACTTCTGTTTCTCAATAAGATAAACGGACTGAACAGCTTTTCGGATATATACGATTGGATGGGCGACCCCGCGGCGACGCGACAGGCGGCGGAAAGGTATGCGCTGTCCGAGGACGGAGCAAAAGAAACTTATATCATGCTGATTATATTCACGCACGGCATGGCGACCATGATCGCCATGGGCGGTGCGAATATTTCCGACGGCGAAATCGTTGAATTTTTGCAAAAAGCATACCGCGCTTTTATCGAAGCGCATCGGGATAATTAAAATCACACAAATAAAGGAGAAACGAAAATGAACACCAAGCTCATGCTCGACTACCTCGCGCAATTAAGCGCGAACAACAACCGCGAATGGTATCACGAACACAAAAGCGAATACCGCGAAGCCTCCGCACAATTCGAACAGCTCGTGCAGGAACTCATTTACGGCATAGGCGCGTTCGATCGAAACGTATTGCACAACGTTCCGAAAGAACTGACTTTCAAACTCGTGCGCGACACGCGGTTCAGCCACGACAAATCACCCTACAATCCCTCTTTCCGCGCGCATATCTCGTCGATGGGCAAATTGCCGATACCCGTCGGATACTATATTATGCTCGCACCCGACGGCGGCACGTTTTTGGGTGGCGGACTGTTTGCAGATATGTTTGCAAACGCGACCGCCATGGTGCGCGATTACATCACCGCCCACCCCGACGAATGGAACGCAATAATAACCGACACGGAATTCGCAAAGCATTTTACGGTAAAAGGCACGGCACTGAAAAACGTGCCCGCGGGCTATGACAAAAATCACAGTCAGGCGGAATATCTGAAATTCAAATCCTGGTACTTGGAATACTTCGTGTCCGACGCCGAAGTGATCGACAGCCCCACATTCTTGGAAAAAGCGGTAAACATATTCAAGATCATGAAACCGTTCAACGATTATCTCAACAAAGCACTCGAAGGCTTCAAAATGCCCACAAGATAATCGCCCCGTATCGCAACGCGTCATACGAAAACCCGCCGAACACACAACGTCCGACGGGTTTTTCTTTATCGCGTTATTTCGAGCACGCCGTCTATCGCAATAACTTCGTAGTTGTTCCCGACATTGACGTCGCCCGCATAAACGAACACTTCGCGTATTTCGTTATAGCCTTTGCCGACGTCTATAATAGCTCCGCTCGTCTTTACGGTGAGCGTATGTCCCGCGACGAGCGTGCCGAGCCGAACGGTGTAATCCTCGCACGTAAGCGGCTCGCCGTCGTACACTTTACTCGCCGAACCCGCGACGATAGTCAGTTTGCGCCGTTCGACCACAAGCCCGCCCTCGTCGAATATGACGGTATAGTTATCGGTGACGTCCGCGCCGCTCTCGCCATACACCCGTATCGCGCCGATCTCGGCAAACTTTATGCTAAGCTCGAGTCCGACGAGCGCGCCCGCTTCGGTGATGCCCGTGAACGCCGCCATATCTATTTCGACGCGACCGACGCCTGCGGGCTTACCCGTTACGCGCACGCCGTAATACCCCGTGCCCGGAAGAAGCTCCGAGAATACGAGCGGCGTACCGTCGTAAATCTTCGTGAGCGTCGGTACGGCGACGTGTATCTGCGTTTTCGTCACCATCAAAATACCCGGCATATAAACTATATTGAAATTATCGGTAACGTCGACACCGTCCGCATCGAACAGAGTGAACGCCGTAACTGTTGTTTCGGTATCCCCCACTTCGATACGACTGCCGTCGATCGCGACGGTATACGTATACCCGCTCGCAACGAGTTCTTCCACTCTGACCGTTTCCGACTCGGGCGTCGTCACCTTTTGTATCGCAAAAAGCTCGGTACCGTTGTACTCGCCGACGGTGTCGACGGGCATGATCGTAAGTTGCGGTTTCTTGTTATCATCGGGATCTTCGCCGCCCGGTTCGTCACCTCCCGGCTCGCCGTCGCCCGAGCCGTCGCCGTTCGCACCGCCGCCCGTGACTTCGACGTTCACCCAGCCTATGCCGTCGATATACACTTCCACCCAAGCATGACCGCGATCGCCTTTGACGAGCACTTCCTCGCCCGCCTCGGTATCGGCGAGTATGCCGACGGTATATCTCGCGGGGAATCCGAGCATGCGATATACAAGCGTCGCGGCAGTCGCGTAGTGACGGCACACGCCCGTCTTATAATCGCGCAGGAACGATACCGCAACGTCGCCCGTATCGTCGAGTGCGGTGTCGTATTTCATATCGTACTTCGCGGCTTTGCGTATGACGCTCGCCACCTTGGACACGATCGCGGGATCGTCGGCTTTCAGTTTGTTATCGGCGATAAACGTGCGCAAATACTCGGCAGTGGACTCGCGCACGCCCGAGTAGTTTGCATGCACATACTCGCGGTATTTCTTTTCCACTGCGGCACGGGTGGGACTCGGTTGCACAGAGAAAAGCAGTTTGCCGTCGTCCGCCGTGTAATCGTACAGATAATGCTTCACTTCGTAAACGTCCGCGCTTCCCGTATACCGCACGTCGCTTTCGTATACCGGCGACGTGTCGAGCGTCGTGTAGTACGGCAGCACGCTCGCATACGCTTTTTCTATCAATTCGATACGAAGACCGACCGCCGTCGCGCCCGCCCTTTTGAGCACGTCCTCGGTAAGATTATTGACGCTGTAATTCTTGCCGTCGTAATTGATAGCCTGACCGCCGTAATCGTCGGCTTCCGACCACTGCACGGTTCCGTCGTAATCGGCAAAACTCATAAGCCGCAAATACACGCTGCCGCTGTAATCGGCGGTAACTTTCAACAGTTCCGCGTCGAGCGGATCGCCCATGCCGCCGGGTCCCTCGCCGTCGTCGGGATCATCGCCGCCGCGGACTGTAAGAGTGCCGAGCTCATAGCAGATATTATAGTTTTCGGTAGAATTCTTCTCCTCGCCGTCACGTTTTCTTATAACGACCAATGTCAACACGTTATCTATGGTACCGGGTTCGAGAATTACCGCATTGTATTCTATATACACGATCTCGTCGTCCACGAAACTGCCGTCGGTGACGGTAAAGCTCAAATCGAAATGCTCCGCACCGTCGTAATCCCAACTGTTGGTCGCAGTCGCCACAAACACATCGCGCTTGTCTATGACGAGCCTGCCGTAATCGTACTCGACGACGTAATTGCCCGTCACGTCGTTGCCGTCCGCATCGAGAATACTGCCGAGCACCACGACGTTATCAACGCCGGGCACGCCGTCCGTTTCGGTGTAATCGACGAAAGAGATAAGACTTTCTATCCATTCCCCGACGCGATGACCGTCAATAAGTCCTGTGTCCGCGTCGCCGTCTATCGTGCGCACGATGAACGCATCCTGCGAAAGTCCGCCCGTAATGGCTTTGCCGTCGTACGTCTTGCGCTTCGAATTTGTTCCGACGGTGACTTTTCTCGGCGTGACCGCAAGCTCGCCCGTGCCGACGCAAATGTGATATTGGTCGGTGACGTCCTTGCCGTTCCTGTCGTAAATGCGACTGTTATAAAGATCGACGTTGTTGTCCGCAAACCCGACGTCGGTGATCGACCCGTCGCACTTCCACGTCGCGGTCTGCCCTTCGACTATCGGCATATGAATAAAGTCGGAACCGCATCCGTCGCCGACGTCCGCGCCATACCCGTATCTATAATCCACCTCATCGCTCGTGAGCGGCTTGCCGTCGTACACCTTCTCTTTATACGTCGGCACGACGAAAATATACCGCGGCAGTACGGCGAGAGTGCCGTCCGCATAAGCGATCGCATAGTTACGGGTAACGTCGATATTTTCGCCGTCGGTGATTTTTACCGTCCCGCGCTTGACTTTGTTCGCCGCAAATCCTACGTATGTGATCGTACTGTCTGCGGTCATTTCGCACGAAAAGGAGTGCCCGCCGACAAGCCCGCTGTTCTCGTCGTCCGCGATACCGCGAGCGTACGCGCCTGCGGTGAGCGGCGTATCGTCATAAACCTTGCTTGCGTCCGACCCGACTATCTCGACGGGACGCGGCGTAACGGAGAATGTCGCGTCGTTAACGCTTATCTCGTAATTTGAAGTAACGTCGTACTTCCTGCCTTCGACGTCGTCGTGCACCACCGAAATATCGACTTTCTTCGCGATCGTGCCGACGTCGGTCAGCAAGCAATCGGCGTCGAATTTGCAAGCCACATATTCGTAGTCGGCAAGAACGTCGGAAGAATCTTTTACGATCGACGGAGTCATGCTCGGTCTTTGACCCCGCCCGTTATACACACGGCTTTCGTCGTCCATAGCGAGCACAATGACGCGCTTACGTATTATAAGTTTGCCCGTTTTGTCGTTTATCGTAATGTCGTAATTATGGGTCTTGTCGGTACCCGTATCACTCTCTATAACAGACAGCCCGGTAAATACGTACGTGTACGTACCCGCGGGGAGATAATCGTAACCGCGCAAATCGAACGGCACTTGCGACCCGTCGTCCGCTATATACGCATACTCGGGAAAGCCCCTTTGCCCCGCGACGTAATATCCGTCGGGGGAACTCGGTATATCATAGGCGAGTGCCCAAAACCTTGTGCCGTAAAGCATCGTTATTTCGGAGTGGGGTTCGACGGTAACGGCTATCGGATCTATCTCGAGCGTGCCGTACTCGACGGTCAGATCGTAATTGTCGTTCACGTCGAAATCGCCGTGCGTCGTTCCGACCACCGTAATGCCGAGAATATTCTCGTCGGACAAAACCTCGCCGTCATCGTCGCGCTTTACGTCGGTCATCGAAGTATGCGAGGTTATGCGAAGTTCATGATCGAGAACGAGCGATCCTTCGGTTATCTCGATCCCTTCGTCGAAGTGCTCTTTGCCGTCGTAAAGCCACTCGTTCGTCGCCGTCTTGACGGTGATTTTGCGCGGCGTTATCTCGAGCGTACCGTAAACGTAAGCAATGTCGTAATTATTCGTTTCGTCGGGATAGTAGAATTTAGGCGTACCGTCGGGGTTTTGACCGTTGACGTGCAGAACTTCGGCGGAAATATGATTTTCATATTCGCCGACGTTATATACGACTTTCGCGCTCGAGCTTCTTATGCCTTGCCCGTCGGCGAGAGTGCCCGCGATTATTTTCACTCCCGTGTCTTTATGCCCATTGCCGTCGTAGACCCATTCGTTGCTCGCCGTTTCCACAGTGATCTCGCGCGGCTTTATCAACAGCTTGCCGTACGTGTATTTAAGAATATAATTTTCCTGCTTTGTTCCTACGATCTTATACGAACACACGTTTTTAACGCTCGTCGGCTTGCCGTCGTCGTCGCGCAGAACGTCGGTAACGGGGGTGTACGAATCTATCGCGAGCGAATGTCCGCTCGCAAGCCCGCTGCCGCCCACACTCTCGGGAATACTCTCGCCATGGGTTTTTCCGTCGTAGATCCATTCGCCGTCCTTCGTCGTTATTTCGAGTAGTCGCGGCGTAACGGTAAGCACGCCGTCGGTGACCGTCACCTCGTAATTACGAGTAACGTCCGCGCCCGTCGCCTTGACGGTTATGATCACGCTCGACTTGTCTATGCGGTGAGTCGCCGAGCAAGCATCGGTGATCGACGTCGGCACAAATTCGAGCGACGAGATTTCCTGTCCCGAAGCAAGCCCCGAATTCGTCCCCTCGATCACGGTATACGCCGCGGCGTTATTGGTTAGCGGAGTGCCGTCGTATTCTTTCTCGAGATCGCCCGCGACTATGGTAATATCGCGTTTGAACACGGTAAGAGATCCGGGCGCGATAAGAATGGAGTAGTTATCGGTAACGTCGCCGCCCTCGCCGTCCGCAACGGTGACCGTCACGTTATTCGGCACAGAAACGACGTTGCCGCGACTGTCGAACGCTACGTCGGTTATAACCGTCGCGTCGTGCGTGGCGTATGTGTGTCCGTCCGCAAACGACGTGCCCGCCACTATTTGCACGCGCGGATCGGAATGGGGTTTGCCGTCGTAAACAAAGCCGTTGCTCTCGACCTGCAGCTCCACTTCGCGCGGCGTAACAACGAGCGTGCCGTACTCGACCGCTATGTTATAGTTATCGGTGACGTCGTTGCCGCCGCCGTCCTCGACGGCGAAAACGATAACGTTGTCGACAGACCGCACGTTACCCGCTTCGTCGCGCACGACGTTCGTGAGCGTCGTGTATTCGCGCACGACAAGGTGGTGCACGGCAAGGAGATTTTTATACTCGTCGTTGCCGTACAGATCGTGACTTTTGCCGTCGTAGACCCACTGCGTCGAGCCGGTCTTTACCGTAATGTTGCGTTTAGACACCGTGAGAGTGCCGTAGACCCAAATAATATTGTAGTTGTCCGATTTATCGGTTTTGCCATCAGCCGTTTTTACGACGCCCTCGAGCACGTTGTCGCATTCGTCCGCATCGGTCAGCTCGGCGTGTTTCGTCACCGAAAATTCATGCCCGTCCACGAGGTTTTCGACTGTGAATTTCTCGCAAAACAGCGGCGTCGCATCGTAGATTTTGTCCGCGGAACCCGTCGTCACCGTTATGTCGCGCTTCGTCACGGACAGTTCGCCCGCATCGAGAACTATCGAATAGTTATGCGAAAGATCGGTACCGTCTGCGCCGTGCACCTCGAACATGACGCGGTTTTTCGTACTGCCGACGTCTGTTATTTTCTCGGAAAGAACGGGCACGAGCATGTCGTTGCCCGCGAGCGTATACCCGTCCGCGATCTCGAAATCGGCACTCGAAAACTCATTGCCGTCATACACGTGCGACGCGTCGAGAGTGCGAACGACCACTTCGCGCTTTTCCACGGTCAGCTTGCCGACAACGCTTTTAATGCGGTAGTTTGCCGTTACGTTCTTGCCCTCGCTGTTCAATACGGCGCGTTCGACGGTGATCGTCGGAGTGTTATCCACCGAACCGACGTCGGTCTGCGTTATATCGAACACGGTGACGAGCGCGTCGCCGTCGGCGAGCGAGCCGCCCGTGATCTCGTACTTGCTCGATGAGAACGGCATGCCGTCATACTCGCTCACCGCGTCGGGCACGGTTATTTCTATCTCGCGCGGTTTGAACACTATGGTATCGTACCGCGAAACAAAACTATACGACGAAGTTACGTCGTCGCCGTTTGCGGCGATCGCTTTCACTTCGGAAACGACGGCGCGGACCTCCGTCGCCGTTTGCGACAAATCGTGATACTCGAACTTCTCGCAAACGAGTCTGTCGCCGTAAGCGAGTTCGGCGGTGCAATCGGGGATCTCGCCGTACACGACGCTGTCCGCAATTACTATATCGGTGACCTTGGGCACGATCTCGAACTCGTGCACTTCGCCGTAACTGTTCGCGCCGCCCGTGCGACTGCTAACCGCACGAACGAGATATTTCCCCGCGCGCGTCGGGGTTTCGCCCGTCCACTCGCCGCCGTCCGCCGCGCGGAATTCATACCGCACGTCGCCGAGAAACGCGCCCGCGCGGTACGGGAAATCGGTACCGTACTCTATGGTGGCGGGACATTCGTGTCTGTCGAAAACAAGCCCGCGAGTGCCGAGAAGCGTCGCAACGATCGCAAGTATCGCCGCAATGACCGCGATTATGACGAATTTGTATTTTCCGACAAAGTTGAGCGCGACGGCGACCTTTGCCATTTTCCTCGAATACTCGGAATACAGCATTATGCGCCCTCCTCGCTCGGTTTCATTTCGATAGGCAGCACAGTGAGCGTGCCGCTGACCGATCCGACCGAATAATTTTCGGTGACGATAACTCCGTCCGCGTCGTAAATAACAAAACTCTCCACGACGTTCTCCGTTCGTCCTATACCGACTTGCGTGCCGCGAAGACTCACGGTTATCCTATGCCCCTCGCACAGTCCGTCCGCACCGTCCGCCGCGGTCACGGTATATTCCGAGCAGGTAAGCCCCTCGCCGCCGAGTTCTTCCAGATACCCGACGGCAGATCCCGCCGTGACGACTATATTGCGGGCGGTCACATTGAGATTGCCGCGCACGAAGTTTATCTTGTACATGTACGTCACGTCCGAACCGTCGCCGTCGAGAATAGTGACGTCGCAAGTATTGGAAACAGATCCGACCTTGCCGAGCGACGCCGTCATGACGACGTTGCCGAGGCTGTGCCCGCGCAAAAGCGCGCCCTCGAAACTGAAATCTTCGAGTTCGCCGACAAGCGGCACGCCGTCGTACACCTTGCGGCGCGACGCCGTTTTCGCGGTGACTTCCTGCATGTAGATATGCAGTTTTCCGGGCGAGCACTTGAACGAAAACTCCTTCGTGACGTCGTTGCCGTCCTTGTCGTACAGAGTAAACGAATCTATTTGGCTCTTGCCTATGCCCACTTCCGATTGCGATCCGCTCACTTCGAACTTGTAGGTATATCCTTTAAGCTCGAATGCGGCAAGCCCTTGCAGTTTATCGCGGTCGTACGTGATCGGTTTTTTGTCCCACTCGCTATACTTCACGTATACGTCGTAAGGATTGATATGAATGGCGTCGTCGCTTTCGTTGCCGTTGCCATCGCCGCCGAAACTTCCGTTCCCGTCGTTGCCACCGCCGCCGCCCGTGACTTCCACGTTCACCCAGCCCGCACCGTCTGCGTACACTTCCACCCAGGCATGGGCATTCTCGCCTGTAACGGAAGTCCACTCGCCGCCGATGACGCTGCCGGTATAACCTATCGTGTAACGCGCGGGGATCCCGAGCGCGCGATACAAAAGCGTCGCCGCCGTCGCGTAATGCTGACAAATGCCCGCCTTGTACTTATCGAGAAACGCCACCGCAATGTCCGATTCGTTATCAAGTGCGCGGTCGTAATCTTTATTGTAAGTCGCACTGCCGCGAACAAACGCCGCGACGTTCGCTATGCACGCCGCGAAATCGGTCTTGTCAAATCCCTGTGCCGCGATTATGCCGTCCATGTATTCGCGCGTGCCGTCGGGCACGGCGGTATAACTGTCGTAAACGTACTTGCGGTAATCGCGCTCGTACGAAGCGAGTGCGCCGAGATCGGCACTGCCGAGGCGCGCGCCGCCGTCCGACAAATAATCGTAAGCGTGAAAATACAGCTCGTACTCGCCGCTGTTTTCGTTATACTCGACGTCGCTCGTCTGTACCGCATAGTTAAGCTCGGTCATGTCCATATAGTACGGCAGATAATACCTGCTCACCTTGAGCGGTTGCACCGAAAGCCGCACGTACTCGCTGCCCGCGGCGGACAGTGCCGCGCCCGTAAGATAATCCATGCCGTAAGCGACCGAACCGCCGAACACGCTGTTTCTCACGACGGTATTCGCGTAAGCCGAGGCGGCGTTCCACTCGGTATATCCGTAATCGCCGAAACTCTTGCTTTTCAGATACACCTTGCCGACGGACGAATCGGCGAACAGCTTCATCACCTCTGCTTTATCCGCTTCGCCTTCGCCGTCGCCGCCCGAGATCGCGCCGCTGTCGTCAACGTCGCCGCCCGAGCCGCCTTCGCCGTTTCCCGAGCCGTTGCCGCCCTGCGAATTGCCGCTGCCGTTCCCGTCGTCGCCTTCACCTTCGCCGTCGCCGCCCGAACCGCTTCCCGACCCGTTGCCGTAAACGGACAGCTTGCCGAGTTGCAGCTTCACGTTGTAGTTATGCGTAATATCCCTGCCGTCCGCGTCCGAAACAATATATTCGGCTATCTCGTTATCGACGATCCCCTCGTAAGTGATCGAGCCGCTCACCGCGACGCGCACGGTATGACCCTCGACGGGTTGCGTCAGCGACACGATCTCCCATTCTTCGCACGTAAGCGGCGTGCCGTCGAAAGGTTTGCCCGCCGTGCCCGAACGTATGGTCAGATTGCGCTTCGTGACGGTAAGCTCGCCGCACTTGCACTCGACGGCGACCCCGTCCGCAGGCTTGCCGTCGCGGGTGACGGTGACGAACACCGCGGTGTTTTCGGAAATGCCCGCGTCGGTGCGCGTGCCGACTACCGTCGCCGACACCGAATACTCGCCGACAGTCACCACGCGACCGGACGTATACCATACGTCGTTCGCGATATTGCCGTCTGTTATCACGCGCCAACCGTCGGCGGTGAGCGGCGTGCCGTCGTACGTCTTGAACGCCGACTGCGTTTCCACGTAAATGGTTATCGGCTTGACTGTGAGAGTACCGAACGAGAACACCGCTTCGTACATGGACGTTACGTCCTTGCCCGAACCGTCGGTGACCGCGCACGACGCGACGTTTTCGGCTTCGCCTATTTCCGTTTGCGAGCCGAACACCTCGACCGAAAGCACGTGATCGGCGGCGAGCATTTTCCCGCTTACGAGCGTCCAATCGCTCGACGTAAGCGGCGTGCCGTCGTACACTTTACTCGCACTGCCCGTCGCGATACCCAGCATTTCACCGTGCACGTACAGCGTGCCGTACAGGTATTCTATATCGTAATTCGCGGACACGTCGCGAGTGCCGTCGCGAACGGTCGCGACGAAAGTATTCTCGGTACGCCCCGACGAAGTGAGCGTGCCGTTTATCGTATAGCCGATAGTGTGCCCCGCAACAAGCTCGCCGTCGGCGATCGCGCAGCTCTTGGCTGTGAGCGGAGTACCGTCGTAATTCTTTTCCGCACTGTCCGACGCAACGACGATTTTGCGCGGCGCGACGGTAAGCGTGCCGGGCTTCGCGGTTATCGAATAACTTTTCGTAACGTCGTACCCGTTCGCGTCTATCACTTCGACGGTGAACGAGTTTTCGCACTCGCCCGCTTCGGTACGCGCGCCCGTGAACGTTACCGCGAGCGAATGACCTTCTTTAAGCTCGCCGTCCTCGAGTATCCAACGCTCGTCCTTGTGCTCCTTGCCGTTGTACTCGGCGACGGACGACAGCGACGCAACGGTTATCCGCACCGGCGCGGCGGAAATCGCTCCGGTGGCAATCAGCACGAAGTATACCGCTATCAGCGCGATAATTCCTATCGTGATCGCGCCGATTACGTACACCGCTTTGGATTTTTTGATTGTTTGCGTCTTGCCCATTTTTTTACGTTTTTTCTTTGCGCATTGATTTTAGTGCGCCCCGACGATTTGTTGTTTTCGCGTCAAACATATGCTTCGACGTTACGATCGTTTATTTCGCTGTCATGTTACATTCTATGCGTTCTTTTCAAACCGCCGCATCATGGCTTTGCACAGCGGCATGCCGTCCTCGCCGAACAGTTCGTCGAGGTATTGACAGAACCCGTTCGCCGCGTTCTTTATGTATATCGGGTTTTGCGTTTCCACTTTCCTCAATACTTTCTTGCTTAATATATCGTCCAGTGCCGAAAGCTCGTCGCCCCCGCACGCCACGTATACGGGTATGTAGTCCCGTATCTGTTTCATTATTCTGTTCCCGAACGTTATATGAAAATGTTCTATCATATATCCGTCCAACGCCGCGAGCCGCCGCTCGTTTCGTCGCGTTATCCTGTATTCTTTCCGCGCCGCCGTCGCCATTGCGTTGAACCGTTTATACGTCAAGTGCACGGGCTTTTCTTTCGCCGCAACGAACGGCTCCGCCTTATTATCCAGATTCATTATCATCGCGCGGTCGTACACTTTATCGGATATCGCGAACGTACTGTCGTCGTTATTCGCCGTGCCTATGAACCACATGTTTTCGGGCACGCATATCCCGCCTTCTTTCAGTCGTTTCGGGTCGCTTTCCCATTGGTTGGACACTATCCCCAAATACCGCTTATCCATATCCGGGATCTCCAGCATCGACAGAAACTCCGCGAAGTAATACTCCACTCGCGCTATATTCATTTCGTCCAGCACCACCACGAACATATCCCGACTGTATCCCGCTTCGTACATTTTGCACAGCAGCGGCGTTTCGTTGAACTGTTTCGTGAACTCGTTGTAATATCCCAATAGGTCCGTTCGCTCTTTCCACATCGGCTGTACAGGTATTACCGTCGACGGGTTATCCAAGAACTTCCCGAACACGTACGCCAGCGACGTTTTGCCCGTTCCCGACATGCCTTGCAGTATCATCGTATGCGACACCGTTAGCCCCGCTATGAACCGTCGTATATCCTCTATGTCGTAATACAGCGACCTGTTCGCCGCGAAGTTCCGCAAGTTCTCGCACAGCGTTTTCAGCGTTATGCTCTCGTCGTAGTCATCGCGCTCGTACTTCTCTTTATTGTTGTCTATCTCCGTCAGCGTCGGAAACCTCTTGCCGTTACTCGCCACCTTCTCCGCTCTTATCCCTTTCTTCTTATCTTTCTTTGCTTTCTCCTCTTTTTCCGTAGATTCGGCGGGATCGTCGCCGCCGCGTTCGATTACCGAGGTGACGTGGGTCTTGCGCCGCAGATTGACAAATATAAACGACACTATGAGCACGGGGAGTACCGCCGCGAGCGCGACGAGTACGTACATCGTTTCCGATTGAACAAGCCCCGCCATCTGCGCGTCGTCGGTCATCAGCCTGCGAACAACGGACGCGATAAGCAGTCCGCCGAACACGATGAGCACCGCGAAATACGCTATGTATCTGATTTTTACTTTGCGTTTACTCATCGCCGTCACCCTCCCCGTCGTCATTGTCGGGCGGAAGGTCTTCCGCGGGCGGGTCTTTTTGCGGGTCGAGGTCTGCATGCCCCGCGTTCGCCGTGCGGTACGCCGAAAGCAGTTCCGCGCGTATCTTCTTCTTTGTCTTGTTCCACTCGCCCTTGAAGAATTTGCGGAACGCGTTATACTGCGCCTCCAGCTCGTTGAACGCGTTTTCGGTAGTGAAGTCGTCCGCTTCGCCCATGAGTCCGTACTTGTGCCGCAGCGCATTGAGCCGTCCGTCTGACAGACGGCGCAAATCGTCGAGCAGTCTGTTCTCCTCGCGAATATCGAGCACCGCTTTGTCTTTTTGCGCCACGACTTCGTTCATTGCGGAGATCTCGCGGGCGTGCGTCGCGATCAAAGCGTCGCGCTCGTCGCGGTGCGCCGTTTTCTCGTCGGCAAGAGATTTATCAAGCGCGGCTATCCTTCCGTTCGCCGCTTCGAGCTTTTCGTCGTAATCGTGCGCGAGCGCGAGAAGTCGCGAGTTATGTGTTTCGCGCTCGGCGGCGAGTTTTTCCTCGAACGAAGCGGACAGCGCGTCAAGCTCGCTCTGTTTCTCCGCCGCAAGCCCGTCGAGCCGCGCCTGCCACTCGGTATGAAGCTCTTGTATTTCCCGCGCATGGTCGATCGTCATGCCGTCTATGCGCGCCCTGCATTCGGCTTCCGTTCTGTCGCGTTCGGCGTACGCAAGGTTCAGCCTGTCGTTGAGCGACGAGATCTGCGTGTTCAGCTCGATAATGTCGTCGTTCAGCCGCTTGATTTCCGTTTCGGCGGCGTCGAGCTTGGCATATATCCCCTCGTATGCGGCGATCTGCTTTTCGAGCATGAGCATATAGCCCTCGGGACTTTCGCCAGACTCCGCGATATGCCTGCGCAGTCTTTTAAGCTGTTCGAGTTTTTGCTGTTCCGAAAGGAGCTTGCGCCGCCGTTCTTCCTCGTCGTAATGCGAGCGGAGAAGCGACTTAATGCCCATGCCGTATTCATACGTGAGGAACGACGTGAGCATATACACTTCGGCGAACTCGTCGGCGACGTATTCGGAGAACATCATGCGCTTCGTAGTCGTTTTGGCGGTAAACCCGTCCTTGTCGTACGTCGAAATGTATTCGTAAAGCGCGACCGTGCCCTTGAAATCTTTGTCCATCTTGAGCACGTTCGTTTTCGTGATGGGCGGTTTGAGTTTGGACGCTTTACCTACCTCGCTCATGAGCGGAGTGTTGAGGAAATGATTGACCGTCTTTAACAGCATGCTTATGCGTTCGAGTTCGGCTTTGCACGGATTGATCTCCTTCATGATCGGATCGTCGCGCAGTTTCTCGTCGAGATTGAGGTCGAAAGTGATCTGCGCTTTGCGGGTGTCGATCGTCTTATGAAAGGTCGCCTTGCCGTGATACGTGTTCGTAAGATCGAGTATGCGCGTGTACCTGTCGCCGATAAAATCGTACAGGTACGTGAGAAGCATGTACAAAAACCTGTTCTCGTACACGGCGTAATCGTTGAGCCGCTCGACGGTATAAAGCTGTTCGGGCACGAGATCTTCGCCCGGCGTTTCTTTGGTGATGAGGTTGCTGTGCCGCGAAAGATGCTCGACCGAATCGCGCGACACCCGCTTTACCTTTTCGATCGGCACGATATTGCCGTCGGCGCGAATGAACTGCCGTTCCTGCGCGAGAGCTTTTTCCACCGACACAAGCCCTTCCGAAATGGCGTCTATCCAATCGCTGTCTATCTCGCAAATCACACGCGTAATCGCGACGCTGTCGTTTTCAACGTCGGATTTCGCAACCGTGCTGCGTTGCGCGACGCACTCCCTGTCGTTAGCCGTACTGTTACGGTACTCGAGGAATGCGCGATAGAGAACGTCAAGATAGTTCATTGTTCGTCACTTGTTCCTTTTCGGTAATCGTATTTTTTTGCGTTGTTTATGCGTTCTTTTCAAACCGCCGCATCATGGCTTTGCACAGCGGCATGCCGTCCTCGCCGAACAGTTCGTCGAGGTATTGACAGAACCCGTTCGCCGCGTTCTTTATGTATATCGGGTTTTGCGTTTCCACTTTCCTCAATACTTTCTTGCTTAATATATCGTCCAGTGCCGAAAGCTCGTCGCCCCCGCACGCCACGTATACGGGTATGTAGTCCCGTATCTGTTTCATTATTCTGTTCCCGAACGTTATATGAAAATGTTCTATCATATATCCGTCCAACGCCGCGAGCCGCCGCTCGTTTCGTCGCGTTATCCTGTATTCTTTCCGCGCCGCCGTCGCCATTGCGTTGAACCGTTTATACGTCAAGTGCACGGGCTTTTCTTTCGCCGCAACGAACGGCTCCGCCTTATTATCCAGATTCATTATCATCGCGCGGTCGTACACTTTATCGGATATCGCGAACGTACTGTCGTCGTTATTCGCCGTGCCTATGAACCACATGTTTTCGGGCACGCATATCCCGCCTTCTTTCAGTCGTTTCGGGTCGCTTTCCCATTGGTTGGACACTATCCCCAAATACCGCTTATCCATATCCGGGATCTCCAGCATCGACAGAAACTCCGCGAAGTAATACTCCACTCGCGCTATATTCATTTCGTCCAGCACCACCACGAACATATCCCGACTGTATCCCGCTTCGTACATTTTGCACAGCAGCGGCGTTTCGTTGAACTGTTTCGTGAACTCGTTGTAATATCCCAATAGGTCCGTTCGCTCTTTCCACATCGGCTGTACAGGTATTACCGTCGACGGGTTATCCAAGAACTTCCCGAACACGTACGCCAGCGACGTTTTGCCCGTTCCCGACATGCCTTGCAGTATCATCGTATGCGACACCGTTAGCCCCGCTATGAACCGTCGTATATCCTCTATGTCGTAATACAGCGACCTGTTCGCCGCGAAGTTCCGCAAGTTCTCGCACAGCGTTTTCAGCGTTATGCTCTCGTCGTAGTCATCGCGCTCGTACTTCTCTTTATTGTTGTCTATCTCCGTCAGCGTCGGAAACCTCTTGCCGTTACCCGCCGCCTTCTCCGCTCTTATCCCTTTCTTCTTATCTTTCTTTGCTTTATCCTCTTTTTCCGTAGATTCGGCGGGCTTGCTTTTCTTGCCCGCTTTATTCTTTACGTCTTTCGCGTCGTCGGGAGATTCGTCGGTTTTGTCGATAACGATTCGCGACTTGCCGTCGGAAATGAGCACCGACACTATGAGAAGTCCCACTAACACTATTATAACGACGACGTACGCGAGAATGGCATACCCCGAAGTGAGTATGTTCCACACCTCCGCCATGCCGCTCGTAAACGGAATGATCATGCGCCACCGTCCTTGCCCACCGCTTTACGCACCGCGAGCTTTATTCTGTTTGTGTCGTCCTCGCCGAAAATGCCGTTGAACGCGCCGTCCAAACCGCCTTCGTCGGCGGGGATCTTGCCTTCGAGAACGGTCGCGATATGCGGAACGAGTTTCGCGGCGACTACTGCGTCGAGCGTTTCAAACTGATTGACGCCGCACTCCAAAAGCACCGACGAAAACTTTTCGGTCTGCACGCACAGCTTGTTGCCCATCTTGAACGGCACGCGCGCCGCGACGTACTTTTCGAGCGCGTCTATTTTCTTCCACTGCGCTTCTTCAAGCTCGAACCGCGTTTCCGACCGACGGCACGCCGCGACGAATTGGAAGAAATTGGGCGCGTACACCTTGCCGCTGTCTACAGGCTCGATCGCGGTGACCGACGGAAACAGCACCGCGCCCATATCCGCGACGTACGCGGGGAACTCGCAACGTCCGTCCGAAAGCCGCATCAAGAACCACATGTTGCGCGGCACTTCGAGCGCGCGTTTTGCCGTACCGAACGTCACGCGCAACCTGTCTGGCGCGGTCGCGTATCTTATAAACGGCGTAAAGAACTTGCCGAGCGCGTCGGGGTGCACGCCGTCGAGCGCGGCGAACATCATGCTTTCGCGGTGCGCCGCGGCATAACTTATACCGCTCACGAGCGAAGATCCGCCGTCCGCGAACAGATCGTCGGGCGCGGCATACTTCGCTGCGTTATCCACGCACAGCGGACAGCCGACGTATTCGCACAGCACCGACACGAGCAAATCGAACTCCGATTTTTCGCAGCGCAGCATTACGACGCGCGACGCGGAAAACGCCGCTATAAGCTCGGTAGCCGTCGCGCGGTCTATGTTTATGCCGACGTTCCTGCCGCAGCGAATAAGCCCTTCGGCAACGGCGACCGCGTTTATCGACTCATCGAGGAAATTGAAAATATCTTCTTCTTCGTCCGCACTCGTTTCGTAACTCTCATCGTCGTCATCTGCTTCGGCGAACTCGTCGGCGAACAGCCGTTCGTAAGTGACGTCGCCGTCGTCGGGTCGCGCCGAGCGGAACGAACCGGGCGTTTGCGACACGCTGTTCATCTGATACCCGCCGTCGACGATGTTCGTGACGGTAGGCAGGTAATCGGCGAGCTTGTCGCTGCCATTTTCGAGCTTGACGCCCGACATTGTGATAGAACCCGTAAGTTTTATATCGGTTGCGGACGCGCCGACGAAAATACCGTAATCGCCCGACTCCACCTTGCGCTTGCCGTCGGTGCGGTCGAAGATCTCGAACAGCTCCGAGTTCAGCGGGAAACGGATCTGCGCGGACTTGCCCGCGTCCACGAACACCTTGACAAACCCTTTGAGTTCGCGAACGGGTCGGACGACCGCCGACGATTTCTTGCCGATATACAGCTGTACTACTTCCGCGCCCGACATGGAGCCGACGTTTTTCACCGTCACTTCCACGCTGTCCGACGCAACTTTAAGCCCCGAATAATGGAACTTGCAGTACGACAGTCCGAACCCGAACGGGTATTTCATATCCGTTCGCTCGGAAACGTACCGACGGTATCCGACAAACTCGCCTATCTTATACCGACCCGCCGTGACCGCGCCGCGCTGCGCCGCGAAATACTCGTCCGCACCGACATAAGCCGTCGATACGAGTCTGCCCGACGGACACACGTCGCCCGCGACGATCTCGGCGAGCGCGCGCATAGTCTGCGCCCCGCCGAAAGGAACATTGATTATGCCGTCGGCGGTGTCGTCGAACTTCATATCGGGAAGCACGTTGCCAACGACCGCCGCGATCACCTTTTTACCGGTTTTACGGATCGCGTCGAGAAGCGCGAACTGATTTGCGGGCAGATTGATGCTTTCGTGCCGAGTGAACTTCACTCCGTTCACGTTGCGCCCCAGTCCCACGAAAACGAGCACCGCATCCGCGCCCGAAGCGAGTTCCGCCGCCGCGGGCACAGCCGCGTCCGAACGTTCCTCGTCGAATTTGTATCCGTTCTCGAACCCGACGACGGAAATACCGTGCTTGCCGAGCACCGTCGAAATCGTATTCATCGCGCCGACGTACTCGTTTGCAAGTTCGCCGACGACGGCGACTTTTGCGACCGTTTTGCCGAGAAGCGGAAGCACACCGTTGTTTTTAAGCAATACTATGCTCTCTCGCGCCGCGTAAAGCGCGGCGTTCCTGCATTCGTCCGCCGTCCGAGGCGGTGCGGCGGGCTGACGCGCCGCCGAGCTCTTGATAAACTCTATTACGTTATCCACCGCTTCGTCGAGCCGCTCCGCGCTTACCGCGGTGCCGACGGAAACCGCCTTTTCGAGTTCTTCCGCGCCGATCGCGCCGTGCTCGACGTCCTCTTTCATGCGCACGTAATTTTTGAGCGCGGACCGAAGTGACGACGGCGACGCGCCCGCGAAAATCATATTTTTATCGGTGAGCGCGGACAGGAAAAGTTCTTCTGGCATTTCGCGAACGAGCAATGTTTTCGTCCTGCCGTCGCCACGCAGTTTCTCGGCGAGCTTGCCGTTGATCCCCTTTCGATCGCCTTTAAGCGGTTTGCACGAAATTTCCGCCCCGCCGTGCCTGCCGAGAGCGAGCGCGTCGAAAAGCGCGCGCGTGAGCAGGTTGTACATCACTCCGTCGTCGATATTTCCGTCGAGATACTCGGTGTCCGCATTGCCGATCGCACAGCCGGAATAGTACGGAGTCCCGCCCGCGGCGGCTATTCCCGACGCGAATGCGGCGACCGTCTGAGTATTCAGATACGGGTCTTCCGTAAGTCCGCCCGCGCACGGTCCCGTCTTGAGGCTTACCTGCGGCGTGCCGATGAGATTGTGTTTTCTTACGTCCGAGCGCGAGAGTACGCAACCCGTAACGAATTCGAGCAGCTTGGGATTCCACGCCGAAGCGAGGCTCGCAAGATCGGGACAAACATATTCGCCGCCGTTCGCATTAAGCGCGTCAAGCTCCGTTTTTTCGAGGTGCGGAACGCCCGCTCCGCCGAAAGCGTCGCCCGACGCGGCAGACACGTCCGCAACGAGCGCGACTTTCTGCTCCTCGGTCAGCATGGAAATGATTTCGGCATTTTTAAGCATTATTCTTCTACTCCTTCGCTTGCTTCGTAAAGGACGATGAAATCGGTAATGTAAAGTTCGATACTGCCGCTTCCGGCACCCGCATCGAACACAACGGAAACGGTATCGCCCGCCGTGACCGAAACGCGTACGGGGAAAGTGCCGCCGCCGACAAGCTCGTACTTAGTTTCGCCGTTCAGCTTCACCGCCGCCACACCGCTCGCCGTGCGGTTTCTCACCGTGAAAACGACTTCGCCGTCGTGTTTTGCGGTCACGCCGCACTGCGCCGAACGGCTGTGCGCAGACAGTCCGTCGTCGGTGAGCTCGAACCCGCCTTTTTCGTAATTAAGTTCCGCCGCCGTGAGCGAGTCTGCGGTAGCCGCGCTCACTCGCTCCGCCGCCATGCCGCACCGCGTACACTCGCCGTCCGAAACGGTGTGGTCGATCATACCGACCACTCGCGTAAACTTCTTTCCGCAATGCTCGCACGCCGCTTCTTCTTTGCCGTACTCGACGCACGTCGCGGCAACAACCACTTTCCACGCGTCGATACCGATAACGGTATTCGCAGTAGTCGGCGTGATACCGTCGTCGTCAAACCGCCACACCCCCGAAGCATTGTCGTGAATACAGTCGGTATAATACAGCATGTCGAGCGAAACGTCGCCCTCGTAGATCTCCCGCCATTTAGCCGCGGTTCCTTCGTAATAGACGCGCGATCCCGACATTACGGCGTACGGCGTGACCCGCGTTACCTCGCGCCCGATATACACGTCGGGCATGCCCGCAAACACCGTCTTTGCAACGCCGAACTTCTCGAGTGGCGTGCCGTCCGAAAGTCTGACGTTGCGCGGAGTCATGAAAATCCCGTTGTTGTAGTCCGATCCGACTATGAGATACCATTCGCCCACGACCTTTGCGAAAAGTTTGCCGTTGGTATTGTAATACTCGACGACGGCGTCGCTTTCTTTGTTCACCGTCGCAATAACGTCGTAGAACACGCCCGACCGAATTTCGACATTACTGCGATTGTATACGAGCAGGATCTGCATACTGCCTGAAAATGCGGAATCGGCGATCGCATTAAGCGACGCGGGCAAAGTGACTTCTCTAAGCGATATGCAATTACCGAACGCCCAAGCGGGAATATTATTAAGATTGTCGGGCAGTGCTATTTTAGTAATACCCGAACCGTAAAACGCGTACGGTTCGATAGAGTCGAGCTTGCCGCGGAAAACGATCTCGCTCAAGTTGTACGACTGGAAAGCGTATCTTCCGATCGTGCCGACGTCGCCTTTGAACTCTATTTTTTGTAACGCGCTGTTAGAAAAAACACTGCTTCCGATCGACGATATATTACCGCCGACGACGAACGAACGCAATACAAACGTCTGAGAAAACGCGCTGTCGCCTATCGTGTCTACGGACGTGGCGGCGAAGCTCTCGAGCGCGTAACTGCTGCCGAACGCATTTTCGCCGATGACCGACACATTGCCGAGCGACACTTCCGTCAATCCCACACTGTTGAAAAACGCGTTTCTTCCTATGGAAACGTCGCCGCCGTATTCGAACTTATCGAACGCGGCGTTCACGAACGCGCTTTCGCCGATACTCAACGCCGCGGCATTACTGCCGAGATCGACGCTCGAAAGCATGCCGCAATCTGCGAACGAATATCTTCCTATCGAATTCACACTGCCGATTTTCACTTTGCGCAGTCCGCTGTTGCGGAACGCATAATCGCCCACGGTATTGACCGACTCGATATAAAGCTCCGAAATAAGCCTACCCGAAAACGCGCTGTTTGCTATAGTGCCGACGTTGCCGAGTTTTATAACGGTGTCGTAGCCGTCGTAACCGAGCACGCCCGTTTCGATAGCGTCGACGTCGCCCAGAGTGACCGAACGAAGCACGCCCGACATAATCGCGCCGCTGCCCACCGACGCAAGCGGAACGTCGCACTCGACGGTTTCGAGATTTCCCATAGCGGAAAACGCCCCGTCGGACAGCGTCATCTTATCGTACGCGCCGCCGCACGAAGTTATCTTCAGTTTGTTCACGCCGTACAAGTACGAAAAATCACTGCTTCGCACTTGTTGCATGACGTTGCCGAGCAGCAAATCCGTAACGCCGTAGCCTTCGCATTCGAACGATTGAGAATTATAGATGCGAATATCGTTCACCTTCTCGCCGTTATACTCGAACGGCATTATTTTAAGCACGCCGTCGTTGCCGAAAAAGTCCACGATATACCACACGCCGTCGAACCGCATATACTGCACGCCGTCTATAACGATCTGCGGCAAAGCTATATTCGGATTATTCGATATTTCGTCACGGTCGTACACTTCGACGGCATTGAGCGCGATCATGCCGTGATCGGCATAACCTTTTTTAATATCGAGCTCGCTGCGGTTGTACACTTCGAAAAGCCTGTCGCAACCGGTAAACGCATAATCTCCTATTCGGGCGATTTGCGCTCCTACGTCGAACCTCTTGAGCCTGCGACAACCCGCGAACGCAAAATCTTCTATTCTCGTCACGCTGTCGGGCAGTTGAATTTCATAGAGCGCGCCGCAGCCGACGAACGTAGACGATTCTATGGCGTCCAAAGTCGAATCGCTCGCGAAAAGCACGCTGCCGAGCGCGGACGCGCCGTTAAACGCGGAATTTCCTATCCCGACGACGTTCGACGGAATATAGATCGACTTGAACCGCGCCTCGGAGAACAAATGCTGCCAAATGCGGTATAGCCCGAACGCGGGAAGGTCGGTACGGCGCACAACGTCGGGCATATCGTTTTCGTCGGTATAATCGTATGCGGCGCGGTCGTAATCCACCATGTACCGCACATTCTCGGGCGACGTGACAAACCCGTACCCGTCGTATACGGTGTACGGCAAAGGCTCTGCGTCCGCGCCGTCGTGTACGGCGAGTACGTTGCGCGCGATCCCTCCGTGGTCGATGCCGCCGCGTACTATATCGAGATCACTGCCGTTAAACACTTCGTACAGCGCGAAACAGTTATCGAACGCGCTCGGATCTATCTGTTTTACGTCGCAATCGAGTGCGATCCGTTGTATATATTTGCCGCCCGTAAACGCGTTGTACGGAATAAATTCCGTTGCTGTGAGCGTTATCTTTTTGAGCGCGTAGATATTCGCATCGAGATACCCGCCGGACTCATCGCGTATCATGTACGTAAAACTCGTATCGCCCGAAGAATAATCTCCGACCGTCGCCGCTCTGCCGCCCGCAAACGGTACGGACAATTCGGCAAGCGAAGGCATGCCCGCTATTATCCCTACGCCCATAGTCACGACGCTCGACGGAACGGTCAGCGACTTTATCGACGAACAACCGAGAAACGCATACGACCCGACTTGAGTAAGCCCATCGGGAAGCGTAACGTTTTCGATACCGTCGCACTGCGCAAAAGCATATGCGGGCAGAACGGAAGTCCCGACTACTTCGACCGTTTTGAGCGTTTCGGGCACACTGCCCGCGAACAGCCCCGCAAAAGCGACGGGTAGCGGCATCTTGACTTTTTCGAGCGCGGAACATCCCGCAAAAGCATTTTCGCCTATGCTCGACACCGTGATCGGTATATCCAAAGCTCGGAACGCCGTGCACCGCGAGAACGCATATTCGCCTATTTCGAAAAGCCCTGCGGGCAGCGTCACCGAGTACAGTCCCGAACAACCGTCGAAAGCGTATGCGCCGATATACCGCAAGCTCGTCGGCAACGATATTTCTTTTATCGCGGCACAGCCGCAAAACGCGTTTGCGCCTATCTGCGCAAGAGTGAGCGGAAGATTGACTTTTTCCAAATTTTTCAGACCGTAAAACGCCGAATCGGGGAGTACCGAAGAAAGCGTGACTGTAACCGAAGTCAGCGTTTCGGGCACTGCCGAAGATGACGACCAATTTTTCCCGCCGAACACGCTCGCGAGATACCCCGTCGGACTGCCCTCGGCAATGCCGATAAACGGCGCGGTATAGCTTCGCACTTTGTTACAGCCCTCGAACGCGCCGACGCCGATAGCGGACACGGTATCGGGCACGACGAGTTCGACGAACCCGACGCAATCCTTGAACGCACGCCCGCCGATTTGTTCGATCCCGCCGCCGAGCGCAGGTATGCCCGAGAGCGAAGCACAGCCAGAAAACGCGTCGTTCCCTATAGACACGACGACGCAATCGCCGTACACACGCACGTCGGAAAGCGACGAACAGTTCTTGAAAAGCCCGCTTTCTATAACCGTAATGCCGACGGGCAACGTCGCTTCTTTGAGCGACGTGCAATCGGCGAACATTTCCGCGCCCAAACCATCGAGCACGGTATTGCCGAGAAAAGACACTTTTTCGAGCTTCGAACAGCCCGCGAACGCGCGACTGCCGAGGACTTCCACCGCCGAGAAATCGAACTCCGAAACAGCGGAACCGGAAAACGCCCGCGCCCCGACTTCGGTTATCGCTTTGGGGCAGTTAAACACGGTCAGTCCGGTGCAACCGTTAAACGCGTCCGCGCCTACCGCCGCGTTTTCCAAATATTTGGTTTCGAACTTCACGAGCGAAGAGATGCCCTTCGCCAAACCGCTCGGCACGCTCGCGAGATAGTCTATATATACTTTGCCGAGCCGCACGTCCTCCGCCTTTTTCGCGCCGAAAAGCTGCGCAAGCCCTTTGGACGCGAGCCGTGCGGGCAGTTCGAAATTGAGAAGCCGCAGATCGTCTATTGCCGACCCCGCAAAGAAATCGCACTCGCCGCTCGCGGCGTAATCCACCTGTCGCTTGAAATCCACGACGCGAAGCGCGGGACAGTCGGAGAATGCTTTTTTGCCGAGTGCGATACGCGTGCCCGTTTCTTCGAACGTCACCGCCGAAAGCGAAGTACAACCCGAAAACGCACCGTCGGGCACTCCGACGAGATGCGATTTTATAACGACGTTATCGAGCGAAGTACAGCCCGAAAACGCACCGACGCCGAACACCTCTATATGATCGAAATCGACCGATTTTAATGCGGTACAATTTGCGAACGCTTTATCCCCGACGGGCAACATGCTCTCGAACGCGATACCCGTAAGACTGTGGTTATTCGCGAACGCGCCGTCGCGTATTCCTTTTACCGCATGCCCGTCGATCTTTTCGGGAATGACTATGCGCGACCTGAACCCGTGAAAACCTATTACGTAAATATCCGAACCGTCCGACCTGTCGCCGTCCGCGAACGCGTATTCCACACCGTTGTAATAGAACGTATTTTCGGTCGATACGAACACGGTCATGTGTATGTACATTGCGAATACCGCCGCGACGAGCGACGCTATAAGCGCGAAAATCACGAGCAACGGGATTTTCAGCTTGCGCGGCTTGACTTCTATGCCGCTCTCGCCCGCCTTGTCCGCATACCTGCGCTTGGGCGCGACGGCGGTCGGCGCAGGACCCGACGCATTGTAATCGACGACGGTTTTATTCTTTACAGAACGGTAAATATACGCACCATAAACCGCGCTCATGACCACGACGTCGCAGTCGCGAGTGCCGTCCTCAAGCTCGATTTTCTGATCGGGAACAAACACGGCGTTCGCCCCGCCGTTCACTTCGAAATCAATGGGCGTGACGCAAATGACCTTGCCGTACTCGTCGTACTCGGTAATTTTGACCGTCACCGAAGAAACCGTTTCGCTCCGCTCGTTGACGAGTCGCATGGCGAGATAATTTTTGCCGTTCTCCTCGACGATCATCAGTTGCTTGACCGACACTATCCCCGACGGTTGCGAGTACGAGCATGACTTTTTGAAAACCACTTTCATGTCTGCCATTATCGTTTACCTCGCGGCGTTATGCGCGCTATAAACGCGACAACGGTCAGAACGACGTCGAACAGCACGATTATTCCCGCAATAATGCAGGTGACCGCGATACTCTCGCCCTTAAAGATAAAGCTCTCGCCGAATATCCCGGCAGCCATGTACGCAAGGCATGTTTTAATGCCGAACACGGCGGCAAACGTGAGAACAGCGGTACACAAGAGGAACACCGCGACGCGCCATGCCGCAACGTTCTTAAACACTCCGTTCTTGTATTTTTTGCCGTCCACTTCGTTTATAATGAGCGAAACGCACTCGGTGTTGCCGGGCAGTTCCACGGGTTTGGTATACTCGGTGCCGCGCACGCCGTCTTTGATATTGAATGCGTTCTCCGCTTTCGCATCGTCGCTGAACACAACGACGTCGTAATCTATGTAGTCGATATTGTGCGCGAGCTTGCAAACGAGTACGCGCTTGCCGTCGCGCTCGACGATCGCATAACGCGAAACATGCTCGGCAACGTCGGTCGTCGGCTGAAACACGAGCGCAGGCTCGTCCCCCTCCACCTTTTTGATCCCGCGATCGACGGGTTTCGCCACCGAATATCGCGCACGGAAAAGCAGTTTGGGCAACACAAACACGGCAAGTACCAAGTACACCGCCGCGATACCGATTATAGCAAATACATACCCGACTGCCATCATAACCTCTCGCACGCCATGCGTGCAGATTATTATACAGCATATATTATAGCACAAATCCGCTCAATAATCAACAGGTTTTGCCTTGCTTGTGGAACATTTGTGAAGATATTTATACATTCGTCGCCCGCTATTTCGATATGACAACACAAGAACGCACCGCCTGTCATTCCGACAGCACGGCGCGTTTTCTCAACAGTTCCCAATCTTTTGTCGTTCCGAGCAACGCGAGAAATCTCATCTTCTTTTGTCATTTCGACCGAAGCGAAGAATCCAATATTAAATCGACCATAATTATTAATTATTAATTTTTAATTATTAATTGTTAATTACATCACGATATTGACGAGTCTGTCGGGGATCACGATCACCTTTTTGGGCGTCGCGCCGCCGAGAAGCTCTTTGACTTCGGCGGTAGCGAGTGCGAGCGCGGAAAGCTCGTCGCGTGTTTTGCCCTGCGGCAGATTGATCTTGCACTTGATTTTGGAATTGATCTGAACGACGTACTCGACGGTGGATTTTACGAGCTTGCTCTCGTCGCACGTCGGATATTTTTGCGTGAAAAGCGAGCTTTTGCCGCCCATGATCGCATTGAGTTCTTCGCAAAAATGCGGTGCGAGCGGTGCCATAAGCCGCACGAGCACTTCGAGCACGTGCTTGAGGTACGCGGGGCTGTAGCCGCTTTCCGCGCGATATTTGTACATAGCGTTGACAAGCTCCATAAGCCGCGCAACGGCTGTATTAAACGCGAACGCGGGAATATCGCGCGACACTTCTTTAATGCAATAGTTGAGCGCGTAATCGAGCACGCCGCCTTTACCGTCGGGCTTCTCCGCCGCGACCTCGGCGACGAGCCGCTCTATTCTGTCCATAAACTTCGCGCACGCCGCAATGCCGCTGTCCGACCACGGACCGCCCGCGGTGTAATCGAACCCGAACATCAAGTACAACCGCAAAGCATCGGAGCCGTACTTTTCGATAAGCGGGTCGGCGGAAATGACGTTGCCGCGCGTCTTGCTCATGCGGTAGCCGTCGGGACCCAAGATCACGCCTTGGTGCACGAGCCGCTTGAATGGTTCGTCGAACCCGATAAATCCGAGGTCGTGCAAGGCTTTCGTAATAAACCGCGAATACAACAAATGCGTACACGCGTGCTCCGCGCCGCCGACATAGCAATCGACGGGCAGCATAGCGTCCACCGTTTTACGGTCGAACGGCGCACGGTCGTTATGCGCGTCGGGATAGCGCATGTAATACCAAGACGAACACACGAACGTGTCGAGAGTATCCGTTTCGCGCCGCGCAGTGGCTCCGCAGATCGGACACACCGTTTGCGTAAACTCTTTGTTCGCGGCGAGCGGCGACCTGCCGTCGGGCGTAAAATTGACGTCGTAAGGCAGAGTCACGGGCAGATCCTTTTCGGGCACGGGCACAGTGCCGCAGTGCTCGCAATATATGATCGGAATGGGCGCGCCCCAATACCGTTGCCGCGACACCGACCAATCGCGCATGCGGTAGTTGATTTTTCTGCCGCCGTGCGAAGTTTTTTCGAGCGCGTCGAGCACGGCGAGCTTGCCGTCCGCCGACTTCATGCCGTCGAACTCGCCGCTTCCCGTCATAACGCCGTACTCGGTAAACGGCAGTTCCGCCTCGCCCGAAACGGGTTTGACCGCCTGCTTGATCTTCAGCTTGTTCTTTTTCGCGAACGCATAATCGCGGGTGTCGTGCGCCGCAACGCCCATGACTGCGCCCGTACCGTACGTCGCAAGACAGTAATCGGCTATATACACGGGCACTTTCTCGCCGTTTATAGGATTGATGCAATACCGCCCGATAAACACGCCCGTCTTGTCTTTTGCGGTGGACGTGCGCTCGATTTCCGACTGCTTGCTCGCCGCGAGAACGTACTTTTCGACGGCGGCGCGGCACTTATCGGCAGTAAGCGCGGCGACGAACGGATGCTCGGGCGCGAGCACGACGTAACTTACGCCGAAAAGAGTATCGGCGCGGGTAGTGAACACGGTAATGCTTTTGATATCGCCGACAGGCTTTTCGAGATCGAAAACGACTTCGCCGCCCTCCGACTTGCCTATCCAATTCTTCTGCATGAGCTTGGTTTTTTCGGGCCAGTCGAGCGCGTCGAGTCCGTCCAACAGTTTCTCGGCGTAGTCGGTGATCTTGAAAAACCACTGCGTCATTTCTTTGCGGATAACTTCGGTCTTGCAACGCTCGCACTTGCCGTCTACGACCTGCTCGTTGGCTATGACCGTTTGGCATGACGGGCAAAAATTGACGGGAGCTTTCTTTTGGTACGCGAGTCCGTTCTTGTAGAGCTGAAGAAACAGCCACTGCGTCCACTTAAAATAATCGGGCGCGCAGGTACGGAATTCGTGCGACCAATCGACCATTGTGCCCATGTCGCGAAGCTGACGCTCCATCGTCGCGATATTCGCGTCGGTGGAATCTTTGGGGTGCACGCCCGTCTTAATGGCGTAGTTCTCGGCGGGTAGCCCAAACGCGTCGAACCCCATCGGCTGAAACACGTTGTAGCCGTTCATGCGCATAAACCGCGCGTACGAATCGGCAAGCCCATAATTGTACCAATGCCCCATGTGCAGTTTCGCACCCGACGGGTACGGCAGCATTTCGAGCACGTAATGCTTTTCGCCCGCCGCCGATGCGTCGAACGTATTTATGTCGGTATCGTTCCAAATACCCTGCCACTTCTTTTCGATTTCGTTGTGATTCATGGTAACTCCGTTACAATAATTGCTTAATCCGGCATTCTTAATTCTTAACTTCTTCCAGCACCGCCTTGATCCTTCTCACGCCCGCACTAGAAGACTGCTCTTTAACGATCCGAAAATGCCCGAGTTCGCCGGTGCGCGAGGCGTGCGGTCCGCCGCAAATCTCTTTGCTGTACTCGCCCATGGTGTACACCTTGACTTTCTCGCCGTACTTGCTCGCGAAAAGTCCGACCGCGCCTTGCGCCTTCGCTTCCTCGACGGTCATTTCCTCACACACGACTGGCACGTCCGCCTCGATCGCGGCGTTCACTTTGTCCTCAACCGCTTTGATCTCCTCGGGAGTCATCGCCCTGCCGAACGAGAAGTCGAACCGCAACCGTTCGGGCGTAATGTTACTGCCCTTTTGGTTGACGTTGGGATCGTTGAGCACTTCTTTAAGCGCGCGGTGCATGAGGTGCGTCGCGGTGTGGAGCCGCGCGGTGAGTTCGCCCGTGTCCGCAAGCCCGCCTTTGAACCGCTGTTCCGCACCCGCGTGCGAAAGATTGCGGTGTTCCTCGAACCGCGCATTGAACCCGTCTATATCCACTTTGAACCCGCGCTCTTTAGCAAGCTCCACCGTCATCTCGAGCGGGAAACCGTAAGTATCGTACAGCCTAAACGCCGATTTTCCGGGAATAACGTCGGTCTGCAAGAACTTGCAAAGTTTCTCGAACTCCCTCATGCCGTTCTCGAGCGTGCGCTCGAACCGCGCCTGTTCCTCGTCGATTTCGTGCAGTATCTTCTCGCGAGAAGTGGCAAGCTCGGGATACGCGTCCTTGTACTTATCGACGACGACCGCCGCGACCGCCGAGTAATCTCCGCTCTTGAGCCCAAGCCCCTTGCCGAACCGAATAGCGCGGCGCAGAAGCCGACGCAGAATGTAACCCTGATCGACGTTAGACGGCGTGACGCCGCGCTCGTCGCCTATGATGAACGTCGAAGTGCGGATATGATCGGCAACGACGCGAATGGCTCTGACGTGCTCGGGATCGGTCACGCTCTTGCCCGAAAGCTCCTCTATCTTTTTGACGATAGGCACGAACACGTCGGTGTCGTAAACGGACGCAAGCCCCTGCACGTTCATAAGCGCGCGCTCGAGTCCCATGCCCGTATCGACGTTTTTCTGCTTGAGCGGCGAAAAACTGCCGTCGGCATTCTTGTTGAACTGCATGAATACGTCGTTCCAAACCTCGACGTACTTGCCGCAATCGCATGCGGGCGAGCAATTCTTCGAGCATTTCGGCTTGCCCGTATCGAAGAACATTTCGGTGTCCGACCCGCACGGACCGGTCTGCCCCGCAGGACCCCACCAGTTGTGCTTCTTGCCGAGATAGAAAATATTCTCTTTCTTGATGCCGCATTTTTCCCAAAGCTCGGCGGTATGGGTGTCGCGCGGGCAATCGCTGTCGCCCTCGAACACGGTGACTGCGAGCCGCGCGGGATCGAGCCCAAGCTCTTTGGTCAAAAACTCATAGCTCCAAGGCACCATTTCGTCCTTGAAGTAGTCGCCGAGACTCCAGTTGCCGAGCATCTCGAAAAACGTGCAATGCGAGCCGTCGCCTACCTCGTCTATATCGCCTGTGCGCACGCACTTTTGCGTATCGCAAAGCCGCTTGCCGCCGGGATGCGGCTGTCCCAAGAGATAGGGCACGAGCGGGTGCATGCCCGCCGTGGTAAACAGCACCGTCGGATCGTTCTCGGGAATGAGTGACGCCGACGAAATCGGCGTGTGCCCGCGTTTGACGAAAAAGTCCATCCATTTTTTGCGAAGCTCGTCGCTTGTAAGTTTCATAGTAAACTCCTGTGTAGAATTAAAAATTAATAATTAATAATTAATAATTGTTGTCGGGTGCATGAACCCGCTCCCACTTGTCATTTCGACCGAAGCGCGACAATAAAGCGCGAAGCGGAGAAATCTTTTAATTTTTAATCGACATAAATTCTTAATTGTTAATTATTTCAGTTCTTGATACAGCTTTCTTATGCCGTTCTGCATGGTGCCGATTTTGATACCCGTTGTTTCGACGAGTTTGGTATTGACCGCGCTGTACTCGAGGTCAGGCTCGGGATTTTTTACGACGATCTCTATATCGCCGCCGTCTTTGCGCACCAAACGCTTTACGAGCTTCGCGATAGCGACGTAGCTCATTTTGTCGGCGGCGACAAGGTTGTAATCGCCGCGCGGATAGTTCTTGCGCAAAAACTCGCCTATAACGTGCACCGCGTCGTCTATCGAAATGCCGCTGACCGTGCGGTCGCGGTCGATGACGATTTTCGCCTTGCCCTTGCTTCCCGCCGCGACGATCTTATTGATCGGGCGCGACTGTCCGCCGCCCATGCCGAACACGTTGAAAATGCGGAGCACCGTCGAGATCTTGTCTTTGGCGGCGAGCCGAGTGATCATGTACTTGCCGAGCCCGTAACCGTCGGTGGGCACGTGCTCGCCGAACTTCGTTTCCGCGTAATCGACTATCGGCTGACTGCGGTCGAAATCGACGCCTTCGCCGACGGTAATGAGTTTCTTGACGCCGTTGCGAATGGCGACATACTGAATATTCTTGAACATGATGACGTTATCCGCTTCGAGCACGGCGGACTTGCCCGTTTCGCCCATGCCCGCGAGGTGGAGCACGGCGTCGAACTTATGCCCTTTGAAAAACGCATCAACGCTCCGCGCGTCGGTAAGATCCATTTCTTCGTGGCTCGGTGCGACTATATCGAACACCTTGCGATAGCTCTTGATAAACGCTTTGCCGATAAATCCGCTTCCGCCGGTAACAAGTATTTCCATGATTTTATCCTCAATTTTTAATTGAAATTTGATTTTTCGTGTCTTACGAGATTTCTCCGTTCCGCGCTTCGTTCCTCGCGCTTCGGTCGAAATGACAACAATTTTTAATTATTAATTTTTAATTGTTAATTGCCCTTGGGCTTGTAACTGCTCTTGAGTTCCGCCACTTGATTGAACGCGCTTTCGTCTTTCGAGTCGCGAGCGAAATAGCCGATACGGAAGAACTGCACGCCCTCGCCGACGGGCAAGTCGTTAACGCCCGCTTCCGCTTTCGCAGTGCCGACGGTGAGCGAGTCGCGGTTGATGCGTTCGGTGAAATCGCCGTCGCCGTCGGGCACTATCGGACCGAATGCGCGAATACGAATGTCCGCGGCGGTGTCGCGGTCCACCCACTGCACGACGCCTTTCGCCTTGACCTCGTCCGTCTTTTCGCAACGGATGCGCGTCACGTTGCCGTTTTCGTCGGTGTCATAACCGACGCACCGAACTATAAACGAGTTTTTAAGCCGCGCAATGCCGTTCGGCACGAGCCTGTGATAGCCTTTGGGCGGATCGACCATGAAGTCCTCGCGGTTGATATAAAGCCGCGGCGACAGCCGCATTTTTCGCGTCACGACGGGCGTGCTCTTGACCTCGGGGTCGATAGGCGTGGGGTGCGGCACGGTGTACTCGCCGCCCTCCGTTACTTCTATCTCCTCGGAAAAATCGCTCGTGAGGTTTATTATATCAAGCTCGACGGGATCGGGCACTACCATGTACCGCTTAGCCGTCGCGTTAAGCTCGTCGCGAATACAGTCGTAAAGCTGTGCCGCGTCCACCGTGCCGACCGCTTTCGCAAGCCCTACTTCGCTACAGAACGCAACTATCGCGTGCGCAGGCACGCCGCGCCGACGCAGTCCCGAGAGCGTCGGCATGCGCGGATCGTCCCAGCCGTCCACCGCACCCATATCCACGAGCTGCTTTAAGTACCGTTTGCTCATCACGGTATCGGTAATGTTGAGCCGCGCGAACTCGATCTGCCGCGGGCGCAATCCGTCCACGCAGTTCGCCGTCACCCAATCGTAAAGCGGTCTGTGATCCTCGAACTCGAGCGAACAGCACGAGTGCGTAATGCCCTCAACGGCGTCCTCGAGCGGGTGCGCGAAGTCGTACATGGGATACACGCACCACTTGTCGCCTGTGCGATGATGCGGCGCGTGAAGAACTCTGTATATAACGGGGTCGCGCATGTTCATGTTCGGCGACGCCATGTCGATGATCGCGCGAAGCACCATACCGCCGTCGGGCACCGACCCGCCCTGCATTTTCTCGAACAGCGCGAGGTTTTCTTTTACCGAGCGCGTCCGCGACGGACTGTTTTCGCCGGGCGACGTGAGAGTGCCGCGCATGCGTCTTATTTCCTCGGGCGTGCTGTCGTCCACGTACGCAAGCCCGTTTTTAATGAGCCGCACCGCGCAGTCGCGCATATACTCGAAATACTCGGAAGCGTAAAACACGCCCGCGGGCGTAAACCCGAGCCATGCTATATCCGCGGCTATCTGATCGCAAAAATCGGCGTCCTCTTTGGCGGGGTTGGTATCGTCGAAGCGAAGATTACACTTCCCGCCGAACTTTTGCGCGGTGGAAAAATTAAAGCATGCCGCTTTCGCGTGACCTATGTGCAGTCTGCCGTTCGGCTCGGGCGGAAAGCGCATGACGACTTTCTTTACCTTGCCGCTTTTCAAGTCGTTCCAAATTATATCTTCTATAAAGTTGGACGGCGTTATTTTGTCGAGATCTATTTTCATAATACCTCTTTGATTAAATGTATTTGATTTCGGCGTTGTCCGAGCTGTCGAAAATCTCGGTTATTCTGTCTTTGAATCTCATCGGGATCGTTATGCTCCGCACCGCGACACAACCGGCGAACGCATTGCGCCCTATATCCGTCACGCTATCGGGAATTGTTATGTCGCGCAAACTGTCGCAATCGCAGAACACAAACACGCCGATACTCGTCACGCTATTCGGGATCGTTACGACGGTCAAGCCGCAACAATTTGAAAAAGCCCAATGTCCTATACTTGTTACGCTATTCGGGATCGTTATGCTCGTTAAACCGCGACAATCCATGAACGCAGACTCACCGATACTCGTCACGCCGTTGCCGATAGTTATGTTGCTCAAGCTACTGCAACCGAAGAACACGTTGGTGCCGATACTCGTCACGCTATCGGGGATCACTATACTTGTCAGACTTTTGCAATCGAAGAACGCGTCATTGCCGATACTCGTCACGCTGTCGGGGATCGTTATACTTGTTAGACTAATGCATTTACTGAACGTACTGGCTCCGATACTCGTCACGCTATCGGGAATCGTTACGCTCGTCAAGCCCCAGCAAGCCCAGAATGCGGAATAGCCGATACTTGTTACGCTATTCGGGATCGTTATGTCCGTCAAACCGCGACAACCGCGGAACGCATGATGTCCGATACTCGTCACACTGTTCGGGATCGTTATTCCCGTCAAGTCCGTGCAATTGAGAAACGCGCATTTTCCTATAGCGGTAACGCCATCTGGTATCACGACATGCGATTCGTTGTTCTTATTGAACTTGACCAATACGCCGTCCTGTATATCGAAGTATTCGCGGTATTTACATTCGAGGTTTTCCATGCTTGTTTTAATTCGATGATAGAATTATTGTACATTCCGAGATGTTTCGCTTGCGCTCTGCATGACAAGTTTGTTTCACGTTACGGTTCCCAATCTTTTGTCATTCTGAGCGAAGCGAAGAATCTCATCTTCTTCTTAATTCTAAAACAGCCCGCTTATCTTGCCGTTCTCGATTTTCATGCCGACGGCGTTGGGCACTTTGGGCAGCCCCGGCATGAGCAGCATATCGCCCGCTATCGCGACGACGAAGCCCGCGCCCGCGCGGTACTGCACGTCGCGCACGGTAATGTCGAAGTTCTCGGGACGTCCGAGCTTTTTGGGATCGTCTGATAACGAATACTGCGTTTTGGCGATACACACGGGAAGTCCTTTCACTGCGTCGCCCATTTTGGCGAGGCTCTTTTTCGCTTTCGCCGTCCACACGACCGACTTCGCGCCGTAAATGCGCGTCGCGACTTTCTCCACTTTGGTCGGAATATCGTCGCCGTCGTCGTAGCAGAAGTTAAGCGTCGGTTTTTTCGCTTTCGCGGCGTCAACCACCGCGTTTGCAAGCTCCGTCGCACCCGCGCCGCCTTTCGCCCAGCACTCGCAAAGCACCGCTTTCGCGTTCTTTTCGGCGCAAGCCTTTTCGACGAGCGCGATCTCCGCATCGGTATCGTCGGTAAAGCGGTTGATGGCGACGACGACGTTCTGACCGAACACGCCGCTTATATTCTCTATATGTTTCAAGAGATTGCCGAGCCCCGCTTCGAGGTCGCCCCCGCCGCCGTACTTGAGCGCGCGCACCGTCGCAACGATGACTGTCGCCGACGGCACGATGCCCGACATGCGGCACTTGATATCGAAGAATTTCTCCGCGCCGAGATCGGCTCCGAATCCCGCTTCGGTGACGACGTAATCGGCATAGCTCGCGGCGGTTTTCGTCGCGATGACCGAGTTACAGCCGTGCGCAATGTTCGCGAACGGTCCGCCGTGCACGAATGCGGGCGTGCCCTCGAGCGTTTGCACGAGATTGGGCTTCGCCGCGTCTTTGAGAAGCACCGCCATAGCCTCGTTCGCGCCGAGGTCTTTCGCGGTGATCGGCTTGCCGTCGTAATCGTAACCGACGATAATACGACCGAGCCGAACTTTAAGATCCTCGAAATCGCTCGCAAGGCACAGCGTCGCCATGACTTCGCTCGCCGCGGTTATGTTGAAGCAGTCATCGCGGGCATTGCCGCCGACGCCGACGACGATACCGCGAAGCGCGCGGTCGTTGCAGTCCATGCAGCGATTGAAAGTGACTTTCGCGATCTTGAGCGGATTGCCGAAATACAGGCTGTTGTCTATCATTGCGCACAAAAGATTGTTCGCCGCGGTGATCGCGTGCAAGTCGCCCGTAAAATGCAGGTTGATGTCGTCCATGGGCAGGATCTGCGCCATGCCGCCGCCCGTCGCGCCGCCTTTCATTCCGAAAACCGGACCGAGCGACGGCTCGCGAAGCGCGAGCGCGACTTTCTTGCCGATTTTCTTAAGACCGTCGGCAAGCCCTATCGACACGGTGGACTTGCCCTCGCCCGCGGGCGTGGGATTGATGGCGGTCACGAGAATGATCTTGGCTTTCGGTTCGAGCTTGGGATTTACTTTCGCCACGTAATCGCCGTAGCGATAAACGTTTTCGATCCCGAGCGAAGCCGCGATCTTCTCGATCGGCTGCGGGTGCGCCTCGTACGCAATTTCGATATCGGTTTTCATAAAAACTCCTTTGCACGCTTCGTGCGTAAAAATACTTGTTATTTCTCGTCCTCGCCGACTTCTTTCTCGGTTGTTTCCGAATCGGCGACGGGGTTTTCGGCGTCCGAATGTTCGTCCGCCGTTTGCCGTTCGTCGGCATCGGGCATACTCCCGTCGGAAACGCCGTTATCGCGAGCTTCTTCGTCCTGAACAATACCCTGCAGTATCTCGCCGTCTGGTTCGAGTTCGAGCGCGGGCGCGTCGTCGCGGTGAACGCGGCGTTTGCCTGCGCAAACGAACGCGGCGATCGCGAGCGCGAGAACGAGCGCGCCGCCGCCGACAAAACTCCAAAGCGTATTCGTCGCGACGAAAGCGGTTTCGACCGCGGTGCAACAGAACAGCGCGATCGACGCCGACGCGCACGCAGTCAGTTCGAGCAGGATAAACACGACGCCGCTCGTGACGCGCGGTTTGATCGTGAGAAAACGCAGTTTGGTTTGACGCGTCGTGATCGCGCCTCCAAGACCCGCAAGCCCCGCTATTCCGAGCGTGCACGCGTCGAACGCCTTGCCCGAAAGCGAGAGCGCGGCGACGAGTATAAGCGCGACGCCCGAAAGACAGAACACGACGAGATTGACGGCGGAAAGTGCTATGCTCCGCCGCTTTACGAACGTCACGCAAAGCAGTTGCGCAACAGCATAACAGCAGACGAACACGATAGCGGCAATGCCGACGCGCGATAACGCATTCTCCCCCGTCGCGATCAGATACATGTCGAGCGCGGTGACGGTCGCAAACGCGCCGCCGAAAAGCAACGCCGAAACGTACGTGCGCAGTTCGAGTCCCGAAAAGAACGAACGGTAAACGTTTTTTACCGTCATCACCCTTTTCCCGGTAAGCCGCGGAATACTGTAATAAGTGGAAAGGTACTGCACGATGGTGAGCACGCAACACACCCCCGCAAGCACGTAAGCCGTATTGATCCGCGCCGTTGCGCTGTCGTACCGCAGAAACGCGATAAACACGGCGATCGCCGCAACCCCGCCCGCGAGCGTAAATGCTATCGACCACGGCGACGCCGCAGTCACGTCTTCGCCGAGCAGCCTCGCACGCACCGAAAATGCGCAGTAACGATACAAAAGCACCGCAGTCACGAAGATCACCGCGCCGAAGAAAACAAGGCACGCACTCGTTACGGGCGTGCCGTTGCCGCTCCAAGCCACAACGAAAAACAACGCCGCGATAAAACCCGAAACGGGCATTACGAGGTGATAGCGTCCGAAAAGCAAAGTATCGAAACGGTGAACGAGCATATAAAAAAGCGGCATGACCGCAAACGGTATAATGCAAGCGAGCGGCAAAAACCACATGACCAAACTGCCGCACATGGTCGAAACGTAAGGCACGAAAAAGAGCAAGCACATAACGAAATAGCCTGTAGTGAACATATCGCACGACAGCACCAGCTTTTGCAATCTGCCTTCGTTTTTACCGCTGATTTCCAATCGCCTCTCCGAAAAATACGAATACGGACGACCGCGACATGCGCCGCGGCGTCTTATACGAAAATTATATATCAATCCGCAAGATTTGTCAATTATATTGACCCGCTTCTTCCTCTATCTCGCAACAAAAAACCGCCGCGCACATTCTCGCGCAAGCGGTATTCCTCACCTTTCTTTATACGTTTTCATCCGTATTCGGCGCGTCCGCCGCATACTTCGCGCGTATATCGTCCGTCGGCGAAGCAAACAGCGCGAGCGTAACGTCGCCGTCCGCAATATCGGCGGGAGTAACGTACTTTAAGTGTTTTTTCGCCGCCGTGGCTTTTTCCCATTCTACACATTCTTCTTTCGTCGAGAACTGTTTTTTGCAACGGACTTGTTCCGCCGCGCCGAGCGCGACGAGCCTGTCGAGCCGCCGCACTCCGTCCGCATCTCCCGCAAGACACAGTGCTTTGTACGCGCACTCGCCCACCTTGACGTTTACGAGGACTTCCGCCGCCGACAGCACGCGCTCGTCCGAAAGGCACTCCGCCGCGAGCAGGTAGCCGCGTTTCAGTTCATCGCCTTCTTCCGTATCGTCCGGCGCGGACAGCCACCGCGTAAAAGCATGACAGCACAGCGCGGCGAAAATAATATACACGAGCATGTCCGCGAGAATACGCACAGCCCAGATCTTTCCGTACGTCGCCATAACCGCATCGACGAGCAGTACCGCGACGACCGCCGCGACAAGCCCGAGAACGACCGCCGCGACGCCCGTGCCGCCGAGTCGCGCCGCAACTCCGCCCACGCTCTCGGCAATGCCCGAGCCGAGCCTGTAAAACGGCTTTGCGGACAGTCCGAGAATGGCGGCGAGCACCACTCCCGACACCACGGTAAACACCGCTTTGAACTCGCTGCGCATAACGTCGGGGAAGTATACGAAATACTGCCACACCGCCGTCGCGCCCACCGCGCCGCCTATAACGATCAGCACGGCGCGAAGTATTATCAGTTTCTTTTTATCGTATTCGCGTTTGGTATTCATAAAACATTACCTTAAAAACTCGAAGTCGCGACGATCCTCACGCATCGCCGAACAGTTTCGTCATGTTCTTTTTTGCATCTACTATAAACGTCGCGAGTGCCGAAAAGCGTTCGGCGACGTAGTTATTATCCACCATGCGCTTGACGTTGTATTCGTCGCCGACGAGTACCGCCATTTTCTTCGCGCGGGTGATCGCGGTGTACAGCAGGTTTCGCGTCATGATGACGGGCGCGCCGCCCACGATCGGCATTACTATCGCGTCGAACTCACAGCCCTGACTTTTATGCACCGTCACCGCGTACGAAAGTATAAGCTGCCCGCGAATGTCCGCGCCGTACGTGACGATCCGTCCGTCCTCGAACTCCACTTCTATTTCGCCGGTCGGGTGCACGTGCGTCACAGTGCCTATATCGCCGTTGAACACGCCCGTACCCGACGCCGCGCCGCGCCGCCATTCGAGTTCGTAATTATTGACGGTGTGCATCACTCTGTCGCCTTCTGCGAACGTTATGTCGCCCACGGCGACTTTTCGCGGCGAATTTCCGTTGAGCGCGCTTTGCAATCTGTTGTTGAGCGCGTTGACCCCGCACGGTCCGTTCTTAAGCGCGGCTATTACCTGTATACGCGACGGATCTATTCCGCAGAACCCCGTGATGCGCGTCGTCACAAGCTCCGTCGTCATGTCGGCGGTGGCTTGCGGCGTGCGTGTGCGAAAGAAGAAAAAATCGCCGTCTTTTGCGGTAAGCTCGGGAAGCCTGCCCGCGTTGATGTCGTGCGCGCTCACTGCGATACGGCTCGTTTCCGCTTGCCTGTATATGAACGACAGCCGCGTGACGGGCACAAGCCCGCTCGCTATGAGGTCGCGAAGCACGTTGCCCGGTCCGACGCTCGGCAACTGATCGGCGTCGCCCACTATGACGAGCTTGGTGTCCTCGCGCATTTTGTCGAGCAACATTCTGAACAGGAATATGTCCACCATCGAAAACTCGTCCACTATTACCGCGTTCGTACCGATACACTCGCCGTCCGCCATGCCGAGGATCTCGCGATGAATTGTAGACGCGTCGCGTCCGCACCCCTCGGTAATGCGCTTCGCCGCTCGTCCCGTGGGCGCGAGAAGGGTCGCCGTCTGACCGAGCGCATCGAGCACGAACAGCACGCAGTCGATTATGGTCGTCTTGCCCGTACCGGGACCGCCCGTTATCACCGACGCACCGCTCGTCACAGCCGTCACTACCGCCGCGCGTTGCAGCTCGTGCAGCTTAAACCCGTGTTGCGCCTCGAACCTGTCTATAATGCCGGTAACGTCGTTCGCGACGACGCCCGCGCAGTCCATGCGCTTCACCATTTTGGCGGCGACGGCACGCTCGGTGCGGAAATACGTTTCGCCCATCACCGCGCCGTCAAACGGCACGACGACTTTGCGCGAAACGAGAAGTCCGTCGAGCGCGGCGTCGAGCGCGTCCGCGTCGTACGTGACGAGAAGTTTCTCGGCATCGGACATGAGCCGCTCGCGGGTAAGATATGTGTTGCCCTCTTTCTCGCACGCCGTATGCAGCGCGTGCAAAAGCCCCGCACGCATGCGAAATTCGCTCGTCTTTTCTATGCCGATGGATTGCGCAATGCGGTCGGCGGTGAGAAAGCCGACGCCCGAAATATCCTCGACAAGCACGTACGGATTTTCCTTGACGCGCACGACGGTGTTCGCGCCGTACTCGGCGTACAGCTTGAGCGCAAGCCCTACCGATATACCGTAGCCTGTGAGGAATACTATCGCTTCGCGCTCGTGCTTGAGCTTACTCAAACCTTCTGAAATTTTTTCCGCTTTCGCCGCGCTTATGCCGCGTATCTCGGCGAGCCGTGCGGGCGTTTTCTCGATAACGTCGAGAGTGTCAAGCCCGAACTTATCCACTATCCGCGCTGCCGTTTTCTCGCCCACTCCCTCTATCAGTCCCGAGCCTAAAAACCGCACGATGCCGTACACGGTGTGCGGCTCGGCGATCGACGCGCCGCTCGCTTTGAACTGCGTGCCGAATTTGGGGTGAATGACAAACTCGCCGTCAAGCTCGAGGAAGTCGCCGGGCGTTATTTGCGGAACGGTACCCGCAACGGTAACGGGTTCGCCCTCGCTGTCTATAACGAATACCGTCCAGCCGTTCTCGTCGTTGCGGAACCGTATTTCTTCGACCGTGCCGGAAAGTTTGTCCATAAATAACTACACCGCCGCGCGGATACGCTCGACCGCGTCGAGTTTTTCCCACGGCAATTCCTTTTTTCCGAAATGCCCGTAATTCGTGGTCAGCTTGAAAATAGGCTTGTCGAGTCCGAGCCTGTCTATTATCGCGGCGGGACGGAAGTCGAACACCTTGTTCACTATCCCGAGCACCTTCGCGTCGTCGCCCGTACCGTACGTATCGACGAAAAGCGAAACGGGTCGCGCCTTGCCTATAGCGTACCCCACCTGCAACATCACGCGGTCGCATACTCCCGCGGCAACGAGATTTTTGCACACGTACCGCGCATAGTACGACGCCGAGCGATCGACCTTTGACGCGTCTTTACCCGAGAACGCACCGCCGCCGTGCGGTATCGCGCCGCCGTATGTATCGACGATTATCTTTCTGCCCGTAACGCCGGTATCGCCCGCAGGTCCGCCGACGACAAACCGCCCCGTCGGATTGACGAGTATCTCCGCGCCCGCGAGGAGCTTTGCGGGCACTACCTTTTTAACAACACATTCGACAATGCCCTCCTCGAGCATTTTGCGGTCCGCTTCGGGCGAATGTTGCGCGGAAACGACCACCGTTTTCACTCCGACGGGCACGCCGTTTTCGTAAGCAAGCGACACCATGGCTTTGCCGTCAGGGCGCAAAAAGCCAAGCTCGCCCGACTTGCGCGCTTCGGCGAGCCGACGGGTAAGCGAGTGCGCGAGGGTGATCGGCATGGGCATAAGACTGTCCGTTTCCGAACACGCATAACCGTACATCATGCCTTGATCGCCCGCACCCACCGCGTCGAACTTGTCTTTGGAGCGCATGGTACGCGCCTCGAGCGATTTCACAACGCCCTGCGCAATGTCTGGCGATTGCCCGTTGATGCAGTTGAGCACCGCGCAGGTGTGCGCGTCGAAACCGAGCGCGGGATCGGTATACCCCACTTCGGCTATAGTGGACCGCGCTATTTTCTGCACGTCGATAAAATCGGTCGCGGTGTCGAACTCGCCGAGCACGACGGCAAGTCCCGTCGCGCAACACACCTCGCATGCGATACGGCTACCCGCGTCCTTTTCGAGCGCGGCGTCGAGAATGGCGTCCGCGATATAGTCGCAAACTTTGTCGGGATGTCCTTCGGTAACGCTTTCCGAAGAAATTATTCTGTCGTTCATAAAGCCTCGCATTTTGCCGCAAATACTAAACCGCGGCGCAAACAAATATAATATATACCGATATAATAACCGCTTTGCGGATTTTTGTCAAGCAAAGACGCGCACAATGCCGTATATCGGCGTATTTGCCGCCGAATCGCGCGGTACGAAGCCGCGGGGTCAAACGTCGACGGCGAAATATACGTAAAATATCGACCGTCCGGCTATTGACAAAACACATTAAACGTGCTATAATATTTGCAAATATATATTTCATTCGACAACGGAGGGCTGATAGAATATGCAAGCACTAAACGACATTTTTACCAAAACACTCGGCTGGGCGTCGGCACCCGATTTCTTCGGACTGTTCATAATAGTCGCCGCCGCGCTTTTGATAGTGTTGCTCATCACGATAATCGCGGCGGCGGTGAGCGGCAAAAAGAAGAAAAAACGCATAAAGACGCTCGAACGCGAAAACGCCAATAACCGCGCGTACACCGACTCCGTGCTCGCAGGCAACGCCTCGGGCGACGGCGCGGATGTCGAAGCGATCAAAGCGGAAGCGCGTGCGGAACTCGAACCGCAGCTCCGCGCTCAAATAGAAGCGGAACTTCGCGAAGAAATGCAAGCGAACGGTCAAACCGCCGACGCGGAGCAAAACTATACCGCCCCCGTCGATACGGAAGCGATCAAGGCGGAAGCGAAAGCGGAACTCGAGCCGCAACTCCGCGCACAAATCGAAGCCGAGCTTCGCGAAGACGTCGAAGCGCAGGTCCGAAACGAATACGCCGAAATATTCGCCGAGCAAGGCGACGAGAACGCGGCGAACGCGCAGACCCTCGAACTCAAAGCACAAGCCGACGAACTTCGCGCCGAACTCGACGGCTTGCAAAACAAAACTGCGGAGCAACAAAAGCAAATCGACGAACTCGACGCAACCATCGACGAGAAAAACAAGCGCATCGACGAGCTTGGCGAACTGCTCATGCAAGCGAACAGCACGCACAAATCGGACAACGGCGAGCTGTACGTTCGCATGAACGCTTTGAGCCGCGACAATACCGAACTTCAAAAACAAATCAACGCGTTGCAATCGGAGAACGCGCGACTCAAGTCCGCAACGCCGTCCGCCGCGACGGCGCGCACGGTAACGCCCAAAACCGAACCGCGCACCGCAACGCGAGCGCAATCCAAGCCCCAACCCGACGTGCGGCTCGTACGCGCCGACAAAGCTCCCAAGATCCCCGAACCGCAACGCATCGACGATGACGACGAGGACGAAGTATACAACGACTACGGCGACGCCACGTCGGCGGTCAAAGTGACGCTCAAATACGACCGCACCAAAGCGAATTGGGTAATTTACCGTTCGGACACCACCCGCGCCCACAGACGCACCGCAACGAAGCAGGAAGCGTTGACGCTCGCGAAAGACCTCGCGAAACGTCTGCACGCCCAGCTCGTAGTCCACAAAAAAGACGGCAAATTCCAAAAACTGTAAAGCAACCTACCGCATACGAAAAGCCCGCACAAGTATCTTGCGCGGGCTTTTTGCAATTAACGATTTTTCATTATTCGTTACAACCGTTTCCGCCCGTCATTTCGACCGCTCGCGACGAACACCGCTCCCCCGCTGTCATTTCGACCGAGCGAAGCGAGCGGAGAAATCTCTTAATCGTATCCTCAATTTTTAATCATTAATTATTAATTTTTATTCGATCAATACGCTCTTGCGAAATAGATCCTGTGTTTTGCCTTTTTGCCGCAGCAAACGCACTTATGCTTGCCCGCCTGCGACTGATCCTCGTGCATGACGCGCGAAGTGGCGGCGAACTTCTCTTTGATCGCGTCTTCGCAAGCGCGGTCGCCGCACCAATACGCGTCGCAGAAATTCCCGCCGTCGAGCGCGGTGCCCATTTCGTCGAGCGAGCTTACGGGCACGATATGCGAATCTGTGTGCGCCTTGGCTTTATCGTACATATGAACGGTGATCTCGTCCAAAAGCGCGGCAATGCGCGGCGCAAGCCCGTCAAAAGGCAAAGTGAATTTTTCACCCGTGTCGCGTCGGCAAACGGTGACGACACCCGCCTCGAGATCGCGCCCGCCAAGCTCGACGCGAAGCGGCACGCCGCGAAGCTCCCAATGATTGAACTTGAATCCGGGCGACTGATCGCGGTCGTCGAGAGTAATGCGCAACCCCGCGGCGAGAAGCTCGGTTTTGAGTTTTTCCGCCGCCTCGCCCACTGCGGGATTTTTGGTCGCGCCGATGGGGATAATGACGGCTTGGTAAGGCGCGACGGGCGGCGGCAGGCACAGTCCGCGCTCGTCGCCGTGCGCCATAATGATCGCGCCGATGAGCCGCGTGGAAATGCCCCAGCTCGCTTGGAACACGTATTTATGCGTGCCGTCCTTGTCCAAGAATTTAATGTCGAACGCTTTGGCAAAATTGTCGCCGAGATAGTGCGTAGTACCCGACTGCAAGCTCTTGCCGTCTTTCATCATCGCTTCCATGCCGTAGGTCGCGACCGCGCCCGCGAACTTTTCCTTTTCGGACTTTTTGCCGGTAAGCACGGGAAGCGCGAGCACGTCGCGCGCTATCTCGCGATACACTTCGAGCATTTCGAGCGCGTCGCCGTTCGCCTCCTCGGGCGTTGCGAAAACGGTATGTCCCTCCTGCCACAAAAATTCGCTGGTGCGCAGGAACGGGCGCGTCGTCTTTTCCCAACGCACGACGTTCGCCCACTGATTGAGCTTGAGCGGCAGATCGCGGTACGAATCTATCCACTTGGAATACATATTGCCGATGATCGTTTCGGAAGTCGGGCGAAGAACGAGTTTTTCGCCAAGCTCGGTATTGCCGACGTGCGTCACCGTCGCGACTTCGGGCGCGAACCCTTCGACGTGTTCCGCCTCGCGCATGAGAAAAGACTGCGGAATGAGCATGGGAAAATACGCGTTCACGACGCCGTGCGCCTTGAACCGCCTATCCGCCTCCGCTTGGATACGCTCCCAAATAGCATAGCCGTACGGGCGAAAAACCATAGTGCCCTTGACCGGACCGTAATCGCACAGTTCCGACTTAAGGCACACGTCGGTGTACCACTGCGTGTAGTCGGTATTTATATCTGCTATCTGATTGACAAACCTGTCTTTACCTGCCATAAAAACCTCGCGAAAAATAAATTATCTTCACGAAAAGTTTATCACTATACGCAAAAATAGTCAAGCGAAATGCTTTATTATTATAGGCATATCGTCGGAACGGCGCGACTTGACAAACGCAGGCTTATCCGCCGATAAACGCTCCGTCGCGCTATAGCATGATCGCCGCGGCGACGACTACAGCCGCGCCCGGCAATCCGAGCGCACCCACGAGCAATGCGTTGAAAATATTGAACGGCAACACGATAATATTAAAAGCGGACAACCCCATTATGAACACGCCGCCCGCGAGCGAGTTTATCACGATTTTAGTCACGCCGCGCGCTTTGACGTGCGTGACGTACGCGACTATTGCGACTATCACCGCGCCCGCGACATATGCCAATACGGTTTCCCACGAAATGTTCATACCGTATTATACAGTCCCGCCCCGCCGCGCTATGCGTGTTCGCGAAATTATTACAAAATATTCATCGGAATGATTTTTATGCTTTTTCGCGAACCTCTGTTCATATACCGTAATGATTCGTAGGGGACTTTAGCCCACTGCGTCCCGTATTATAACCGACTTTGTTTTCGTAGGGGACTTTAGCTCTCCTTGCGTCCCGAATAAGCTCCACGCAAAACAGACTTGTCATGTTACCGCGTAACGAAACATCTCGACGACCCGCAAAATAAGATTCTTCGCTTTATTGAAGCTCTATTACGAACCTGCTCCCGACGCCCTTTTCGCTTTCCACGTAAATATTTCCTCCCATCATTTCGATTATCGACTTGCAAATAGTCAAACCGAGTCCGCTCGACCCGGACTCTCTGCCGCGCGCTTTGTCGCAGCGGTAGAAACGCTCGAAGATATGCGCTATGTCGGCATCGGAAATGCCTATACCGTTATCGGATACAGACAGCTCGACTTTGCCGCCTTCTATCCGCTTTATTTCTATTTTTATCACGCCCGTCTGCGGCGGCGTGTACTTGATCGCATTGTCCACGAGCGTACGCACCGCTTCCGTAACGAGGTTTTTGTCGGCATTGAGAGTGACGAGCGGATCGCCCGTAAGCGTAATGTCGCGCTTAACGTTTACCGTTTTGTACCCGTCCACGACGTCCGACACCGCTTCGTACAGATTGAACACGCTGTTATTTACGGTGAAGTTCCCGAGTTTGGCGAGCCACAGCAACTGATCTACAATGCGTTTCATGTTCTCGCTCTCGCGCGAAATGGCGGCTACCGACTCGTCGAGGATCTTGGGATCGTCTTTGCCCCACCGCCGCAAAAGATTGGCATAGCCCGCAATGACGGAGAGCGGAGTTTTCAGCTCGTGCGAAGCGTCGGACACGAAATTCTCCTGACGCTCGAACGCCTCCTGCAATTTCCCGAGCATTTCGTTTATTTGGTCGGTAAGCTCCATAAGCTCGTCCTGCGTATCCACGGGATCGAGCCGCGCCGAAATATTATCGTCGGAAATCTCGTTGATGCGCTTGGTGATCTTACGCACGGGGCTTATCATGTATTGACTCGAAAACCCGCCGAGCACCGCGCCGAGCACGATGAACACCACAACGAGCACGGCGGAAGTAATGCACAGCCGCGTTATATACGCGGAAGTAACAGGCTCGCCGCTGCCCGAAAGCTGCGCGACGCTCGCCACGACGAACACGGCATAACCTATCAGCATCAGTCCGAACACCGCAGTAAAAACGACGGTTGTCTTTGCGGTAATGCCGACGCGAAATTTTTTGAACAGCTTGCGAATACCTATCACGACGAGCGTAACGGGAAAGAAAATTATCGAAAGTATCAAAAGCGCGACGTCGCGAGCCGAGCGTTTGCGTTGCGGCACGGCGGCATGCTCGCTTCTGATCTTGGCGATGGTGTACCGCGCATCCTCGCTGTTCTCGGCAAAATCGGGAACGGGAATATTCCCGACGTTTTGCGGCAGGTCGTCCCCGCCCGCGGGCTTTACGTTTTCGTCCTTTATTATTTCCGAACCGACCGCGCGGTTTTTGTGCTTTTTCATCGTATGACGTACCCTGCGCCGCGCACCGTTTCGATAACGGTATCGCCGTACACATCGTCTATTTTGGAACGCAGGTATCTTACATATACGTCGACAACGTTGGTACTGCCGTAAAAATCGAAGCCCCACACCGCGTCGAGAAGTTTTTCGCGACTCACAACGACGTTACGGTTTTGCATGAGGAATTCGAGCAGATCGAATTCCTTTTTGGTGAGGTCGATCGGGTGCCCGTCATAAGTCGCGACGCGCGCGTCGGGATTGACTGACAGCTTGCCGCGCGTAATGCTCGACGAGGTCTGCGTCGCGGCGAGCTTGATATGCAGCCGAATACGCGCGAGCAATTCCTCTATGGCGAACGGCTTGGTCATATAATCGTTCGCGCCTATATCGAGTCCCGTCACTTTGTCGACCACTTGGTCGCGCGCGGTGAGGATTATGACGGGCGTCTGCTTTGTTTGCCGCAACCGCCGAAGCACTTCTATCCCGTTGAGCGACGGCAGCATGACGTCGAGAATTATGAGGTCGAAATCCCGCGCGACCGCAAGCTCGAGTGCTTCGCGTCCGTCGGCGCAGGTTGTGCACGAATAGTTTTCGTGCTCGAGTTCGAGCTGCAAAAACCGCGAGATCTGCGTTTCGTCCTCTACTATCAAAATATTCTTGTTTGCGTTGATACCGCTCATAACACTATTTTTTGCTGATATGCTCTATGCGCATGGTGTTGGTCGTCGCCGACACGCCGACGGGCACGCCCGCCGCTATCACGACGAGATCGCCCTCGGACACGAGTCCCGTGTTGAGCGCGCAGTTGGACGCGTGGCGGAACAGATCGTCGGACGACGATTGCATCTTGCCGAGCGTAGGCATAACGCCCCAATTCATCGCGAGCTGATTGTACGCCTTTTCGGACGTGGTGGACGCTATTATCGGCGCGGACGGACGGAAGCGCGAAATTTTACGCGCGGTAGTACCCGTAAGCGACACGGTGATTATCGCTTTCGCGTCGAGGTCGAACGCCGCCGCGCACACCGAGTGCGATACCGCGTCGGTGATCGACTTGATATGCGGTTCGTAAGCATGGAACCGTTTTTTGAAGTTGATATCGCCTTCCACATGCTCGGCGATCTTCGCCATGGTCTTGACCGCTTCCACGGGGAACTTGCCCGCCGCCGTTTCGCCCGAGAGCATGATAGCCGACGACCCGTCGTAAATAGCGTTCGCGACGTCGGAGATCTCGGCACGCGTCGGGCGCGGATTATTGACCATGGACTCGAGCATTTGCGTCGCGGTGATGACTTTTTTACCCTCGCGGTAGCAGTACGAGATCATTTCTTTCTGTATGCCCGGCAATTCCTCGAACGGAATCTCCACGCCCATATCGCCGCGCGCGACCATAAGACCGTCGCACTCGTTGAGTATGGACACCATGTTGTCGACGCCCGAACGGTTTTCTATTTTGGAGATGATCTGAATATCGTTCGCGTCGTGGTCGTTCAAAAGCCGCTTGATAATGCGCACGTCGTCCACCGACCGCACGAACGAAATGGCGATATAATCCACTTCCTGTTCGATACCGAACTCTATATCCGCACGATCGACGTCGGAAAGGTACGGCATGTCGATGAACGTATCGGGCATATTGATACTCTTTCTGTCGGTGAGCACTCCGTCGTTGAGAACGGTCGTAACGATGTCGGTAGCGTTTACGCTGTCGACTTTAAGCTCGATAAGCCCGTCGTTGACGAGTATGCGCGCGCCCTTGCTCACATACTTCGGAAGATCCTCGTACGTAACGGAAACACAACCGTTATCGCCCACGACGTCGCGCGTCGTAAATACGAACTTCTCGCCCTTTTTGAGCTGCGCCCTGCCGTCCTTGAACGTCTTGATGCGTATTTCGGGACCTTTGGTGTCGAGAAGAATGGCGACGGGTATGCCAAGCTCTTTTCTGGCGCGCTTGACCATATCCATGCGCCGTTTGTGTTCTTCGTGAGTGCTGTGCGAAAAATTCATTCTCGCGACGTTCATGCCCGCGCGGATCATGCTTTTTATGACGGCATAGTCGTCGGTCGCGGGACCGAGCGTGCAAACTATTTTTGTTTTACGCATAAACTACATTACCTCTTTTATACGCTGAATGAGCATTGCGCGTTCGTCGGTCTTGACCTTTTGCGCATACGACATGAGAAGCGTCGACTGCTTGCGGTTAAGCTCCACGCGGTGCTGCGCGTTCTTCTTCATGATCTCTATAAAGAACTTGTCGATGAATTTGACGAGATACCCGCCGAACGACACGCTCATAAGCTCGTTTTTGGAAAGATTTTTCAGTGCCGCATCCACCGCGTCGATCTTATTGGAAAGAAGCTGATTGACGGGCAGCGCGAAAAGCTCGCCCTCGTCCGCCGTCGGCGAAAACGCAAACACCGCACGTTGGATAACGGGTCGGTCGCTCACCGTCTTGAGCGCGCGCGCGGCGGCGGCAGACATGAACAGCTCGAAAACGCGGTCTACATACAGAGCCGCGATATTTTTATCGGACAGCTTGGGATCGAGCTTGATGAGCATATATTCCCAAAGATCCTCGGCAAGCGTGTAATCGAGCTTGAGTATCGCAACGAAACTCTTTTCGACCGCCGCGGGCGCGAGCGTATCCGACGTAAAAAATTCATTCAAAATATCATAGTGTTTTACTTGTTTTGCGTTCATGTTTTTTCCTCGCACTGTTTTTTAATAGTATACAACATAGCCATGTCAAAATCAAGTATTTTTACCCAAAACGTAGATTATTCGACAATATTTATCACAATCGTAACGTGTGTCGGAGGCGAAAAACACATTTCCGAAACGCATCGAAAACAGTTGAACGCGCCGACGTTTTATGCTACAATATAACCGTTATGGCAATAGTCAGACCGTACAAAGGCAAAAGCCTGTGGGAATTCCCCGCCGACTACACGGTAGTCGACATAGAAACGAACGGACTGTCGAGCACGGTTTGCGAGATAATCGAGATCTCGGCGGTGCGATACAGGAACTGTGTCAAAGCCGCAACGTTTTCCACGCTTATAAAGCCGTCGCGCCCCATCGACGCGTTTATAACGAATTTGACGGGCATAACCGACGACATGGTGAAGGACGCGCCCGGCATAGTGCCGTCGCTGATCGAGTTCGAAAACTTCGTCGGCACCGACATAATACTCGGCTACAACGTCAATTTCGACGTGAATTTTTTATACGACAATATGGTTCTGCACCTCGGCAGACCGCTCAAAAACGACTTTATGGACGTGCTTCGGCTCACCAGAAAAGCTCTGCCCGCGCTTTACAATCACAAGCAAACGACCGTCGCCGCACACCTCGGCATTTCGGTCGAGGGCGCGCACCGCGCGGAAGCGGACTGCATCATTTGCAACGCCATATATAATATGCTCAAATAACGGTTTGCACCCGCACGACTGTGTAAAGCCGCTATTCGCCGCTCATGTCGTAAAACGGCGTATCGTCTTTTGCGCGAAACTCGTGCTTTTCGTAATACCCGACCAAAGCCCCGCTATCGTCGCGTAGCGCGATCATATATACGTCTTTGTTCTGCTTCTCGCTGTAAAACGTGTGTACCCTATTGTTCTTTGCAGACTGCGAAAACCAATCCGCGACGCGCTTTATAAGCTCTACCGACCGTTCGTTGTGACAATCGAAAATAGACCGCCCCACCAGCCTGTCGCCGCCGCGTTTGGAATATACAGCGACGGCGGCGGGGTTCATGTAGATTATAGTATGCCGCGTATCGCAAACCACTATTTGCGCATCGTCGGCATCTATTATGCTTTTGAAATATTCATTGAGTTCCGTCATACCGCTGTCTTTATCACTCGGTTAAATCACCGTTCTCGGGCAAATTCACGAATACATAATTGAGCGACGGACGCAAGCTGTAAGTTACCGAACTTTTGTACGCGCTGTAAGTGCTTTTAACAAAATACTCGCCCGTATAAGTGTACGCACCGGCACTAGTACTCAACGACAATTTCTCGAACCTGCCGTTCCCGCAGTTTTCGCCTTTGTCGTTCGTGAAGTAAATACCAATGGCTCCGCCCGCGAAAAATCCGAGCTTGCGATACTGCTCTTTCACCGTCACGGTGAGAGTAAACTTGCGTATGTCGTAAACAAGATGGTTCTCGGTGAGTTTGGTGTATTCCTCTTTGATTTCTATATCCACGTACTGCTTAAACGTGTCTATATCCATATTGGAAAGCTGCACTTGACGCACCCACAGCGCGTAGAGAGTGAGATCGCCGCTCACGGGACCCGCCTCGTATTTTTGCGTGCACGCGGCGTCGGTGTACCAACCGAGAAATTTCAAATCGTCCTTGGTCGGATCCGCGCCGAGCTTGGGTGTTTCCGTATCGGCGATAATAATATCGTCTTTCGTCGAACCGCCGTTCGTTTCAAACTTGATCGTGCGAAGCGTTTCCCAACGCGCGTACAGGTCGACGGGATCTTGCCCTACCTTGCCGCCGTCAAATTTGTCGTTAAACTCGGGATCGGTATACCAACCCATAAACTTGCAATTATCTTTTTGCGGCTGTGCGCCCGTGCTTATGTACTCGCCCTCGAGCAGTTTGAGAGCTTCCTTTTCGGTACCGCCGTTCGAGTGGAACGTAACGGTGACTTCGCGCACGAACTTCGCATAGAGCGTGCGTTCGCGCGTTACGAGCCTTTCTTCGTACTCGTTTTCGTATTCCACATCGGTGTACCAACCCATGAACCGATACCCTTCTTTATGCGGCGTGGGGAGTTCTTCTTCGGACAGCGTGCTGCCGCCCTCTTTCGTGATCGTATCGGTATCGCACTCGCCGCCGTCGAGATCGAGCTGTATCGTGATCGGGTCGCGGTGCAGGAGCGTCAGTTCGAAAGACGTCGTTACGAGCGACCAAGTAAGAGTGCTCGACCCGATCTGAAACTCGGTGCCCGCCGCGCTCGAATCTACGCGCTTTTGACCGTAATGGTAATAATCGTCATCGCTCTCAAGATAGACGGTGGTCGAGCCGTTGCTCCAATCCCCGAGGTGCGGCGTAACGCTGATCTCGATGTTCTGCGCGCTCGTTGTCGGATCGTAAGCCATGACAGGCTCGAAAGAATAAATGATAGCCGCATTGCCGCCCGCCGTAAGACCGCCGTTCCAACGCGAAGAAACCTTGAAGAACTCAGTGAAATTGTCTTTGGTGACCGTTACTCTATCCACCCAGTTCGCGTAAAAGTCTATCTGCTCGCCTATTTCGTACAGCTCGACGAACCGCGCGTGCGAAAACTTCTCGGTAAACTCCTCGTCGAAATACCAACCCTCGAGATACCAGGTATCTTTTTTCGCGCCGAACGGCTCGTACGAATATCTGTCCGACCTGATCACCGAATACGTGTAATCCTCGGTATTCGCAGGATCGCCGCCGTGATACCCGCCGTTGAGATGATACATTACGGTAACGCGATCGTCGCGCTCGCTCGGTTCTTCGCCGCCGAACAGTCCGCACGCGGTGAGCAAACACGCCGATACCGAAATCGCCGCTATCGCGACAAACCCGACTATCTTCTTTTTCATGATCGAACCTCCGAAAACACCGCGCAAATATCGCGCACGGCTTTTCGTGTATATTATAACACTGCTATCGCCGTTTGGCAAATAATTTTAATATGTAGTTAATATTTACACGCACGGAACATTAGCCAGCTGCGTCCCGCATGCGTCCGCGCAAAACAAACTTGCCGTATTCCGTAGGGGACTTTAGCCATCATGCGTCCCGTATTATCAACCACCTCTGTTTTCGTAGGGGACTTTAGCCCACTGCGTCCCGTATTATCAACCACCTCTGTTTTCGTAGGGGACTTTAGCCATCATGCGTCCCGCATGCGTCCGCGCAAAACAAACTTGCCGTATTCCGTAGGGGACTTT
>CAJUKG010000001.1:0-222963 GCA_910586925.1 uncultured Christensenellaceae bacterium | reverse complement strand
TGCGTCCCGCATGCGTCCGCGCAAAACAAACTTGCCGTATTCCGTAGGGGACTTTAGCCATCATGCGTCCCGTATTATCTTCTTTTCGACCCGCGCCAAACCCGCTCTCACGTGTCATTTCGACCGAGCGAAGCGAGCGGAGAAATCTCTTAATAATTCAACCGACCTCAATTATTAATTATTAATTATTTCAACAATCCTCTCGCCGTCATGTCGTCGATATAACTTTGGAGGAAAACTATAAGTTCTTCGTAATGCTCGAACGTGTAATCATCAAGCTCGTCGAACGCCGCCGACGTCGTTTCGTAATCGGGATCGGGACCGAGCGCGACGAACCTCTCGTATGCTCGGTTAAAATTAGCGAGATGCCCTTCGGGAAGGATCGAGCGCAGATCCCGCACCCGCTCGTCGAGAATATCGCGGAATATACAGCTCGTAAAAAACTCGTAATGACCCGTGTAGCCGCGACCTTTCAGCAGATCCATAACGACATAATAGTCGAAAAGCGCGGCGTAAGGCGCGGGCAGTTTGTTTTTGCGGTACGCCTTTTTCGCTTTATAAAACCACTCGTTGGCTTTCGTCTTTTTAGAGAACAACATACTCCCGCCCCCGCAAAACTATTTATGTTCTTTCCACATACATTCGCCGACGTGCATTTCGGTAAACGTCGCCTTAAACGAAGAATCTTCGGGACTGCACGCATAGACCCCGAACCGTATTTGTTCGCCGCCGTGCCGCAAATGACATATCCGCATCTGCTTGAACTCCACCCCGTCAAAACTGCTTTCTATGCAATAATCGGAATTCCTGCGGCTCAATCTGTACCACACCGCTTTAATGCCGGCGGGTATATCGGTAGTCGCCCAATCGGAATACCCGTCGTCGGTAACCACGCTCCCGAGCCGTTGGAACTCGTCGTTCTCATACTCCACCGACGCTTTGAGCCAATTATCGCCGTCGAGATAGATCGCGACGCCGCACTGATCGAACCGCCGCTTGCTTTCAAACTCGGTCTTGACGGTAAACGAAAAGAACTTCTCGTCGGTGCGCATCTGAAGAACGGGCGCATTGTCGTTTCTGAATCCGTAATACGTCCGTTGCCACAAATCGGTGTGCGGCTCGGTAATGATCTCTATTCTGTCGTCCGTAACCGTCGCACGCTTCGGCTGTCTGACCCACTCGCAATTTTTACTTTCAAACTTCACGATATACCTCTCTTTGCTCGCGGCTTCCCGCCGAGCAAATACATTATAACATATCGACAGCCGTTTTGCAAGTTATAAACGCGTCGCCGAAAACATGCACGACTAATCGCAACGCCGCTCGTCGGAAAACAGGTTCACTACGCGCTTATGTTTCTTTACCGCGTACTTATATGTTTTGTACGCGCCGCTGTCCTCCCGCGCTTCCACCCACATAAGCACCAAATCGCTTCGGTCTATCATGGCGAGATTGCGGTAATATATCGCAGTGTACCAATAATCGAAATCTTTTGCGGGACATTCGAGTGCCTCGTACTCTTTGCGTACAAACCACCTCGGCGGCTTGCGCAACTGCTTGTCGAGCGCGAAACAAAACACCCGTTTGATCCCGAGCTGCGGCGCGGCGGTTTTCGCCTCGGTCACAAGATCGTAACACAAATCGTCGAAATCGCTTCTTCCGCCGAACAGAAAGATCCGCACTCCGTCCGCTATCCCCTTTTCGATTTCCGCTTTCGTCCGCGCCCGCAAATCGTCCGTTATCGGAACGTCGGAATGACCGAAGCACGAACATACCTTTTCGATTGTCGTCATAAAAAAGATGCCGCCCCCTTGCGAGAGCGACACCATAGCATACACTTCTCGCGTAGTTGCGACACCACATAACCCGACCTCAAAGGAAACCTTTTCGCTCAAAGCCTGCGATAGGTGTATTGCTACCTATTTCATAGCTTTAAGCAAAACATAACAAAATATACCTTTGGCGAGGTCGAGTCCAAAGGATATACTATGTGATGTCGCATTTGTATTATAGCACAACCGACAAAAAATATCAATAATATTCTATATAAAAATCCGACCGCGCCGCGATTGTTTATTACCGTTTTTCTTTCGCGCTATCACGTACAACCAAACATTCCAAAGAGAATGCCGCGAATTCGCGGCGACCTTCGCGCACGGCGCGAGCGGTTAGCGAACCGCGCGGCAAATTTTCGCCGAAATTTCCCCGCCTTTTCCGTTTTATTTATTATTTATCGTCATACATATTTGTTTCGCGAATTCACCACGATAAAAGGCAGGTACAAAACCTGCCTTTTATCGTGGTGCACCCAAAGAGACTCGAACTCCCAACCTTCTGGTCCGTAGCCAGACGCTCTATCCAATTGCGCTATGAGTGCGTATTAAACCATGCAAACGTTTAACGTTTACAACGGATATTATATCGCAGCGGGAATTATTTGTCAAGCGATAAATGCGCATTATTCAAAAAAATAAATATACGCCGCCATAAATACAAATACGGCGAACCGATGACACTCGGCTCGCCGCATTTTGCTTAACATTCTATTCGTTGATATTGAGCAGTTGGTTGTAGAACCGCACGTATTCCTTCGCGCTCTTGTCCCACGAAAAATCGGTGCGCATCGCCCTATCCATAAGCCCTTCCCACTTGTCGTGGTAATCGAAGTACAGTCCGAGCGCACGGTCGATCGCATTGACCATATCGTCGGCGGCGTACCGCGCGAACTTGTAACCGTTGCCGAAGTCGCCGTTGTACGCGTCGGTTATGGAATCCTGCAAGCCGCCCGTTTCGCGCACGATCGGGATCGTGCCGTAACGGCAAGCCATCATCTGGCTCAAGCCGCAAGGTTCGCTCTTGCTCGGCATCAAGAACATATCCGCGCCCGCATATATCTTGTGCGACATGTCGGTATTGAACGCGATCACCGCGCGAAGCTTGTTGCCGAACAGTTCCTGCATGTGCATGAAGTACCATTCGTAATCGTGCTCGCCCGTACCGAGAAGGACGAACTGCACGTTGCGCGCGAGAATGTCGTTCATCGCGGCTTTTACTATGTCAAGCCCTTTATGCGTCGCGAGCCGAGTGATCATCGCGATAATAGGCACGTTGGGTTCGACGGGGAGTCCCAGAAGTTTTTGCAGTTCCGCCTTATTCACCGCTTTGCCCGATTTGTCGTCCGCAGAGAAGTGCGCGAACAGCGACGGGTTGGTTTCGGGGTTGTACGTGTCGGTATTGACGCCGTTCAATATGCCGCGGAGTTTATACTCGTTCTTTATGAGTGTGCCGTCGAGCGTATGCGCATAGTACGGGTCTTTTATCTCCATCGCGTACGTCGGGCTTACGGTGCTGACCGCGTCCGAGTAGTCGATCGCGCCTTTCAAAAGATTGATCGCGCCGAGGTGTTCCACGCTCCAATACTCGTTGTCGGGAATACCGAACACGTCGCCGAGGATCTTCCTGTCGTACCAGCCTTGATACTCGATATTGTGTATGGTCATGATCGTGCGGATATTGCCGTACCCTTCGCGATACATATAGAACAGCTTGTAGTATATGGGAACGAGCGCGGTCTGCCAATCGTTGCAGTGCAAGATCTCGGGCATAAAGTCGAGCCGCGGCAGTATGTCGAGCACAGCCATCGAGAAGAACGCGAACCGCTCTCCGTCGTCGCCGTGACCGTACAGTCCTTTGCGCTTGAAGTACCGTTCGTTGTCGATGAAGTAGTACGTCGTGTTCCCCTCTTTCAGTCTGAACACGCCGCAATACTCGTTGCGCCAAGACAGCCGCACGAACGTCCAGAACATGAATTCGAGGTCTTTGCGCCGTTCTGCGGGGAAACTCTCGTACAGCGGGATAATGACCCGCGCATCGTACTCGCCGCTCGCGTTGACGGCTTTGGGCAGACTGCCGAGCACCTCGCCGAGTCCGCCCGTACCCGCGAACGGGAACGCTTCCGACCCGACAAAGAGCACTCTCCTCTTTGCCTTTTCCACAGGCTTTTTCGACTGTTTTTCCGCCTTTACGGTTTTTTCTTCGGTCACGGGTTTCATTTCGACTTTCTCGGTCTTGATCTCCGCAACCGTTGTTTTTTCCGATTTTTCCGCTTTCGCCGATTTTTCTTCCGCGGGTTTTGCAACGGGTTTATCGGCAACGACGGTCGGCTTTTTCGCAATCGGTTTCGCCGTCGGTTCCTGTCTTACCGCGGGCGCGTTTTTCTTTTCCGCGACCGGTCTGACGGAAGTATCGTGTCTGACGGCGGGCACCGATTTTTTCGCAGGTTCCGCCTTTGCCTCCGCGTTTTTATTCGCGGCGGGCTTTTTTGCTACGGGCTTGTCCGCAGCCGCCGCGGCGGGTTTGCGTGCGGTCGGTTTCTTTTCCGTCTTTTCGATCGGTTTGTCGTCGACCGCGGTCACTTTTTTATTTGCCATGTTTTCTCCTTTTACTTCGCGCTTTTGTTACGGCTTTCGCCGCACTGTATTCGCATAGATATATTATATAACAAAATGCGGGCAAAGTAAATAGTTTTCACAAAATTTACGCGAAAAGATTTGCCCGCAGTATTATTATATGTATATCCCATGCCTACGCCCTGCGTTTGCGCTTACCGTCCGTTTTGTTCGCGCCACGCGCGGTGCGTACCTTCCACCGCCGCATGGACTGCGTAAGTTTGCGCGGTTCTTCGACGTCGTCCGTCGCCTCGCCGCGTTCGTAAAGTTGCGCGAATTCGCGTCTGCTCACGACGAAGTACGCAACGAGCATCGCAACACCCGTCGCGATCCACGTGATCGGATAAATTATCATCAACACCCAAAATTCGGGGAACGCCGCGAACACGGTATATATCCACACGAGCCGCAACAGGCACGACCCTATTATCGTGAACAGTGCGGGCAGGAACGAATGATTAAGCCCGCGCAGTGCCGCCCCCGCCACTTCGTACAGGCACGGAAGCATGGATGCCGAAAGTATGCAAACCATGCGCGTTATCGCGAACTCGATAGCCTCGGGGTCGTCGGTATAAATGCGGATAAACCCTCTGCCGCCCGCAGTGAACACCGCGCTCAAAACGGTCGATACCGCGAGCGATGCGCCCATGTTGAGCAACATCGCCTTTTTGCAGCGTCGAACGTTCCCCGCGGCGAAGTTCTGCCCGATAAACGACACCGTCGCATTCGCGAACCCCGACGTAAAGCAGTATATGTACATCTCGAAGTTCTGCGCGTCGCCGCTACCCGCCATGGCGGCGTCGCCGAACGAATTGACGCTCGACTGTATAAACACGTTTGCAATAGAGAATACCGCGCCTTGAAGTCCTGCCGGCAAGCCTATCACGAACAGGCGTTTGAGGTATTCGGCGCGGAATTTCGACTTGCCCCACCGCATGCGAAGCATTTCGTACCGCATGAGAAAAACAAGCACGAGCACGGCGCACGTTATATTCGCGACCACCGTCGCGATCGCGACGCCGCTGACCCCCATGCCGAACGCGCCGACGAACAACAGATTAAGCCCTATATTCAATACGCCCGAGATCAACAAAACTATAAGCGGACGCACCGTGTCGCCTATACTGCGCAGTATCGCCGCGCCGAAGTCGTAAACCATCAGGAACGGCATGCCCACGAAATAAATGCGCAGGTATTTTACCGCGAGCGGCAATACTTCGCTCGGCGCGCCCATAAGCTCGAGAAGGGGCGGCGCGACGGCGATACCCACACCGAGCAGCACCACCCCGCCGCCGACGGCAAAGACCATCGAGGTGAAAACGATGCTGTGCACGTCGTCCAAATGCTTTTTGCCGACGCACTCTGCGATCATGACTGTCGCGCCCACCGCCATGCCCGTAAACAGATTGATGATGAGATTGACGAGCGCGCCGTTGCTGTTTACGGCAGCCTGTGCCGTCGTGCCCTCGAAAAAGTACACGACCGCCATATCCGCCGAAGTGAACAGTTGCTGAATAAGCCCGCTCGCGGCGAGCGGCAACGCAAACAGCAGAATGTTCTTAAACATCGGACCGCGGAGCATATCCATTTGTTTTCTTGCTCGTACATTCATGATCGCACTATCGAAAATAATAACATATCGGGTCGAAAATAGCAATCGAATCGCGGCGGTTTGTCGCAAAACCGCGAATTGTGCGTTTTTCGGCGCGGCGTACGCGGCTCCCTCCCGCGCAATTTTATATATGCGAAAATGTTTCGCGATTACATAAAAATTCGGGATTTGCGCCGTCGAAAATCATTGACATCGCCGCCGCAACTGTGGTACAATATGACAGCAAAGAACGTGGAGCCGACATATCGGCATATCGCGTTCCGAGCGTCTTAAAACTTATTTACAAGGAGATATTTATTATGAAAAGATGTGCGGTTTGCGGCGAAATACTCGAGGACGGCGTGGAAGTTTGTCCCGTTTGCGGCGCGAAGAAATTCGTTCCCGTGTCCGAATCGACTTTCGCATGCGAGCATAAGGTAGGCGACGGCAAGGTCGAGGACAAGGAAGTCATGGACGGACTTCACGCCAACTTCATGGGAGAATGTACCGAAGTGGGCATGTACCTTGCCATGGCGCGCGTCGCCGAGCGCGAGGGCTATCCCGAAATAGCCGAGGCTTACAAACGCTATGCGTTCGAGGAAGCGGAACATGCCGCCAAGTTCGCGGAGCTTTTGGGCGAAGTGGTCACCCCGTCCACCAAGAAGAACCTCGAACTCCGCGCCGCCGCCGAAGCGGGCGCGTGCGAGGGCAAGCTCAATCTCGCGAAGCGTGCCAAACAGCTCGGTTACGACGCCATTCACGACACCGTGCACGAAATGGCGAAGGACGAAGCGCGTCACGGTGCGGGCTTCAACGGACTTCTCAAACGTTATTTCGGCAAATAATCGTTAACGGCGGCGTTTATGTGCGCCGTCAAAGAGGACAAGCACTCGCCTGTCCTCTTTTTGCATTGCCGCACGACTGCGGCATAGCGATGAATTTACGAAAGCGATGAGATTTTTTCTCATCGCTTTTTATCGGAGGCGAAAAGCATTATGACCGAACAAGATACGCCCGTTCCCCGCGACGCCGCGGAAACGGATGCCGAACGGCAGACAACAGACATCGTCGAGGCTTGCGAGCCGACGGACGCCGAAACGCCTGCGACGGAACAGCCCGCGGACGGCAATGCGGCAAGCGACGAAACGCCGAGCGAGAAAAAGCAAAAGCGGACGGCAAAACAGTGGTTCAAGTATTACGCCGACAGGTATTTCATACAGGCGTTTTCGGGCATGGCTCTCGGACTGTTCTGCACTCTCATCATAGGCACGATAATCGACCAGATCGGCACGCTCATCGGACGCGACAACGGGTTTGGAAGCATATTGCATTATATCGGATACATAGGCAAGCTGATCATGGGCGCGGGTATCGGCGCGGGCATCGCGCACAGTCTGAAAGCGAAAAAGCTGACGGGATTCTCGGCGACGGTCGCGGGCATGGTCGGCGCGAACATAACGAATATATTCGCGCTGTCGGGAATACCCGTGTACGGCGCATCCGCCAATCCGTCCATAACGATAGGCGACCCCGTCGGCGCGTTCGTCGCGGTAGTCGCCGCGATCGAAACGGCAAAGTACGTAGAAGGCAAAACACCCGTCGATATAATCGTCGTGCCGCTCGTCGCGATAGTCGCGGGAACTGCGGGCGCGATCGCGCTCGGCATACCGTTCGGAATACTGTTCGCACTGCTCGGCAAAGGGGTGTCCATGGCGATCGGCTGGGAACCGATTTCGTTCGGAATACTCGTCGCGGTGATAATGGGGCTTCTTCTCACCCTGCCCACCTCGAGCGCGGCGTTCGGAGTAATGATATTCAATTCGTCGCTTATAAACACTCCCGAACTGACGCAAAACGCGCTCATCGGCGCGTCGGCGGCATGCGCGGGCTGCTGTGCGCACATGGTGGGATTCGCGGTAGCGAGCTTCCGCGACAACCGTTGGGGCGGGCTTGTATCGCAAGGCATCGGGACGAGCATGTTGCAGATCCCCAACCTCGGCAAAAATCCGCGCATACTCATTCCCGCCGTCGCGGCGTCTGCGGTAGCGGGTCCGCTCGCTTCGGCGGCGTTCAGAATAATGTGCGACGCGACGGGCAGCGGTATGGGCACTGCGGGACTTGTCGGCGTGATCCAAACGTTTTTGACGTCAATGCAAAACGGCATAGCGTGGTGGTACGTCCTCATCGCCATACTCGTATGCTATATCGCAGTTCCCGCTGTCATTGCTTTCGGCGTCGGCGAACTGATGCGCAAATTCGGCTGGATAAAACCGGGCGACATGAAGATCAATTAATAATTAAAAATTAACAATTAATAATTACGGATAATTAATAAAATTATCCGTAATTTTTATTTCTTATTTTTTATATATTATCTGAACAGCATGTAAGATGCGTCGTGGACGCCGTGCCCTACAACCAATAGAAAACGCCGACTACGCTTCCGTAGGGCGTGACGTCTCGGCACGCCGCATTATCAATCGTCCTTTTTCCGTAGGGGTCGCAGCCCTCTGCGACCCGCCGCCCTTTTGTCATTCCGAGAACGCGAAGAATCTCATTCTTAAATCGTCCTCAATTTTTAATTTTTAATTAGTAAAATCTATTTCTTTCACGTCGTCCGCGATATAAATATCGAGTTCCTCGTCGAGCGTCGCGTCGGTGATCTTCTCGGCGGGCAGTATAAGATATTTTGCCTCGCCCTCCGCGAGCACGGTATTGTCCTCGGTCATGATATAGCACTTCGCGCTGTATGCGTGCGCCGTCTTTTTTATGTACATTCCCCTGCCCTTGAGCATGACGTCGTAGGGCGCGGGCTTTCGGTATTTGACGTTTATATCCATGGTGACCGCGATCTGGTCGGGTCTGTCCGTCCACAGCACCCGCCCCGCAAGCTCGTCTATCATAGTGGCGAGCATGCCGCCGTGCACTCTGCCGGGATAGCTTTGATGGTTTTCGCGAAAGGTGAAAAGACCGCCCACCGACCCGTCCTCCATGTTGTAAAACTGCGCCTTGACGCCGCCGTCGTTTTCCATGCCGCAAATAATGCAGCGGTGCGAATTGTTCTGTTTGGAAATAACTTTCATAACCGCTCCGAAAAATGAATATCTTTTACCTTCGCCCGTATCCCGGGCGTTACCGTATATTATACAAAACTCATCTGCGTTTGTCAACTTATAGACGCGCTTCGGCGGCGGACATCGTTGCCGCGAATATACAAATCGTAAAATCTAATGATATTTTAATCTTTGTTATATGTGCGTTTAATGTAAAGCATATATAATTAAAGTATAAACTCGTCAACGGAGGTAAGTATGAAAGACGAACGCAAAATCGACCAATTATTATCCATAATCGCGATATGCCTTTACGCGGTAATAATAGGCATAAAATGGGTAATGGTGTATCAGGATGTGCCGGCGAGCGCGCTTCGCGCAATAGATATAATCCGCACGATCGTGCTGTGCATAATGTTCCTCGTGGTTTTGTACAACGCATGCGGTTGGACGGACAGCTTGATCTTGAGGATAATCTTCATCGTGATCACGGCGTTCCTCATTGCAAGCTCTATAGCCATGCAAGTTCCGTCGGTACAGGAATTTTTCATCGCGCACAACATTCCGATGGTGCTGTAATCGGTCAAGCAAAATACACCTATATTAGTTACGAAAGGCGGTAAACCTCGCTCCCGAGGTCAAAATTACCGCCTTTTTTTTGCAATGTAATTGACAAATATGACGGGACATGGTAGAATAATATAGATACACGTGTGCAGTAAGCACATATTTCGGAAAACTCTCAAAAGGAAAGAAATCATGTCGGAAGTTCTTTTGTCTGCATTGGAAAAAGCACCGCAACGCGCGCTCTTGAAAGCTCTCGGCTTAACGGATGAGGAGATCGAAAAACCCGTTATCGCGATCGTCACCGCAAAGTCCGAGATAGTACCCGGGCACATTCATCTCGACCGCATAACGGACGCCGTTAAAGCGGGCGTATACGCAGGCGGTTGCACGCCCGTAGTCGTTCCCGCGATCGGGGTGTGCGACGGACTCGCCATGGGTCACGAAAGCATGCGGTACGCCCTGCCCTCGCGCGAACTGATCGCCGACGGCGTGGAAACGATGTTGCGCGGTCACGCGTTCGACGGCGCGGTGTTCGTCCCCAACAGCGACATGACGGTACCCGGCATGCTCATGGGCGCGGCACGCGTGAATATTCCGTCGGTGTTCGTTTCGGGCGGACCTATGGCGAGCGGCAAATACCACGGCAAGAAAGCGGGCTATACTTCCATGTACGAAGGCATCGGCGCGGTCAAGCAAGGCACGATGAGCCGCGCGGAACTCGACGAACTCGAGAACTTCGCCTGTCCCGGCTACGGCATGTATACCGTGAACGCGATCAACTGCTTATGCGAAGCTCTCGGCATGGCTCTCCCCGGCAACGGTACCGCACTCGCCGTTTCGAGCGAGCGTATACGGATCGCAAAGCGCGCGGGCGCGGCGATATGCGAGCTTGTCCGCGACGCAGTCACTCCGCGCATGATCATGAAAAAGAGCGCGTTCATAAACGCACTCACGCTCGACATGGCTCTCGGCGGCTCGGCGGATAGCGTTCTGCATCTTTTCGCGATCGCCGACGAATGTAATATCAAACTCGACCTCGACACCGTTCAAAAAATTTCCGACAAAACCCCCGTGCTCTGCACTCTCTCGTCCGCGTCCGGCGTCGGGCTTGAAGAACTCCACCTTGCAGGCGGAGCAAGCGCGGTACTTCACGAACTCGCGAAGAAAAATCTCATCGACGGCTCGTTGTTCACCGTGAACGGTCATTCGCTCGCCGACGACTACGCGCACGCGCACGTACTCGACGAGAACATAATACACAAGATAGACGATCCCGTTTCGCCCGTCGGCGGCATTGCGGTACTTCGCGGCAACCTCGCCGAGGACGGTGCTCTCGTTCGGCGCGCGCTTGTCGAAAAAGACATGCTCACGTTCACAGGCAAAGCGAAATGCTTCAACTGCGAGGAGGACGCCGTCGCCGCGATATACGCGGGTCGCGTCAAAGAGGGCGACGCGATCGTCATTCGCTACGAAGGTCCCGCGGGCGGTCCCGGCATGCGCAAAATGCTCTCTCCCCTGTCCGCACTCGTCGGAATGGGGCTTGACGGCAAAGTCGCGCTCATAACGGACGGACGGATCACCGGCGCGACGCACAGCGTGGCTATCGGGCACGTCTGCCCCGAAGCGACGGAAGGCGGCAAAATCGCGCTCGTTGCCGACGGCGACACCGTCAAGATAGACATACCGGGCGGCAGACTCGTCCTCGACGTGCCCGCGAAAATGCTCGAAGCTCGGCGCAAAAAATTGCGCCCGCACGACTCGAACGTATCGGGTTGGCTATTGAGGTATCAGAACCTCGTCACTTCGGCGACGACGGGCGCGGTACTCAAAAAGAAATTTTGATCGCCGATAATCATGGATAAAGATTTTCGTATAACATTATTGCCGGGCGACGGCGTCGGAGCATCGCTCGTCGACGGCGCGATCGCCGTACTCAATGCAATAGAACGCAAATTCGGGCATGATTTTCACATGACCGTCAAACCGTTCGGCGGCAGTGCGATAGACTTGAGCGGCGTGCCGCTTCCAGACGAAACGGTAGAAGCGTGCAAACAGTCGGACGGCATACTCATCGGCGCGGTCGGCGGCAAACGCTGGCAAAGCCTGCCCCCGCACGCGCGTCCCGAGAAAGCGTTGCACGCTTTGTACTCCGCACTCGGACTGTATGCGGGACTGTACCACACGTCAACGGGCGGTAAGTGCAGTCCGTTAAAGCCCGCCGTTTCGCGGCGCGGCATTGACATTATGCTCGTGAAAGATCTGCTCGGCGGACTGAACAGCGGCGAGCAGGGTTACCGCGACGGCGTGCTCGGTCAGGAAGCGTACGATACAGACGTGTACGCGATAAGCGAAATAGAGCGCATCGCCAAAGTAGCTTTCGAGCTTGCGACGACGCGCGGCAAAACGGTTACCGACGTAACCAAATCGGACACAATGTCCACAAGTCGGCTGTGGCGTGCGACTGTGGACAGAGTCGCCAAAAGCTACCCTGCCGTTTCGTTGAAGCACGAGAACGTCGCAAACTTCATAACGTCGGTCACTCTCGCACCCAACGCCTATGACGTAGTGCTCGCGTCCGACGCAACGGGCGACATAGTTGCGGGCGCGCTTTCTGGCATAGTCGGGTCTGCGGGACTGCTTCCCGCCTGCGCCATAGGCGGCGCGAACACGGTCGGTGTGTACGGCAATGCACAGCGGCTCGCCGAAAACCCCGTCGGCATAATCCTCTCGGCGGCGTGGCTGCTGTCGTCGCTCGGCTTGCAAACGGAGTCCGACGCGATAGAAAACGCGGTGAACAAAGTGCTCGCGAAAGGACTTCGCACGGTAGACGTCGCGGACGGCAAAAAGTACGTCAACTGCGAGCTAATGTCCGAGGAGATCGTATTTGCGATAATCAATTCTTAAGTTTGCAATCGGCAAAAAAACAATGCCGTTACAATAAAAACAAAAACCAAAAAAGGAGAACAACATGTTCGAGAAAATTCAAAAAGAGCTTGCCGAATATTTCGAGATAGCTCCCGAAACCATCACGCGCGACACTTCTTTCGCCGACGACCTCAAAGCGGACTCGCTCGCGCTCATGGAACTCATGTTCGCGCTCGAGAGCGAAACGGGCGTCACCCTCCCCGACGACATTATGGAAAACGTCAAGACGGTGGGCGACCTCTGCAAAGTGCTCGAAAAGAATTAAAATCACCGTACGCAAAAACACAAAACTCTCGGGATCTCCGAGAGTTTTTGCTTGACTGAAATTATCGGTTTACATAGTTTATTCGGTGTACGCTTAATAGTAGAACAAAAACAGGTATACCCCGTTGGGATAGCGGAAGTACGGCACGCTGTCCGTATGGAAACGAAAATCGGAATTGCCGAGCGCGGCGTATGCCGCGGCAATGTCGTCGCGATACATATCGGCGGCATTCACCTGCACGTACCCGCCGTAATCGAGCCTCACTTCGAGCTTGCCGACCGCTTTATCCGCTTTCCGCACCGCCTCGAACAGCGACGTCAAGCCGTCGCGACTCGTCACGACGAGCGGGAACGTTTCGCCGCCTATTTCCGCCTGCTCGCCGCCGTAATAATCGTAATCCTCGGTCGCGACGAACGGCTGTTCGGCAAACACGTGCGACTGCGCCTTGAACTCCGCATAAGTTTTATCGGACAGCAAAAAGTACCCGTGCGAAAGCTGTTTGCGATATTCCCCGCCGCCTACCGAATAGTGCGCGGCGGCTGCGGTGACGTCCACGTTATACCACTTTCCGCCGATGCGCACTTTGTTCCAAGCATGCGGCACCGACGCGAGGCTGCCCGTCACCCGCACGCTGCTAATGCCTTCGAGCGCGCACAAAAATTCAAACGCGCGCGACAGTCCGTCACAAACCGCTTTTCCGTGCAAAAACACTCCGTCGATATGGAAAGCGGGATCGCTCGAGAGCGCGGTCGCGCCGTTCTTGTACGCGTCGTACAGCTCGAAATCGTAATCGACGTAATACGCAAGACAGTCGTGCACGGCATGCACTATATTGTACTCGCCGTCCGCACTGCCGTGCCACTCGTTGGACACGTACCTGTCGAGAATTCTCCGCGCCGCGGTGTATACCGCTTCTGCGGGGTCGTTGTCCCGAAATATCGGGCGCAGTCCGTCATAGACGACCGCAGAATACAGCTCGTCCATTCTCGCCCTGTACGCCGCCTCGTCGAGCTTATCGGGTAGCGGCGACATTGTATAAGGCTCTCGCCCGTCGACGGGACGGACGGGCGTCGCTTCGCCGACGGGTATAAGATGAGGCGGAAGGTCTGGCGAAAACCGCGAGCAACCGACCGCACACACCGATATGACCGCGACGAGAACGATCGCCGCGACCCGCAATCTAAATCGCATATCTGTAATTGTTTACGGCAAATTCGTATTTACTGCCGCCGCTTCCGCCGCGCAACGCCGAAATCTTAAGCGCGTCGCCGCCTCCGCCGAGATTGTACTTGAGAAGCTCGCCGATCACGGCGCAAATATCCGAAGTCACTTCCAGCCCGCCGATATGCGTGATAACGTCGCCTACTTCGACGTTGCCGTTAGGCGTGCCTTGATCGAGCGACACTACGGTGAGCAAGCCGCGCCTATACTCGCAGTTAAACCCGAACGGCAGTCCCACGTACCCGATCGCGCTCGTACCGACTTTGCGCGATCGCACCGACATCAACGGCACTTCGCCGCCGTTCGCCGTGTTCATAATGCGCCTATACACCGAATACAGCACCGAAACGGGCGTAGCGAATCCCGTGTCTTCGACGTCGGTAGCCGCGCCTCCCTCGGTGTCCGCGCCGTCGGTATTGCTCATGCGGTAGGTTCCCAGCCCGACGAGCCGCCCTTTCATATCGAACACCGCGCCGCCGCTCATGCCCGCGTTTATTACCGCGGTCGTGCGGAACACGGGCACATACTTTTTGGTATCGCCCGAAAACAGCACGTCGCACTCGAGAAGCTCGCTGCTCCGCGAAACGATGCCGTCGTATGCCGCCACTCCGAAGCCGAGCGCATTGCCTATGGACACCACGCGCTCGCCGTCGCCGCACACAATATCCGAAGAAAACAGCTCGGCGTTGCCGTCGAGATCGTATACCGTATACAAAGTGTCGTGATCGAGCTTCACCACCGCAACGTCGTAAAACAGATCGTAGCCGACCACGCTCGCGGCGTAGAACTCATCCTCGCCGTAAAACCGCACGCTCGGCACGGTGCCGAGTTCGACAAACGAGCGAAGCACGTGCGCGTTAGTCAGTACGTATACATTGCCGCCGTCGCGCTTCATCACAATGCCGCTGCCGCGAAGACTGCCGCACATAAGTTCCGCAACGCACGATTTTCGCGCCTGCACCACAGCCGCAACGCTTTGCTTCTCGTCGGTAGCGTTGATGACGGGCGGCTTCTCGCCGCTACGCATAAAATGCGCGGTGAGAAGTGACGAGCACACCGCAATGATAACGCACAGCACCGACATGATCGCTACCGTTATCCATAACAGCTTGTTGTCGTTAGCCGAACCGCGGCTTCGCCCCGCAGGGACTTCCGCATAACGGTTGCCCGAAATGCCGCCGTCATTGACCGACGCGTAACCGCCGCTCATTCTGCCGTCGTCGTAGCTGCCGTACTCTATATGCCTGTCTTTGTCGGGCAGTGCCTCGCTGTCGACCGTGCGCGGCAATCCGTCGCTCGACGCAGACATGTCGGCGACGTCGCTGTCGCTCTGAACGGGGACGGGCACATTTCCCGCATCGAATTTTTTCTCGCTATCTTCCATGCAACGATTATACCATAACGTCGCCGAACTGTCAAGTACGCGGCGAGATAATCACAATATCCCGAATTCGGAATGACATGCCTGTCGGAATTGTCGCGTGCAACAGATTTGTCATTCCGTGCGCAGTCGAGAAATCCCGTTGTATTCTGTCATTTCGACCAAACGAGCGAAGCGAGTGCGCGGAGAAATCTCTTGCGGTGAGAAATTACAATTACTGCATAAAATCGGAAAAGATCTCTCCGCTACGCGCTTCGTTCCTCGCGCTCCGGTCGAAATGACAGGTTGAGTGTATGTTCGGTGCGGGCGGTCGAAATGAAAAATCAAGCATTTGTCGAAACCAATACAATACCAGAGGTTTTCGACACGCGCGAAAAATTTGAGTATTATAAACTTTCGACAAGAACTTTCATGCAAACGTTTCCCCCGCCTCGAAATATCCACGCAAACAAAAAACCCGCCGAAGCGAGTTAATGTCAATTTAACAATAATTATTAATTATTAATTTTTAATTGTTCACGCTCTGTTTATTTTACCCGCCGACTTATAATATTCGGCAGGCTCGTACCTTCCGGTGCACTGCCAATATACGGGAGCCGAACCGATTTCCGACAGCCACGAATTGACTTTGGAAAACGGCTTCGAGCCGAAGAACCCGCGGTATGCCGACAGCGGGCTGGGGTGCGCCGAAGTGACGATAAAATTACGGCGGTCGATGAACTGCATTTTTTGCCGCGCGCTCGCACCCCACAGAATATACGCGACGGGCGTTTTACGGTTGTTGAGCGATTTGATTATCGCGTCGGTGAGGTTGTACCAACCGAGCGAGCTGTGCGACTGCGCTTCGCCCGCGCGCACGGTGAGCGACGCATTGAGAAGAAGCACGCCCTGATTCGCCCAGCCGACGAGGGTGGTGTCGTTATCGGGCGTGACGCCGAGATCGCTCTTTAGTTCGGCGAATATATTATTGAGCGACGGCGGCGGGTCGACGCCGTTATTGACGGCGAACGCAAGACCGTTGGCTTGTCCCGCGCCGTGGTAGGGGTCTTGACCGAGAATGACGACGCGCACTTTGTCGTAATCGACGTACTGCATGGCGGCATAAATACGGTCGCGCGGCGGATACACCTCGTACCGCGAATACTCGCGATCCACCGCCTGCATAAGCTCGGCGAAATACGGTTTTTCGTACTCGGCGGCGAGTGCCGCATCCCATTTTTCGGTAATGATCATAACTGTTTTTCCTCGTAAACTGTCTTAAAGCACGTCAGCTTATATTATTGGCGCGGAGCACCGCGCCCACTGCCGCCGACATGATATGCGGGATATTCCTCTCGGCGAGCGAATAAAACATGACCTTGCCTTGGCGCACGCATTCCACTACGTGCGCGGCGCGGAGGGTGCGCAGGTTGTGCGACACCGTGGTTTGATTGAGCGACGTGACGAGCGCGAGATCGGTCACACACATGGCGGATACCGAAAGCGCGGATATGATTTTCAGCCGCGTAACGTCGGACAGCGCGTCGAAAAACGTCGCAAGCGCGTTAAGCCCCGCGACGCTCGGCAAACTGTCCCGCGCACGGGAAGCAGTCAGACTGTCCAAAAGCATTGTATCCATAACGCCTCGCAAACGATATATGTATACTATACCATATATGCACACGTTTGTCAACGGCGAAATTTGTCGAAACGGCGGAATAGCTTTATGTTTATAGCGAAAAAACATCGGTCACGGGATCGACATTTTTCGCATAATAATAATTACGTGCAAGCAAGGAGGCAATATGCAGGACGAAATTTTCAATCTTCTTATGCTGATACTGATGCTCGAAAACGGCGGCGGCGAAGCGAATATCAACCAAATGATATTGATGTTTTTGATGATGAACTCGAAAACGCTTCCCCACGGCTCGTCGCAATGCTCGTGCTCCCGCGACGACGGATACACATTTTGATAATTAACAATTAAAAATTAATAATTAAAAACCGAGAAATACAAATGCGTTTTATAGATCGGAGCGGCGGCACTTAACAAATCACGACTATCGCAAGAACAACGACACGCCGATAAACCGCATTGACGCCGTACAAAAATCAATTTCTATACGATTCTTATTTGACGTTCTGTTTCGATCACGCTCACTTTATCCGCGTCGGGCAGCAGCATTACCGTGCCCAAAAGCGGTTTATCCGTTTTTACGTACAGCGTTTGTCCGCATGCTTCGCACACCGCAAAACGTTCCGCGCCGTAATCGAGATCGCCGACGACCCGCGCCTCTATGCCGCTGTCGGCAACGGCAAAGTCGTACGGCGACCACTCGTATCCGAAAGTAGAGTTATACACCTTTCTGCCCGTCGTCGCGGCGAACATTTTTTCGTACACCGACGGCGGTACTTCGAGCTTCACGCCGCCGATATCCAAATAGTAATGCGCGACTTTCCGCGTTTTCGTTTTGCCGTTCGCCTCGATAGTTTCGGGGCGTTTTTCGCAAACGAAAGTTCCCGTCAAGCTATTGACGTTCGGCATGGGCGCACATTCGCGGTCGCCGATCTTTAACGTGATTTGCTTATAGTCCAAGCCGATTTTGACGCTGCCGTTCTCGACGCGACTGTCCGAAAGCGCGTACAACCGCCCGCCGTTCACGTCGATCGAAACCAAGAACTTGCCGTCTATTTCCTCGCAATCGACGACCTTGCCTTTTATGCTACCGTCGAACGTCACGGCGGACACGGGCACGTACAGCTCGCCGCTGCCGTCGCTTGCCTCGATCGCCGCGGGAAGTTCGGCGGTATTGCCCGCAAACGCGAGCTTTCCGCCGCGCACCGAGCAATCGAAAAAATTGTATTCGGGCACGCGCGGCAATATGCTTTTCTCGGTGTCTTTATCGAATAAATGTATCGCGTTTATGTCGAGTGCCGCTTTCATCACCGTATCGGGTGCGTACTCTCTGAACCCGCCCGCCTTTATAATGACGCGCGTGCTCGTTTCGGCGAACCCGTCGCCGCCCATGTTTATATCGCCGTAGACGAGCGTTTCGGTGCCGAGTTCTTCGGTATGAGAAATTTTAACGTCGATCGCGGCATCGCTCTTATCGACGATCTCGGGGTCGAGCGAAATATCCTCGGCGCGAAATCCGATATACACCGATTTCGTTCCGTCGAGATACTGCGGCGTCGTTTTCATGAGCAACGAGTACGGCACGGTCACTTTCGCATCCGAATATGCGAAATCAATATGCACTTTGTCGCCGTCCTTTTTGAGCATGCCTTCGAAAAAGTTCATTTGCGGCGTGCCTATAAACCCGGCGACAAACTTGTCGGCGGGATATTTATAGAGATTTTTGGGCGTATCTATCTGCCGCACAAACCCGTCTTTCATCACCACTATGCGCGTGCCCATGGTCATCGCTTCCACTTGGTCGTGAGTTACGTATATGAACGTGGTCTGCAGTTTTTTGTGGAGCTTGACTATTTCGCTGCGCATTTGCGTGCGCAGTTTCGCGTCGAGGTTAGAAAGCGGTTCGTCGAGCAGCATCACTTTGGGACGGCGCACTATCGCACGCCCGAGCGCGACGCGCTGACGCTGTCCGCCCGACATTTCTTTGGGCTTACGCTTTAGGTACTCGGTAATCTCGAGTATGCGCGCCGCTTCCGTCACCTTTTCTTCAAGCTCCTGTTTGGTGTACTTGCGCATGACGGGGATCGTTTCGCCGTTCTTGTCGAGTTTCGGCTCGCCGTCTTTGTCGCGCTTAATATCGGGGATCTTGCGCATACGCAAGCCGAACGCGAGATTTTCGAAAATGGTCATATGCGGATACAGCGCGTAGTTCTGAAAAACCATCGCTATATCTCTGTCCTTCGGCTCCATGCCGTTTACCACGACGTCGCCTATTTTAAGCTCGCCCGCCGTGATCTCCTCAAGCCCCGCTATCATGCGCAACGTCGTGGACTTGCCGCAACCTGACGGACCCACAAAGACGATAAACTCTTTGTCGTCGATCGTCATATTGAAATCGTTGACGGCTTTCGCGCCGTTCGGGTACACTTTATAGATGTGCTTCAAACTCAAATTCGCCATAATATCATCTCCGAAAATTTATTGTTTGCGCGATCATTCTTTGACCGCGCCAGCCGCCATGCCGTTTATCATATACTTGACAAGACAGAAATACAGTACGATTATAGGTATCGCTATGAATATCGAGCCTGCCGCAAACCGCGCGAACTCCGTTTCGCCGAGCGACATAAGCCCGACGGCAACAGTGTACAGGTCTTTGTCTATGAGCAGCATCTTCGGCAGTATAAAATCCGACCACGGCCAAGTGAATGCGGTAAGCGCGGTATACACGAGTATCGGCTTCGACATAGGCAGGATTATCTTGAAAAACACCGTCATGTTTGACGCGCCGTCTATTCGCGCCGCCTCGTCGATTGAATACGGAACGGTGTCGAAAAAGCCTTTCTGCACCATGTACCCCATCGGGGCTTGTGCCGAGTAAATGAGTATCAATCCCCAATGTTGGTTGATGAGATTGAACTGCGTCATCATTATGTACACCGCGATCGTGCCCATGAACGACGGGAACATGCCGAGCACGAGCGTCGTTTTCATCATCGCCTTGCGCGACTTGAACCGAAACCGCGACATGCAGTATGCGGTAAGTATAGTCAGCACCGTGCCGAGAATACAGCTCATGACCGCGATAAACAGCGTATTGAAGAACCACCGCGGATAGTTGTACATGACCGTATCGTTGAACAGCGCGTCGAACGCGTTCAGTCCGTACTCGGTGGGAAAGAAGCCGTCGAACGAATATATCGAGCCTGACTTGGAAAAAGACGCGAGTATGAGCCACAGACACGGAAAGAAGAACACAAACGCGACCACTATGAGAATACAGTACGTAATGAGCACGTTGAGCACTTTTTTGGTCTTTGCTTTTGCCACCTTTGCTTTTGCCGTACTCATCTGAACGTTTCCTCCTGTTTATACGACGGCGACAGCACGTACACCGCGAGCGAAATCGCCGATGTTATCACGAATATCACGAGGCTTATTGCCGCGCCAATCGAGTAGTAATTGTTGTCTATCGACATGTTGTACAGCCAATTTATAAGAAGGTCGGTGTCGCTCGCGAGGAAATATCCGTCGGCGTACAGCCCGCCGCGCAGGAAGTAGAATATGCCGAAATTATTGAAATTCCCGATGAACTGCGAGATGAGCACGGGCGTCGTGGCAAACAGCACGTACGGCAACGTTATTTTTACGAACTGCTTCCATGCGCTCGCACCGTCCACCCGCGCCGCTTCGTAAAGATCGGTATTTATGTTGGAAAGTATGCCCGTCGCGAGCAGCATAGTCGAAGGAATGCTTATCCAAGCGTTTACGCCGAGTCCGATAAGCCGCGCCGTCCACTTCGCGTCAAGCCCCAAAAACCCGACCGCCTCGCCGCCCGCCTGTTGAATGTAATAATTGATAGGTCCGCCGTACGAAAACATGAACTTGAAACCGAGCAACGTTATAAACCCGGGAATGGCGTACGCGAGTATGGGGAACGCCCGCCATATCGCTTTGCCTTTTACGCACTTCTTGTTCAGAAGCAACGCAAGTCCAAGTCCCGCGAAATAATTGATAGCCGTCGCAAGCACCGCCCACAGCATGTTCCACCCGAAGATCTTGAAGAACGTCGGCGCGAACTGTCCGAGCGAAAGTATCTTGCCGAAATTCGCAAGCCCCACCCAATCGACGAGCGCGGGCGGCACGACGTCGCCGCCATAGTTCGTGAACGCGATCAGTATCATGAACACAATGGGCAGAATACTGAATACGCACACCCCGATAACGGGCAGAGCGAGCGCGGTTTTGTGGAATGATTTGTCGAGCAACGCGCCGACTTCTTTCTTAAAACCTATCGGCGTCTTGAGCGTGTCGATCGCGCATTGCGTGCGATAAACGTCCTTGATGTTCGCTATATACATGACGACGTACAAAATTATTATCAGTATGGCGAGTATGCCCATGATGAGCATGACGACCGAATTATCGCCCTTGACGCCGTACCACGCATCGCTTTCGCTCGTTCCGAGCGTAAAGAATCCGAAAAGGTCGGACGCGCCCGTGAGCACGGCATATACGATAAACGCGGCTTGTATGAACAAAAACATAAAGCCTTTCGCCCACTGCCTGTACAACAGCTGTCCGAGTCCCATCACTATCATGGACGCGGACACTCTGCCGTTGCCTTGAGTGATTATCTCTTTCGCGCCCGCAAACTTCGCCGCAAACTTTTTCGGCAATTTCTTTATTCTATCCGGTATGCTTTTGAAAAAGTTTTTGCTTTTCGTCGCAACATTCATTTATCGCACATCTCCTTTTGATTTTATATCCATGTATCGGCACTGTCAAATCTTCAACGCCTCGGCGGCGGAGTCGCGGTACATGCGCAGTCGAGATCAAGAGCCGCCGAGTGTATGAATAGCATCGTAAATCTGTTTATCCACGTTCATAAGCCCGCTTTTAAGCGCGTCGTCGGTGACGAGCATGTTCTTACCCGTGAGCACGTCGTCCGCTATCTTCGCGCAAAACGTCTGCAACGGCGTCCACACCTGCGCTAGCGCGCGCACGCTCGGCATGACGTAGATCGTGCCGCCGGCGAGGTTTTCGTTGATAGTTTCGTTCAGTCCGCCGAGTTCGGTCGCGACGTCTTTCCGCGCGGGCGATATTCCGAGCAGTGCCGCACGCCGTCCTATCATTTTATACGACGTAGCGAAATTGACGAACGCGAGCGCGGCGTTCGGAGCTTTGGTGTACGAACTTATAGCATAGCCGTTCACGCCGCCCATGACCGTCATGTCCTTGAACCCCTCGCTCTCGTCCTCGAGATCGCCGCTTACGGGCAGGCGCGGCACGTCCACCGTCTTGATATTTTCGAGCGCGTATTCTTGCGTATACCCCGCGTTCACCATTTCTTTGACGAACATAGTGTAAACGTCGGGCGTCGTCATCGTGGCAAAATACGTGCCCTGCGCCATGCGCGAGTACGAGTTACGGGTTATGGTATCCTCGGTACATTCGAGGTTCATGACGGAAGCGAGCTGTCTTATTATCTTCGCGCCCTTGTACCCGTCGCCTTTGGAAAATCCTACGTCCGTCGTGTCCCTGCCGCCGTTGCCGAAAACGTACCCGCCGTACGACAGAAAATACCCCGACGCGAAATACCCGTCGTTGAGCGACTTCATATAGCCGTACTTCGTGCCGCCGCTCGACGCGCGGATCGACTGCGAAAAGCGGTACAGGTCAGTCCAATTCTCTATCATATCGGGCACGCCGTTCTTGTCGTCGTCCCATTCTTCTTCCCAATTATCGGGAAGCAGGTCGGCGCGGTAATACAAAAGCGGCTGTTGAATATTTACGGGCACGCCGAGCGTGTACGTATCGTTCCCTACTGTCGCGCGGTATGCGTTCCACGCCGCGTCCTCCACTTGATCCGCGCACTCGAGCTTCTCGACGGGCAGCGGCAGTATATGCTTGCCGTCCACGTATTTCATGAGCGCGTCGTTCGCTTGGTACAGCACGTCGGGGCCGTACCCGAACGGTCCGCCTTTTTCGAGGTCGGTGTACTGATCCATGTTCGCGTCCACCGCTTTTATGCCGTATTCGGCATATTCCGCGTTGAACGCGTCGAGCAGTTCTTTCAAATAGCCCTGCTCTTTCGCGGTATCGTTCTCGAGTATGCGAAGCGTGACGTTATGCTCGAGCACGCCCGTAAACTTCTCGTTACGGGTCGTTTCCACATTCGCCGCCACAACGCCGAGCACACCCACCGTCACAATGAGCGCGACGACGAGAACGATATGCGAAATCAATGCGGTAAGTGTCCTTCTCATCTATATCTCCTTTTTAAGATTATTTGTGCGTTTGAAAAAACGCGCAAGGGATATATCCCTTAAAAAATTCGCGTCGCACGCGTTAAACTCTTTCCACCGCGAACCCGCCCGATTCGACGATCCCGCCTGCGAATTTATTGCCCGCCGTCACGCGCCCGCCGCATTTTGCGGGCTTGCCGCTCTCGTTCACGGTGAGCTTATACCCGCCGCGCTCGATAACGAGCAGTCCGTCTTTGGCGGCAACGGATACTTCGGAATCGACGAACGCGCGGTCGCGCCGCAACGCCGCGAGCGATTTTACGAGCGACTTTACGGGATTATCGACGCGTTCCGCCGCCCAATCGAACGTCCTGCGGCAGTCGGGGTCGTACCCGCCCTCGACACAGTTCTCGGTGCCGTAAAATATGCACGGCACGCCGGTAAAAAAGTACGTGACCGCGAGCGCGCTCATCAGCTTGTTTTTGTCGCCGCCCGCCTGCGTCAGAAACCTGTGTGTGTCGTGCGTGTCCAAAAGATTGAGCATCATCGAGTTCACGGTATCGGTATTGCGCATCAAAAGCTCGTTCAGCTTGCACGCGAACGCTTCCGCGTCGAACGCTCCGAACGCATAGAAATCCAGACACGCTTTTGTGAACGCGTAATTCATCACCCCGTCGAATTCGTCGCCGCGAAGGTATGCGTTCGCGTCGTGCCAATTCTCGCCTATAAGCACGCAGTTCGGCTTTACCGATTTGACCGCCGAGCGAAGCTGTCGCCAGAACAGGTGCGACACCTCGTCCGACACGTCGAGCCGCCAGCCGTCTATATCGAATTCCTTTATCCAATAGGTCGCGATATTGACGAGATAGTCGCGCACTTCGGGATTTGACGTATTGAATTTGGGCATGTACGCGCAGTCGCCGAACGTTTCGTATTCGAGCGGATCGTCATTCTTAATGATGAACCAATCGTAATAGCGCGACTTCTTTCCGTTTTTCACGACGTCGCGGAACTCGCACAAATTCTCGCTGCAATGGTTGAACACCGCGTCGAGCACTATCGCGATCCCTGCGGCATGCGCTTTTTCCACAAGCTCTTTCAGGTCGGATTTGTTTCCGAAATGCTTGTCTATTTCGTAATAATCGCTTATGTCGTATTTGTGATTGGATACCGACTCGAATATCGGCGTGAGATACAGCGCGCTTATTCCGAGCGACCGCAAATATTCGAGTCTGCGTGTGACGCCCTTTATGTCGCCGCCCGCGAAACTTTTCGGGTTGGGCACGTCGCCCCACTTCAAGTTGATATAGCTCTTGTCTTTAGCGGTGTCGCCTATATCAAACCTGTCCACGAATATCTGATAGAACGTCGCCGACCTCATCCACTCGACCGACTTCATCACGTCGCAATCGTTTATGTACGCGTACTGAAAACAGTTGTAATAACTGTATTCGAAATCGTATTTTTCGGTCAGTCCGTCCTCCGAAAAATAAAATGTTTTGCCGCCGTCGACAAGCTCGAAAACGTACGCGAGCCGAGGGTCGGAAAGTCGAAGCGTCACGGTATAGTACGCATAAAGTCTGTCTTTATAGGCAAGCGTCATTCTCGCCGCGAGCCGTTCTCGGGCAAAAGTATACTTGCCGCCGTATAAGACGTTCACGGCACTCGGCGCATCGGACTTATCCAACCTCAACCGCAAACGAACGGTATTCGTATCGGTAGCAAAACAGTATTGCGATTCGGGGATGTGTAATATTGCGATTTCGTTCATAATTACCCCTATGACGTTGACTTTTCGCCCGCATGCTGTTATACTTAACATATGGGCAAGAGAGTTACTATATATGATATAGCGCGCGAGGCGGGCGTTTCCGCCGCAACCGTGTCGTACGTTATAAACGACCGCGAAGGTCAGTCTATAAGCGAAGAAACAAAGAGCAAGATTTGGCACGTCATCAATATGCTCAATTACAAGCCCAACGTGTTCGCCAAAAACCTGCGATCGGCGTCAGACATGAAACTTATCGCCGTTTGCGCCGAATCGGTCGGCTATCTCGAAAAAGCGGAGTTCGTAAACGCACTCGAATGTTTATCGTCGTCGTTGCGCGGAAATTACGATTTGATCCTGCGCATGCCGCCGTTCGGACGAATAACCAACGCCGATGCCATTATAGCATATAACGTGACAAAAAGCACCTTTTACGATATAGGCAATCAAAACTATATTCCGCTCGTCGCGGTAAACTGCCTCGTAGACGACAAACTGTTCTTCCAAGTGACCGCAGACTATGCCGCGCTCAAGCATAAAGCCGACGCGCACTTCGCAGGCGATTACGAATTCGTGTGCCTCTCTCCCGCCGATACCGCGCTGAAAGCTCAAATCGAGCAAACGTTCGACCGCGTGACTTTCGTGAACGACGGCAAAGAACTGCGAAACGTCAATACGCGAAACATACTTGCCGTGCACGGCATAATCGCCGAGTTTTTCAAAACCCAAGCGGCGGAAGTGCTGTACGTCGATATGTACGCGCCCGTTTGCAGGCAGACTGCCGACTGTATCGGCAAAGCCTTGAGCCACGAGCCTTTCGACACCCACGCCTACAAAGTAGAGCCGTAATTGCAACCGTCGCGATCCCGCACCGCGTCGGCGCGAAATCGACACGCATAGATAGAAGCATAACAGTCGAGATAAAGCGGACGTTAAACAAAACGCCCGCTTTTTTCTCGTCCGATTTTTATTCCGTGGCGGTTATCGCAACAGTCGCTCCCTCGTCCGTGAGCGTGCAAGTGACGGTGTACCGTCCCGCAGTCTTGCATGTGATATTGCTTCCCGAAATATCGAAGCCTGCAGGCGAACCGGACACCGCTTGAGCGGCATACCAAGCCTTTTGCACGGTCGTGGAATTTCCGTCCATTATACGCACGCCGAATCCGTCGTCAACTGCGAAATCTTTGGTGATCGAATATGTCTTTGTCGCTTTGTCGAACGTCATTTTCCAAGCGGCGTCCACTTTCCAGCCGCCGTCGCCCGTCATGCTTCCCACAATGTAAGCGTCGTTTACGGCGTTGACGTCCTCGATCGTGATGATTTTCGCATAACTGTCGAACGTGATATTGTACGTTCCCGCAACCTTGACTTTGATATTGTTATTGTTGCCGCCGACAGCCGAGAAATTATCGCCGCCGCCGAACACGTATGTATAGTTGAAACTGCCGAGTCCGTTGTAACCGTCGGTGCCCCATTCGCCTTTTTCGGTCGCACCCGCTTTGAACATTTGAATAATGAATTCGGAATCCGCTTTCATAGCGACGTTCTTTATTTCGTAAACGCCCGAACCCGCCGTTTTTTCCGCGAGCTTGTAATCGGCATTGAAGCAGTATCCGCTCCAATCGGCGACGCCTTCCGCGAACGTGCCGTCGAGGTAGAAATCCGCGGCGGCGGGAGCTTTCGTCGCATCGAGCGTAGCGGTAAGCACGCCCGTCGCTTTGGTGTAGGTGAACTTGTAAGTCCCCGTCGCTTTGGCAACCATGTTCTTGCTCGCCGTTTCGTCGAACAACGCTTTACCCGCATCGTCGAGATTAGTCGAGCGCAAGAACTCGGTGCCCGCCGACGATTCGCTGCCTATGGTGTTGCGCGACGTAAACATGAACTCCTCATTCTGTTTGAGGAACACTTCGAGCGTGAACACGCCGTCGGTGTTTGTCATTTTCGTGGCGGCATTGTACATGTCTTTCCAATCGGTAATGCCCGCACCCTTGATATAGTAATCGGTGACGACTTCCTCTTGAATATTCGCGTCGCCGTTTCGCACCCAAGAAATTTTGTCGAGCGAATTTATGTTGAACGCCTCTTTGTTCGCCTCGGTGTACTGCGGGTGATTTGTTTCGTAACTGTCGTCGTCGGGATGCGTGGTGAGCTTGAAAGTATAGTTGCCCGAAAGCTCGCATTTTATGTTCATTCTGTACGACGAATTATCCCCTATCGTGCCGGTGCCGCTGAACGCATCGGTGCCGTCGTCGAGTTTGAGCGCGGTCATGTATCCGACGCCGCGCTGATTGTGCCAGCTGTCGTTTATGGCGAACTGAAACTCGTCGTTCTTTTGCAAATCGACGGTGTAGGTATATTCGTTTTTGTCCGCCGCCTTTTGCATTTTCATGCCGTCGTTAAACACCTTGCCCCAGTTGCTCTCGCGAAGTATCGGGCTTGTTCCGCTACCCACGATGTAATAAACCCTCGTGTCCGCGCTTTGGGTAGCGGATGCCCATTGCGAAAACACCGAAGTGTCTTGCTTTATCTCTGTATCGAACTTAAACGTATGCGAGAAATTCGGCGTCGCATACCACCCCTCGAACGTATAACCGTCTTTCGTCGGCGTCCATTCGGTAGCCTTGCCGCCGCTTTCCACCTTTTCCGTTTTGAGTACCGACGACCCGTCAAGGAAAGTTACGGTATATTCCGCCGTTTGCGGCTTGCGCCCGTCGCATGCGGTAAGCGCGACAGCGCACGATACACTGACCGCGATTGCCGCGATTATTCCGATCATACCGACCGATCTCTTCATTTTTCACCTCTGAAATTTTATTTTCGGCAATTTACTTAACCGATTAAGTAGATTATAACACCGTAATCATGCTTTGTCAATAGGTTTTGAAAAATTTTACAAAAAATATTTTTCGACATGAAAAAAACAGATACGAAAAGTTCGAAACTCTTTTTCCGACGTCATTGCGTCCTTTTGTTGTTGTGCGACGTTCTAATCTCCGTGTCTTTTACGGAGCGCAGTGGGCTGCGCTCCCTACACACACTCGGAAAACGCTTAACACGCTTCCGTAGGGGACTTTAGCCCACTGCGTCCCGCACATTAAATAATCTTTTTTGTAGGGCGTGACGTCCTCGGCACGCAGCAAAGGCACCGATATAAATAACAGATAATAAAAATCGTCGGTTTATAATTTATACTTAATTCTGCATTCTCTTTAATTCGACCGAAATTTTTAATTATTAATTAAAAAATGTAAATTCGCGAGCGAATTTACATTTTTTGAGGAGCGTCGAGAAGAAGGAGGTGCAAGCCGTACTTCAGAGTATCGGCGACGCGCGCAGTGAGTGCGAGCCGCGCGGCTTGCGCTTCCCCGCCGCACATAATGCGGTCGGCATTGTAAAACCTGTTATACGCTTGACAGATCTTGACGAGGCGGCGGGACACGACGGACGGTTCGTAACGCTCGGCGGCGTTCTTGACCGTTTCGTCGAAGTCGGCGACGAGCTTGACCGTTTCGTACGCTTCGTCGTCGCACAGCTGTTTGAAGTCGATACCGCTTCCGCTCTTATACCCCGCTTTCGCGAGCACCGAGCGGCACCGCGCATGAGTATACTGCACGTACGGACCCGTTTCGCCGTCGAAATTGAGCGCGTCGGCGAGCGAGAAATTCTTGTCTTTCAGCCTGCCGTCGTACAGCGCGTCGAACACGACCGCGCCCACGCCCACGCTTTCGGCGACGGTCGCTTTATCTTCCAATTCCGAACTGCGTTCGGAGATGATCGCGAGAGCTTTCTCCACAGCCGCGTCGAGCACGTCGGAGAGATACAGCACGTTGCCGCGCCGCGTCGACAGCGACATGCCCTCGACGGACACCATGCCGTAACTTACGTGCACCATGTCTTTCGCCCACGGCTCGCCGAGCAGGTCGAGCACCGCGAACAGCTGTTTGAAGTGCAACGCCTGATGCGACGCGACGACGTACAGACATTTGTCGAACTTGTATGTTTGATGACGGTAGTATGCCGCGGCGAGATCGCGCGCGATATACAGCGACGCGCCGTCGCTGCGTCTTATGAGCGCGGGCGGCATATCATCGCCGAGTTCGACTATACGCGCGCCTTCGCTCGTCTTTAACAGGTTTTTCGCGACGAGCTTGTCCTCAACGCCTTTCACCTTGTCCACGTAGAAACTCTCGCCGAGATAACTGTCGAACTCGATATTCAACCGCTTGTACACCTTTTTCGCCTGTTCGAGCGTTATGGCTTTGAACTTGTCGAACAAGCCGACGGCATAAGCGTCGCCGCTTTCTATCTTCTGCGACCACTCGCGCGCCTCGCGCGCGATTGCTTCGTCTTTTTCGCTCTCGTTGTGATAACGCACGTACAGCTCGAGCAGTTCGTCAAGCCCGCGCGACGCGAGTTTTTCCTCGTTCCCCCACCGACGGTACGCCGAAATCAGTCCGCCGAACTGCGTGCCGAAATCGCCGAGGTGGTTTATGCCGACGACGTTCGCGCCGAGCGCGCGATAAAAATTGCACAGCGCGCCGCCGATGACCGTCGTCATCAAATGCCCGATATGGAACGGTTTTGCGATATTCACCGACGAAAAGTCGATACATATCGTCTTGCCTGCGAACGGCTTGTACTCGCCGAGTTTTGCCGCGAACGCCTGTTTTACAAACGCTTCGCGTTCGATCGTGAAATTGAGATAGCCGTTGAGCGACTCCGTTTTGATACCGGGAATGTCTATCGCCGCCGCCGCTTCCGCCGCGATCGCCGCAGGACTCTTGCGCAGTATTTTCGCGAACTTAAAGCACGGCACGCAATAATCGCAGAACGCGTCCGACGCCGTGACGTCCGCCGCATCGAGTTCGGGCAAAACCTTCTTCGCCGCTTCGTAAATCAAAGTCTTGTAATCCGACATAATTCACCTGTAATATTTGTTATCTTTGTCCGACCGTACGAACGCCGCCGAGATCGAGCGGTATGATGCGCACGGATTGCGTCGACGATTTTAATGCCGAGCAGGCGCGCCGTCCGAAGTCGTAGCAGAGCTACGTCGAGGACAAGCAACGAACTCGGCGTAAAAATCGGCAGCAAGACGGCGCACGAACTACCGCGAAATCTCCGAATTATACGTTGAACTTGAACTCGACTACATCCCCGTCGCGCATGACGTAATCTTTGCCCTCGCTGCGGAGTTTTCCCGCCGCCTTTGCCGCGACGAGCGACCCGCACGAGATGAGGTCGTCGTAAGACACGATCTCGGCACGGATAAATCCGCGTTCAAAGTCGGAATGTATTTTGCCCGCGGCTTTGGGCGCGGTAGTGCCGCGCTCGATAGTCCAGGCGCGGACTTCCTTCTCGCCCGCGGTTAGATAGCTCATGAGTCCGAGAAGTTCGTAACCGGAAGTAATGACCCGCTCAAGCCCCGATTTTTCCAGCCCGAGAGCTTCGAGGTACTCTGCGCGTTCGGCTTTGGGCAGCATGGATATTTCGTTTTCCACTTTGGCGCAAATATCAATCACCGCGGCTTTATCGCGTGCGGCGTACTCGCGCATCGCCGCGACGTACTTATTGCCGCCGATACCTATATCGTTTTCGGAAATATTCGCGCAGTAAATGATCGGCTTGACGGAAAGCAGGAACTGTCCGTCCACCGAAGCGAGCGTTTCGGCGTCAAGCCCGAGCGAGCGCAAACTCTTGCCCTCATTGATGCACTCGGTCATGCGCGTGAGAAGTTTAAGAGCCTCCGCCGCTTTGGGATCGCCGCTCTTGACCGTCTTTTCAAACCGCGCCCGCCGTTTTTCTATGCTTTCGAGGTCGGCAAGCATAAGCTCGGTATTTATTATGTCCGCGTCGCGCACGGGGTCGACCGTTTCCGAAACATTGATTATATTCTCGTCGTCGAAACAACGCACCACTTCGATAATGGCGTCCACTTCGCGGATATGCGAAAGAAACTTGTTCCCAAGCCCCTCGCCGCGGCTCGCGCCCTTGACAAGTCCCGCAATGTCGACGAACTCGATTACGGCGGGAACGACGCGTTTACTCGAATACATTTTTTCGAGCACGGCAAGCCGCGCGTCGGGCACGGCGACCACGCCGACGTTAGGCTCGATCGTGCAGAACGGATAATTCGCACATTCCGCGCCCGCCTCGGTGATCGCGTTGAAAAGCGTGCTCTTGCCGACGTTTGGCAAGCCTACTACTCCGATTTTCATACAGTATGTTTAACTCCGAAAATATTCTCGTATAATTGTACTACACCGTGTGCAATATGTCAAGTCAATTTGCTTACGCCAAACGGAAATCTATTCTGTCGCCCTCGACGCCGACAACGACGATCTCCACCTTGCCGCCGAGTGCGTATCGCGCTCTGCCGCAAGAAATGCACAGCCGCTTCGCGTCGAAGATCGCGGCGGGCGGCAAAGTATTGATGCGCACAAGTCCTTCCGCCGAATTGTCAAGCTCGACGAAGAACCCGAAATCGGTAACCGAAGTTATCACGCCCGCATATTTTTTGCCGATACGTCGCGACATGTACTCCGCTTTCTTGTAGTCGTCCACCTTGCGCTCGCAGTCCTGCGCGGTGCGCTCGGCTTTGGAACTGCGCACCGCCGCATCGGCGGCAAAACTCCGAAACCGCATCGCCGCTTTCTCGCCTTGGCGCAAGCATGTCTTTATAATGCGGTGTATGGCAAGATCGGGATATCGTCTGATAGGCGACGTGAAATGACAATAATCAGGCTCGGCAAGTCCGAAATGTCCGTCGCCGCTCGGCTCGTAAGTCGCTTTGGACATGGAACGGAGCGTTACCCGCGCCACCGCGCCCGAAATATCCTCGGGCACTTTCGCGAGCAGTTCGGCAACGTCGGCGGGCGCGGGATTAAGCGGACAGCGCACCCCCGCGCCGACGGCATCGAGATAATCGTTGAGCGATGCTATCTTGTCGGGCGACGGGCGTTCGTGCACGCGGTACACAAACGGGACTTTCGCTTTGCCGAACTTCTCGGCAACGGCGCAATTCGCGAGGATCATAAATTCCTCTATGATCTGCGCGCTGAACAATCGCGGTTTTCTGCGAATGTCCGCAACGTGCCCCGCGGCGTCGAACTCTATTTCCGTTTCCGTTAAGTCAAAGTCGATAGCTCCCCGCTTTTTGCGGATATTTACGCGCTTCTCGGCAAGCTCGCGCATTATTTCGAGCGACGGCACGACGGCGGCAAACCGTTCGCGCAGACCTTCGTCGCCGTCGAGCATCGCCTGCACTCCGGTATAAGTAAGCCGCGCGGCCGAACGGATCACCCCTTCGCACACCTCGGCGGAAATGCGATTGCCCCGTCCGTCAAGCTCGATTATCGCGGCAAGCACAAACCTGCGCTCGCCCTCGTTGAGCGAACACAACCCGTTGGACAGCTTTTCGGGCAGCATGGGTATCACGCGATCGGCAAGATAAACGCTCGTCCCGCGCGCGATAGCCTCGCGGTCGAGCGGCGAACCCTCGCGCACGTACTCGGCGACGTCGGCTATATATACCCCCAACCGATACCCGCGCTCGGTACGCTCGACGGATACCGCGTCGTCGAAATCTTTGGAACTCTCGCCGTCGATAGTGAAAATTATCTTATCGGTAAAATCGCGGCGGTACGACTTACGTGCTTCCGCTTCGTCGATAGTGTCGGGCAATGCGTTCGCCTCGTCGATGACGTCGCGCGGGAACTCGGTGCGCAGGTTGTGCGACGCGATCACGCTCTTGACGTCCATGCCTATCTCGTCGAACCTGCCGAGCACAGCCGATACCTTCGCACGGTCGCCGCGCGAAGTTCCTTTCACTTCGATTATCACCTTGTCGTGGTCGCTCGCCCCGCCCATGGAAATTATTTCGAGTTCCTCGCCGTAATGCCTGTCGTCGGGCACCGCATAAAACACGCCGTGACGGAAAAACACCGTCGCGACGACATTGTCGGTGTTGCGCTTGGATATGTCTATGACACGTCCCTCGCGACGGATATTGCCGTTACGACCGCGCCTCTCGCTCGTAATGAGCACGCGCACCGTATCGCCGTGCCGCGCGCCGCACAGCATATTCCCGGGCACGAACACGTCGTCCTTACCCGCTCCGAGCGATACAAACCCGAACTTGTCGCCCTTGCAATCTATTACGCCGTCCACAGTCGGCAGCTTGCCGTCGAAGTATCCGCCGCCGCGGTGACTGTATTTTTTGTTATGAAAGTTTTTCATGTTTTATTTCTTTATCGCCTTTTATCAAATCATTATTAAAGCATCCCCATCAAGGGGGAGGCATACATTGTACATTTCAATTACGCATTACGAATTAGCAAACAAAAAGGGCTATTACTATCAACAGCCCTTGAAAACTTATCCGCGGTAGATTACGAGCGTTACGAAGAACAGAACCGCAAGCACGCCCTCGATTATTCCGAGAATGACGGTTATGCGCTTCATCACCGATTCGAGCGACTTCGATTTGTCTTTCGAATAGAATGTATCGCGCGCCCCGGTCAACGCGCCCATACCAGACGCCGAAGACGGTTGGAACAGAATGAGCACGATAAGCGCGAGAGCTATAGCCACCATCAAAACTATCATGACGATACGAATGATGGGGAACGAATCTACCACCCAGCCGGGCAGGTTATCCAAAGATAAAAAAGAGAAATGCATGATATACCTCTAAAATAGCCTTAATATTATAACACAGTCGGCGCGATAGCGCAAGCGTTTTGCACCGATTTTTCGCGCAATATAAACATTATTTTTGCCGCTCGGAAAAACGTGCAAAAACACGAACGCAAAAACACGCAAAATAATTGCGCTTGTCATCCACCGGGTATCCGATAGACTTATTGACATCGGCAAGAATAAATCTTGAACAAAATAAGTCAGTCTTTGGGAGCAGCGGCGTTCTTGAGTTCCTCTTGATACTTGTCAATTACGAGCTTGGATACATAATCGCGCGTGGCGTTGTTTATGGGGTGTGCGACATCTCTGAACTCGCCGGTGCCCAGCCTCTTGTTAGGCATGGCGACGAACAGTCCGCCCTCCGTTTCGACTACACGAAGGTCGTGTATTGCGAAACAATCGTCGATAGTTATCGATGCCGCCGCCTTAAGTTTACCGGGGTCTTTAATGAGACGAACCCTTACCTCGGTGATTTCCACAAATCGTCCTCCAGACTTGAATTGCGACCATATAAATTTTACCACAATTCACGTGCAAAATCAATAGATTTACGATAATTTTTCCCACCTTTTTTGAAAAAAATCCCCGAAACGGCAAAAAACCGCACCGTTCGCGCAAATATACAAACGCACCTAACCCGCGCCGCGAGCATATCTAATGGTATGAGAATACATTTTGTGGGCATATCGGGCGTATCTATGAACGCCCTTGCCGCCGCAGTCGCATCGCGCGGGCACGCGGTAACGGGATCGGACGCGAACATTTCGGGGCACGACGCGAATGCGGTAGACGGCGCGGATCTCGTCGTGTACACAAACGCGATACCGCAGGACAACTGCGAGCTTATGCGCGCCCGCGAACTCGGCATACCGATCATCGAACGCGCGAGCTATCTCGGCGAACTGTCCAAAACGTACGAAAACGTGACCGCCGTAGCAGGCTGTCACGGCAAAAGCACGACCACCGCCATGCTCGGCGCGGTATACCGCCCCCGCCGCGCTACGGTGCACGTAGGCGTTGCGGGCGGCTCGGTCACGGGCTGCGACAAATATTTCATAACGGAAGCGTGCGAGTATCGCGCGAGTTTTTTGCACCTAAACCCCGACATGGGCGTGATACTTAACATACAGTACGATCACCCCGACTTTTACAAGACGACTGACGCGCTGTACGACGCATACCGCAAATTCGGAAATAAATGCAAAAAGCTCGTGGTGAACGGCGACGACGCGAAATGCCGCGAACTGTTCGGCGGCGCGGTCACGTTCGGGCTGAACGAGAACTGCGACTATTTCGCACGCGACATAAAAAGCGACGGCGGTTGCCGCAGTTTCACGCTCGACGGCAAACGTCACGCTTCGGTAAAGCTCGCGATCGCGGGACAACATAACGTATACAACGCACTCGCGACGATCGCCGCGGCGAGCGAAAACGGACTTACTCTCACCGAGATACTTCCAAAACTGCAATCGTTTCGCGGAATAGCAAGACGGTTCGAGCTTGTAGGACTCGCGCACGGAAAAACGGTATTCACCGACTACGCCCACCACCCCGACGAGATCGCCGCGACCATCAAGACCGCACGCGAAATATATCCGTCGGTGGCGGTGGTGTTCCAGCCTCACACCTACACCCGCACGCGCAGTCTTTTCGACGAGTTCGCCGCCGCCCTGTCGCAAGCGGACACCGTCATACTCGCGCCGATATTCTCGGCACGCGAAAAACCGATACAGGGCGTAACCTCGCACGCGCTGTGCCGCAAAATACTGCCGCTCAACGAAAAAGCGTATTGCTTCGACACGTTCACCGAGATACTCGACTGCGCAAAATCGTTACGCGAAAAAGCGATCATATTCATGGGCGCGGGCGATATAAACACCGCGGCACGAATTTTCGCAACGATATAAAAATATTTAATAATTAAAAATTACGGTTAATTAATTATCAGATTTTTTATCTTTTATTTGTTATTTATTATTTAAGTTGCCTGTTAGCGGAACGTTATCGCATTGTTCGATATGCGACGATCACATTCTCGTGTCTTTTGCGGGACGATGTGGGCATCGCCCCCTACAACCAATCGAACATGTTATCATGCCTGTAACGTCGTTATACTACACGTAGGGGACGCAGCCCACTGCGTCCCGCAATATCATCGACATAAATTTTTAATTAAAGAACACCTCGCAAGCACGAGATGTTCTTTTTTGCTATTCGTCTTTGTCACCGTCCGCGTTATCATTTACGGTCTGTTGCGCCGCAATGATCGCGCGGAGTTCTTCTATTTGTTTTGTGAGTTCATCGACGCGCTGTTTGGTGGACGGTGCTTTGGGCTTGTTCGGATCCTTCTTTTGCGGCGGCTTCTTCTTTTTGGGCGGCATCGCTTTTCGGATTTCCTCGAGCGCGCCCGTCACCGCGCCGACCATGTCGGATAATTGCTTACCGAGCGCGATAATTTCCGCCTGCACTTCGCCGACCGCTTCCATCATCGGTTGCGGCAAGCTCGCCGCGTTATTCGTCGCCGCAATTTCCTTGCTTTGCGCCGTCGCCGCGAGTTCGCGTGACGACTGTTGCGGTAACGGCTGTTCGGATTTTCCGTCCTTTTCTTCCGCTGCCGCGCCGACCACATTTTCGGCATTATTCCCATATATGTCGCCGTCGCCTTCCGAGTCCCCGTACATTCCGATTTCCGTCGCTTCTTTGGGCTTGCGCTTTTTGAGGATCAACCACGTCCACACGCCGATAACGCCCGCGACCACGACGTCCACACCGACGAGAAGAATTATCCACCAAGGAAACACTTCGGGCGTCTTGCGGAACGTGATATCCTCGCCCGAGATCGACGCGAAAAACATAGTGTCGGCATAGGTAAAGAGAATATTCTTCGCCGCTTCGGCTATGCACTTTTTGGCAGTGTTGCTCGTAGCGTCGTCGAACCAATCGGACACGCCGTCGGGGTGCAAAAGCATATCGTTGCCCGCTCGCACGCACTCGTCGACGTCATGAATACGGTCGAGCTGACGGCTTCCGCGCGTCACCTGATAATAGTCGGTGATAACGGTGCCGCGAAACTCCCACTCGTCGCGTAGCACGCTTTTGAGAAGCGCGTACGAACCCGATACGCGGGTGCTTCCGATACGGTCTACACTGCTCATCATGCCGTTTGACGAACCGATTTTCACGGCGTACTCGAATGGCATGAGGTACAGCTCGCGGAGAGCTTGCTCGGTGAGCCATTTATACGCGCCGTTTCGACCTGTGTCGCTGTCGTTGACGGCGATATGCTTGATATAGGCGGTAATGCCCTTTTCTTTCGCGCCCATGACTTCGTAAGCTACCATTATGCCCGAAAGCCGCGCGTCCTCGCTGTAATACTCGAAGTTTCTGCCGCCGAGCGGAGAACGGTGCAAGTTCGCGCCCGGACCGTACCAGCCCTGAACGCCGAGTGCCGCGCCCTCGGTGCCTATAGCAAGCCCTACCGAGTATGCCGTGTCGAAATCCCACGTTTGAGCGATTACCGTCGCGCTCGGATAGTTGACCGCCTTGAGGTTGCCCTGTCCCGTGACCTGATTGTTAAACCCGCTCGGTCCGTCCGACGCAACCGTCTTTTTCATGCCGACGCTTTCTATCTCGACGGTACCGAACCCGCCGCAAGCGATGAGCGTCATTTGCTCTTTCAAGGTCATTTGCGAAACGATTTCGTTCCACATATCGTCCTCGAGATCGACGCCGTACATATCCTCGATAGTCCAATTCGTCGCCGTCGAGTCGGTTATCGGCGCAACGTCGTCGCTATTCGAGTCGGGATCGACCTTGACGTACATAGTATCTTCGACGAGTGTGCCGAGTTCGCGGTTTTCGGGAGTGACGAACGGGAACGTGCCCGCAAAGTTCTGCCGCGTGAGGTATGTGATTTTCGTCGGCTCGTCGTTGCCGTCTATGGAGTGCGCTTTGCCCGCGACAGGCTCGGCGATCGTGCTCGTCGCACCCGACGTTTCGTTTGTGTAGTTGGTGAACCTGTTTTCCACCTTCTTCTCGGTATCGGGATCCAGCTCGTACTTGAACCCTTCCTCGGGCACGGTGTACTTAATTTCGGCACTGCCGAATGCGGGCGACGCCACGGTGTGCGCGTCGGTGCGCAGGGTTAGCGTGTACTCCCCTCCCTCGAGTTCGTAACCCATGAACCCGTTGTTGTTGCGGTCGTAACAGTCGTAACTTTTCATATCCGACACCGCGAACTCGAGATATACCGTATCGGTGTCGCCGGGTTCGATGTCGATAGTCTTTGCGAACGCAAGAAGATTGACGGACGCTTTTTCGATGCCGCCCGCAGTGTACGGCGGAGTGTAATAAAGCTGAACAACGTCCTTGCCTTTTACGCTCCCGATATTTTTAACGTCCACTTCGACGGTAATATAATCGTCTTTGCCGAGGGTGCTTCCCGCCGCCTTGTCAACGGAAACGACGCTCCATTCAAAGTTCGTATATGACAGTCCGAACCCGAACGGATATTGCACGACCTGTTTGTAGCCGTTCGTGAGATCCCACTTCTCTTTGGCGACGTCGCTCTCCCAAAACCCCGTGGCGTCGGCGGTTTCGTACCACTTGTAGCCGACGTAAATATCTTCGATATAGTCGGAATATGCCACCTTGAGCGAGTTCGACACATTGTACCTGCCCACGCCCTCGCGTCCCGAAGTCGCATACGACGCGGCTGTCGAAAGGTCGTAAGCCCACGTGTCGGTGAGGTGTCCGCTCGGCGTCGCGTCGCCCGCGAGAAGATTGGCAAGCCCCACCGCGCCGCGGGTGCCGGGCGTGCCCATGTAGATCGCGGCGTCTATTTTTTCGTTGTCGAGAAATCCCGCTTCCATGGGATTGGTGCTGTTGATGACGACGATCACGTTTTCGAACTCGGCGCATACTCTGTCGAGCATCGCCTGTTCTTTGACCGAGATCGCCTGAAGTTTGCGCGAATTATCGTTGTCGCCGTACTTTATGTACTGCGTTTTGGAATAGTCGTTGCCCTCGCCGAGAAGCCGTCCGAGCACGACGACCGCATTATTCGAATACGCTTTCGCCTGCGAAATGCGCGCGTCGGTGAGAAAATCTTCGTCCGCTTCGATGACGCCGTAATTGAGCTTGTAATCGTTGTCCGAGCTCGCTTCTATCGTGTAGTTGCCGCTCTCGTTTTCCACGCGGCGATAGTTGAGCGACGCATACGCTTCGGCAAGTTCCGTGTTATACTCTATTTTAGCCGCCGTAAGCCCGCCGAGGAAAGTGACCATATCGTTGCGCGCGCCCGTGCCCGAACCTGTGCCCTGCGGGATAAAACCTTTGTCGCTGCCCGCCCAGCCGAACACATTGACCTTCTTTTCTTTGAGCGGGAGCGCGCCGTTGTTGTTTTTGAGCAGCACCGCGCCGTCCTCCATGACGGACGCCGCGAGCATGTTGCCTTCCTGACGCGCCTCCTTCGCCTCGCCCGAATCGTCGTCGAGTCCGAACCCGACAAGGTACGACGTGATAATGTTGGAATTTATGCCGCAAATGACGTTGCCGACCACAAAGCCCGCAATGATTATCGCCATGCACACAAAGTTGATTATAAGCATGATTTTTCTTTTTAATGTCGCCATTGTTTTATCTCCTTATTATGCGCCGTAACCGCTAACTACGAACTTGAAGTAGTCGATATTGAAGTCGGTAAAACTTTTAAGCTCGACGCAGTATGTGTAATCTCCGGCTTCGAGACTCTTGTTTTCAAACAACAGAACGTCTTTGAATTCTCCGCTCAATCTCGACGCTTCGTTCGGCGCGGGCTGCATATTGACGCCGTTCAAAGTAAATCCGCCCGACGACGCGTCCCACAACGCGCAGCCCGAATTGTTTCCGCCGCGTGCGTTCATGTACAGCGCGACCGTGCATTTCGCTTTTACGGTAAAGTAAATTTTGATCTTACTGCCCGTCTGCATTCCGAGAATATATTTGACGGAACCTTCCTCGAACACACCGTATTTGTCCTTATCGTTCGGCATATACGGCTTGAAATCGTCACGTATTATCGCTTCTCTGCCGTCCGTGTTTTCGGCTTGGATAACAACGTCGCCGTTATTCGCTATCTCGAACATGGTGCGTTGCGTACCGTAATCGGTAACGTCGAATTTTATATAATCAAGCTCGAAACTGAATCCGACTAACACTATCTCGAGTTTATGCGATCCTTTATCGAGATTGACGAGATCGTCTATCTCGAGTTCTATCCAACTGTTATTGTTGGCGTTCATCACATTCTGCGCATTAGGCGTCAAAACCTTTTCGTCGAGCACGAATTTGACATGAGTTTTCTCCCAGATCGCTATGCCGAGATTACTCTTTGCGCCCATGAGTATACGAACGGTAGCTTTATCCTCGAGTTCGAAATATGTCGTGAGCTTCGAGCCTGTATCCAAACCGCAAATATTATATCCGCCGTGCGGATTATCCGCCGCTTCTATGCAATACTCGTCGCGCTCGGACAGTATTCTGCCCGCGTCGATAAAATCTTTTCGTGCGATCGCGCCCGTCGGATCTAGTCCCTCGGCTTCGACGTAAAATTCTCCCAAGCCGTCGATAACAACGTCGGGCGCGTACTCGCCGTAAGACAAAACGTTTATCTTTATGCAGTCGAGGATAAAGAAGAAGTTTATCACTTCTATTTTAAGCGTATGCCTGCCTGCCGCGAGATTTCTGTGCGCTATGCGCGTATCCAAAAACATGGGGTCGTCGAACTCGATTTTGCCATCATTCCAATACTGAGCGAGATTGCACGCATTGGGCGACATTACAAGTCCGTCGATACGCACGATGACATGATCCCTGATAGCGAAGTTAACACCCAATTGGCTCGCCGCGACTGCATTGACGTCCACCGTCGCGGCTTCGGCGAGATAGAAATCGAACGTGAACACCGTGTTTTCGGCTTCGGGGTGGGTTGCCGTAACGGGTTTGCCCGTAAATCCGTCTATGGCGCGTCCGCCGCTCGCACGCTTATCGGAGATCACGTTATACGCGCCGTAAGGCTGACCGATAACAAGTTCGGCATAATCGTCACGCGCGACGACGCCCGACGGATCGAGGTGTTCCCCTTCCATTACGAACGTGCCCGCGCCGTCGATATACACTTCGGGGTGCTTTTCCATGAACGCGCCTTTCGACACAGTCTTTACGGTGAGCGCGTCGAAATTCGCATGCGGCGAGTCGATTGAAATATGCAAAAGATGTTCGCCCGCCGTGAGGTCGTAAAACCCGAGGTCGGTATCTTTCCAAACGATCTCGCCTTTTTCGGGATCGCCCGCGCGAATGTTGTGCTCGTTGAACTTAATTTTTTCGCCGTCGAGAGTGATCGTCGCGTCCTTAATAAATTTCCAATCCGCGCCGCTCGCCGCAGACATTATAAGCTGAACGGTGCTGTTCTCCGCCGCCGTTATGACCGTCGAAACCTCGCCACGCATAAGTGCGAAAGCCGCTTTTCCGCCGTCCGCGCCGACGTTATCGAGAACGCACAGCTCGCCTTGTTCGAGATGATACGTTTCGAGATAATCTTCGCGCGTCGTCACTCTTTCAAGCCCGAACTCCTCGAATTGCAGTGCGGTGCTTTCGCCCGCCGCCGCAAGCTCGAGACTGCTCCCGCTGTAATACTTTCCGACATAGAAATCGAAGTAATCTATGCACGGCACGACGCCGTCGAGCACTCCGAAAGTGAGGGTGTTCGCGCCCTCTTTTATCTTTAGCCCGCGAACGACGAAGTCGCTCCACACAAGCCCGTCCGTTTCGCTCGCTTTCGCGATAGCCGCGCCGCGCATAATTCCGATTGCGCCGGAATTGCTCGTACCCGCATAATTTAGATACGGCAGTATGTTCGAGCCGACCTGCATTACGTGCTCGGTCGACGGGTTCGCGACTCTAATTACGAGCGTGACGTCGTCTTTCGCTTCCGTCGAATTAAAAGTAAACCCGAAATAATTGTTGGTGTTGCCGTAGTTTGCAATATACTTGCCGCCGTCCGCGCTTTCGCTTTCGACAATAAGCTCGCCGCCGCTTTGAAGCACTCCCGACGTCGCAAGGTCGATAGCTTCCGCCTGAACGCGGTACGCGCCGTCCGTCTTATCGCCTGCGATTTCGAGAAGCGGTTCCGCAGAGATAGGCGGCATCGGCTTGTCCGCGAACACCACTTCGTAACGCTTGGTCTTTTTGGCGTAAGTAACGCTCACCTTGCGCTTGCCCGGGGTGTTTTTCACCTTGGAAATGCGGCACTTCTCGAGCGGGATCTCCCGCTCCGAACCGTCGCTTAATATCGCGGTGACCTTAAGCCCCTCCGCCGAAAATTCTTCGCCGTATGCGTACTCGACTTTTGCATTCGTCGTATCGAGAACAATGTCGCGCACGGTGAGAATTTCCACGCCGTCGTCGCTCGTGCCGCACGCCGTTAGGAATGCGGGGCACGCCAAAACGAGCATACAAATCGCGATAACGAACGCCGAAATCCGATACAGTCTTTTACTCATCATAAACCTCCTTGTATTGTGAGCAGCCGCGCGGCTTAAACCGCACTTGCTCCACGATTATAACATTTTAATAATATCTGACAATACGGTTATTCCTAAACTTATGTTTTGACTGCATAATCTTTTCTCGGCGGCGCGACCGCCGTGTTTTTATCGCCAAGAAAAAACCCGCGACGGTGCGCGAGTCGAATTTTACATTGAGTTTATCGGCTGACGTTGACGGGAAAGAGAATGTTTATGTTGAACACGTTGTCCGCCGCCATAATAGACAGGTCGCCGCCGTACTTGTTGCAGATATACTTGACGCTTTTCATGCCGTAACCGTGATACGCTTTATCCTGTTTTGTAGTGACGGGCAAGCCGTCCTCGAACTCTATTTTATGCTCGTAATAATTATGCACGTTGACGGACAGCATCGTGCCCACTTCGCGCACTTTGAGCGAAATGACCCGCTTGCTTTCTTCGAGAGAAAGCACCGCATCGACGGCGTTGTCGATAAGGTTGCCGAACAACGAATATATGTCGTCCTCGCGCATAAAACTCAAACTTTTGCCGTCGACTATGCACGAGAGTTTTATGCCGTTCTTGTTGCACGAAAGCATTTTCTCGGTGATAATGACGTCGAGTGCCTCGTTACCCGTACGCAAAGCCGCGTCGTATATCTGAATGAGGTTTTCTATTTCTTTGACCGCGTCTTCGCTTAACGCGCTCTTGGTGCCTATGTCGCGCACTTGGTGTTTAAGGTCGTGACACTTCATGTTTATGAGCGCGATGTTCTCTTTGGACTCGCGGTACTGTTCGCGCTCGTGACGGCGCAAAAGATTTACGGCGTGAAGCGCGTCTTGCAACCTGTATCTTTTACTCACCTCGAACATCAGAAGAAGCACCACTATACAGCATACTATATTGTAAACGCCGACGATCGAAAGATACAGTTTGTTGCCGAGCGGAGCTATGTGGTACACGACCACAGCGTTCAGAATTATATCCACCGCGAAAATCAGTATCGCGAACACGAAGATATAGCTGCTTGATATACGAAGTTTTTCGCCGCGCTCGATTTTCCGACCGAGAAGCACCGTCGCAAAAAAGTACACGACCAAAAATATACAAAAGTACAACACGCCGAACAACGGATTTGGGAACAGCTTGAACTCGTCGTCGCCGTAAAACCCCGCATTCGCTCTGCCCATAAGCGTTTGTACGATGTTGTAGCCCTCGTACGCGAGGTGTTGAACGGTATACGCCGCGACCATACTGTAAATGATTTTGAGCGGGCTTTCTTTGAACAGTACGAACCCCGCAAGCACCGTCGACAAAAATATGCAAAAGAACATGAACGACATGTACAGCGCGTTCGTGGTCGGGATCGGGAACAGCCACGAAATCAGAAGCACTGCCGCGACGCACAGCGGAAGCCGCACCCAAAACAGCCGTCTGCGTTCGAGCTTGAACGTAAACAGCGTTTCGGCGACAATCAGCTCGATAACGAACTGAAACGACTTGTAAAATTCCAACTGCGTCATTAAAATGCCTGTCCTTTTTGGGGTGGGCAAAAATTACTGCCCGCCACCGCTTCCGAGATAATCGTTGAGCTGTCTTATAAAGTCTTTGCGCTTGGGGAAAGAGATCTGCAGTTTGTCGCCCGCGACGTCGACGGTTTGTCCGTCCACGCCTTTGACGTGCCGAAGGTTTACGAGATAACAGCTGTTGCACTTTCCGAACCCCGCGGAAACGAGTTTGCCTTCAAGCTCGCGCAGCGTTCCCGTTGTTTGGAAATCCCCCTCGACGGTGTGGTAGATGAGCTTGTGCCCCGTCACTTCTACGTACTTGATTTCGGCGGGAGTGAAGATCTTGACGGCATAGCCGACGGTAATTTTGATTTTGACGTCGCTCTCGCTTTTTATGCGTTCGAGCGCGCGGTCGAGCTTTAGCGAAAAATCGTAGGACGAAACGGGCTTGACGATATAATCGAACGCATTCACTTCGTACCCCTCGACGGCGAACTGCGCCATGTTGGTGACGAATATCAAAGTGACCGACTTATCGAGCGCGCGAAGCCGCCGCGCCGCGTCCATGCCGTTCAAGTTGGGCATGTCTATATCCATGAGCACGAGATCGTAATTCGCTTTATACTCGCTCAAAAACGCGATCGAACTGTCGAACGCGACAGTATGAAACTCCTCGCGCTTGACCCGCGAATAATCGTTAAAGTACAGCGTCAGCTCGTCGCGCGTCTTTTTTTCGTCATCTACAATAGCTACGTTTATCACCCGACTCTCCGTCAAAACGGGAAATGTACTCCCTTTTTTATATTGTATCACATTTCCGATCGCATATCAAGCGGTTTTGAAAAATAGTCGCGACACAAAAAACACCTCGGATCTCGAGGTGTGTTTTGAATTGGAATAGTATTTATACCGCCGCTAAATCGGTATATAACATGAACACGGCGACCGCGACGACTATACCCGCAAACACGATAGCGAGAATGACGTTGCGTTTTAACGTAAATTCCACGCCCGCACAGAACACCGTCGCAAGCGTCGTATAGTCGCGGGCGACGCTTATATGCATGATAGTGTCATTGGGAATAAAATTACCCAATCCGTTATTGATGTATATTATAAGCATGAGTATGAGCGTGGCTATCCCGAACAGACCCGTAAAAATATTTATTACTTTATTGATCAGCCTTCCTGCTATCATACTCGCCTCCGCGCCTGCGATCTTCGATTATTATTATACCCTTATTCGGGCGTTTTGTCAATGCGCACGGCATATTCTAACATATTTCTAACGTTATTCTAATTTTGCGACCGCTATTTATCCGTTTTCCGTTTTATTCTTCGCGCGGCGGGCTTTGAAAAACGCCTGTATCGGTTGCAGACATTCGCTTTCGAGCACGCCGCCTTTTATTTCCGCGCGGTGGTTTAAGTTTTCGTTTTGCACTACGTTAAGCACCGAGCCGCAACCGCCGAAACGCTTGTCCCACGCGCCGAACACAACGCGCCTGATGCGCGAATACACGATCGCGCCGCCGCACATGACGCACGGCTCGAGCGTAACGAACAGCTCGCACTCCGAAAGATTCCACCTGCCGAGCCGCTTTGCCGCGTCGCGTATGGCTACCACTTCGGCGTGCGCGGTGGGGTCGTTATCGACCTCGCGACGATTGACGCCTACCCCGACTATCTCGTCGCCCGCGACGACAACAGCCGCGATCGGAACTTCGCATTCCGGGCATTTTTCGAGCGCGGCGATCGCCGCACGCATAAACTTGATATCTCTTTGGGTATTTTCGTCCATAACGACCTCTTTTCGTATATATCTCTATTTCTCGCCGAGAAGCGACAGCACGTACCCCGGGAGATCTCGATTCGCCTCGACGTCCGCCGCGTAATCGTCCGGTCCGAACGGGTGACTTCCGTGCTTTATAAGCTCTATCGTCACGGCGGGTATGCCGAGCTTCATGACGCACCAATCTTTATATCCGCCCGCCGAACCCAGATCTCCGTCCACGCGTTTTACGCCGATATGCCTCGCGATCTCGCTCGCGAGCTTTTTGTCGCGCTTGCGATTTTCGCCGCTTTGGAAAAATTCCCAGTACAGCTCGCCGCCCATGCAGTGATAGCTTATCGTCATTGCGGGAGCGACTTGCCACGTGAAATCGCACAGCGCACGCACTTCCGCTTCGCTCGTCGGGCGATCGCCTATGCAGCCGTGACTGCCGCGAACGGTCGTATTGCCGTCGCCCGTACCCCAATTCGCGTCGAAATTGCAGTTGAGGTCCACGCCCCTGCCGTTGCTTTTCCACTCCCGCCGAAGCGGTTTCATGCGCTCCAAAAACTCGCTTCCCGCCGTGTCGCCGTTCTCGAAAAACGCCGCGCCGTCGGGGTTGACGAGCGGCACGAAGTATACGCCGCCGACGCCTGTGAACGTTTGGAGCTGACGGAGAGGCACGAGCGCGGTATAACATTCCCGCGCGTGTATCCCCGCCGTCACTATGATCTGTCTGCCGCCGCTCGACCCGCGATGAACGCAAAGTATGTCGCGCCCGAACTCGCTTTTACCGATGGAAAACCCGTCGCCGCCGAGACGCGCCTTGACCGTACCGTAAATATCCATACCGTTATTATATGCCGTTATTACATGCTCCGACCGTGTCGGCTCCTATTTTCGCATGCGGCTATTTATGGTAAGGAATACGGTTTATTATAGTCGCGGCACGGTAGAGCTGCTCCAAAAGCAGTACGCGCACAAGCTGATGCGGGTATGTGACCGCGCCGAACGACACGCGGTGTTTCGCCGCCGCCCGCACGCGCTCGTCCACTCCCGACGCGCCGCCGATAACGAAAGTCAACTCGTCGCCGCGTTCGTGTTCGGTCTTGACCATGTCGGCAAGCTCCTCCGAACTCACCGCCTTCCCTTTCACATCCATGAGCACCGAGCACCCCGACATTCTGCGAAGCAGTTCGTCACATTCTTTTTTGAGCGTCGGTTGCTCGGGGATCTCCGATACCGTCACGTCGTAAAATCCTTTGAGCCTTTTCAGATACTCGTTGCAACCGTCGCGGCAAAAATCTTTGCTCGCTTTGCCCACGCATAAAACCTTGATCTTCTTCATATCGCACCTAATATAAAAATCCCCATACGTACGTAAAAACGGTCGTGATAAGCGCGATCGACGCGAGCGCGACGATGCCCGCAGCTTCGACGTTTCGCGGCTTAGAAACGACGATCTCGCCCTCTGCTGGCGCGGTGCGATACTCCGCATTCCGCTTACGCTCCCGCAACACGCTTTTGTCGTGAACGTACAGCATGAGAATGACGATCGCCGCGCCTATAAGTCCGACGGTGGCAATGATCGCCAAGAACGCCCAACCCGGCATTGCACCGAGCCAGCCGAAAAGTCCGCCTCCAAGCCATCCGTAACGCGCCGCATAGTCGAAATACACACTGCAAAAATTGTTGGTAAAATGCATGATCGCCGCGGGAAAAATGCTGTCCGTTTCGCACACGAGAAACGCCGCGAGCGCGCCGAACAGCGACGTGTAAAACACCTGTCTGATATTTTGGTGGAACAGTCCGAACATGACGGCGCAAAACATTATGCACGCCGCCTTGCCGTAGCCGCGGCGCACGGTCGACAGCAATCCGCCGCGCATTGCGAACTCCTCGCACACCGCGGGCAACACCGCCGTCATCAGCACTTCGGCGACAAAATATCCGGGCACGAACGAATCGGGAAGATCGGGCGAACCCGAACTCGGCGTGTAACCCGTCATGCGAAGCAATCCCGTCCAGCCCGACGACACCCCGATAGTGACCGAAAACACCGCCATGCCGAGCGGAAGCGCGAGCAAGAACTCGGGCTTGAATCGCGTCGCGGACGAGAACTTTAGCGTTTGCTTTACGCTTCTCTTGCCGACATATGTGTATATCGCAAAGGGAATTCCGAGAAACAACAACAGCTGTACGGGAAGCGAGAACGCCGCCTGCGACAGCAAATATCCGCCGTACGTCGAGTATGCGGGCATAAAGTACGAGATTATCCGCATGAGCAATGTGCCGACGATGCAGGACAGCAAGACGAGCGTCACGCACAACCAATCTCTGTTGCCGCAAGCGGAACGCCGAGGTTTCGCTTCGTCGCCGCTTACACACTCCGTCGATCGCCGTTCCCCGCCGTCGGTATTTCGTGTCGGCGACGTTTGTTCGCCGCCGTTATTTTCGGTCGCAGGCAAAACCGCGCCGTCACATTCGAGTTCGTTTTCGTCAGCCATGTCGCCTACCCCAACACGATCGCGACCGTATTCACGACCAGCATTACGCCGCAAATAGACGCGGCGATAATATATCTCATTCTTCCGTCTTTCTTGCGCATATCCGCGATGAGCACTTCTCTTTCGCCATCCGCTTGACCGAGTTCCGCCGCATTGCCACTCGCATCGTTATCTTCGGCGCGCGCGGCTTCCCCGATGCGCATAAAGCCGAACTTAACTATCACGAACATCAATGCCGCGGCGACGAGCGCGAAACCGAGCGTTATGAATACTGCGGCGACGACGTTTTGCGTCAGCCATTCCACGCACCCGCCGAGCGCGACGCCGAGCGGCGTAAGCTCGATAACGAGCGCGAGCGAGTTTGCGGCGGCGTGCAAAATTATGCACGAAACGAGCCGTCCGCCCGCCCACATAATGACAGCCGAAGTCACGCCGAGCGCGAACTGAAACACCACTTGCGACACGTTCATGTGCATGAGCATAAAAGCGAGCGCGGACAGCAGCACCGCTTTTACGACCCCGTGACCGCTTTTAAGTCCGCCGAACAGCACGCCGCGGTAGATCGTTTCTTCGCACAGCGGCGCGAGAAACACCGACGCTATAACTATGCACGCGACGGACGCAGGACGCGACATGTCCACCTGCCCCGCCTCGGGCGGCACGCGCAATACGTATTGCGTAAAATAGCCGTACCACATCGTGGGCAAGAACATTCCCGCCATCAACACTATCGCCGCGACGATCGGCAAAACGTAATACAGCGGATTTTTCGCTTTCGACGTTTCACCCTCGCCTATAAAAGAAAAATTGAACGACCGCTTCGTGCAACGCGTATAAACGACTATGAACGCCGCCGAGATCAGTTGCAATACTATCATGAACGCGGTATTAAACACGCCGTTCGCCGCGGGATCGGCTATTTTATCGCCGAGCGCGTACGCGATGACGCCCGCCGCGGCTTGTCCAGCGAGCAATACGACCACCGCGCCGAGATAGAACATACACGCTTCGCAAAGATCGTATTTGCGAAATTTACCGCCGTTCAACATATCTCGAACAACCCCGTCATTGCATTTTGAGTAGCCGCGACCACGCGCACGCCGACAAGCCCCGCATCCTCGAGCGCGTGCTCTACCGCGTTAAGCGCGAGCGACGGCTCGTTATTGTCTTCCGAAAGATGCGCGAGAATAAAATTGTGTACGCCGTTGGACGCGAGAAACGCGCATGCCGCGGCGCAGTCGGCATTGGACAAATGCCCGTGCCGCGAGATTATTCTGTTCTTGAGCGACTGCGAGTAACGCGGATTGGCGGCGAGCCTCTCTATGTCGTGATTACACTCGAGCATGATCATGTCGCAACCCGACAGCGCGGTGAGTTGCGCGGTGTTCAGCACCCCGACGTCGGTTACGACGGCGGCTTTCTTTCCGCCGTCCGAAACGATATAACCGAAACACGGCACGTCATGCGAAACGGGTAATGCGGTTATTTGCAGCGTGCCCACACCGAACTTACGTTCTTCGCAGACGACCGCGCGCACTCCGCCCGCAGTTTCCACGCCGCGCGCACATTCCTTTTGACAAAGCACGCGCACTTCGGGATACGCTTTGCAAAATACTTTCAACCCGCCCACGTGGTCGGAATGCGAGTGCGTAACGAGCACGGTCACGCTTCGCGGATCGACGCCGAGCACATTAAGACATTTTACGGCGCGACTCGCCGAAATGCCGAGGTCGATCAATATATTCGTTATTCCGTCCGACACGAAGCAACAATTTCCCTTCGACCCGGACGCAAGACTGCAAATTCTCAAACTCATATTTTCAATTATAACATTAAATCGCGACAAATGCAAGCGTTTGTTTGCGCGACTTCGCCGCAGTATTCACGCCGCATTTAGCGATAATATCGCCGAAATCGAGCGAATTTTGTTGTGTTTGCTCGCGCGGTATGATATAATAATCCTATGAAATCCATAGCACAGGACAAAATCAAGTCTGCCGTGGCGAAACTCATTCACCGCTGTCTTACCGTAGCCGATAAATCGGTCACCGCCGCGCTCGAGGCGATAGACACCGACAGCCCGCTCGAACGCCGAGCGGCGCAGCTTATCGTCGAGAACAACACCGTTGCCGAACGCGACGATCTGTACTGCTGTCAAGACACGGGGCAAGCCCTGTTTTTCGTAAAACTCGGCGAAGAAGTATACGCGCCCGGGCTGTATGCCGCGATAAACGCGGCGGTGCGCGAAGCGTATGCGGGCGCACGAAAATCGGTCGCAGACCCCGTTACGCGGCTGAACACCAAAGACAACACCCCCGCCATAATAGAACTCGAGCTTGTTTCGGGCGACGCGCTCGAGATCACTTTCCTCGCCAAAGGCGCGGGCAGCGAGAACATGTCCAAGCTATACATGCTCACTCCCGCCGACGGCAATGCGGGGATCGTGCGTTCGGTCGTGGACGCTGTGGAACGCGGCGGGCGCAACGCCTGCCCTCCGCTAGTCGTCGGCGTCGGTATCGGCGGCGTCACCGAAACGTCCTGCGCCCTCTCGAAACGCGCGCTTCTCCGCCCGATAGGCGTGCACAACGCGCGCGAGGACGTCGCCGCGCTCGAAACGGAAATACTCGAAAAAGTAAACGCGCTCGGCATAGGCGTCGCCGCGCTCGGCGGCAGAACCACCGCGCTCGCGGTGAATATCGAAGTCGCGCCGTCGCATATCGGCATGCTGCCCGTAGCGGTCAACCTGCAATGCCACAGCCTGCGACACGGCTCGATAGTGCTTTAGGAGGTATCATGCCCGAAAAATTATATCTTCCCGCCGACGCCGCGCATATAAAAAATTTGAAGCCAGGGACGTTCGTGGAAATATGCGGTACAGTGTATACGGCGCGAGATCAAGCGCACAAGCGGATAGCCGCCGCAATAACGAGCGGTCAGCCGCTGCCCTTCCCGCTCGGCGACGCCGCGATATACTATTGCGGACCTACTCCGCCGCAGCACGGCAATCTCATCGGCAGTTGCGGTCCGACGACGAGCGGACGCATGGACGCCTACACGCCGCTGCTCATCGAAAACGGACTGCGGGTAATGATAGGCAAAGGTATCAGGAACGAAGCGGTTACGCAAGCTATCAAGGCGCACGGCGCGGTGTATCTCACGGCGATCGGCGGCGCGGCGGCACTGTACCAAAGCCGCATAACCGCGTGCGAACTCATCGCATATCCCGACCTCGGTTGCGAGGCGGTATACAAACTGACGGTAAAAGACTTCCCCGCCGTCGTATCAATAATATAGCAAAAAACCCACAAGAGGAGATAATATAATGTCTTTGAAGAAACTCAACAAGGGGCTTGCCCGCGCAGTGGTTTGCACCGGCGTGAACGTTCAGCCGGGCGAAGAAGTATATGTGCAGTCCACGGTATACGCCGTCGATCTCACGCGCGAAGTGGTGCGCATGTGCTACGAGCGCGGCGCGAAGCGCGTCGTCGTGAAATACCGCGACGAGGAAATATCCAAACTCGATTTCGCGTATCAGACCGCGGACACGCTTTCGCATAAGCCGTCGTTCATGTACGAGGAGCGCAATTATTTCGCCGACGTTGACGGGTGCGTCATAAATATCGTTTGCGAAAACCCGAACGCGTTCGAGCATGCCGACGCCGACAAAATGACGGCGTCGCGTCGTGCGGACATAGTCGGACTGTCGCGCTATTACGACAAGTCGATGTCGCATAAAATCAAGTGGTCGATAATCGCATACCCCCACCCCGAATGGGCAAAGTTGATGTTCCCCGACATGAAACCGAAAGACGCATTCCGCAAGCTCGCAAAGTTCATCGCAAAAACGACGCGCGTAAACAACGACGACCCCGTCGAAGCATGGGCAAAGCACTCCGCAGAACTCAAAACCCGCCGCGAAAAACTGACCGCCGCGAACATAAAACATTTCCACTATAAAAACGCGCTCGGTACCGATCTCGTAGTGGGCATGCCCGAAAACTATGTGTTCGGCGGCGGCGTCGACGAGTGCAACGGCGTCACGTTCAACGCGAACATGCCGACCGAAGAAGTGTTCTCCGCGCCCGACTGCAACCGTATCGACGGCAAAGTGTGCGCGTCCATGCCGCTTTGCTATAACGGTAAGATCATCGAGGGTATCGAACTCACATTAAAGGACGGCAAGATCGTCGACTACACCGCCAAAACGAACGTCGATCTATTGAAAGGCATCATCGAAACGGACGAAGGCAGCCGCAGTCTCGGCGAGATAGCACTCGTCCCGTACGACTCGCCCATAAGCAAACTGCACACGCTGTTTTACGAAACGCTGTTCGACGAGAACGCCAGCTGCCACTTTGCCATCGGCAGAGCCTACCCCACATGCGTCAAAGGCGGACCCGAAATGTCCAAAGAACAACTCCGCGCCGCGGGTATCAACGATTCGGGCGTGCACGTCGATTTCATGGTCGGCACGAAAGACCTCGAGATCACGGCGGAAACACGCGACGGCAAAACGCTCAAAGTGTTTGAAAACGGCAATTTCACAAAAGAATTCGATTAACGGATATCCGACCGAAAACCCCGCGCAAAAACGCGACGCCATAAACACGTCGCGTTTTGTTTTGCGTTTTAATCGTCATATACGCGAGCCGACTTTAAGTTATATCACTTCGCCGCACACGACGTATACGCTTCCCATCTGTCATTTCGACCGAAGCGCGACGAAGGAGCGCGTAGCGGAGAAATCTCTTTGTAACGCCGTATCTTACGAGATCCATCCGATCTGTTCGCTCCGTTCGTTGCGGTCGATATGACACGCGTATTTTAATTGTCAATCGCAAGTTTTACGAACGTCACGGTCTTTTCTTTAAGCGATATTTTGCCGACTTCGTAACCGTAATTTATCGCTTCTTTTTTGTATGTCAAAAAAGAATGGTCTATATCGAAGCCCAAAATATTCTTGATTTCGGCGTAAGACAATTTCAAGCTGTCGCCGCCCTCCGATTTCAGATACCGCCACAGCGGTTCGTACTTACTCATGATATCGCGCTCCGTATACCTCGCCCGTGCCTAATTCACGGTTTCGACGATGCAACCGTTGCGCTCGTAATAGCTTAACATCTCGGGGATCTTCTTTTTGTCATAGCTCGTAATACAATCGTACAGCACGTGTACGGTGTAACCGTTTTTAGCCATATTATAGCAAGTCGACTTCACGCAGGCAACGGCGTCCGCCCCCGCTATATAAAACTCGTCGATACCGTGCTCGGCAATAAAAGCCGCAAACGCTTCGCTCGTAAGCGCGTTGCCCTTGCTCTTGACGAATATATTCTCTGATACGATTTTCATATCGGACACCAATTCCGCCCCGCGCGTGTTCGGCTTGAACGTGCGCGTACCCGCCGATAAGTTGTTGTGCTTGATATAGACGACGTAAATCCCGTTATCGACAGCCCGATCGACTGCGGCATTGATATTACCGATGATCTCTTTATAGTTTTTCGTAATGTCGTTTTGAATATCTATGACTACCAACGCTTTGCCGCTCATGCGTTTATCCTTGTTCGATTTGCGTCTATTCGGTCGGCGTCATACCGAGCCGCCGCATAACCTTTCGAAGCGAATACGTACCGCTCGCAAAAACGCGACGCGAATGATCGCGACGCGTTCGTCATACTTTTCAGCCTATAAGTCGCTTGATCCAACGCTTTTCCGCCGACGAAACCTTGCCGTCGATGGCGCAAATCATAAGACACACGAGCACGACTTGCTCGCGCACGTCCTCGTCAAGCTCCGCAAGCACGTCTTTGACGCCTTCGACGAGCAAATCGACGCCCTCGCTCGCATTGCGCGTTATCTCTACGCACTCGTCATAGCTCGCGGCATCGCCGAAAAACTTGCCGAACCGCGGCTTGAGAAGCTCGAACTCCGTCTCGTCCACTCGTTTATCGGCAAGCATAGCTCCGACGACAAAAGTGCCGAGCATGATCGCGCCGCTGCGCTTATTACGCACGTGCTTTTCAAGCTAGGGTAAAATCTCCGACGCTTTGCCCTCGAGCAGTGCGGGGTACAGTGCGGGGTCGGTACGCTCCACTTCTTTACACAATGCTCCGAATCTCATATTAAGCCTCCTCTCCGAGAATTTCAAATAACCATTTCTTTTCGCGCTCGTCGATCTTGCCGTCAACGGCAAAAATGCACATGCACACCTTTACTATGTCCTCGCGCGTCGCGTCGTCGAGAGCGAACATAATATTGCGCATGCCGCCGATCACTTCGTGAAAATCGGACGACGCAGTTTTAAGCGCGTGCTCACATTCGCTGCGGCTCGGTTCGTGCCCGAAAAACATACTGTAGCTTTCCGCAAAAATGCGATATTCTTCTTCCGCTATAAACCCGTCGGCGAGCATGGCGTCGATGACGAACACGCCGAGCAATGCTACCGCATACTCGGGGTCGTCGGCGGCTTCGACGAGCTTGGGAAGCGCGCGCAGGCTCGTTTCCGACATAAATACGAGTATCTCGTCGCGTGAAAGCTCGGCGAGTTTTGTTTCGAACTCCGCGACGATCGGTTTCAATATCTTCTTCATAATCCCTCCGTTTTATCGGGTATCGCTCTGAAACAGCGCAAACCGTTGATCACAAGCGTTCCCGCCTCTTTGGACAATTCCTCGAGCGGTTTTACTCTGCCGCTGTTGAACCACCGCTGATATACCGAAACCATACCCGACGTGACAAAATCGGCGCACATGTCGAAATCGCAGTTCTCGAGCGCGGCGTCTTTAAGCCCGTCGCGCACTTTGTCGCGAAGCACGCCGTTCACCTTGCGTATGATATAAGAATTCGCATCTATCTTGAACAGCTGTCCGTAAAGATCTATATTGGAATTGATAACGTCGGTGAGCACCTCGAATACATGCAACGGATTGTCGATATTGTTGCGCAAGTCCATGTCCTTGACGCCCTGCTCGAACAGCCCGATGATCTCGTTCTCTACCTCGTTGCGGATCTCGTAAACGCCGCTGTAGTAATTGTAGACCGTCTTTCTGTCGACGTCCGCGGCATCGGCGATATCCTTGACCGAAATCTCGTTCAAATCTTTTTCGGATAAAAGACTTATGAACGCATTGCGTATCGCCCGTTTCGTCCTGACGACCCTGCGGTCGATCTTTCCCGACTTTTCCATTGTGAAATCTCCTTGGATTAAATGAAACGACGTCTTCGGTTTCGCCTCATCTGTAGTATTATATCACATGAATACAATGTTGTCAAACAAATTGAAAATTCGGAACAAACAATTAAAAACAGAGGTTAATCAATGTGTTAACCATAAAACAAGATCGGGTATTTTTCGCCATTCCGACTGTCCGACAAATAATTATCTCGCTTATCTCCGAACCGTTATGCCGCGAAGCGCGCTCGCATAGCCGCGAACCAATCCGCTCGAAGTTGTTCTAATGTTTTTTCGTAAATGTCCATTTCTGTTAAATAACTTGTCGTACAAATTTGCATGAACTTTTGCTTGCCGTAATTTTCTATCAAATAGTTACAAAACGACGGCGATATTCTTTCTGGCAATCTCCACGTTACACCGCCCAAATCTTCATTAGGGTTAAAGCATTCATATACATAACCTAAAATATCCCAAATTTCCATTTTAGCCGTTGGCTGATATTTAATAAGCAATTCATAAGCCTTATTTGCGTGTTCGTCTTTGCCCATGCTATGATATTTTGATAAAGACCATAATAGATATTCCGTTTGATAATCGCTAAACATTGCATCACAATATGAAGCAATCACTTCCGCAGTCCAATTATCATCTGCACGGTCTTTATCCCAAATTGCTATATGACAATATTCGTGTACGATGTCAAGTAAATAAAACATATTACAGTAATTGCCGTAAGTTTGCCCCCACTTAAAATCATTTGAAATATAAAAATCCGCAGGCACAGGGCAACTGTTTTCTACAAATTCATTCACTTTTTCAAACGACGGAATTGCTTTAACAAATATAGTTTTAAGGTCTGAATAATTTGTTAAATATGTTTCAATATCACCGGGCAAAGGTTTATAGCCAACGTCGACAAAAAAACGGACGCTCATATTGCTATTTTCGGCAACAATATATTTTTGGGTATGGTAAAAGCAATAATCTTCTACACCCATATCAAATTGCGTTGTAATACCGTTTTGATAACAAACGGTTTTAAGATGCAAATTCAAAAGTATCTGCTGTTCTTCCAAATCGGATTTTTCTATAATTTTTTGCAACTCTTGATTGCCGAGAAATTCATAGAGTTTAATCGAAAGCGTTTGTGACGCAGATTTTTCGGTGTCGGTAGTAAACGAAGATAAGAATACAAAAGCGTTTAAGTCCGTAATATCCTTGTTATTGTTTACGGTTTCTTTTAATTTACTATCGCTTAACGCTTTCGGCAGATTGTATTTTGCCGCAACGCACTGACCGTAACTGTAAGCATACAACAAGCCGTAAGGTATTTTTTCGCCATAATGTTTGGCGTTCAGTTCTACAAGAATGTTTACACTCGACAAGTCTTGAATATTAAAATAGAAAGTATCAAGGTTTCTTTGTACGGTATTTTTTGCGTTGCGAACTTCGCCCACATAGCCGGTATTAAATGACGTTCCGACAACAAACTTTACTTTGTCCGTCGGATAATCGTTCAATACTTGTTCCGCAGTATCGACGAAATCATCTTTTTGTTTATCTTTTAGCGTTGTTTCAAAATAGTAATTTGCGTGGTCGGTTGAATAGATAGAACAATCAATCCAATCCGAACTCGCACCGTCGGAATTATAAGTCGCTTCGATAGAATTAAAAATTTCCACTCTATCCGTCGCAGGGGTATATTCATATTTAGCCGAACAACCCGAAAAAGCGAACGCTAAAACCAATGCAAACAGCATGACAAAACAATATTCGATTTCCCGAAAATATTCTTTCATATTCTACGCAATTATATTACCGATATTGCAAACAAACGACTTGTCGATTCAATAAATAAGCGCACAGTCTTGCTTGCAAGATAAGTGCGCTATACTTATTTTGTTGACTATACCAACTGTTCGAGCTGTTTCATGTACTTAAGCAACTGCTCGCGCTTAACCTCGATGTCCGCAGTGAAAGTTCTGAAGAACTGCATCTCCTCCTCGTCGGGAGTCTGACGGCTGATAAGCGACTCGATGAGCGCGGCTTGCGAGCGCGAACGCTTGATCTCGAGCACCTTGATCTCTTCTTCGAGAATGTGGATTTCCTTTGCGAGTTCCTTCTTTTTTGACATGGGTTGTTATCTCCTTATGATATTTTTATTGTTGCCGAGCTATTCCTCGGGGTGTTTTGCATCGTCTTTCGCCTTCGACTTCGCGGGAGCTTCCGCAGGCGTTTCCTCGGGCGTGTCGACGGATTTTTCTTCGTCGGTCTTTTCGGTTGCCGCGCTTTCTTTCATCGCCGTGGCGCGGGCTTGCATAGCTTCGGCTTTGGCTTTGATCTTGTCGGCGCGTTCGCTTTCGGATTGAGCCTTTGCTTCGAGTTCGGCAGCCTTCTCCTCGGTAGATTTCGCACGTTCGGCTTCCTGTGCGGCTTTACGGGCTTGAGCGCGTTCCTGCGCCTTGTCGTTGGCTTCCGCGGCGGCGACCGACGCTTTACTCTCGGCGGCGACCTTGCTTGCGCGAACCGCGGCGATCGTCGCGTCGATAGTCGCTTTGGTGCGAATGGATATCATCAGTTTGCCGGTGAGAAGCGTGAACACACCTTTCTTGCCGAGTATCAGAAGAACGATTGCCACGACAGCCAATGCGCCGATGACGATGAGCATGATCCCCCACCACGGCAAGCCCGGTTTTTCAAAGACGTTCACGAACATGGAGAACCGCAGTTCGTCGTAGTTCTCGGTAGCCGCGACGGTCGCGGACAGCAGATACGTACCCGCGCCCAAACTCTCGAGCTTGTTCGTGCCGTCGGCGGAATTGTATACGACGTTGTTATCGCTGTCGGTAATAACGATCGTAACGCTACCGAAACGCGCACTGCCTATAACGGCGTTGTCGGTGTGGTCGTAACTGCCTTCCACCCAGAACGCCACGCCCGGCTCGACCGTCCAACCGTTATTGGCGGCGAGTATATCGAACGTCACGGTGGTATCCGCCGTTCTGTCGTCGAGCGTCTGTCCTTCCCACATATAGAAGTCGGGATTTATGAGCGTGAGCTTGACGTTGTACGGTCCGACGTTGACGCCGCCGACGTTCTCGGTGACCGTATAAACAACGTTGTCCGTAATGTCCGCCGTGAGAAGCGAACCGTTATACGTCTTGTCGCGAAGCTCGGGGGTTTTCACCGACATGACGTTGACTACCGTAAAGTTCGCCTCGGTGCGGTCGACGTCCTCGCCTTCCGTCGAAGCGTAATAGTTGGGTGCCGACACCTTGTAGAACACGGTGTAACGGTCGGGCGAAGAAGTCGCTACAGGCAATGCGCTCGCGGCATAGTACGTATCGTCGAGCATGCGCGCGAGATTGAACGTTATATTGTACTCGCCGTACAGCGCGTCGTATACGGAGCTTTCCCAAACCGTGCCGCGCCGAGTAAACGTCGCCACGCCCGACGCAAGAGCGTCGTCGACGTCGCTTGCCGCATCCTCGTCATAGAGGTGTGCATTACCGTCGTACACGTATACGAACTCGCGACCTTTGATCGCTCTGTCTACAAGCTCGATCACTTTCGTATCTATCTCGCGTTTTTCGACGGTGAACGCAAAAGTTTCGTCCACGCCCGCGATCGCTATTTGCGAACCGCCCTCGACCGAAATGACGTCGTCTGCATACACGCGGAGCACGTACTCGCCCGCAGGCATCGCGTCGTTGATGTAAGAGTAAATGTCGCGGCGGGTGAAACTTTCCGCGCCGATGATCGTATTGCCGTTGTAAATAAGCGTGAGCGATACTTTGTCGCCCGCCGTACCGTAATTCACGGCGTCCACGTCGCCGTTAAGCAGTCTCGGAATGACTACGGCGGCATTGTCGCCGTACACGCGATCGGAGATCTCGTACTCGTTTCCGCTTCCGTCGACTACCGAATTGCTCTCTTTGACGATATACCACTTCTTGGATATAAACGCCGAGCGTCCGTCCGCATCAACGGATATTTCCACGCCGCGCGCTACGTCGTCGGTAGGCTTGCCGTTATTGAGCACGAGCGTGTAGTTATCGGTCGCTACCACCGTCGCGGCGGCTGTGTACGAACCGACCGCCGACGCCGTATTAACGTACTCGTGATCGTATTCTTCGACGGTGAACGCCTCGTCGAGCTGACCGCCCGCTATGCCGACGGTAATGCTCGATTCGCGTTTACGCGCGACGGAGTTGCGCACGAGCCGCGTCGTAAACGTATCGGACACGTTCAGAGCAGCCTTTTCCGCATCGCCCAAAATCACGCGGGACGGATACTCCGCGCCCGTATCGTTATGCGTATAAATATACAGCGTCATGCCCGTTTCGTTACGCAGGTCGGCTACCGTTTCGGTGCTGCCTATATACGTGACTTTCCAGGACAGCGCGGTCATTTCGCCGATATTGACGGCACGTCGCGCAACGTCTATGACGAGCGGATATTCTTCGCCGTCTACAGCGACGGTAAGTTCGTAATGTCCCGCATTGCATACCGCGATAGGCGGATTTTCGGGCGTGTTGCCGTTCGGATCGGTATATTCGACGAGCGTGACTTTCGCGCTCGCGGGGATCCTGTCGCTGACGCCCGGAACAAGCAAATCGTTAAGCCCGGCGTCGAAACCGTACTTAACGCCGTTATATTCGAGATCGGAACGCGCAAGATACAAAACCGTGCCCTCGCCACGTTCTTTGGAATATAGCGTGATCTTATCGCCCGTCACCGTGGCAAGAGCGGCGGTAACGTCGGCAACGGTGAGTGCGTCGCCGTCGCAATCGGGAGTGGCATACCACGCAATGTCTTTGAGCGTCGCAGTGCCGAGCGCGGGATTTTCGGAAACGACCAATTCGCCGTCAACGTTCTCGACCGCGTAATCCTTGCCGAAGTACCGAGTTTCGGTCGCAACGACCGTGCCGTATACGTTATATTCGACGGTCACGGGATATGTAAGACCGTCCGAAACAAGTCCGCCCGCTTCGAGCGCGTCGAACACGGCGCGACTGTTCGCGACGACGTATGCGTTCGCGTCGAACGCCGCATCGCCGAACTCGGCGTCGCTCGCTTCGACAGTGACCGAAAGCGCGTTTTTCATATTTCCGAACGCGCGTTGCCCGACCGACTCCACGCTCGCGGGAATATTCGCCGACTTAAGCGCGGACTGAGCGAACGCCGCCGCACCGACGGTCTTAAGTCCGTTCGGAAGATTTATACGCGTCAAGCCCGTTTGCGAGAAAGCGAAGTCGCCTATGCTTTCGAGCGCGGAACCGTTCGCGAAAGTCACACCGACGAGGTGCGCTTTGCCCGCAAACGCCGCGAGGTCGATACGCGTGACCGCGGCGGGAATATTGACCGTAAAATCGGTATCCGCGGCAATACTCGTTTCGTCGATACCCGTGACAACGGTATTGCCGCTGTCCTCGGCGTATGTGAGCGTCGCCGTCGCCGCGTCCTCCGCGCTCGCGATCGGCTTCATTACGAAAACCGAAGCGAAGAGCGACAGCAGGAACACCGCAATCGTCATCAACACGGATATTCTGAATTTCATCGTCTTTTTCATGAGCACTCCGTCAGTTGGGTTTGTATGCGTCTACGGCATATACCACCGTAGCTTTATCCAGATAATTCTTGCCGCTTCCGACAATGCCGCCTGTCTTATCGGCGTTCTTGCCGCTTACCGCGCCGCAATTACCTACGGCAACGGTGATCTTGTCTTTTATGTTTTCGGGCAATACAAGTTCACCGACGATGCCGCCCGTGCCGAGGTTCGCATGGTCGGTATCTCCGCTATATCCGATGACGTCGCCGTAATTGAATACGCGGTTGAACCACGCCGTAAACGAATTCTCTTTTTTGTTGTCGCGCAACTCGCAAACGCCGACGATACCGCCCGCCCCTCGCACTTGCGACATGGAAATATTGCCGTAATTGAAGCAATCCGCAAAACCGTAAGTCTTGGTAAAGAGCGCGGAGTCGCTTGTCAGCCAGTCATAGATCGCGCCGACCATGCCGCCCGCACACGCATCGCCTTCGGCGGTCGTATTGACTGCGGTAAGATCGCCGCGGTTGACGCAATTCTCGAAAGTGTAACGGTATTCGATAACCGTTTCTGGCGCGTCAGCATACTTGTAAACGTTGCCCGCAAGCTGAAAATAACTCATCATGCCGCCGACGTATCTGCCGCACAAGTCGCCGTAATTGACGCAACCGTCGAACTCGCTCACCGTATGGTAAACGATATAACCGACGATACCGCCGCGTTGGGCTCCGATATTCTCGGGCGTGCCTATATTTATATAGTTGGTGCAGTTAAGAGCGCGGACCGCTCCGAAACTGAACCCCGCGGGAAGTACGTTGTCGACCGCCGATATTTTTCCGTACGGTTTGCCTCCGTTTTTACCCGCATACACTCTGCCGACGATACCGCCCGCCACGCCCTCGGCGTCGATCGCGTCGTTAGTCTTATCCGAACCGACGGTGATGTTTTCTATCGTGCAGTCGCCCGCGACATATCCGACGACGGTGCCGACGCAATCTGTTACGAACGTCTTTCCGTCCGCTTCTTTTTCTCTCAAGTCGATATTAACGTCGACGACCGATAGATTCTTGAAAGTCGCGTTGCCCGCCGTCGCGAACAGTCCGTACGGATATTCGCACTCCGTCGTACCGTCGACGGGGAACGGCACGGCGATCGTGTCGGACACGCGAATTATCGCGTTGTCGCCGTCGAACGCCATTCCCTCGCGGAAAGCGGCGGACGAGAAATTATACACGGTATGACCTTTGCCGTCGAACACGCCTTTGAACATTACCGTTTTGCCGTCGCTCGACTCATGCGCGGCATTACCGCGCGACGCAAACGATACGGGCAACCACAGTTTGTTGTCGAGGTCGATATTGCACTCGAGGTTGACGGTATAACCTTTGAACCCGTCATTCTCCACAAGACTCGCTTCGTGCGCGAAATACGCAAAAGCCTCCGCGTCGCCGATAGTCACCGTCATTTTGTCAGGGTCGGAGTCCACCGCATAAGTGCTCGGCGCGGAAACCGTTCCGCCGCCCCAGCCCGCTTTGGCGAGATCTCCGTCCCAAAGATAGGCGTCGTATTCTTCGCTCTTGGGCGGATCGACGGACGCGACCGCGGGCGGTACATCTTCTGCGACCGCTTCCGACGCAATACCGTTGCCGTTGCTCTCCGTAACGGGACTGTTCTCAAGCGTCGCGGACCCGTCGGTATAACCGTACGTCGCGCCGCTGCCGTGAACACCGCCGCTCACGCCGTCGACGTTATCCGTCGCAACGCCGCCGCAAGCGGCGAGCGGCAAACAGAACAGCGAAACCGCGGCGACCGCAACTGCTTTACGTAAATGTTTAGCCATGATACCTCCCGTTACGCACTGCGAGTGCATAACTATACACATAATATATTATCACATAATATCGGCACTGTCAAGCCTTTTTGAAAAACAGCGCGATATTGCTATTAAAAAAGAACGGATATCTTTGTACCGAATATCCGTTCCCTACAGCTTTCAACCGTTAATGTCATTCGCGCGACAGCCACTCGTGCAACAATCCCGTGCGCGCGGGCGCGAGCACTTTGAACCCGCGCTCATTGCGCAATTTGCGCGTACATTCGTAAAATGCCGTTATGTCGGTGAAATACCCGAGCACCATGCCGCCCGACCCCGTCAAATTGACCGTACCGCCGCAATCGGCAAGTCTTTTCGCGTCGTCCGCTATCCGAGGCGCGATAGTCCGCGCCGGTTCGTACAGCGCATTGCCGAGAAACCCGAGTGCCGCAGGATCACCGTCCAACAACTTTTCGCACAGCGCGGCGTTGTCCGACGGGCAAAACACTCCGCTCGGATAAAGTCTGTCGAACTCGGCATACGCCGCCGCGGTAGACACGTCGCCGCTCATCAGCCCGACGATAAACGTCTGCAATTTATTGTCGATGAAAAACAGTTCGTCGCCCACTCCGCCCACTCGCGCAAGTCCGCCCGTCAGCATAAACGGCACGTCCGAACCCACTTCGAGCGCGGCGGCGCGCATGTCTATGCCGCATTGCGGCAGACGGTAGAACAGATCGAGCGCGCGAAGCACCGCCGCTCCGTCGGCAGACGAACCGCCCAGTCCCGCCCCGACGGGTATCCCCTTTTGCACCGAAATATCCGCGCCGCGATGCAACTTGCCGCACACGGCAGCCGCCGCCTTGTACGCGGTATTACGCACGGGGTCGATAGTCGGGTCGTCGAACGCGACCGTGATTTTTTCGTCGGCGCGTTCGGTGACGGTGACGGTATCGAAGCAGTCCACCGACATCATGACGCTGTCGAGCTTATGCAAGCCGTCGGCGCGCCCCTCGATATTCAGCGACAGATTGACTTTTGCAAACGCAGTGATTTTAACGCTTTTACTCATGGAAAGAGTATATAACATTATGCCGAAATTGTCAAGAGCTATATAAATATTAAGCACCGTCGGCTTCTTTTGTCATTAATTTTTAATTATTAATTTTTAATTTTTAATTTTTAATTGAAAAAGCGGCGTGTGTGCGCCGCAATTTCATTTATTCGTATTTGATTATTTTACTTGTTGCAGAAATTGATAAGTCGCTCGCCGCCCGCGTACGGGGATTTCGCGGAGTTTTGCGCCGCGACGCGTTCGGGCGAACAGCAGAGAGCTTTCGCCGCCTGCCACAGCGTTTCGCCCGGTTTTGCAATATGCACTATGATCGACGCGTCGGGTCGTGGTATCGGTTCGCCGAGCTGTACTTCGGTGACGAGATTGACCGTTTTTTGCGACGACAAGCGCAGGCAGAACGCGACCTCGGCTTTAATGTCGAACACCGACTCGCGCCGCACCCGAACCGCAACGTCGGTAACGGTGGCAGTCGCCGCGACGGACGCCGCGTCGGTATGACCGGAAAGCGGCAAAGCGAACGGCAGACGGAACGCGAGCATATCGGCGGCATTCTTCTCGGCATTGTAATACACTATATCGCCGCCGACAAGCCCCTCGACAGTCACCCGTCCGTCGGTGATCTCCGCCGCGGAAAGAGTGCAGAACGTACCCGTCACGCACAGCACCGTATCAGCGGCAAGCCTATCCGCGCCTATGGAAACCTGCCCGTCCACCGTATCGGTGACCGTCACGGGCGACTCGACGGTACAGCAGTCCGCGAGCGCGGTCTTTACTTCAAGCTCGTTATCGGCGCAAAACACGTCGGTCACCGCCTGCGTCGCGGCGCACTCGACGGCGAGCGCGGTCATGCCGAGCGTCACGGCGATCTCGAGTCTGTTCTCGCCCGCTATCGGCGTAGCCGAACACGAATCGACATACGCGAAAGCGAATGCGACGTTGCCGCTCGCGACGCCGAGCGCGGCTATATCTTTGACGAACGGCGTCACCACACGCTCGGTACCTATCATTCCGTCGTCGCCGCGCACGATGACGTTGGTGTACACCGCGCCCGACACCTTGATCGCGCCGTCGCTCGCTTCTGTAGACGACACTACGACCTTGCTCGTCGCAAACAGAACTTCGCCCGCCTTGCACGGAACGCTGTCGGAAAGGTACACCGTTTCGGACTGCTCGGCGCGAAGCATACACGTTTCGACGGGTTGCGTTTCGGCGTATATGCCTTCGTCGGTAGTCGCGATGCCTGTTTCTTCCCGCGAAAGCACGGCGAGCAATGCGGTGTCTACTACCGCGACCATCTTGATCGCGCCGCCGTCGTTATTCGCTTCCGCATTGATCACTTCGGGCAACAGCGTGACGTTCATTCCCGCAACGATCGACGGCGATGTGATTTTGTCCGAAAACTCGGAAACGACCGAAATGCACTCGACTTTATCGTCGATAGCCGCCAAACAGTCGAACACGACTTTGCCCGTATACCGCGCCTCGCCCGTGAAAACCTCGCCGGGTACGGTCACGGCAGAAGCCGACACCGAGAGAATACGGCACTCGCCGTCCACCGTTTGACGCGCTTCGACGACGGCTTGACCGTGCGCCAAACCGCTTATTACGTCGCTTTTGATATTGATGTTTTCGGACATACTTCCTTCTCCTTGAAAAATAAACTTACGCTTTCATGATATTCGCAATGACCCGCAAATAGAACAATTCGGCAGAAAAAAACTTCGCAGTCCGCAAAGCCGCGAAGTTTTATATTTAATTATAGAATTCGGTATGTCGTTTCGCCTTGCGACAAGAATAAGCGCACGCTTTTTCGACAGCACGCACATACCCGCTCCCACTTTGTCATTTCGACCGAGCGATACGAACACACTCCTGCCTGTCATTTCGACCGAGCGATACGAACACACTCCTGCCTGTCATTTCGACCGAGCGATACGAACACGCACCTGCCTGTCATTTCGACCGAAGCGCGAGGTACGAAGCGCGTAGCGGAGAAATCTTTTATAATTTAATTGTATCCTCAATTTTTAATTATTAATTATTAATTTTTATTGAATGCCGCGAGGATCTCGCTCTCGTTGCTCAAGCCTATCATTTTATCGACGACGACGCCGTCCTCGAACATGACGAGCGTGGGGATACTCGACACTTGAAAATCCATGGGCAGCACGTCGTCTGCGTCAACGTCGATCTTGATGAGTTTTATGTCCGTTTCGTTGGCTATCTTTTCGACTATCGGCGATTGCATGCGGCACGGACCGCACCAGCCCGCCCAAAAATCGACGATGGTCTTGCCCGTCGCGGTTATCTCGTTGAATTCTTCGACTGTGGGATTGTGTTTGATCATGATATTGTTCTCCTTACGGTTTATTATGCGTTATTCGGCGACAACTATTTCGCATTCGCGAGACGTTTTGCCGCTTCGAGATAGATTTCGTAGTTCTTCATAAGCTGTGCTATCGGGAAATTCTCGTCGGCACGGTGCATGTTGATTTCGAGATCGACGGGAGTGCAACCGAACGCGACGGCGTTGGGAAGCTCCCGCGCATAAGTGCCGCCGCCCATTTTAAGCGGGGGCGTCATGTCGTTCGTAATGCCGCGGTACACGTCGAGAAGGGTCCTGACGAGCAGCGTATCCTCGTCCACGTACAGGTTTTCGCGGTAGTCGAGTATCTCCGCGGTGCAACCGAGCTTGCCGCAAATCGCCGCGGCGACGTCGGCGGCGGTTTGACCGAGCGGCAAACGGAAGTCGATCAAAAGCTCGAGTTTTCCGCCGTTCATGCGCGCCTGCGACATGCACATCGTGGTGTCGCCCGTTTTGGGATCGTCGACATAAATGCCGAGTTTACCGCTCGCGAGCGGCGTGCAGAGATATTCGTAAATGCCCTCGATATACTTCGAGCCGATAACGCCATTCATGGCGGCGAGAAGCCCGAGCGACTTCCACAGTGCGTTATCTCCCTTTTCGGGAGTGGACGCATGTTCGGCGGTGCCGTTCGCAATGATCTCGACGCACTTGCCGTTTGTGATCTCGTAATCGGAAAAACCGTTCCCCGCCGATACGATTTGTTCGGCGAGCGGCGAGCTTTTGAATACTTCCGCAGTCGGTGCGCCGCCGCACTTCGCTTCGAGCGCGGTGCCGAGCGGACTGCCGCCGATTATTTTCAGCCGCGATCTGTCGGGCACGGCGTTAAAACATTCCGCGCCGTCGATATACTCGATATTCGCGGCGAGAGCGGGATCGTCGAATATGAACCGCACATGACCGATACCCTTCTCGCTATTGATCACGGGAAATTCGGAATCGGGCACGAACGACATTACGGGCACTTCCGCACCCGATTCGAGGTACGTGCGTATGCACGAACTGCCGCGTTCTTCGTCCGCGCCTACTATCAGCCGCACGCGGCGGCGAAGCGGGGTTTTATTCGCGGCGAGGGTGCGAAGCGCGTGCAGACACACGACTACCGCGCCCTTGTCGTCGCCGACCCCTCTGCCGTAGACCTTGCCGTTCTCCTCCACCATTTTGAACGGGTCGGTCGCCCAGCCGTTGCCCGCGGGCACGACGTCGAGGTGTCCGAGAATACCGATACACTCGTCGCCCTCGCCCGTTTCGGCATAAGCGCACGCGCCGCCTATAAGCTCCGCTTTAAGCCCGTACTCGCGCGATTTTTTAACAAACCAGTCGAGTGCGGCGCGGCAGGGCTTGCCGTAAGGCGCGTTCGGCGCGGGCGTAGAATACACGCTCGGCACGGCGACGATCTCCGCCAGATCGTTCAAAATATCGCGCAACAACATTTCTTCGTTCATAACGCTTCCTTTTGCTTGCATTTTACGCGCAAAAGCTTTACAATAAGTAAGCATAGGCGCGTTACGTATATTGTACCACGCCCGAAAAAAACTGTCAACAAAATTTATAAGTGCCGTTGCTGTAAGCGACGCTTCAAATTCAACCGACGGCACGGTCACGGATATTATCATGGTAAGAACACGTTTCGCACCCAGCCCCACGGGGTACTTGCATATCGGCGGACTGCGCACCGCGCTTTACGCATATCTTTTCGCCAAGAAGAACGGCGGGAAATTCATTCTCCGCATAGAAGATACCGACCGCACCCGCGAAGTGCCCGGCGCGGTGGATATTATCATCTCCGCGCTCGACAAAGCAGGCATGACTTACGACGAGGGTCCGATCGTCGGCGGCGAGTACGGTCCGTACGTTCAGTCCGAGCGCAAAGAGATATATCTGAAATATGCCGATCGGCTCGTCGAGAGCGGCGACGCATACTATTGCTTCTGCTCGAAAGAACGGCTCGAAAAAATGCACGCGGACGGCGCGACCAAGTACGACAAACACTGCCTGCACCTCTCCAAAGAAGAAGTGCAAGCGCGTATCGCCGCGGGCGAGCCGTACGTCATTCGCCAGAACATTCCCGAGCACGGAAGCTCCACCTATCACGACGAAGTATTCGGCGACGTCACTGTGGATTTTGCCGATCTCGAGGATAACATACTCATCAAGTCGGACGGCATGCCCACATACAATTTCGCGAACGTCATAGACGACCATCTTATGGGCATAACCCACTGTATCCGCGGCGTCGAGTATCTCATGTCCACGCCCAAATACAACCTGCTGTACGACGCGCTCGGTTGGGAACGCCCCGTTTACGTTCACCTGCAACCGATAATGCGCGACGCGCGGCACAAGTTAAGCAAGCGCGACGGCGACGCGGGCTTCGAGGACTTTCTCGCAAAAGGTTTTCTGCCCCACGCTATAGTCAATTACATCGCACTGCTCGGCTGGAATCCCAAGAACAACCGCGAGAAGCTGTCCATGTCCGAACTGATAGACAGTTTCTCGATAGAGGGCTTGCAAAAATCCTCGTCCATATTCGACGAAACGAAAATGCGCTGGCTCAACTCTCTGTATATAAAAGAAATACCGCCCGAAGAATTTCACGCCGCGGCACTCCCCTTTTATGAAAAATACTGCCCGAACAAATCAATCGACTACAAGTATCTTTCCGAACTGTTGCAGTCGCGCGTAGAAGTGCTTTCGGACATCGAAGAACGCGCGGCATTCCTCGACGCGTTCGACAATTTCGATTTCGAGCTGTTCCGCAACAAGAAATGGAAAACCGACGTCGAGATGGCGAAAGATCTCATCGACGACTGCATAGCGGCGACGAATTCGCCCGACCTCAACGCCGCGCTCGAAACGCTCGCGGCAGACAAAGGGCTTAAGAAAGGTCAAGTGCTTTGGATATACCGCATAGCCATAACAGGCGCGGCGGCTACTCCCGGCGGCGGCGAAGAAATGGTAAAACTTTTCGGCAAAAAAGAAGTGTTGCGTCGGCTCGGCGCGATAAAATCGGCACTCGAAAACGCTTGACAACGACTGCACTCGGTGGTAAACTGAAACCATGAACAAACGCGCTGTAGATACTAAAAAGAAAATAGTCGTCGCGGCACTGGCGGTGCTTTTGGTACTGCTCGTCGTCGCGCTCATCGTCAATCTCGTCAGACTGTCCGCCGCGAACGGGCGCAGGGATTCGCTCGCCGAACAGAACGCCAAGCTCGAGCAGATCATCAAAGACAACGACAATATGATCACCTACTGCGGCTCGTCCGAATTCGTCGAAGAATACGCGCGGGAAATGCTCGATATGATCTACCGCGGCGAGACCGTCGTCGGCACCGAAGAATCAAACGAAAAATAAACCGACCGCAAAGTCGGTTTTTTCTTTCTCGACAATCAACTCGGAGAACAATATGAAACGTGCGGCAATAGACATAGGCTCGAACTCGATACGGCTCGCTTCGAGCGACGGCGAAACGGCGTCCGTAATAACGCAGCTCGCGGCAGGCATCGAAAAATCGGGCGCACTCTCTCCCGCGGGAATAGAAAAAACGCTCGACGCGCTGAAATCATTCGCGGCGCAAACACGCGATTGCTCCGAAGTGTATGCGTTCGCTACGGAAGCGGTGCGCCGCGCCGCGGACGGCGAAAGTTTTTGCAAGCGCGTAAAGCGCGAAACGGGCTTGACCGTCATCGTTCTGTCCGGCGAAGCGGAAGCATATCTCGCGCTCGCGGGTTGCACCAAGCCGAACGGACCGATAACCGTATGCGACCTCGGCGGCGGCAGTATGGAACTCGTTTCGTCCGCCGACGGCAAAAAGCCCGATTATGTAAAGAGCCTGCCGCTCGGCGTAGTAGTGCTGAAAAACATGTTTTGCGGCGATTACGCCCGCGCGACCGAAACCCTTCCCCGCCTCATGGAAGAATACGGCGAAGTGCAGGACTATCCGCTCGTCATCACGGGCGGCAGTGCGTGCGCGATCGCGGCGGCAATGCTCGATCTCGACGTTTACGACAAAACGAAAGTATCGACTGAATTTTCATCGCGCGACCTCGACGACTTCATGCCCATGTTTTTAAGCCCGAAACTGCCCGTGTTCCGTCCGCTCACGGCAAAGCGCGCCGATACGTTGCCGTACGGCGCACTCGCGATCCGCGCTTTGCTTTGCAAGCTCGGCGCGAAAAAGTTTTACGTATCCGACGCAAGCAATCTCGAAGCGGTGCTGTCCATGCCGTCGGAAGCAGTCGAAAAACTGTTCTTGTGAATACTTTATCGTTACTTTAGCGGCACGTCGGGTACGCCGTGCCCTACAAATAAGGACAATTTACAATGCGTCACGCAAATCAAACTTCGCGAAGAAATCCGATTATTTAATTAACCTTAATTTTTAATTTTTATTTAGAAAAACGTTACAAACTTAACCGAATATATATCGCAAAGACAGACGTTGCCGTTACAGGTGACGCCGACGTATGTATTCCCGACGATATAGATTTCGCCGGTAATGCCGCGCAGAGTGCCGTCGAACAGCGAGATCTCTATCTTCGCGCGCTTGCCGATATTCTCGGCGAACAGTTGTTTCCACGTGCCGATATTGGAATCGGCGTTAAAGTCGGGAAGCGGGTCGGGAATATTTATTTCCACCGGTTTGTTACACTCCATTATGTATACCTCCGAAATTTTTGCCGCGCCGAACGCGGCGATTTTTATTTTTATATATCACGTATTATAATACGCGCTCGTCGGCGAATAGAAACAGTGATTGCCGATGCGCGTTTTGAAATAACCGCTGTCGTTGGGAAAATTATTGCGGCACACGGGCGAATACGGATTGAAAAACCACAGCGAATCGTACACGTCGCCCAGCCTGCCGCCGTCTATCGCCCACCGCGCTATTTCGTAGTGCACGCCCTCGGGACGCATGTTGAACAGGTTTTGCGGTTGGTCGGTCGCGCACTCGAACTGCCGCGGCGCGAAAATGACGTCGTTCACGGTATTGTACCTGCCGTACTCTCCGCCCGTCTGCCGCACTCTGTTCATGACGACGGACGCGACGGCGCGCATGCCGTCCTCGCCCTCGCCGCCCGCCTCGCACTGTATTATCCTCGCAAGCAATTCCACATCGTTCATGATATAATTTTATGCAGAAAAAAACGCGTCCGTGACGCGTTCTTACGTTTAAGAGTATATTTATCTGAATTGATATTTGCTCAAGTCCACTCTGCCGTCCCGAACCTCGACGCCTTCCGCCTCGAGGAGTTTTCTCTGCTCGTCGACGCCGCCGAACGCGAAATCGGGTGCGAGATACCCCTTTGCGTTCACTATGCGGTGACACGGCACTACGATCGGCGTGGGATTTACGTGCAACGCGTTCCCGACGGCACGCGCCGCGCCGCGGTGTCCCGACATCAAAGCGATCTGCGCATATGTGGCGACGTTCCCGCGCGGCACCGTTTGCACCGCCGCATATACGTCGTCGCGAAAACTATTCGCCGTCATTTTTCACCTGCCCGTCTATTATTATTTTGCCGCGGGCGCGCACGTCGTCGCGAATGATTTCGCCTACCGCGGGCACGCGTATGACGCCTTTGTACGGATTCTTAATGCTGTCGACAGGCGCGAGCAGCGTCGCATTCACTTCCGACCGCTCGAACGCGAGATCGGTATCAGTCATAACGCAGTCGATGAGTTTCAGCCCTTTGCAGTAACAAAGCGGTTGAGTGCCGATGATGGTGCAGTTTTTGAAAGTGAGGTTTTTGGAATACCAACCGAGATACTCGCCTTTCACGGTGCAGTTCTCGACGGTAACGTTATTGCTGTGCCAAAACGCGTCTTTCGTATCGAGTTTACTGCGCGTTATTATGCCGCCGTTCACATATTGAAACGAATACTTTCCGACAAAATCAAGCCCCGACGCGACTATGTTTTTCGCGCGCATAAAACAGTATTCGCCGACTATGCGAGTATCGTCCGCTCGCACGCCGTCGGTAAACCACCCGAACTCGGGCGACTCTATATGGCAATTACGAATAACGACGTGCTTGCACTCGCGAAGTGCTTTTATGCCGTGCAAAACGCTGTCGTTGATTACGATATTCTTGCAGTACCACAACGCGGCGCGGCAGTTCTCCGTCATTTCGCATTGCGACAGGACGACCGAGCCGTCGTGCCACAGCGGGTAGCGCAGATCGAAAAAACAGTTTCGCGCTTCCACCGACCCGCACTCTTTGAGCGCGCTCTCGCCGTCCGCAGGACCCGCGAACTTGCAGTTTTCGATAACGACATCGCGCCAGCCGTACAGTGCACGCTCCTCGTCCATTGTCTTGTTCTCTATTTTCATTGTGCTTCCTTGTTATGTATACAGTATTCGGGAACGGGCGGGAACGACCGCTATACCGCGATCACGCCCGTTGTTATCAACAGATAAATTACGTAAAGAACAGGCGGCACCGCGTTTATCGCATACAACCCGACAAGCGCGCCGCGCGACGGCTTGACAAAATTTTTAATGAGCAACATACCGAGCGTCGATACCGTGGCGATCGCGCCGAGGATCAAAAGCCACATCGAATCGACGTTGAAAATATATATTTTCGACGCGTCCGCGCCCGCGAACGAGAACACGTCCGCCACAAAGAGTATGCAGAAGTTGAAGATATTCGAGCCGAAAATATTGCCCGCCGCGGCGTTATAATTCTGCCTGCGGCAAAGCTCCACCGACGAAATCAGTTCGGGGAGGCTGGTCGCCACGCCGAGGAACAGCGCGCCCGCGAACGTCTTGCCGAGGTTGAGCTTGTCGGCGACTATATCGGTGAGATACGTCATGGCGATCGACGCGCCGATGAGCACTGCGGCGCAAATAAAGAAACGAATGACCGCCTGTTTGAGCGAAATGCCCTCGTCGGGCTTGTCGCCGTCGGCCTCCGAAGTTTTGGGCATCTTGTTTATAAACAGCACGTACAATACGAGAATCATCGGCGAGATTGCCGAGAACCAAGTAAACTGCAATTTGTCCGCAAGCGTAAGCCCTATTGCGACAAGCGCGTACATAGCGAGCAGTACGCCGAGCGCGAGATAGTAAAACGGCGAGAACTTCTTATTCTTAAGTCCCAGCCCGAACACCAACAATATCACTCCGAAGAATGCGAGGTTGATGAGATCGGATCCGAGAATATTGCCTATGATCATCGAATTCTCGTGCACTATCCACACGGCGGACAGCGACGTGAAAAGCTCGGGCAGGCTCGTGACGGCGGCAAGCATAACGCCGCCGATAAACGCGCCCGAAATATTGCTTTTCGCATCTATGATATCCACGTACTTGCCGAGCTTGATCGACAGCACGACGATTATCGCGACCATCGCGATATATCCTATATAAACAAGCCAATCGGGCATATGCCCCTCCTTAACGTCGCAATCGGCGACCGATTATACTATTTTACGGCTACGCCGCGAACGGCGTTTACTGCCCGTCGCCGTAGTTATCCGCTATGTATTCTCGAACGCGCAGCGGCACGCCGATGCTTTCGGCGACCGCGCGGCACTTTTCTATTTCCGCCTCGCCTATCACGTCGACGACGGTCAGAACGGTATTTATCCCGCGCGCCGCGCACGCCGCCGCGAACCCGAGCATGTCGCGGAACGCGGTTTTACCGAACGACGGACGGCTTACCTCGAAATACTTATCCGCGTCCGAAGCGTTGAGCGACACGGACACCGTATCGAAGCATAATAGCTCCGCCGTAATATCTCTACCGTTCACAGCCGACCCCAAACCGTTGGTGTTGAGTCGCGTTTTATACCCCGCCGCCCTCAAGCGTTTCGCGCATTCTATAAGAACGTCCAAACGCTCGGTCGGCTCGCCGTAACCGCAAAACACGACCTCGTTTTTCTCGGGGCGAAGCGCGGAGAATGCCGCCATGACTTCGTCCGCCGTCGGTTCTTTGTCGAGCCACAGCGGAGTTCCCGCGACGCCGTCGCCGCTCCGTCTTATGCAAAAAGTGCAGTCGTTGTGACAGCGGTTCGTAAGATTGATATACGCTTTGCCGTCGAGAATGTAAGCGTAATTGTTCATTTTATGCCGAACACCTTTTTCGCGTTGTCAGCCGTCGTTTTCTCCATCACTTCGCGCGACACGCCTTTTATTTCCGCGAGCTTGTCGCACACGTACGCGACGTTGCGCGGATAGTTCTTATGCCCGCGAAGCGGTTCGGGCGTCAGATACGGGCTGTCCGTTTCGACGAGCAGTCTGTCCGTCGGCACGACCGCCGCCGCGCGTTGCAGGTTGACCGCATTGCCGTACGTGACCGTCCCCGAGAACGATATGTGAAACCCTTTTTTTACGCAGAACTCGGCGATCTCCGCAGACCCCGAAAAACAGTGGATTATGCCGCCGTCGGGGAATTCGCGGACTTTGGCGAACTCGATGAACTCGCCGTATCCGTCGCGAAGGTGATACACCTGCGGTTTTCCGAGTTCCCGCGCGAGGTCGTACTGCGCGATCATTGCGGCGATTTGCCCCGCTCTGTCCGACCCCGGTCGGTGAAAGTCAAGCCCGAACTCGCCCACCGCGACTACCTTGCGCGACGCTTTTGCAAGCCGAGCAAGCTCGGCGAGATTTTCGGGCGTCGCCGTCGCCGCGTCGTACGGGTGGATACCCACCGTCGCGAAAATGCGTTCGTGCGCTTCGGCAAGCTCGACGCAGACCCGCGAGCTATCCATGTCGCACCCGACACACACAATATATTCGAGATTATCGGCGGACATGCGGTCTATTATACTTTGCGCGCCGCCCTCCGATAAAAACTCCTCGTCGTAAATATGCGCATGCGAATCTATCAGCATACTTTATCCCCCGCATTGCCGCAAGGCTCTACGAGCCGCGGCACGCCGTCCTCGCCCACCGCACAGAGCAGCATGCCTTCGGACATTATGCCGCAAAGTTTCGCGGGTTTCAAGTTCGCGACGAGCACAGCCTTTTTGCCGACGAGTTCGTCGGGCGAATACGCCTTGGCGATCCCCGAAACGACGGTGCGGCGGCGCGTGCCGTCGAACACCGTAAGTTTCAACAGCTTGTTCGCCTTTTCCACTTTGACGCAATCTTCTATGTCGACGACGAGAAGCTGCGAGCGGAAAAACTCGTCTATACTTATTTGTTCGGGTTCGTTCATTTCTTTTTCCTCTTTTTTCTCGGCGGGTTTTTCGGGTTTTTTATCCGCCGCCTTGTCCGCTTCCGCTATCTTTTGAAGCTCCGCAAGCTCTTTGTTTATATCGAGCCTGTTGAGTATCGGTTCTATCTCCGTCGTGGCATAGCTCTTGACGACGCCGAACTTCGCGCCCGCGAAATCGGTCGGAACGTCGAGTCCCAAACCGAAGAATATGCGCGGCGGGTATTTGGTGATAAACGGCAACAGCAAATTCGCGCACACGCGTATGCTCTCGAGCAAGTGGTACATGACGGTATTCAGCCGCGCCTTGTTGCCGGTCTTGTTGAGTTCCCACGGCTTGTTCGCATCGATATATTTGTTTGCGAGGTCGATGACCGCGAAAATCTTTTCGAGTGCGCGGTTGGGTTCGGGTCTGTCCATATCCGCCCGCACCTTGCCGAGCAGTCCGTCTATAGCCGCCGCGAATTTTTTGTCTTCGGCGTTGCAGTCCTCTTTTTTCGGCTTGTTTACCTTGCCGTCGAAATACTGCTTGCTCATTGCGAAAGTGCGCCGCACGAGGTTGCCGAGGTCGTTCACGAGATTGTTGTTTATCGCGGACAGCAACAGCTCGCTCGTGTACGAGCAGTCCTCGCCGAACGGCATGCACGAAAGCAGGAAGTACCGAAGCGCGTCCACGCCGTACCTGTCGGTGAGCACGAACGGATCGACGACGTTGCCTTTGGATTTACTCATTTTGTCGCCGCCGAACGTGATCCAGCCGTGACCGTAAACGCGTTTGGGGAGCGGAATATCGAGTGCCATGAGAATTGCGGGCCACACGATCGCGTGGAAACGCACTATCTCTTTAGCCATGACGTGCATGTCGCACTGCCAATATTTTTTGAACTTTTCGTCGTCGGAGCTGCCGTAACCGAGCGCGGTTATATAGTTGGGAAGCGCGTCGATCCACACGTAAATGACGTGTTTGGGGTCGAACGGTACTTTGATTCCCCAATCGAAAGAAGTGCGGGTGACGGCGAGATCGCTCAAGCCCTTGTCGATAAAGTTATTCACCATCTCTTTCACGCGCGAATCGGGCTGCAGAAAATCGGTTTCGGTGAGGAGCTTGCGCACGCGGTCGGAATACTTGCTCAAACGGAAGAAATAACACTCCTCTTTCGCGTCGGTCACTTCCCTGCCGCAGTCGGGACACTTGCCGTTCACGAGCTGCGACGCAGTCCAGAACGATTCGCACGGCGCGCAGTACTTGCCCGAATACTCGGACTTATATATATCGCCTTTCTCGTACAACCGCGTGAAAATATCGGCGATCGCCTTTTCGTGCGCGGGATCGGTGGTGCGGATAAACCCGTCGTTGCTTATGTCCATACGCGCCCACAACGTCTTTATCCTGTCGGCAAGCCCGTCCACGAAAGCCTGCGGGGTCATGCCGCGCTCCGCCGCCGCCTGTTGCACCTTTTGCCCGTGCTCGTCCGTACCCGTGAGATAGAACACGTCGTAACCGTCGAGCCGCTTGAACCGCGCGACGGCGTCGCACGCGACCGTCGTATAGCAATGCCCGATATGGAGCGCGCCGCTCGCATAATAAATGGGCGTGGTGATATAAAATGTTTTCTTTTTCGTTTCTTTCTTTTCAGCCATGATTTTTCACCGTTTTAAGATAATGATATTATTCGCTCCGAAGCGCGACGACGGGGTCTTTGCGCGACGCGGCATGCGCGGGGATAAGCCCCGACACGAGTGTGAGCACAATGGAGAGCGCGATCATAATGAGCGCGGTCGGTATGGGCAGCGCGGCTATCGTGTATATGCCGAACGCACTGCCGAGCGCGAGATTGAGTATGCCCTGTATGATGTACGTGACGGCTATACCGATCACGCCCGATATTCCGCCGATGATAAACGTTTCGGCGTTAAAGAGCGCGGACACGTCCCGCTTCCTGCCGCCGAGCGAACGTATGACGCCTATCTCCTTGATACGTTCTATTACCGAAACGTACGTGATTATCGCTATCATGACGGTAGACACGACAAGCGACAGCGCGGTAAACGAAACGAGCGCGATAGTCACTATGTCTATCATTTGGTTTATCATGCCGATAACGATTTCGAGATTGTCGGTATAAATAACGTCACTGCGGTCGGCGCGCGTTATCGTCTTGTCGCCGACGACGATATCGCCGTCGCCGTTCCATTTGGAAATATACGCCGTAACTTCGTCCTTGTAATCGAAATCTGCGGGATATATGGATATGCGCGACGGCATGTCTATGCCGCCGAGATCGCGGATCGTGAGCGAGTAATAATCGGGCAGTTGCTGTCCCATCATCGAGCCGAGAAGGGAGTTGAAACTCGATTGCTCGCCGACAAACCCGACGACATTGTTATATTCGACGTCCTCGAAATAAAAATCGTAGTTGTAAGTAATCCCGCGCGTCATGTCGCCGCTGTTGGGAATATACATGCTCATAAACCCGAGCTTTTCCTTTTCCTCGCCCGTCGGGTCGTCCGCCGCGTTATAATCTTTTGTCAGATACTTGACGATCTCCGACTGCATGTTGATGGCAATCGCTTCCTCGGCGAGCGCGGAGGTGTAATAAAATCCGCGATTCATACTGCCGAACGATATATCCTCTTTGGGACGAAGCACCGCCGTCACCTTGAGTTCTATACCGTTTTTCCAACTCTCGTCCGCATACGGCTTGTACGTGAACGGATTGAGCGGATTGCTCTGCTTGACGAACAACGTATCGTTGGGATAATAAGTAAAGGTCTTGCCCATGAGTTCTTCGTACGAAAAGCGCGTCTTGTCGAGCGCGGGATCGTAACGTTCCGCCGCCGTTTCGTCCGTTTTTTGCAGTTCGCGATAGCAGATATTGAAGAACTCGCTCTGGGTGTAGTATCCGAACTGCGCGAGCATGAGGTCGGTCAGCATGGTATCTTTGTTGACGACTATCATAATTTCGTTCTTTTCGGTCGCGATCTTGCTTTTCGCGGGGTCGGAAATTATGTCGTACTGCGACAGAATGAAATCTGAGTTTTGCGGAGCTTGGCGGAAATGTTCGGAAACAAGCCCGATATACTGCGCGAAGTCCGAATAATCGGTTTTCGCGAGCATGGATAGGTAAGTCTGCGTCGCCGCCGCAATAGACGTCTTTTTGGTGACGTATTTCTTTTCGCCGTCGACGGGCGGAGCTTCGTACACGTAATCGGTATAAATATTGTTGGAAGTGTTTATGCCGTAGCTCGCCGCAATCGCCGCATAATACTCTTTGGGCATTTGCTTGACGAACTCGACGTACTCTTTGGTTATGTTATTTTTGATGCGCATGCTGTCCATCTGACCCGAACCGCTTATGAGCTGTTCGATGAACTTTTCCACATTGACATAACCGTTTTCAACGGATTCCTTTAATGCGTCCGTCTTTGCACCCATACTCATGCTCATCATAGCGTTCAGATCGTAAGCTTCCGTGCTTACGGTTATGGGGTTGCCGGACAGCATATCGTCTTGCATGTCGTGAATGTAATCGGTGACGCCGCTCGACACCGCGAGCACCGTCGCCACGCCGATTATGCCTATCGACCCCGCAAAGCACACGAGAATGGTGCGTTTGAGCTTGGAAAACAAATTCTTCGCCGACAGCTTGAACGCGCTCCAAAACGACAGTTTCGACTTTTTGGACACGTCTTTATGCGGACGCGCTTTGCCGTCCGAACCGTCCGCGCTTTCCGCGTCGGAATCGGCATCGACGCCGACGATATCGCCGTCTGCGTTTTTGTCACCGTCGTCACCCGCCGCTTCCGATCCCGATACGGCGTTCGCCGCAATGTCGGTATCCGACTGCACTTCGCCGTCGAGAAGGCGTATAATGCGGGTGGAATACTTTTCGGCAAGCTCGGGATTGTGCGTGACCATGATGACGAGGCAGTCCTCGGACACCTCTTTTATTAGGTCCATGATCTGCACCGACGTTTCGCTGTCGAGCGCACCCGTCGGCTCGTCGGCGAGCAGTATTTCGGGATTGTTCACGAGCGCGCGGGCAATGGCGACGCGTTGCATCTGTCCGCCCGAGAGCTGATTGGGCTTTTTGTTATACAGTCCCGCAAGCCCCACTTTGTCGAGAGCTTCGTGCGAACGGCGCACACGCTCCGACTTTTCCACACCCGAAATATTGAGCGCGAGTTCGACGTTTTCGGAAACGGTCTGGTGCGGGATCAGATTGTACGACTGAAAAACGAACCCGATGCGGTGGTTGCGGTATGTATCCCAATCTCTGTCGGTGTAATTCTTCGTACTGATACCGTCTATCAGCAAATCACCCGAAGTGTAGTGATCAAGCCCGCCGATAATATTGAGCAGCGTGGTCTTGCCGCAGCCCGACGGTCCGAGAATAGAAACCATGCCGTTTCGACCGAACGACAGATCGACGCCCTTGAGCGCGTGAACAGCGTCGCCGCCGCCGACGACGTAATCTTTGACTATACTTTTAAGTTCGAGCAAAATTAAATCCTCTCTTTTATATCGCTTGTAGTAAAGTACAATGACGGTACCTTACATTATACCATTGTTTTCGATATTTGTAAAGAAATCCGCGGGCATATCGGCAAAGAAAAAGTCGGTATATCCGTCTATGATATTACGCATACTATGCATATAACCGGAGGTAAAGTATTATGAGCATAAAAGATAAAATCAAGTCGGCGATCCGCAAAACGAAAACCGCCGCCGAAAAACACCTTCGCCGCGGCGCGAAATCGGAGCTTGCCGCCGAAGAAGTGATCGAAAAAGAGGTATTCCCGCGCGGCACGAAAAACAACGGAAGTTGCAAAAGGAAAGCGCGCACGACGAACTCCGCGCAAAAACCCGCAAGCAAACGCTCGCGCCCCACGAACACGGACTATCAGATGATAGACCCCGACGACAACACCTGCGACACGTCGCAAAGCTAATTAATAATTATAAATTACAAATTAATAATTGATGTCGAATTAAACAATAAAAACATTCGCTCGAGCGAATGTTTTTATGCGTAATTTTTAATTGTTATTCTTTAATTGTTAATTATTAATTATTAATTGTTAATTGTTCAATATCCGCCGTCTACGTGCAACAGCGCGCCGTTGACGAACGACGATCTCTCGTCGGCGAGAAAGAGCGCGGCGTGACTTATGTCCTCCGGTCTGCCTATGCGCCGCACGGGGGTATTGTCCACTATGCGGATAAGCGCGTCGGGCGGCACGGGGTCGTTCATTTCGGTCGCGATGAGTCCCGCGACGATGGCATTGACGGTCACATACTCGCCCACTTCGCGCGAGAGTGCTTTCGTGAGTCCGTTGACCCCCGCTTTGGCGGCGGAATACGCCGTTTCGGTGCTCGAGCCGCGTTCCGCCCAGAACGAGCTTATATTTATTATCCGACCGAACCCGCCCGAAATCATGCCGGGCAAAAACGCACGTGTAACGAGCCACACACCTTTAAGATCGACGGCTATCACTCTGTCGAAATCGCTCTCGCTGTCGTTTTGCATAAGCCCGATATGCGCGATGCCCGCATTGTTTATAAGGGTATCCACATGCCCGAACGCGACCTGTTTTACCATGTTTTCCACTTGTTTTGCGTCGGACACGTCCGCCTTGATCGCCTGACAGGCTATCTCGCGGGCGTTAAGCTCGTTTACGAGTTCCATTGCCTCGCGCTCGGACTTGTTGTAATTGACGATCACGTTATAGCCCGCCGCACCGAAATCGACAGCCATCTGCCTGCCTATTCCGCGCGCGCCGCCCGTTATGAGAACAGTTCTTTTCATCTCGATGTTTTCCTCGGTAATACTCGCTTCAGCCGACAACGGGCACGTCGTTCTCGAAAAGTATGACGAGATCGCCGTCCGCAATATTTTCGTTCATGACGGCAACCGCCTCGTCGCGCGTCTTGCACTCGTATATGCGATCTTCGTTCATGTCCGCTTTTACCGCGCCTTTTTTAATGTCGCCGCTTTTCGCGCCCACGAGAAACGCATAATCGCACACATCGGCGATTTGTCTGCCAAGCTCCGCATTGCACTGTTTTTCTATACCGCCGAGTTCGACGAACCCCGGCGTGATTATCACCTTTTTCCCCTCGAAGCATGCGAGCACGTCGAGCGCGTTTTTTGCTCCGACGGGGTTGGAATTATATCCGTCGTCGATGACCACGCGACTGCCCTCGGTGGGAACAAGCTCGAGCCTGTGCGGCACGGGCTGCATGGTGCGGATCGCCGCCGCTATGTCTTGCGCGCTCACACCGAGTTCGAGCGCGATCTCGGCACACGCGCAGGCAAGCTCCGCTATATGCCCGCCGAGCATGCTCGCGGTTATTTCGACGTCGTTCCCGTCCAACGCGAGCACGAACCGCGTACCGTCCGCTCCGAGCTTCACGTCGCGGAAAGCTGCACGGCTATTCCCCGTCACGCGCTTTTCGCAACGACTGTCGCGGGAGGCAAGCGCGGCGCAATCGGGATTGTAACCGTTGAGAACGAGAAGTCCGTCGTTCGGCAACGCCGCGCCGAGTTCGTACTTGGTATCGGCGACACCCGCGCGGTTTTTGAGAGTACGGATATGCATATCGCCTATCGCGGTGATCATGCCGTACTTCGGCGATACTATATCGCAAAGCTCTTTTATGTCGCCTTTATATCTCGCGCCCATTTCGGCGATGAAAACTTCTTCGTCGCCGAGCTTGTCGTTTATCGTTTTGCAAATGCCCATGGGCGTGTTGTAACTGCCGGGCGTCGCGAGCACGCCGTACTTCCCGCCGAGCATTGCCGCAAGCATGTTTTTGGCGGTGGTCTTTCCGAAACTGCCCGTAATGCCTATCACGATCGGACCTTTCTCCGCGAGCTTTTTCTTCGCGCGTTTTACGTACCGCAGATTATTGAGCTTTTCAAACGGGCACGTGACGGCGTTTGCGGCAACGGCGACGAACGGCGCGAGTATGGCAAGCCCCGCGACAAGCGTTTGACAATACGTTGAATAATAGTTCGCCCAAGCGACGAGAACACCCAAGCCGAGAGTCAGCACGGCGTTGACTATGAAAAGCCGCACCGCGCGTCCCGTGAACTTCACTCCGTTCGCACCGCTCTTTCCCGCGCTCGCTATAAACACGATCGCAAGCACCGAGTAGAGCGCGGTCGCCGCATACCGCGCGTACGCGAAACTGCCGAAACAGCCGACATAAATAATGACCGTGATAAACGCAAACACGGTGAGCGCGGCGTATCTTACGAGCACGTCGCACGCCGAGTCTTTCCACCACGCGACGACGCCGCGGGCGCGATAGCCCGACAGCTGTATTATCTTCAGCATCGGCAGTGCGGTAAAGCAAGTGAGTGCCGCCGCGACCGCGGTAAGTATTACAGACAGGTAGTATTCTTCCATAATTCAATCCAAAACAAATTTTTTCAGTTCTTCGGCGAACCCGAAGCGGTTTTGCAGATACGCAAAGTGCCCTCCGTCGGTCAGAACGAGCCGACTTCCCGCAATACCGCGGCATAGCCGCTTCGCCATATACGGCGGAGTATCGCGGTCGGACCTGCCCCAATACAACAGCGTCGGGCATGTCACGTACGGCAAGACCTTTTCGAGATGAGTGTTCACGACGCGCACGAACACCTCGCGCATTCCGTCCCCGAGATTATTATAATCGACGGAACCGAATCCGTCAAGGGGTTTGCCGTGTTTTTTCGCCGATTTGTACCGCGCGATCTTTATCGCACGCTTTATGCTCGGTCGCGGCTTCATTCCCGCCGCCGCCGCGAGCACGAGTTTTTCGCAAAGTCCTTCCGCCGCGAGAAGAAGCGCGACCCGTCCGCCGAAGCTGTGCCCGACGATAGCGAGCCGACGCAAGCCGAGAATTTTTATCGCCTCTTTCACGCACGCGGCATAGTCGTAAATGCCGAAATTGCTCGGCACGACGGGCGGGAACGCGAGGCGCACGCAAGAAGCTCCCCATGCCGCCGCATCGCCCGCCGCCGCCGCGAACGACGTTATGTCGCCGCCCCAGCCGTGCAGGAACAGCACCGTCGGATCGCCGCCGACGCTTCGCTCGCACTCGAGTTCGATACCGCCCGCCGAAAGTTTCAAAAGCAATCACCTCGAAAGAAATACTTGTGCTACATGGATTTACTCATAATAAGAGCATTTTTCGTATTATAGTAATTCTTTCGCTCCCCGACGACTGTAAACCCGAGCTTACGGTAAAGCCCGATCGCCGCCGCATTGTCCTCGCGAACGAGCAGGAACGCTTTTTCCGCGCCCCGTTTTTTCGCTTCCGACAAAAGCCTGTCAAACAGTTTTGCGCCGATACCGCGCCGTCTGTATTCTTCGGCGACCGCGACGTTCGCTATCTCGCACTCGCCCGCTATCACTTCGCATGATACGTACCCGACGGGACCGCCGTCCGCCGTCGCGACGAGAAACACACACCCGTCCGCTACCGTTTCGGCGGCGATCTGCTCCGCCGTCCACGGACAGTCTATATACCTTTTCTCGAGCGCAAATATTTCCCGCGCGTCGTCCGCCGTCGCGTCGCGAATGACGATACCGCGCTCCGTCATAGATCGCCCGCGCCTCGCTCCGGTTGCGCCTTTCTGATGTACAGCGGCAATAAGTCTTTTTGGTCAATGCCGTTCCCGAACGCCTTGTGCGCCGCGAGCACGAGTTCGCGTTCGCCCGCACCCGCTTTGCCGCCGAACGCCGAAGCGAGCTTCGTATCGGTAGACACCGCGAAATCCGAGTGCGCCGCTACGAACGCTTTCGCGTCGTCGAGGGTGACGCACGCGGGCGGAGATATCTCCTCGTCGCCGTCGTACGCCGCTATATAGCAAACTTTATTGCCCGCATCGGCTATCGCGATCGTTTTGCCGCCGTTATTATTATATGAATAAAGCCGCAGGTTGTTGACGGCGAAGCACCGCTTGCCGAGCGCGTAACAGACTGTCTTTACCGTCGCAAGCCCTATGCGCAATCCCGTAAACGATCCCGGTCCGACGCACGCGCCCAAAATATCGAGATCGGCAAGAGTTATCCCCGCTTTTTTCAGCAGACCGTCGATGAGCGGCATGAGTGCTTCCGACCCCGATCCTACGGTGTTCTCCGCGTAGTGCACGGTACCGCCGTATTCTATTACGCCACGCGTACCGCACGCGGTATCTATAAGCAAATAATTCATGAAAAAGTCACCTCGCGCGAAAAATCGCCCGTCTTTTCTATCTTGACGTGTATCACGTTGCACCCCTCGAACAGTTCGGGGATACGCTCCCACCATTCCACCGCGCACACGCAGTTTTCGTTGCCGATAAAATCGGTAAGTCCCGCGCCGTACGCTTCGTCCGCATCCTCCAGCCGATACGCGTCGAAATGGCAAAACTTGGAATTGCCCATGTATTCGTTCATAATGGTAAAAGTCGGCGACACGACGGCGGACTTTATGCCGAGCGCGCGCGCAATGCCTTTGCAAAACACGGTCTTACCCGCACCGAGCTCGCCCGTAAGCAGAACGACGTCGCCGCCCGCAAGTCGCTTGCCGAGTTTTTCGCCAAGCTCCGCCATTTGTTCGGGGCTTGCGATCCGATATACATTCTTCGCAGATCGTTCCATAACGCCTCTAAATCTTTGCCGCTTTGAAAATAGCGGGCGCGGCGACCGCCACCCATGCCGCGAGCACGAAGTACCGCAAAAAGCAATACAGCATGGTTATGTTTTGCGGCAAAAACAGCTTAAATCCCTGCTGTATTCCGAGCGCGACGCCCAGCCCTATTGCGAGTTTTATCGCGATTTTCCACCATATGCGGTTTTCTTTCACATCGTACCGCACCCAACGTTTTTCCACGAAATAGCCTATGTCGAACGCGACGAACGCGCCCACGCCCTTGAGTATATCGCCGCCGCTCGGACTCGACAGCATACCCTGTCCCGCGAGAACGGAGATCAACACGACCGACAGCACCGCGGCGGGCACGACGAACCATTCCTCTTTGTCGCCGAACAGTTCGAGCACCATGGTAAACGCTATGGCGCAGAACACGCCGACGGTAAGCCCGCAAAACACGTCGGACAGATAGTGCTGTCCGAGAAACATGCGCGAAACCATGACGAGCACCGTCACGCACCCGCACACGACGGGCACGACTTTATGCTTTTTGCCGTACTCGAGCGAGAGCATCGTCGAAACGGACGCAATGCTTTCGGTATGCCCCGACGGGAAAGAATACGTCGTTTCGGGATCGCCTATGCTTTTTACTTCGTGCGGGTACGCCTCGAACGGACGGGTGCGACGAAAGCCGAGCTTGAGAAAATTATTGACGGCGACGCCGAGAATGTACACGTTGAAAAACTTGTACGCATAGCGTTTGTCTATGCACCAATACAGCACTACCGCGACGACGAGGAACAACAGTTCGGTACCGAACTGCGAAATGCCGAGGAACACCGCGTCGGTAAAACCGTTCGACGCGTGTTGCAACGCTTTGATTATGTCCGCTTCGAATTGCAAAAGACTAATCCTCGTACCGCTCGACGTTCTTCACCGTGCTGTCCGCCCACAGACGTTCTATATTGTAGAACTCGCGGGTGCGGTCGGTGAATATGTGCACGATTATATCGCCGTAATCGAGCGCGACCCATTCCCTGTCCATATCGCGCTTGTTGGGGTCTATATCGAACTGCTTTTTAAGCCTGTCCTCGACGTAATCGGTAAGCGCGCGAACTGCTGTCGTCGAGGTAGCCGAAGCTATTACGAAATAATCGGCTATTATCGTCTTGCCCTCGAGCGAGATAATATCTATGTTGTATGCCTTGTGTTTGCTTAATTCTTCGGCAACAGCATGCGCTATAGCGTACGCGCCGTCGTTTTCGCGTTTTTCGCTCCTCTTGTCGTTTTTCGGTGCGGGCGGCTGTTTTTCGGTCGCGACGTCGACGGCTTTTTCGGTCGATTTCGCTTGCGCGGGGACCGCGTACTTTTCGTTCGCGGGCATTTCGGGAACAACCGCGCCGCCGCATTTATCGGTATAGTATTCGAGCGCGCGACGCGAGAACACGCAATCGCCCGAGCTTTCGAGTTTCGCTATTTCGGCAAGAGCTTCGCGCATTGCGATATTCCTGTCGTACTCGCAAAGGAACCGCATTTTTTCGAGCGACGGATAGTTCCTGCCCGACTCCGTTTTATCGGCGAGATACACTATTTCGTCGAGCAACGTCATTTTCTCGTCCCCCGTCGAGTGCACCGTTATCGCGCGTGCGATCTCGTCGCCGAGTTCGGGGAACTCCTTCTTTACGATAAGCCCGCCGATCGGCGCGTGCGCGGTGGGAAGCGGATACTCCGAAAAATCGTCCGCCGCGTCGAGTTTTTCTTTCGTCACCGCTTTTCCGACGTCGTGCAGGATACAGGCGATAACGGCGTCGGTAACGTTTCCGCCGTACAGTTTGGCAAGCTCCGCGCCGCGGATCGCGGTGCGGTAACTGTGCTCGATGCGTCTGTAATCGTTGCGGTATTCGTACAGTTTGTCAGCGTACCGCGCATACGGATCGAAGTCGCCCGTCTTTAACACGTGCGCATACACCTCGCTCGGCATATACTTGTTCGGCTTACCGAACGCAAGGTCGATTTTCACCTCGGTGGACGAGCAGTCGATACCCGTGAACGGCGCGAACTTGATTTTGATTTTGCGCTTCTTGAGCGCGGACAATACGTCGGCGGCGGGCACGAATCCGGGTCGCGGCACTACGTAGAACGTCACGAGCGTTTTGAGCGCGTCTATATCGTGCCACTCGTGCAATCTCGCAACCTCCTCGCTGCCGATCACCCAAAAAAGCGAAGCGTCTTTCATCTTCTTCGCGAGTGCCTTCGCCGTATCCGACGAATAGCTTACCCCGCCGCGCTTCACTTCGCAGCCGTTGACCGTCGTCTTTTCGGACGCGAAAACTCGCTTGCACAGCTTGAGCCGCACCTTGCCGTCGGCGACGCCGAGTGCCTCCGTCTTGAACGGAGAAATTCCCGACGGCACGACGATCACTCCGTCGAACTTTCGTTCGAGGTTTTTTACGATGTCGACGTGCGCGAAAGTGATTGGGTCGAAACTTCCGCCGAACACGGCGATCTTGGTCTTTTTGTTTTCCATACTATTCTCCGTAAGTAAATTCGGTGTCTAAAATTCTGACGATATCTCCGTCCTCGATGCCCGCTTTCTTGAGAGCTTTCGTAACTCCGCTCATATCCAGACGGCGTTGAAAATACATGAAGCTGTCGCGATCGTCGAGAACGACCGACCGCGCAAGCTTTTCTATAAGCGCGCCGCCGAGCACGAACACGCCAGCGTCGTCGCGTTCTATAGTGTACGAATCGGGATCGGCTTCCTCGTAAGTGAACGGCTCGAACTTGATAGGTTCGGGCGGCGGCAGAGTTTTAAGCACCCGCTCGATTGCGGCTGTAAGCGGTTGCAAGCCCATGTGCGCAACGCCGCTTATCTCGTAGATCTCGCCCTTCACCGCTTTCCGGAATGCCGCGATCTTCTCCGCGTCCGCGCACTCTATCTTGTTGAGCGCGATAAGCTGCGGCACGTTTTTAAGTTCGGGGTTGTATTTGAAAAGCTCGGCGTTCACCGCGTTGTAATCGGAAACGGCGTCGCCGTCCGTCGCTATATCGACGACGTGGACTATAAGCCGCGTGCGGTCGATATGCCGCAAGAAATGGTGTCCGAGTCCCGCGCCGTCCGCCGCGCCTTCTATAAGCCCGGGAATGTCGGCGACGGTGAACGAATCGGTGTCCGTATAACACACGCCGAGATTGGGCGAAAGCGTGGTGAACGGATAGCTCGCGATCTTGGGGTTTGCACGCGTGAGCACCGAAAGCAATGTGGACTTGCCCGCGTTTGGAAGCCCCACAAGCCCCACGTCGGCGATCGTCTTGAGTTCGAGTATCACCGCCCGTTCTTTTGTCGGCTCGCCTTTCTGACTGAACCCGGGAGCCTGACGCCGCGACGACTTGAACCTCGCGTTGCCCTTGCCGCCGATACCGCCGCGGAGCACTTCCACGCGATCGGTTTCGTAATACATATCGGCGATTATGCCGCCGCTCTCGGCGTCGCGCACGACGGTACCGCGCGGCACTTTGAGCACGAGGTCCGCGCCCGATTTGCCGTGACGGTTTTTGCCCGCGCCGTTGCCGCCGTTTTCGGCACGGTAATGCTTGCCGAATCTGAACTCCGAAAGCGACGCGGATTGAGGGTTGACCGCAAAAACGACGCTGCCGCCGTTGCCGCCGTCGCCGCCGTCGGGACCGCCGTTCGGCACGTATTTCTCGGTATAGAACGACGTACAGCCATCACCGCCGTCGCCCGCTTTTATATAAATTTTCGCTCTGTCGGTAAACATATAACAACTACCTAACTATTTTCGGATCGCCGCATTGCGGCTACGCGCCTGCAAGTCGGCGCAAAATTCTCCCACCGAACAGTTTTCGCAGTCCGGTTTTCGCGCGTGACAGCAATCCCTGCCGTGACGTATAAACAAAAAATGCACGTCGCGATAATCTCGCGGATCGAACGCCGCGCAAAGATCGCGTTCCACCTCGTCGGGCGTATTCCCGACCGACAGTCCCAGCCTGTGCGCGACGCGAAAAACATGGGTATCGACCGCGATCGCGGGAACGTCGAACGCGACGGACAGCATGACGTTAGCGGTCTTTCGCCCGACGCCGGGAAGCGTTATCAGCTCGCTCATCGTACGAGGCACGTCGCCGCCGAATTTTTCGACGAGCATTTCGCAACAACGCTTGATATTCGCAGCTTTGTTCTTATACAGTCCGCAACTGCGAATACGGTCCTCGAGTTCTTCGAGCGGCATGGCGCAAAACGCTTCGGGCGTGTTCGCGACGCGGAACAATTCTTCGGTAACCGCATTGACACGCTTGTCCGTGCACTGCGCGCTCAAAATAACGGCAATGAGCAGTTCGAAATCGCTGCCGTAAACAAGCTCGCAAGTCGCTTCGGGATATGTTGTTTTGAGTGTATCCACAAGTCCCATACGGATATTGTACCACACTCCGAAAAAAAAGTAAACACAAATCAATCTATTAGTTATAAATATCAAGAGCACGGCAGCGCAGATGACGTGGCAGGCGGGTAACAGGCGGCAAGGCAATGACGGGAGTGTAGACCCTCCTGCATGACCGGTCGCCGCGCCGCACGCAGCCCGCATCACGCGTCATATGCGTTGTTCGGGTTAATATCGAAAATTTGCGTATAGTCCCTCCCGTCGAACGAATACACCGTGCGCAGGTATGCGTAGTGCCCGCGTCCGAGAACGTCGCGGCAAAGCGAGTAGTCCGCGCACGCGACGGCGAGCGAACAGCCCGACCCCGTGCGTATAGGCGCGTTCACCATTCGCGTTTTGCCGCCCGCGGCGGCAACCGCGTCGGCGAACCGAAACGCGCTGTTTCTCGATCCGAACGAAAAAATGTATTCCATCGTTTTTTCCTCTTTTTTGTTCTAAACCGTCAAAATTCGCATTTATTAGTAACGGCTTATGCCGCCAAAGCCCGCCGTTCGGGCAGGCGGTATATTCCGTTATATGATTGAAGAAGCGAAAATGCTTGCCGTCAACGGCATTTTCGCGAGATACCAAAATGCGCATACCCAGCCGCTTCGAGCGTCGCGCGACGCTCGCGGATCCCGCGGTAAGCAAAAAGCCGCGAGGCATCGAACTTTCTTTTCGGAGTGAAAAGCGACATGATTTACTTGGACAACGCCGCAACGACATTGCACAAACCCGAACGCGTCATTCGCGCCTGCAAATACGCGCTCGAAAATCTCTCGGCGAACGCGGGGCGCGGCAGTCATCCGCTCGCCGTAAAAGCGGCGAACATAGTGTACCGCGCGCGCAAGGCGGTGTGCTCGCTCGTCGGTTGCGACGAGGTCATATTCACGCTCAACTGCACCGACGCGCTCAACACCGTGCTGTTCGGCACCGCAAAACCGCGCGGGCACGTAGTGACGACGGTATACGAACACAACAGCGTGCTCCGCCCTCTCCGCGAACTCAACAAGCGCATGGGCGTGGAATTTACCGCCGTCGCGCCGGACAGAAACGGAATTATCGACCCCGCGGATATAGAACGCGCGATCCGTCCGAATACGTACATGGTAGTCGTAAACCACGTTTCCAACGTGACGGGCGCGGTGGCACCCGTCACGCGCATAGGCGGCGTGGCGCGGCGGCACGGACTGCTTTTCCTCGTAGACGGCGCGCAGTCCGTCGGGTATCTCGACGTCGACATGCACGCAATACACTGCAATTATCTATGCTTCTCGCCGCATAAAGGATTGCACGGCACGCAGGGAATTGGCTGTCTGTGCGTAAACGGCACTCCGCCGCTCAATCCCTATCGGTTCGGCGGCACAGGCACTTCGTCACACACGCTCGACCAGCCCCAAGACATTCCCGAAGGCTTCGAGTGCGGAACTCTGCCCGTGCATAATATCCACGCGCTGATCGCCGCCGTCACCGAACACAAAAACTTGAGCAACCGCACATTCCGCCGCCTCGCCGCCTGCGGCGAATACATGCGCGCCGAGCTTATGAAGATCCCCCGCGTCACCGTTTACGGCAAGCACGGAGTTCTTCCCAATCTCGTTTCGTTCAATATCGAAGGCATGAACTCGTCGGCGACGTGCGACATTCTCGCCGAACAGTACGATATAGCAACGCGTTGCGGACTGCACTGCGCGCCGCTGTGTCATCAATATCTCGGCACTCTCTCCACAGGCGCGGTACGCGCGTCGCTCTCGTACGACACGCCCGAAAGCGACGTGGAATTCTTCGTAAAGTCTGTGCGCGAAATCGCGAAATGACCCCGTTGTCGATACAACCGACGGCGGAGTCAAATGCCTGTATGCGATATCCGCGCAACCGCTTTAGCTCATCGCATCGCTATCGCGACAAGCCGCGCGGTCGCGGTCACGCTTGACTTTTTATGACGGCGACGAGTTCTTCGAGCCGCTTTCTCGACTGCTCGTCGAGGCTCGGCGACACGAACGCGACGAATTCGTCGAGCGTGGCGGCGGAAAACGATCCGTCCGCTTTGGCTGCCGCCACCGACGCGGTAAGCTCGTTCATGAGTTCGTTTTTATCCATGCCGGCGTATTTGTCCGACGAGGTCGGAACGACAGACGTCGGTTCTTCTTTTTTTTCCGAAAAATCCCGAATACTTTTCATGCACACCTCGAATATATAATATCAAGCTATTATATGCGGCACACGCGCAAAAGTGTGCGAAGGAGCGAAATGGACATCAATCAAATGCTGCCGTTGCTGTTCAAAGGTCAGCTCGGCGAAAAAGAACAAATGCTGTTGAAACTCGCAAACCACCCCGACAACGCGATGATGAGCAAACTGTTCACCGAATTCGCAACGCAGTCGGCACGCGCGCCGCGCGTAGACACTTACGGTTTGCTCAAAAAAATTATCCCCGCCGAAACGCTCGGGAGGATAATCAAATACTTCGACGACGTGAAAAAGAGTGCCCGCCGCAGGTAATTTTACAGTGCGCGTTTAATGGCGTCGTGCCACCCCGCGAGCAATTCTTCGCGGCGAGAAACGCTCATTGTCGGCACGAATACCGTTTCGGACGACGGCATTTTTTCGAGCGTGGAAATATCGAACAGCCCGACGGCAAGCCCCGCAAGGTACGCCGCGCCGAGCGCGGTCGTTTCGACGACTGCGGGACGGACGACCTCGCGCCCCGATATGTCGGACATGAACTGCACGAGAAAACCGTTCGCCGACGCACCGCCGTCCACTGCGAGCCGTCCCACCTTTTCGCCGCAATCCTTTTCCATGGCGGCGAGAACGTCCGCGACCTGATAGGCTATGCTTTCGAGCGCGGCGCGGATAATATGCTCGCGCGTCGTGCCGCGGGTAATGCCGCTTATCGTTCCGCGCGAATACTGATTCCAATACGGCGCGCCCAGCCCGACAAACGCGGGCACTATGTAAACGCCGAGAGTGTCGTCCACTTTCTTCGCGTATTCTTCCGACTCCGCCGCGGTGCGAATAACGCGCAGGCTGTCGCGCAACCATTGCACGACCGCGCCGCCGACGAACACGCTGCCTTCGAGCGCGTACTGCGGTTTACCGTCGCAACCCGCCGCGAGCGTCGTTATAAGCCCGTATTTGCTCGCGACCGCCTTGTCGCCCGTATTCATGAGCAGGAAACAGCCCGTACCGAACGTGCTTTTGGACATGCCGCGCGAAAAACATTTCTGCCCGAAAAGTGCCGCCTGCTGATCCCCCGCAACGCCCGCGATCGGAACTCTCGCCCCGAACACTTCGGGATCGGTATACCCGAAAATACTGCCCGACGGCTGCACCTTCGGCAGCATGCACTTCGGCACACCGAAAAGTTCGAGCAGCTCGTCGTCCCATTCGAGAGTGTGGATATTGAACAGCATGGTGCGCGACGCGTTAGTATAATCGGTCGCGAAGATCTCGCCCGCCGACAGCTTCCACATCAAATACGTATCTACAGTACCGAAAAGCAATTCGCCGCGCTCGGCGGCTTCGCGCGCGCCGTCCGCGTTATTAAGTATCCAAGCGAGTTTGGTTGCCGAGAAATACGCGTCGACGGGCAAACCCGTTTTCGCGAAGATCATATCCGCATAACCCGTCGCTTTCAAAGCGTCGCACGCCTCGGCGGTGCGGCGGCACTGCCACACTATCGCATTGTAAACGGGCACGCCCGTCGTCTTGTTCCAAACGACGGTCGTTTCGCGCTGATTGGTTATGCCGACCGCGGCAAGCTCGCTGCGATTGATCCCGCAACGCGCGAGAGCCTCGGACGCGACGGCGGCGACCGACGAATATATCTCGCGCGGGTCGTGTTCCACCCATCCGTCGCGCGGATAGATCTGCGCGTATTCCGCTTGAGCGACGGATACCGCGGCGCATTTTTTATCGAACACTATCGCACGCGAACTCGTCGTGCCCTGATCGAGCGAAAGTATGTACTGCTTGGCTTTCATTCCGACAGTCAGTCTTGTATCGTCACGCTTTCTATGACGATGGGATTGAACGGCACGTCCGAAAAGCTCTGCCACCTGCCCGTTTTCGCTTTGCCGTACGCGACGGCGGTTTTGATGCTTTGCTCGTCCGAGCATTTCCCGAACGCGGCGTACTCGCCGTCGAGATGAGGCGCGGCGGCGACGCAGATAAAGAACTGGCTCGACGCGCTGTCCTTAACCATCGTGCGCGCCATGGAGATGACGCCGGGCACGTGCTTGATCGGATTGTCTATGCCGTTGCTGCGGAACTCGCCCTTGATGGTGTCCGAATGTTTTTGTATAAGTCCGCGATTTTCGTCGAAAACGAACCCGCCGCCCTGAATCATGAACCCGTCGATGACGCGATGAAAACACAATCCGTCATAGAAGCCCGCTTTTGCGAGCTTGACGAAATTCGCCACCGAGATCGGCGCGAGATCGGGGTACAAATCGAGATTGATGACGTTGCCGTCCTTGAACTTCATTGTAGCTTTGATGATGTTTGTATTTGACATATTTTTCTCCTATAGATGTTATTACAGAATAGATTATATACCTATACGGCGCGGTTGTCAATACCTTCCGATCATTTCGCGCCGCGAGCCGCGTCGAGCGCACGGTACACTTCGGCGACCGAGCTTGCGCGATTTACCGCGTCGCGAAGTTCCTTGCCGCCGCGAACGCCCTTGAAATAGTGCACGAAAAACTTCCGCGCCTGCAATACCGCATATCGCCCGTCGAAGTATTTCTCGAGCAATTCCATATGTTCGCGCGCCGTGGCGAACGGCTCCGATTCCCCGCCCGAGAAAATCGCGGGGTTGGACAACGCGGCACGCCCTATCATGACCGCCGCGAACGGCGGAAAAACTTTCGCCGATTTTATGTCGCCGTTGACTATGACGGGAATATCGGTGCTTTCGGCTATGCGTTCGATCTCGGTATGATCGGCTTCTCCCGCATACCGCTGTTCGGCGTACCTGCCGTGTATCGCAACGGCGGAAGCTCCCGCCGCCGCCACTTCGCGAACGAGCGCGGCTACGCCGTTCTCGCCGATACGGAACCCGAGCCGCGTTTTGACTGTCACCGGTTTATCGGTAACCGACTTTATCGCCCGCACTATGTCGCCCGCGCGCGCGGGATCGTTAAGCAGTGCCGACCCGTCGCCGTTCTTGACTATTTTGGGCATGGGACAGCCCATATTGACGTCTATTATATCGGCATCTATATTCGCCGCGACTTTTTCGTAATCGTGCGGATCGTTGCCGAAAAGCTGTACGGCGAACGGCATTTCGCAATCGGCTTTTTTCATAAGCTCCCGCGTCGCTTTATTGCCGTGGACAAGCCCTCGCACCGATACCATTTCGCTCACGGTAAGACCCGCGCCGCGCCGCTTGCACAGCTCGCGGAACGCAATATCGGTATACCCCGCCATAGGCGCGAGCACGGTATTTATTTCATGACCGTTTATTACCATGCGTGAATTACAGATCGTCTATCATGCTTTTTACTTTCTTGCACACTTCCACTTCGGCGTCCGCGCCGACCTCGAGAAGTTTCGCGACGCAGGCGCAAACGGCGGATACGTAATCGCCCGCTTCGAGTGCCGCGGCGAGTTCTTTGTCGGCGTCGTACTTTACGCCCGCCTTGCCCATTTTCTTTATCGTCTTTTGACAGTACAAAAGCGCGGGGAAAGTTTCGGGAAGTTTTTGAAGTTGAGTTTTCGCACTGTCGTAATTCTTCTCCGTCGCTTTCGCCTTTTCCCACAGGTTAAGAGCCTCGTCGGGGTTTCCCGCGCTGTCGTCGCCGAATATGAACGTATGCCGACTTATGAGTTTCTTGCAAAGCTCGTCGCACACGTCGTCGAAGTCGAATTCTCCCGCACGCTTGGCTATGTCCGATTGCAGAATGGACTGCAAAAACACATCGCCGAATTCCTCGCGCATATTCGGCACGTCGCGCTTGTTTATGGCGTCCACCGCTTCGTACGCTTCTTCTATCATGTTGATGCGTATGCTGTCGTGCGTCTGCGCCCTGTCCCACGGACAACCGCCCTCGGGCAGAGTGAGCCGCGCGATCACGCGAAGCGCGTCGGCGGCGTTATACCGCCGCTTGGCAAAGTCGGTCTGCGCCGCGACGAAAATCTCTTTCGCGCCCGAAAGCTCGGAGATCGTGCTTTCGCCGCTTTCTGTCTGCACGGCGACGTCGCCGTACAGCTTGAGCAGTTTGGATTTTACCGCGTCGAAATCTGCGATATTCATAACGCAGAGCGCGAGCGACGTATCGACGATAGGCATATTCAAAAACGCGCCCTCGTCCACGGTTACGGTATTTACGAGCAGTTTCATAGTTTGTCGCCAAGCTCCTCTATATGCGCCGCGATCTTGTCGCACAGCGTTTTGAGCGCGCCGACGTCGAACGGGCCGAACAGTCCCGCTTCGTGCGCGAGCGCGTTTATGTCTTTGGTCCCGCCCGACTCGACGAGCGTCATGTACCTGTCGAGCGAGTCGGAAAAATCCGTCGCGGCAAGCTCGCCGAACTGCAATGCAAGACAGGTGGAAAGACAGTAGTCGATATAATAGAACGGCGATTCGTAAATGTGCTTTTGGTACTGCCACCGCCCGCCGTCGCATATGAACGGCACGTCGCTCATATCGACGTACAGACGGAATTCGCGTTCGAGTTTCATCCACAGCTCCCGCCGCGCTTTGGGCGTCATGTCGGGATTTTCGTACACAAGCTGTTGGAAGTAATCGACGATAACGCCGTACGCGAGGAAATTGAACGCGTCGAAGATCTGCTGATAGGTGGCTTCGGTATCGCGCTCGCCGTAGAAATACGAATTGTATTTATTGCACAACGCTTCCATGCTCATGGAATGTGTTTCCGCCGTTTCCATGCCGCCGACGAAAAGATCGAGGTCGATATTGTTCGCCGCCGCGCGCTTGAACGCATACGCGTGTCCGAACTCATGAGTGAGCACGCCCACGTCGTCCATCATGCCGTTGAAATTGGCGAAGATAAACGGCTGACCGTACGCGAACAGCATTTCGGCATACCCGCCGCCGCTCTTGCCCTCACGCGCCACATAGTCGATCGCTTCCGCATCGCACATCTCGCGGAAAAACCTGCCGAGCGCGGGGTGCATGTCGTCGTACATTCGCTGTGCCGCGTCGAAAAGGTCCTCGGCACTGCCGACGGGGTCTATGTTGCCGCCCGCGATATAAATATCGTTGTCGTAAATATGCACTTTGTCGATGCCGAGCCGCGCCGCGAGTTCGCCCTTCAACCGCGCGAGCGTCGGAACGACGTCGCGGAGCACGGAATTGCGGAAAACCTCTATTTCCTTGCGCCCGTATCCGATATGCCCGATACGAAGATCGCCCATTTCGACGAAGTTCTCGAACCCCATTTTCTTCGCCATGGCGGTACGCACCTTTACCATGCGGTCGTAAATATCATCGAGTTTATCCTGTACCGCGGCGAGCGTTTTGCCGATAACCGCAAACGCCTCTTTGCGCACTTTGCGGTCGGGGTCTTTGCAAAATCCGTGCATTTCGGACAGCGTGACCGTTTTTCCGCGCCACGGATATTTTTGTTCGGCGAGGAGCTTGTCGTACTCGGTCACGAGCTTGTTCTCCTCTATGCTGTCGGCGACGATGCGCTCGTCCATAACTTTGAGCGACGCTTCCATTCCGCGCACTATAAGCGGATTTATAAGCGTTTTCAGCTCGCCGAATTTCGGCGACGAAACTATCGCGCGGTTGAACTCGGTAGAGAGCGCGGAGAGCGAAGGCAGCGTTTCGTCGTAATAATCCTGCTCGGCGGCGTAGAACTTATCGCGCACGTCGAGGGTGTGGCGTATCATGGCAAGCCCTATATCGGTGTTGAGCTTCGCGAAATACCCGTTCGCTTCGTCGCGGAGCGCGGCAAGCTCTTTCCCGCTCGCGGCATTTTTCGCACGCGCTATGCAGTCTTGCAAATAACTCTTTGCGGCGTCTATGTCCGCGCGCTTATACTCGTAATCCTTGATCTTTTTAGTCATGTCATTTCACCTCACCGATATTGTAACAATTTCTTCCGAAAAAGTCAATCGAATATCCGCCGCGCGACAACCGCCTCGGTCTGCTCGCGTTTAAGCAAGATCGCACGAGAAAAGCGGACGCAACGAACGTCCGCTTAATACCTCAAACACTATCCCGCTCTACTTGCCGCCGAAAACGGTAAACGACAGCGGTTGCACGGCGATACTCGTCTTTTGCGCTTTCGCCTCTTTGCCCGCCGAAAAAATCGGTTTGAACTTGGGCGGCACGGTGACGGGCACGGTGCATTTGGATTTCGTCGGGTTGACGACGATAATAAGCTCGCCGCGGCGGTAAACGAGCGGCTTACTGCCGTCCGCGTACAAAAACTCGAAGTCGCCGCCCGCAAACTCTTTGCGGGTTTTGCGAAACTCGAAAAGCGATCGGATAAAATTAAGCAGAGATTTTTTATCTTTCGTCTGCGCCGCGACGTTCGTTTGCTTGTCGGCGAACGTCGGCAAAAACGTTTGTTCCGCCGTCGAAAATCCCGCGTTGCGTTCGACGCTCCACTGCATGGGCGTGCGCGAACCCGTCCTCGCGAACCCGCACTCCACGCTCGGCAGGTCTTTTATGTATCTCATGCCTATCTCGTCGCCGTAGTATAAAAACGGCACGCCGGGCAGAGTAAATAGCGTCGCGTAAACGAGCTTAAGCTGTTCGGCGGTGTACTGCGGTGCGAGCCGCGGCGTATCGTGGTTGCACGACAAAAGCCCGATATATCCGCCCGCCGCTTTTACTTCGCCGTACCAAGCGGAGAACCCGTCGGCAAACGCCTTGCCGTCGCCGCGCCCCGCAATGTCGAAATAGCTGTAGCAGCCTTCCCGCTCCTCCGCGCGCACGAGCAGGTTGTACGGATTGCCGTGATGATCGAGCATGAAATCGGCGTCGAACCCAGCGCGTATCGCCTGCGGGTCCGACCACTCGGATACGAGCACGGTATCGGGATACTCTTTATCGAGCATTGCGCGAATATCCCGCCATATCTCGCTCGTCGCGGGTTTTTCGTTATCCGCGCCGTCGTTCTTTACGAGCGACCCCGCCATGTCCACTCTGAATCCGTCCGCGCCGCGGTCGAGCCAGAACCGCATAACGCTCTTGAGCCATTCGCGCGTCGCCATTGCCGCGTCGGACGTATACGGCATTTGCCAGCTCGGCTCGTCGATACGGTTAAACCCGTAATTGAGCGCGGGCTGAGTGGAAAAGAAATTGACTATATAATTGCCTTTACGGTCGTGCCGTCCCGAGATCGCACGAAAGCCCTGCGGGAATTCCCACTCGCCGTTCGTCCAAATAAACCTGTCCGAAAGCTCGTTGCGAACAGCCTCCGCGCTTTTCAAAAAGTCGGCGTTCTGTTCGGAAGTATGACCGGGCACGAGGTCGAGTATTACCTTGATGCCGCGGGCATGCGCCGCCGCTATAAGCTCGTCGAAGTCCGCCTCGCTGCCGAACCTCGGCGACACGGCGAAATAATCGCGCACGTCATACCCGCCGTCCATGAACGGCGAATCGTAATGCGGATTGAGCCACAGCGCGTTCACGCCGAGCGACTTGATATAATCGAGCTTTTCGGTTATCCCCGCGAAATCCCCGTATCCGTCCCCGTTCATGTCCGAAAAAGAGTTCGGATAAATTTCGTAGAATATCGCCGATTTGAGCCAGGTACTTGACATATTATTTTTCCTTCCCGATTGACAGAACTATTCCGTTTTGGCTTCCGCCGTTTCCTCTTTTTCGTTTGCGGCTTCCGCTACCGCCGCCGCATCGCCGTCGCGAGCGGCTTTCTTTTTACGCGCGACATTCGCGTAGGAGATCTTTATCGCCGTGACGATGAGCGAAACGATAAACCCGAACGCACCGGCGGCAAGGAACACGACTACCATGCTGAAATCGAGTCCGATACGCGTCACGATCGGCTGACGGATCTGCCGCACCGACGAAGCGACGTACTGCGTCGTGTAATAATCGGCGATCGTGGTGTTAGCCTGCGCGACCGTTTCCGACGCTTCTTTCTCGAAAGCCGCGAATCTTTTGCGCGCCGCTTCCACGAGCGTCGACGGCGTGGGCGTAATGTTTTCGCCGACTTTGTCGGGGTCGATCTTCGCTATGCGCATTTCGACGTTCTTGAGCCTGACGTCGTAATCGTGTATTTGACGGTTCGCCTCGTCGAGCTTGCGATGACATTCTTCGTAAACGGGCGGATACTTGCCGACTATGATCTGCTGTTTGTCGCCGTCGGCTACGATCTGATATTCCTGATTGATGAGTTCTATCTGTTTGTTGAGCGACGCCACGTATTCCTTGAGCGACGCGATGCGGTTGCCGATTTCTTCCTGTTGCACTTTGAGCGCGTCGTAAGCGACGCTCTTGTCCGCCCAGATGTTATTGGTGGAAACATAGCCGTCGATCTGCTCGCACTTGCTTTCGAGAAGTATCAAGTCGCTTACGAGCGTCACGAACGACTTACTGCTTACACGCGAAACGAAATCGGGATCGGAGTCCGCGAATTTCTGTATAGACGCGCGAATATCCTTAAGCGCGGTTTCGTAAATATCGAGAATGTTTACGAACTCGATATTCGAGTCGGACGACAGCGCGAAAACGTCCTGCGAGAACATTTCCTGCACGGTATACCGCTTGAGAAAATCGGCATAATAGCTGTTGACTATGCAGGAAAGCAGTTTTTTCGCTTCCGAATCTGTCAATCCGAGCGCGGCGGGATTTGAAATAACGATATTGAAACTCGTCGGGTGCATGACGTACGTGCGAAGCGTCGCTATGGCGTTCGCGTCGCCGTTAGCGGCAGCCTCGACGAGCGAAGCGTACTCCTCCGTTTCCACCGCCTCTACCCGCATGTTGCTGCGAAGCGTCGAAACGTTGTTTATCTTTTCGCCGAGCTCGGCGCGGTCTACCGCGTCCGCGAGCACAGTCGAAGTTATTATATTATCGGTGGAAAGTATCGAGCCGTCGGGCGCAAGACCTTGCTCTATCCCGTCGTAAACAAACTCGATCGTCGTTTGCGCGACAGGCTCCGAACGATAAAACGTGCGTATCGGCAACGCCACCACGAGCGCGACGAGCAGGCATATTACCACGTACACTATCGCGCGCAACCACCCTTTTTTGAAGAAGTGCGCCACCTTTTTGAACGTAATACCTTCTTCGTACTCGTCCTCGATAAATTCGTAATCTTTATTCATGAGTATTTCTCCTGTCTGCATGTGACCTAAAACACTATTAGTATATCAAAGAATACCGATAAAATCAACAATATTTTGCAAATTAAAGGTCGGAAATTAACAAATTCCCCCGCAAAACAGTCGTTTTACAGGGGAATTTTGTGTTGTGATATTAAGATTTGTTATTGCTCGTTATTCTTCGCTCGGCGGCGCGGATTCGTCCGTCGCAGGCGCAGGCTCGTCTGCCGCAGGCGTCGTATCGTCCGTCACAGGCGCGGACTCGCCCGTCGCGGGCACCGTCTTTGCGCCATTTCCCGACTTGAGCTGTTTCATGAGCGCGAGCACGAAGAACACGACGCAAACAGCCATGCCGCCGACGATAAGCACGTCGATCACTACCCACAGCGCGACAAAGAGTCCGGAGAACGGCGCGGCATTGATATTGACGCTGTCGATCTTGACTTTGTACGGGTCGTTCGGGTCGCCGTTTTCGGCGTAATCGTACGCGGCGACATAAGTGTCGATATACGTATAGAGAATGTTCTTGACCGCTCTGCGCGAAGCGAACTTATCCGACGCGTTGTCGAGGTTCAATCCGCTCGCGGGTTTTTGCGACGTGCCGTCCAGCCACAGGTCGTTGCCTGCGAGCACGCCCGCGCGGTAATCCATGAAGTCGGCGTTATACCAGTCGGTGATCATCGAGCCGCGGAACTTCCACTCGCCGCGAAGCACGTCGATCGAGAGCGCGGCGTTTCTGCCTATCCAATCTTTGCCCAGACGGTTGAACGCCGACATGATCGCGTTCGAGCCGCCCTCTTTGACTGCGATCTCGAACGGGCGGAGATAGTTCTCGCGCAGGTTCTGTTCGGTGAGCCAAGTATACCAGTTGCCGGGGTTCTGACCCGCTTCGCTCGCGGCGAAGTGCTTGATGTAGCAGTAAGTATTCGCCTGCTTCGCGCCGCGAATTACTTCGGCGGCGAGCTTGCCCGAGAGCAAGCCGTCCTCGCTGTAGTATTCGAAGTTACGCGAATTGTACGGGCTGCGGTGCAGGTTGACGCCCGGACCGTACCAGCCGTTAAGACCGGTCGCGCTCGCGATCGCGCCCTGCGCTCTGCCCATGTTGTAGAGCAGTCTTTGGCTCCACGAGCAGCCGATGAGAGCTTCGGACGGGAATGCCGTCCAGTCGGACGAAGCGTCGGGACGCGTAACGCTGTTGGGACTGAAGCCCGCGGGACCGTCGAGGTCCTCGCAGCGCGGCTTGCCTATCGACGCGACGGCTATCGTTTGGAATCCGCCCATACCGATGAGGTCGAGGATCTCCTTTTGCGTCATCTGATTGAGGAACTCGTCCCAAGTCTTGCTTTCGTAATCGGCAAGATCGAGCATGAGGTCTATGTTGTATTCGAGTTCGATACCGCCCGACCCGCTGCCTTCGAGCACCGAAAGCGGCACTTTATTGCCGTTGCTGTCGGTGACAAGGTACTTGCCCGCATCGACGCCGTACGCGATTTTAGACACGTCCTCATTGCCGTACACGTCGTTGGTGGTGTTGCCCGCCGCCGTAGCGTTGTACTTTTGAATACTCGAGAAGTTCGCAAAGCGTCCCTCGCGCGAGAGATACTTGATATTGGAATTGGCGGTGGTGCCGTCGATAGGCGTATTGCCGTAAGCTGTGGCACCCGTGAACCGCGTCGTGACCGTTTCGCCCGTCACGGGGTCTTTCGCGTACTTGATCGTTTCGGCGCAGTCGAGTTCGACGGTGCTATCGGTCTTGTTACCGCTCGCATCGAAACATTCGTGCGCGTTGTGCGAGTCGCTCATAAGTTTGAGCGTGTACTTGCCCGCTTCGAGTTCGTATCCCGCAAAGTCGTTTTTATTCTTGTCGTAATCGTCGAACGACGCGAGGTCGTACGCGCTGAACGACAGCGTGAGAACTTGCGACTGCCCTTTCTTGAGCGTTTCGGTCTTACCGAAAGCGAGCAGGTTCATAGCCGCTTTCTCTATGCCGCCGCTCTTGTACGGCGGAGTGTAGTACAACTGCACGACGTCTTTGCCCGGCACGTCTGTCAAGTTCTCGACGCGCACTTGAAGTTCGTACTTGCCCTTTTCGACGAGGTCGGTGCTTTCGGGGAGTTTCTCTATCGTCCACTTGAATTCGGTGTACGAAAGCCCGTAACCGAACGGGAACTGCACGACCGCGTCGTAGCCTGCTTTTTCGCCGCGTTTCGCGTCGTCGAAGAAGCCTTCGACGTCCGCCGTTTCGTACCATTTATATCCGTAATAAATGCCTTCGCTGTAGACGATGGACTCGCCGTTGGAAATGGCGTTGACCCAGGTCGAGCTGTAGTTCTTGCCGTCCTCGGGATTGTAAGAATACGGATAAATGTCCGCAGTCTTGCCCGACGGCGTTACGTAACGCACGACCTCGCCGCCGTTTTCTTCCTTGACGAGATCTTTCGCTCTGCCGCGAAGCACGCGTGGAATTGCGAGCGCGCCCGACTGACCGGGTATTCCGACATACAGCGCGGCGTCGACGTCGTATTCCTCGAGGAACGCGAGTTCCATGTTGTTGCAGGTATTGAGAAGAACGATTATCTTGCCGTTCTGCCCGAACGTTTTCGATACAGCCGCGAACATAGCTTTTTCGTTGGTTGTAAGCTCGAGAATTTCGCCGTTCTTATAATTGCTGTCGCGAACGTTGACAAGCTCGCCCGCGCCACCGTTCTCGCGACCGAACCGCGAAAGCACTATGACCGCGACGTTTGAATAATCGTACGCGCTTTCCATGAGCGCGTCGGTATAGAACGACGCGGCGGGATTGTAAAGCATGTGCGCCTGCGCCGAACTGTTGTTGTCGGCGTCCTGCGAACTCACTTTGTCGAACTCTTTGAGAAGCTCGGTATTGTACTCCATGCCTTCCGCTTTGAGAGCTTGAGTGAGCGTGACTTTGTTCTCCTCCGAAGGGCTTGTGCCGCCGCTGCCGCCGCCCGTCAGCATAAAGCCGTTATCGGTGGCGTTCCACCCGAACAAATTGACTTTCGTGTCCATGTCGAGCGGCAAAGCCTTGTCCTTGTTGGTAAGAAGCACGATGCTCTCCTCGGTCAGCTCCTGTACAAGCTCGTTACCTGCGGCGAGCGCGTTTTTCGCTTCCTCCGTGTTTTCCACTCTGCGCTCACCCGCGAAAACGCGATGCAGTATCGGCGAGAATAAATCGAGCACGATATTCGCGGCGATCAAAATGCCGATGAGCAACGCGGTAACGCAAATAAGCACAATTTGTTTGACGCTTAATTTTACCTTCATACCATTCTCCTTGTAAAATATTGTAAAAAGACTTTTACACACTTCAACGCAAACCGCATGTTACTGCGGCTTGCGTGAAATGTCTTGCGTGTATTATAAAAGATAATTACCCGAAATTTTGATATTTTCGATATTTGCGCCTAATGTAGCGAATTTTACAGTACGCTTATTCCGCAGGCGTTTCGGGCGTTTCGGGAGCAGGCTCCTCGCCGCCGGCAGGCTCGAGAACTATATCGCTCAACGTGAACGTATTGGCGTTGTGCTCGGCACTTATATCGAATTGAATGCTTATAGACGCTTTCGCATCCTCCTCATCCGTAGTCACTTCGATAACCGTTTCCACTCCCGCTTTGAGTTCGACGGTCTTACCGTTCACCTTTATGGTCGCGTCTTTTTCGGCAGTGACCTTCATGGTGAGTTTGTGCGAGTCACCCGTATTGAATGTGCTTGATTTGTAGAAAAGCTGCAAACCGAAGTCGCACGTTCCGGTGGAAGTATATCCGATTGTGACGGTACCGTCATTGTAAGCGGGCGTGCCTACAATCGTGACGTTGGAACCGCACCAGTTTTGGTCGTTCCAGAACCACCATTTGTCTTTATTCTCGGCTTTGCACGCATCACCTTCGCCGTTGTTGGCGATATTGTACTTAACGCCGCCTTCGTTGACGATTTCGAGCGATACGCCATCCGATTCGTCGGAGTTGGCGTAAAGACCGGAACCTGCCGCAACGACTTTAACTGTATAGCTGCCCGAAGCAATGGCGGTCACGTCGAGCTTGCCCATTTTGGTCTTCGTTTTGACGGTAGTCACAGCCTTGCCGTCTTTATAGAATACAAGGTTGTATCCGTCTACGTTCGCCGCGTCGTTGGTTTCGTCGGCGATCGTGTACGCATATTCTTCGCCGAACGTCACGCTCGGGGTCGCGAGCTTCACCTTTTCGTATTCGGTCGCGATCGGGTTGGTGAACGTAAACACCATAATCGCGTTGACTATATCTATCGAGCTGCCGTTACCCATTTGGATGGATACCGTCGCTTTGCCCGAACCGATATTGTAAATCGTATATTCGACGTCTTTGCCGACGTTTGCTTCGGTGATTTCGATAACGTTGCCGTTGACGTGAATATGTCCCGCCGCACTCGAATTAAGAGTGAACGTGATCTTGTTGGTCTTGGTTTTATCTACCAACGGATCGAGGTAGAACAGCTGAACGTTGTACCAGTTTCCGCCGTTCTCGGAGAACTCTACGCGGAGCTTGCCTTTTTCCACTTTGGCGGAAACGGTGCCCGCTTCTTTCCAATAGTACCACTTGCCCGCTTCGATTCCTTCCTCGCCGCTGAACGTGGCGTCATACTTGATACCGCCGTTCGCAACGGTGTACGTGACTGCGGGGTCGGGCTTACATTCGTCCGAAGAAGTGTATCTTCCGGTGCTGTACGCATAGACCGCAAGCGTGTACTCGCCGTCTTCGATCGCGCCGTCCTCGATCGTGCCGTTCTTTTCGACGGTCACTTCGCCTTTTTTGACTTCGTCCTTATAGAACACGACTCTGTACGATTGAACTTTGTCGCCGTTCGCGTCGTCGGTGATCGCTATCGTCTTTTCGGTGACGGTAAAGCCTGTCGGCGCGGCGAGCTTTTCGGGGGTGTACGGGGTGAACGCGAGTTCGGTGATCGTCACCGAGATCTCGCCCGTAAGGTCATTCGCCTGCTGTCCGTTATCCAAACCGAACTGAATGGACAGCATACCCGTGAATCCGTCGAGCGAAATGCTGTTATCGCCCGCGATCAATGCGAAGGGCGTGCCGTTGACGGTGATATGCCCCGCCTTGCTCGAATTGAGTTTGAAACTGACGTTGTTGTTCGCGCCGACGATCCCGCTCTTTTTGTAGAACAGCTGGAAGCCGTACCATGCCCAGCCGCTGTTTTCGAACTTCACGTGATAGGTGTCGTCCGCGACCGAGTAGTACATTTCGTCTTCGATCGCACGCGCACCGTCTACCGCGAAGTAGAACATTTTATTCAAGTCTTTATCGCCGATAGAATCCGCCGCTTTCGCAGTGATCGCGGTGCGGTTGGGATCGGTAACGGTAACTTCGCACGCGTCGCGCGAGCCTGCGCACTCGGCGTAGATAGTAGCCGTGCCTTCCTTGAGCGCGGTTACGACACCGTTTTCCACTTTCGCGACCGTCGCGTCGCTCGACGACCATTCGATCGTGCCGCCGTTGCTCGCCGTTGCGGTGAGCGTTTTGGTTTCGCCGCCGACCGTCATTGCGAGCGTCTTTTCGCTCAAAGTAACCGTTACGCTGTCGATGACGTTTACTTCGCACGTCGCGGTATGGCTCTCGTATGTAGCCGTTACGGTAGTCTTGCCTACCTTGACGCCTTTTACCTGACCTGTCGCCGATACCGTCGCGATCGACTCGTCCGCAGACGACCAGGTGAGCTTCGCGCCGTCGACGTTTACCGTCCCGGTAAGCCGTTTCGACTTACCGACCTGTACATCTATCGAAGCGTCCGAAAGAGTGATTTCAACACCCCCCCCCGCGTTTTGCGTGCCGTCGTTACCGTCGCTACACGCAACGAGTGACAGCATGCCGAACGCCATTACGAACGACAGCACCGCTATCACGATTCTTGTAAGAACTTTGCTTGCTTTCATCATTTACTCCTTTTCGATGAATTTTATTAAACCGCCGTTTTTAACGGATAGTTTACCTGTTACCTGTTTCCTCTCTTTTAAGTATCGCCGCTTGAGGCGCGACCGCCGACGCGACCGCGCGAAGCGAACCGTCCGACACGCTTTTTTCGCTCTTTTGGAATACGCGTACATAATCTACGTACATTGCCGCAGACGTGAAATTATTCGCTTCGAGAAACGCCTGTGTGCCCGCGGGATCGTAAGTGCCGCCGACTGCGAAGTTAAACAGTATGTAGAACGGCTTGTCGAAAGGCGCGCTCGGCTCGTTCGACGCGACGGTATACCAACTGTCGTTTGTCAGCTTAAACGCGGACTTCCCGTCCACTATCCACTCTATGTACTCGGCAGTCCATTCCACGGCGTACGTATGCCATTCGTCGATATCGGAGGACAGCGTGGTTTCGTGCGACCGATATGTATTTTGCGGCCAATACCCGCCGAAATGCAGTGTGGTGTCCACCTTGTTTTGCAGTCTGCCTTTCGCTTCCATAATGTCTATCTCGCCGTTAGCCGCCCAGCCGCCGTAATCGTTGTTGGACGAAGCATGACTATTCGGCTGCGGGAGCATCCAAAACGCAGGCCACATGCCGTTGCCCTTCGGAAGTTTCATTTTTGCTTCCATGTATCCGAAAGTCCAGCTCGCTTTGTCGCGAGTGACTATCCTGCCCGAAGTGTAATCGCGGTCGCCGCGACGCTCCTTTTTCGCGATGATCTCGAGCGACCCGTCGCGCACGAACACATTGCCGCTATCGGTATAATACTGCAGTTCGCTGTTGCCCCAATAATCGGGACCTTGATTTCCGTAATAGTTATCCTTCGTGCCCGTTTGATAGTTCCACTTCGACGTGTCGAGAGCGTTTCCGTCGAACTCGTCGTGCCACACGAGGCTGTAGCCCGCAGGCACTTTAATATCCGGCGTAGGCTCTATCGGGTCGACCGCTTTTTCGGTAACGGTCACCGCGCACATGGCGTACGCACTGTCGACAAACGCGATGATATTCGTCTTGCCCGCCGCAACCGCGGTAACGACGCCGCCGCGCACCGTCGCGATCGCCGCATTGCCGCTTCTCCAATCGACTGCGGACCCGTCCGACGCGGTAGCGGTAAGAGTGACCGACCCGCCTTCCTCTATCGAAACGTTTTTCTTGCTTATGGAAACGGTCACCGTCGGTTTGTCGGGGACTTCGGGCGTCGGCGGTTCTACCGTCGGTTTTTCCTTGACCGTCACCGCGCACGACGCCATTGCGGTGCCGCACGACGCGACGATCTTCACATCGCCCGCGGCGACGGCGGTGACCTCGCCGTCGTCGCTCACGGTAGCTATTTCGTCATCGCCGCTTATCCACTCGACAGCCGCGCCGTTCGATACCGTCGCCGTGAGCGTAAACGTACCGCCGACCGTCATCTCCTCCGAGGTCTTGCTCAAAGCGACGGTGACTTTCTCGGGCTTTTGCGTTTCCTGCGGCTTGAAAAGTCCGCACGCGACAAAACAAAACGCCACGACAAAAGTCGTTACGACAAACAATATTCGTTTAATTGCGTTACCGAATCTCATCATGCCCTCATTCCGTTATTCGATTTTTGTAAATCATAGAGTAAAATTTGCATAAACTTCCATAACGATATTTTCAAATGCAAAAACATTATAATTCAACCTTCGGGTCACGGCGCAATTCTTGCGAATTTTGCATATTCTGTTTCGAAATTTACATATCTGTCGTTTTCATTTCGAAATTTGCATGATAAACATACCGCTCGCGCTCGCAGTATCCTCGATTTTTTCCCGCAGACAGCCGCCGAAAAACCGTTCGTCCGACGAACGACGGCGGGAAATATTTCGCCGTCATATTTCTCGCGGCGACTGCCCCGTGTTGCTTGACAACTCCCTGCGGCATATATATAATATTGTTGTTATGATTAAACTTTTGAGGTTTCTTAAAGGGCATATCCCCGCCACGATCGCCGCGCCGCTTTGCAAACTTATCGAAGCGATCGCGGAGCTTGCCGTGCCGATGATAGTAGCGACGGTGATAGACGTCGGCATCGCGAACGGCGACAAGTCGTATGTCATCAAGTATTGCGCGATAATCGGCGTGCTTGCGATCTTCGGCTTTCTGATTTCGATAACGGGACAGTATCTCGCGTCGAAAGTCGCGCTCGGATACGGCACGCGGATACGCAACGCCGTATTCGCCAAGGTGAACAGGCTTTCGGTGTCCGCCTGCGACAAAATAGGCGGCGCGTCGCTCGTTACGCGCATTACCGGCGACGTGATTAACTGCCAGAACGCGCTGAACATGTTTTTGCGGCTCGTACTGCGCATGCCGTTCGTCGTTATCGGCGCGTTCGTCATGAGCATGATCATCGACCCCGTTCTGTCGTTGATGTTTCTCGCGATGACCGTCGTTCTCGGCGCGACAATAGCGAGCGTGCTTCGGCTCACCATGCCGCGCATCAAAAGAGCGCAGACAAACCTCGACGAGCTGTCGCGCACTACGTCTGAAAGCATTGCGGGCGCGCGAGTGATCCGCGCGTTCTCCACCCAGCGCAAGGCGAAACAGACTTTCGACGACGCGGCGAGCGCGACCGCCCGCACCAATATCGGCGCGGCGCGGATCTCCGCCCTGCTCACCCCGCTCACTTTCGCGGTAGTCAATCTCGCGATAATAGCGGTGCTGTGGTTCGGCGGCGGCAAAGTCAATATCGGCAGTCTTTCGCAGGGCAAAACGATCGCGCTCATCAACTATCTCAATCAAGCATTTTTCGTGATAGTCAATATCGGCAACGTGTTCTCGGTGTTCACCCGCTCGGCGGCGTGCGCGTCGCGCGTCAACGAGGTACTCGACGCCCCGCTTCCCGAAAACGGCGTTAAAACGGAAATCGACACCGACGCCCCCGTCGTTCTCGCGCTCGACGGCGTATCGTTCGCGTATGACGGCGATTACGACGTGCGCGACATTTCTTTCACTCTCGGCGCGAACAAAACGCTCGGCATAATAGGCGGCACTGGCAGCGGCAAGTCCACGATAATAAGCCTCATCGAAGGGTTCTACAAGCCCGACAAAGGCAGTATCGAGTTTTGCGGCACGAACGCCGCCGAGTACGACATAGCGGCGATGCGCAAAGTAATCGGATACGTGCCGCAACGCGCGGCTGTGATTGCGGGCACCATCGAAACAAACCTCAAGATCGCCAACGAAAACGCGAGCCGCGAAACGCTCGAGAACGCGCTCGCACTCGCACAAGCGTCCGAGCTTCTCGCCTCGCACGGACTTGACGGCGAAATTTCGGGCGGCGGCAAAAACCTTTCGGGCGGACAGCGACAGCGCGTGTCGATAGCCCGCTCGCTCTGCCGCGAGAACGTATTGTATCTGTTCGACGACGCTACGAGCGCGCTCGACTACAAGACCGAACGCAATTTCATTCGCGCGATGGACACCGTACCCGGCGCGAAGATATTCGTTTCTCAACGCATAAGCGCGGTGTCTGGCTGCGATGACATAATAGTGCTCGACGGCGGGCAAATCGTAGGGCACGGCACTCACGAAAATCTCAAGCGCGACTGCCCGCTCTACGCAGAATTTTGCGCGTCGCAAACGGAGGGGGCATAATGAAAAACGCCGCGGTTTCCGTTAAAAACAAAAAGAAGTCCCCTGCCGAAAAAGCGGTCGTGCGCAGACTGATGCGGTACGTCAAGCCGCACGTCGGGCTTATGGTCCTCGCGTTTATCTTCGCGGTGATCTCGGCGGCGGCGTCGCTTTTCACCCCCGTCGTGATAGGCAACGCCGTCGACTGCATAGTCGGCGTGAACGACGTCGATTTCGCCAAGCTCGGCATATATTTATGCGTGCTCGCGGGGCTTATCGCCGCCGTCATGCTCACGCAATGGCTGATGAATCTTTGCGCCCAACGCGCCGCGCACCTCACCGTCGCCGACGCGCGTCGCGACGGATTCGCGGCGATAATAGACGCGCCGCTCAAAGACCTCGACAGCAAAGCCGCGGGCGACCTCGCCGCGCGCATATCGGTGGACGCCGATCAGATCGCGGACGGGATCGTGCAGGGCGCGACGCAGATTTTTACGGGCATAGTCACGATAATCGGCACGCTCGTTTTCATGATACTCATAAGCCCGTGGATAGCACTCGCGGTCGCCGCGCTCACCCCGCTGTCGCTGCTCGTGTCCTATCTCGTCGCACGCGGCACGCACAAATACTTCACCGAGCAAACCAAAGTGCGCGGCAAACTCTACGACGTCACCGACGAAGCAATACGTTACCGCAACATAGTCGCGGCATACGGTTACGGCGATCGTGCCGAAGCGAACTTCTCCGAACTCAACGAAAATCTCAAATCGTGCGGGTTCAAAGCGACATTCTACTCGTCGCTCGTCAATCCGTCCACGCGGCTCATAAACTCGCTCGTATACGCCGTGGTCGCCATTATGGGCACGGTGTCGGCAATAAGCGGGCTTGGCGGCATAACGATCTCCGTCGGCGGCATAACGCAGTTACTGCTGTACGCCAATCAGTTCGCCCGCCCGCTCAACGAGATAACGGGCGTTATCACCGAGTTCCAAACTTCGCTCGCCGCCGCGAGTCGGATCATCGAGCTTGCGTCCATCCCCCCGCAGGACGACAGCGGCAAAGAATTACAGTCGTGTAACGAAATCGAAATAAAAGATCTCGATTTCTCGTACGACCCCGAAAAACCGCTCATTCGCGACATGAACGTATCGGTGGGGCGCGGCACGCTCGTCGCGATCGTCGGACGCACGGGGTGCGGCAAAACCACGCTAATAAACTTGCTTATGCGGTTTTACGATCCCGACGGCGGAAGCATACTTCTCGACGGCGTGGACTGCACCGAATACACGCGCAGCAGCGTGCGCAAAAATTTCGGCATGGTGTTGCAAGACAGTTGGGTATTCAAAGGCAGCGTGCGCGACAATATCGCTTACGGCAAGCCGGACGCGACGGACGAAGAAGTTATCGCCGCCGCGAAAAAAGCGCATATCGACGGATTCATCAAACGACTGCCGCAAGGTTACGACACGATAATCGACGACGGCGACAGCATTTCGCAGGGACAAAAACAGCTCATCAATATCGCGCGCATAATGCTCGCCGACCCGCCGATGATCATTCTCGACGAAGCGACGAGCAACATAGATACCCGCACCGAGCGGCGCGTGCAAGACGCGTTCGACAGGCTTCTCCGCCCGCAGGACGGCGAGAAGAAAACGGGATTTATCGTCGCGCACCGACTTTCGACGATCGTCAACGCCGACATGATACTCGTCATGGACAGCGGAAAGATAATCGAGCGCGGCACGCATGCCGAACTTCTCGCAAAAGGCGGCGCGTACGCCGAGCTTTACAGAGCGCAGTTCGCGAGGGACAATTAATAATTAAAAATTAATAATTAACAATTAAGGAACAATAATAAGGGGTTTATAATCTTGAAAATCAAAAAATCCATTACCGAACTTGTAGGGAAAACCCCGCTGCTCGAAATATCGGGGTTTATGCGCGAAACGGGCGCGAAAGCTCGGCTTCTCGCAAAACTCGAATACTTAAATCCCGCAGGCTCGGTAAAAGACCGCGTCGCGCTCGCCATGATCGAAGCCGCCGAAAAGAGCGGCGCGCTCAAGCGCGGCGGCACGGTGATAGAACCGACGAGCGGCAACACGGGCATAGGACTTGCGGCGGTGTGCGCGGCGCGCGGTTATAAGCTGATAGCGACCATGCCCGAAACGATGAGCGCGGAACGCATAAGCATACTCGCGGCGTACGGCGCGGAAATCGTGCTCACAAGTGGCGACGAAGGCATGCGCGGCGCGATAGAAAAAGCGAAAGAGCTTCGCGAAAAAACGGAAAACTCGATCATTGCGGGACAGTTCGACAACCCCGCCAACCCCTCCGCTCACCGCAAAACGACAGGTCCCGAGATCTACCGCGACACAAACGGCGAAGTGGATATATTCGTGTCGGCAGTCGGCACCGGCGGCACGATAAGCGGCGTCGGCAACTATCTGAAAAGTAAAAACCCGAACGTAAAAATAATAGCCGTCGAACCCGCAACCTCGCCCGTGCTGTCAGGCGGCAATGCGGGTGCGCACGGCATACAAGGCATCGGCGCGGGCTTCGTACCGAACACGCTCGACACCGAAGTGTACGACGAAGTGATCGCGGTATCCGACGCGGATGCGTTCGCTTCGGCAAAACTTCTCGGCAAAACGGACGGCGTGCTCGTCGGGATCTCGAGCGGCGCGGCTCTTTGCGCCGCGGTAAAACTCGCAAAAAGAAAAGAGAACGAAAATAAAACCATCGTCGTTCTCCTTCCCGACTCCGCCGACAGATATTACTCGACAGCGTTGTTTAATTGATTTTCAGCTCGGCATGCGCCAATCGGAACGCGGCGAAAAAGACACCGAGCCGATCTTTACCCCGTCGGGCAAGCATGAGCGTTTGAACTGCGCGGCGGCGAACCGCGAATAGAACGTATCGAGTGCTTTTTTGATCTGCGCGGCGGGGATATCGCCGAACGCCTCGCGCATCAGAAATTCTATCTTGTTTTTGCAAAAGCCGTAACGGCAATGATAATATATCGCGAAATCGAGAAGATCGTATTTGCCGAGAATGTCCTCCGTTTTTTGCGCGATCTTGCCTTTTTCGGGCGGCAAAAGTTCGGGAGAGATCTCGGTGCCGAGCACTTCTGAGAGCGCGGATCTCGCGTCGCCGCCGAGTCTTTCCGCTTCGTACCGCACAAGATGTTTTACGAGCGTTTTGGGCACGCCCGCATTCACGCCGTACGACGACATGTGATCGCCGTTATACGTCGCCCAACCGAGCGCAAGCTCGCTCAAATCGCCCGTGCCGACGACAAGCCCGCCCGTCTTATTGGCTATATCGAACAGCGTCATCGTGCGGGTACGCGCCTGGGCGTTCTCGTACGTGACGTCGGTCTTGTCGTGCGCAATGTCGCGCAAATGGCTCGTAACGGTATCTTTTATATCCACTCTGTGCAGTTCCACGCCGAGCGCGGCGCACAAGGCTTGCGCGTTGCCGAGCGTCTTATCCGTCGTGCCGAAGCACGGCATGGTGACGGCGTATACGTTTTTCGCGCCCACCGCACGACAGCAAACAAGCAAAGCGAGCGACGAATCAAGTCCGCCCGAAACGCCTATCACCGCTTTTTTCGCGTTTATATCCTCGTACCGCGCACGAAGCGCGCGCGACTGTATTTCGAGAATAGTTTCCGACCGCGCCGCCGCCTCGTCCGCACTCGGAACGAACGGATAACGGCTCGGCGCGCGTTCGAGTTTTATATCGCCGCCGAGCGCGAATTTCACGATTTTATGCTCGCGGCTCGCACGCTTAAGTCCCGCTTTGCGCCGCTCGCAATCGAGCTTTTGCACGTCTATATCTGCGATCGCGACCCCGTCGCCGAACGGCGCGCTTTCGGCGACCGTGCCGCCGTTCTCGGCGATAATGTTATGCGCGGAGAACACGAGGTCCGTCACCGCCTCGCCGCGACCGGCGTCGGCGTACACGTAACCGCAATGCAGTCGTCCCGACATGCCGAGAACGAGCAGTCTGCGGTAATCGGCTTTCCCCACTATCTCGCTCGACGCGGACAGGTTGGCGATTATGTTCGCGCCCGCGCGGCACCGTTCCACCGACGGCGGCGCGTCCGTCCACATATCCTCGCATATCTCGCACCCGACTGTAACTTTGCCGTCCTCGCTCGCGAAAAGCACGTCGCCTATGGGTGCGTCGCCGAAACCCTCGCACTCCTCGACGCCGCAAAAAGCGGGCGTAAAATACCGCGATTCGTAAAACTCGCCGTAATCGGGCAGTTCGGTTTTGGGCACGATGCCCGCGACACGCCCCGCAGTCATGCCGACGGCGCAGTTATACAGCCGCCCGCGATGCTCTATCGGCGCACCGACTATAACGAGCATGCCGCTCGGCACTGTCGCGGCGATTTTGTTCACCGCGTCCGCCGCACCGTCAAGAAGTTCCCGACCGAAAAACAAGTCCATGCACGTGTAACCCGTAACGCACAGCTCGGGTAAAACGACTATTTCCGCGCCGCGCTTACCTGCGGCGGCTATCTTTTCCATGATCGCCGCGGCATTATCCTGCGGCTTGCCCACCTTGATCGTCGGCGTGACCGCCGCGGTCTTTACGATACCGTACTTCATGTATTATCTCTCCCTTTGTTCCGTTTGCTATGCTGTAACTTTCGGAACGACCCCGTCGCGCCCGAACAGTTCGTATGCGCGTTTCAGATCGTCCGCGTACAGATCGTCCTCGGTACGCTCGATTTTCGCGCGTTTCGCTATCCCAAGCTCGTCGAGCACTTCGTTCAGCACTTGCATAACCGTCGGTTCGCCAAGCGGCAAAAACGCATCTTCTGGCGCGACGAACGCAATGTATTCATCGCGTTCTTTAGCCATGACGTCGCGGGCGAGAAGCCGCCGCGCGCGCAGTGCCGCAGGCGATTGCTTGCGCCTGACCGCACGCGAAATCTTGCCGAGCAGTTCCAGCCCGTCCTCGCGCGTAGCCTGCAAATGCCAAAATTCGCCCTCGTCAGCTCTATCCACTTGCGTCGGCTTTCCCGCGCCGAAAGACTTATCGACCGACTTTTTCGCAATCGGCTTTTCGGACGGCGCGACAAACGAGTAATCGTCGGGCGGCGGCGGACAGTCATCGGGCGGCGGCGGAGGCGGCTCGTCGAACGCGTATTCTTTTGCGGGACGCGCCGCGGCTTTTACCGATTTTTCGGACGCGAAAACAGCCTCGCTTTTCGCGGGCGTAACGGTTTTCTCCCGATCATCGCGCGGCGCGGCAGATACGTTCTCCGTGCTTGTCGTCTTTACTTGATTATTTTTTTTTTGCTCCGCAGGGTTTGCGGAGTTTTCGAGTGCGGATATGCGCTTAAGAAGTTCTGCGTTTTCGTCGGCGACGCAGATCAGTTTGACGAGCGTCGTTTCGAGATATACGCGCGGATTTATCGAATACTTAAGTCCCGCTTCTGCCGAACCGAGTTCGACGAGCATATTGGATATGTCGGGCATGGCGCACTTCGCCGCGGCTGCGGCTATGCGGTCGAGCGTCGCGCGGTCGGCATTTATAAGCCCCGACGCCACGGCGGGACCGACAGACTTACATACGAGCACGTTGCGGGTGTAATCTATGAGCTGACGGCATACCGCATTGATCGACTTGCCGCTTTTGGCGAACCCGTCCACACATTCGAGCGCGGCTTTCAAATCCCGCTCCGCGGTCGCGTCGAACAGCGCGGCGATCGCGCCCGAATCCCCCGCGCCCGTCAGTTTGAGCACTATATCCGAAGTAATGAGATCGGCGGCGGAAGCTATCGTATCGGCAACGGACAGCGCGTCGCGCACACTGCCTTCGCCCAGCCGCGCGATTTCTTCCACGGCGTCGGGAGTATACTTTATGCCCTCCGCGTCGTAAACGCGGGCGACGTGCTTTGCGAGTATATCCGTCGGCACGAGTTTGAAATCGAAACGTATGCACCGCGACAGTATCGTCTGCGGCAATTTTTGCGGCTCCGTAGTCGCGAGAATGAATATGACGTGGTCGGGCGGTTCTTCTATTGTTTTCAGCAATGCGTTGAACGCGCCGCCCGTGAGCATATGCACTTCGTCTATGATATACACTTTGTATTTGCACGCGACGGGCAGGTACTTGACCTTCTCGCGAATATCGCGCGCGTCGTCCACGCCGTTATTGGAGGCGGCGTCCATTTCGATGATATCCACATTGTCGGCGGCGAGCTTTTTACACACCTCGCATTCGCCGCACGGACTGCCGTTCACGGGATGCAGGCAGTTGACCGCCCGCGCGAAAATACGCGCGCACGAAGTCTTTCCTATGCCGCGACTGCCCGTAAAAAGATATGCGTGTCCTATGCGCCCCAGCTTTATCTGGTTGGTAAGAGTGGTGATTATCGGATCCTGTCCGATGACGTCCTCGAACCGCTGCGATCTGTATTTTCTGTAAAGCGTTGCCATAACGGTATTATTATAATACCGTTTGCCGTTTTTGTCAAGAATTTCCCGCAAATATTATATCGCGCGACGCATCACGGCGCATACCCTATTGCGGACGCGACGCCGTTCACCGCCATGCCGAGCGCGACGGACAGCACGAACATTATCGCTATTACGAGCACCGTATTGCCGACGGGACGGTTTTGCCTGATGAGCACCGCGTAACCTATGCCCGCGCTCACGCACAGTCCCGCGACCGCGCCGCCGAGATTGAGTCCGCCCACCACGTAAAGCTCTGTTATGACGACAGACCCCGCGCAGTTGGGTATAAGCCCGACGACCGCCGCGAGAAAAGGTTGAAAATACCCCGTCGAACCGATGAACGCCGCGATCTTGTCCTCGCCGAGATAATACACCGCCGTGCCGAACAGCACGTTGACTATAAGTATAAAGAACAGCACCGTAGCCGTGTGGAGAACGGGGTGCTCGAAATACTGCCGCCAGATCCGCGCCGCTTTCTGCTTTTTAGTTTCTTCGCCCTCGGGCGTATGCGCCTCGAGAGAGTGGTGATGACAGCCGTGGATATGCGCTTGCACGTCCGTTTCCTCGTCTGCATCGGTGTGCATATGTTCATGCGTACCGTTTTCGCCGTCCGATTCCGACGTATGCGCATGTTCGCATGCGTCCATATTTCCTCGCGCGGCTCGCCTGTGCGCTACGGCTGCTTCTATCCCCACCGTTACATACCCCACGACGAGCGCGAAGCATATTTTAATAAGAAGCAGGGGCAAAACTTTTATCACGCCGTCGTAACTGGACAGCATGATCGGCAGTGCCTCGTCGGACGTTACGAGGTACACCGCGAGGAGAGTGCCGAGCGCGATGCGCCGCTTGGAATACAGTTCGGTCGCGACGACGGAAAATCCGCATTGCGGAAGCACGCCGACGGCGGTGCCGATGAGCGGCGCGACGCCGCCTTTAAGCAGTTTGTTCGCTTTAAGCCCGCCCGAACGGTGTTCGAGCAATTCTATCAGCAAATTCATTATAAGCAAGATCGGCAGAACTTTGAGCGTGTCGATAAGCGCGTCGAGTATTACTTCCCACATCAGTCACACCTTCTTTGCGCATAATTGCTCTCTATAAGCTCGGCGATCTGCTTAGCCGCACGCGGCGATCTCCCGCCCTTTTTGAGCGCGGCAAGCTCGGCGACGGCGGAATATTCCTCTCGCCACCTGATCCCACGCGAACGCAATATCTGCTTGAGAATATCTATAAACTCCTCCTTGCCGGGGATCATATACGTGACGACAAGCCCGAACCTGTCGAAAAGCGCAAGCTCCGACTGCGTATCGCGGTTTTGCCGCTCCTCGCCGTCTTCCGCGCGGCGGCGACTGTCGCAAGTGCAATACACGAGCGTATTGCCGCACGGCGAATCAAGCTCGGCTTCGAGCGACTTCCCTATCGCGCCGTTCCCGTCCGAATCGAGATTGTCAACAAACAATATAAACTTTTGCTTAAGCCCCGCAAGCTCGGCGCGAAGCGTGCCGATACGGCTTACGTCGCGCGAACTCACTTCTATGACGTTTATCCTGTCGCGGTATTCGCGTGCGATCGCGCGGACGGTAGCGGTCTTGCCCGTTCCGCAGTCGCCGTAAAGCAGGGCGTGAAAAGCGGGCAGTCCCGCTATAAAGTTTTCGGTATTGCGCACGATCTCCGCTTTTTCTTCGGCGTAGTTTTTTATGTCGGACAGAACTGCGTCGCCGAAATCGGCGGGAAACAGCTCGCCGTCGCGATAAACGAATGTGCTTCCGACGGACACCATGCCGCAACCGTTTGCCATATAAAACAGCAACAGCCGCTCGTATGTTACCGACATGCCGCCGAACCCGAACCGCGGCAAAAACTCGGCTATCGTTTCGGTCGCGAAGTCGTCGGGCTTTACGAGCGACAGCCGTTTGAACACCGCAAGCTCGCTTATCACCTGCGATTTGAGCCGCGCGGACACACGCCCGCCGCGCGCCGCGGTGCGGCTGAATACATTGTCGTCACGTCGCAACAGATATTTTATCCACTCCCCCGTCGTGTCGCAACCGCGCTCCGCAACGGCGGAAAACACCTCGGCGGCAAGCTCGACGGCGCGGGTCTCGTCGCGACAGCAAGCGAGCGCGGCGAGCGGATAAACCTCTTTCGCCGCAGCCTTAAACACGCATATCGACTTGTAACGCAACATTATATCTTCCATGACCCACCGAGCGGATAATACGTTCTACTCTCCGTTGCGTACATTTTAACACAACACCGCACCGTTGTCAACGGTAAATAACGGCTTGTACGCGCAGTCGACTTTACTCGTGCATATTTGACAAAATTCGCGGTTTGGTATATACTATAACCATGAATACGATACTCACGCAAGAAGATCTGATAGCCGCCGTCAACGAGTACGGAATACTCCCGTTCTGGTCGGAAACGGGATTTTCGGCGTCCGCGAACGCGGGCATAAGTTTTATGAAACTGTGGTACATGCGCGAACGCGCAGTGAACGGCAAGCAAATCGCTTACGGCAAGTTTATCAACAAGAAAGCGACGTTTGTTTCGCTCGACGTGCTTCCGTACCTTTGCGCACTGCGCCGCGACGGTTACGATTACGACTCGCTCATCGACGAAGGCAGGCTTCCGAAACGCGAAGCGGACATAATGAACGCCGTCGGCGACGACACGGTGCCGTCGTACAAGCTCGGCAAAAAACTCGAGATCAAAGGTTACGACACCGCGGTGACGTCGCTCCAAAACAAGACTTTCCTGTGCGTGACGTTTGTAAAGAGCGCGATGGGCACCGCAATGCTCTCGATGCCCGAAACTCTTTTCGGCTACGACTTCGTGCGAAGCGCGTACTCTCTCACCCCCGAGCAAAATATCGAAGAACTCTTAAAACGCGCGCCCGGGCTGCAAGAACTCGACGAAAACATACGACGCAAAGCGTTGACCCCCGCGGTGTAGATTGCTTTACCGACGCATTATCATACAAACGGTTTTTCGTGCAACATTCGGTCGTTCGCACATTATGCCCTTCGTATGTGATCGTAAATAACACTTTTCGCTCTCATTATAATAGTATATACTATATCACATAATCCGAGATAACGCAAATATTTCACAAACAAAAACAACCGCGCGATCGCACGGTCGTTTTTTGGTATATTCTGTAATTATTCTACGTCGAATTTATACAGCATTGCGTTTTCGTACGGCTTGTCGGGGCTTAATATCCCGCAGTCGTCGGGGCATGCGTGAATTCCGTCGGGGTGGTACTGACACTCGAAACATACCGCGTTATTGCCGCCGAAATTGTCGGCGAATACGACGGCGCAGGGGTATGTCGTGGACACGGCGATCTTTATGCCGCTCGTTTCCGAATACAGCGAGCATGCGGGAGTATCGAGTCCGCGCTTATCGAGAAAGAACGGGTGGTCGTAACCGTGCGTGTACCGTTGCACGCTTTCGTCGGCGTTGTACTCGCCGTGCTTGCGGGCTTTGCGGAAATCGAACTGCTTCGTAACGGGCACGATCTCGCGTGCTATAAGCCGCTCGTCGAGCTTACCGACGCGCGACGCATTTATAAACAGATCTTGCTCGGTTACAGGCTCGCGCAGATCGCCCGACGCGTTGAGATACACGTGGTTCGTCACGTCGAGGAGAGTTTTGCAGTCCGACGTCGCGCGATACTCTAAAAGCATCGCGTTCTCTTTTTCGTATACCGTATATATCACATCGAGATCTATCGTGCCGAAATATCCGCCCTCGCCGTCGGGACTTACGCAGGAAAACTTGACCGCGACGCCGTCCGCGCTTTCCTCGAGCGACATGTCGAACACCTTTTTGTGCAAACCCGTCGAGCCGCCGTGAAGGTTATCGGTACCGAAGTTGTTTTTTTCGAGCATAGCCGTCTTGCCGTCGATAGTAAAAGTCGCGCCGTCGATACGTCCCGCCGTGCGACCGGTGGTAAGTCCGTTGTGCCCGAAGCCGTAACCTTTATCGGAAAGTTTCGTCAGTTCGCGCTTGACTCCCGTTTTGTCGGGAAAGCGTATGCTCGCTATCCCCGCGCCGAGCGCGCAAAGCGTCACTTCGAGTCCGCGCTTATTTTCGAGCGTCACCGCGGCATTGCCGTTTATTTTCGAGTGAGTGATCTTCATGTCGTGCCCCTATTTGTTGTAGCCTTTCGGGTTCATCGTCTGCCACTTCCAAAGCGAAGCGCACATTTCTTCTATACCGAGCGTCGCCTTCCAGCCGAGTTCTTTCTCGGCTTTGCTTGCGTCGGCATAACATGCTGCGATGTCGCCCGGTCTGCGGGGTTTAACGGAGTACGGCAGTTTATGCCCGCACGCCTTTTCAAACGCGTGAATGACGTCGAGCACGCTGTAACCGATACCCGTACCGAGATTATAAACGTACACGCCCGCTTTCGCCGTTTTTTCGATTGCCGCGACGTGTCCTTTCGCAAGATCGACGACGTGGATATAGTCGCGCACGCCCGTGCCGTCGGGGGTATCGTAATCGTTACCGAACACGCCCACTTCCTTAAGCTCGCCGATAGCCACTTTCGCAATGTACGGCGTGAGGTTGTTGGGTATGCCCTTGGGATCCTCGCCTATAAGCCCGCTCTCGTGTGCGCCGACGGGATTGAAGTACCGCAGCAGTACGACCTTCCACTCGTTGTCGGAAGCGTACACGTCGCGAAGCATGATCTCCTGAAAATACTTGCTCGTGCCGTAAGGATTGGTCGTGCCGCCGATCGCGCAGTTTTCGTCGAGCGGAAGTTTTTCGGGCGTGCCGTACACCGTCGCCGACGACGAAAAAACAATGCTCTTGCAGCCGCCGCGGCGCATGGCGTCGAGAAGCACGAGCGTGCCCGCGAGATTGTTGTCGTAATACTCTATGGGTTTTGCGCACGACTCTCCGACCGCTTTGAGTCCCGCAAAGTGAATAACGCTGTCTATCTTGTTTTCGGCGAAGATCTTATCGAGAAGTTTGCCGTCGCGAATGTCGCCCGCGTACAGCTTGACGCGCTTTCCCGTAATACGCTCGACGCGCTTGACGCTTTCTTCGGACGAATTGCAGAAGTTATCCACGACGACGACGCCGTGTCCCGCACAGAGAAGTTCCACGCATGTGTGCGACCCGATATATCCCGCGCCGCCCGTTACCAAAATAGTCATGATTGCCTCCTACGCAATGTGATCGAAAATATTATTTGCCTATCGGCGTTATCGTTATGCCGTCGCCGATCGTCGCGCGATACACTTCGGCGGTATATCCCGTCGCTTTTTTGTATCGCTCGAGCACGTACTTCTCGAAATCGGCGACCGCCGCGGTCTTTACGAGCGACACCGTGCACCCGCCGAATCCCGCACCCGTCATTCTCGAACCGAGACACGCGGGGTGCGACTGCGCCGCCGCCGCGAGCGCGTCGAGTTCGCTTCCCGTCACTTCGTACAAACTTTTAAGCGACTCGTGCGACGCATCGAGTATGTTTCCGAGCGAGACCATATCGCCCGACTTCATTGCCTGCTCCGCCGCCGCGACGCGCGCGCACTCGTCCGCAACGTGTTTCGTCCGCTTATAAAGCACGGGCGAAAGCAGCGACGCATGCGCGTCGAGCGTTTTGCCGTCAAGCTCCGCGAGGTTCTTTATACCCGTCACGCCGCGCAGTATCTCGAGTGCCGCGTCCGTTTCTTCGCGCCGTTCGTTATACTTGCTCTCGACGAGGTTGTGCGGTTTTTTGCAGTTGATGATGACGAGCGAACAATCGCCAGTATCTATCGGAACGTACTCGGCGTCGAGCGTGGCGCAGTCGAGAAGTATCGCATGCCCCGCTCTGCCGCATGCGGACGCGTACTGATCCATGATCCCGCAGTTCACTCCGATATACTCGCTCTCGGCGCGACGTGCGGCGATCGCTATTTTAACGTTGTCGACGGGGGTATCCGTTATCGCGCACATTGCGGCGATCGTCGACACCTCTATCGCCGCAGACGACGACAGACCGCTCCCGAACGGCACGGTGCAGTCCTGAATCATATCGCACCCGACGATCTTATGTCCCGCCGACTGCCACATGTAAAGGCTGCCCGCCTGATAATTGCCGTAATCGAGGTTCCTGTACTCGCCGAGCTTATCTATATCGAGCGAAACGGTCGTATCGAGGGTAGTCCAACCGATATTTATTTTATTCGTGCCGTTGGGTCGTATGTACACCGTATTCTTAAGCGAGAGCGCGGCGGGAAAAACTTTGCCGCCGCAGTAGTCTATGTGCTCGCCGATGATATTCACCCTGCCCGCGGCACTCACTTTGAACGCATATTCGCGCTCGTTCACAACTTTGTTTTTCATGATCCCTCCGTCAAAGTGCGGCTTTTACGAATGTAAGCGTTTCTTCGTGCGTCTTGAATACAGCCGTGTTTTGCAGTATGCGCGTGCAAACGCTGCCAAGCTCGCGCCGCACGGCGTCGTCCACGCTCTTTTTATCGCGTTTGTTTCCGCAAAGCGAAAGTATCTCGCCGTAAATGAATTCGTAATCGGAAAGCGCGGCGGGAAGTTTTTTGCCGTCGCATATGCACTCGGAGATCTCGGCAAGCTCCGTCTCGAGCCGTCCCGGCAGTATGAAAAGCCCCTGCGCTTCTATAAGCCCGATAGACTCTTTCTTGATCACGTGAAACTCGGGGTGCGCGTGAAACACTCCGTCGGGATACTTCTTCGACGTAATGTTACTGCGAAGTATTATCGTCATTTCGTAGCCGCGCGCGGTCTTGACTACCGTGGGACTTATCGCGTTATGTATTCCGTCGCCGTCCTCGTGAACGATCCCGAGCGCGGGATCGTCGTAATCCACCCAAGCGGCGCGGATCTTGTCGGAAACTTCGGTAATGTTCTCGCGCGAACGATCGACGACGCGTACCGCGGTGCCGTGCCAATCGAGCACTTCCACGAGCGTTTTGGTTTTTTCATAAGTAAGCGAATATTTCGCACCCGCTTTATGGAGCGGCAAAACCTCGCCGCCGCCTTGATAGTGGTCGTGCGCGAGCACACTGCCGCCGATACGCGGAAGCGCGGCGTTGCAACCTATAAAATAGTGCGGGAACCGATCGGCAAAATCCATGAGCCGCCCGAACGTCGCGCGGTCGACGTGCATGGGCGTGTGTTCGTAATTGACGGCTATTCCGTGCTGATAAAAATACCCGTACGGCGAATATTGCCAGAACCATTTTTGTCCGCCCAGCTCGAGATCGACAGTGCGTAGGGTGCGCTTTCCGCGACCGCCGAACCCCTCGTTTTCGTGGCAGATACTGCACGCGGGATAGCCGCCGCCGACGGAATTGCCCGCCGCCGCTTTTTTCGCGTCGCGAAACTCGGGTTTGGCTTTATTGATGGTTATGATCAGTCCGTCCTGCTCGAACCGCGGATTTTTGTCGAGTTTATCCTTTTTGACGTAATTGTTGTTTACGCAATACTCGTAAAGCATGGAAGTCGCCGCCGCGCTTCCCTCTTTGTTCTCGAGATACGTAAAAACTTCTTCGATCGCGTGCGGCATAAGCGACAGCTCGCCCATCACCGCGTCGCAGTATTTTTCGGCGTCGGCACGCTCGAACAGTCCCGCTTTTATCGCTTCGTCCGAAAACGCCGCGAGAAGTTCGGCAATGCTTTTATTCTCCGCGCATGCGCCCGTAGACGGAAAAGCGACGCCGAGAATTCCGAGCACGCCGTTGCGCGCATAATCGGCGTTCTTCTCGGTAAGCCCCAACTTGTGTCTTGCGTAATCGACCAGCCTGTCGATGCTCTCGTAAAGCCTATTCATTACCGTGACCTCCGGTCAACAAAATTTTCCCGCAAACCTTGCGAACGGCGCAACCGCCCCGCTCTTTTGTTCCGTACTCATATTCTACCAAATCGCGGCGAAATATGCAAGAATAAAATTTACCTATTTTAGAAAATTTTTTACGTAATTCTTGACTATTGACGAAAAAGGTTGTATAATACAGTCACTGCGAAAACCCAAAAGGGAGAAATATATGAACGCTAAAAAGCAACAATGGAAATACGGCGTCGGCGAGCGCGTTTGGGCGGGGAAATATCTCAATTCACAAAACAACCTGCATTGGCACACCGACTGCGAACTGATATACGTCGAGAACGGCGAGCTTGATATTTTATGCGACGACATGAAATACAGACTGCATAAAGGCGACGCTATGTTCTTTGAAAGCGAAAGCCTGCACCGCATACGCGCGATCGAGAACGATTCTCTGCTTAAAACGATAATATTCGACAGTTCGATAGTGAGCGACTTTACGGACGGGTTCAAACTGCGCTCGCCCAAAGTGGACGGCAAAACGGTGAGCGAGCTGTACGATTACATATTCGCGGCATTCACCGAAAAACCTCCGCTGTACAATCAAGACGTGGAAGCGAAACTTCGGAGGTTCACCCTCGACCTGTACATGGAAAACAACACGAAAGTCGTACTGCAAAAAATGCGTTCGGACGCACGGTTAAAAAAGCTGTTGATAGAAATACGCGAGAACGGTACGCACTACACGCTTATCGACGCGGCGAAATTCATGAACATGAACGCGAGCTATTTGTCGCGACACTTCAATGCGAAAATGGGCATGCACCTCACCCACTACATAAACAGCGTCCGAGTGGAACGGGCGATCGACCTCATACACGGCGGCGATAGGGATATGACGGGAATAAGCGTGAAATGCAACTTCGGCTCTTTGCGCAACTTTAACCGCATTTTCAAAAAATTCACCGGTTACACTCCCACGCACCTGCCTCCCGATTACGTAATGACGCCGTTGCTGCCGCTCGATACCGACGCCATAGACCCGACGCTTTGCGACACGAAACTTGTAGAATCAATTAACAATTAACAATTAATAATTGTTGTCGATTTAATAATTAGATTTCATTGACGGCTCACAGATAATCTTCCAAAACAAAAAATCGAGGACTGTATATTTATCCTCGATTTTAATTATCCGTAATTTTTAATTGTTAATTCTTCTTCAGCACGACAAGGCGCGTTTCGCCGTTCTCGTCGAAATCCTGTCTGTCAAGCTCCAGCTCGGCAACGTCGTCCTCGACGTACTCGTCGTCGAACATGCGCACGAACGGATCGACCTTGTCTATATCGAGTTCGCAATGCTTGCGCTTATAGTGCATGGGAATGACTATCTGCGGCATGAGTCTGTCGACATACTCTTTCGCAAGCTCGGCGTCCACCGTGTAATTGCCGCCGACGGGGATCATCAGCACGTCTACGGGAAGAAGCCGTTCCACAAGCTCGGGACTGCACGGCTCGCCTATATCGCCCATATGACAGATATTTACGCCATCCATACCTATCTTATATATAATGTTCTCGCCGCGGATCTTGCCTTCGCCGTCGTCGTGGAAACACTGCACGCCCGTGATGTGCACTCTGCCCTCGTACTCGAATTTACCCGGCGCGTCGTACACCTGTTTGCGGCTTTTTACGCCCTCGAGGTAGTTGTGATCGGCGTGACCGTGCGACACCGTGACTATATCGACGGGCGGCGCGGTAAATCCGTACCCGACCATTTTCGGGTCGAACGGATCGGTCAGCACGGTTATGCCCGTGCTTTCGGTCAACAGGAATGAGGAATGTCCCAGCCATTTGATTTTCATGATTCGTCCTTTATAACGTTTCCTTCGATTGTGTCAGATCCACCGTGATATCGACGGCGCGGTCCATCTCGCCGCTCGCGTCGTTTTTCATGGTGTATTCGAGAAGTATTCTGATGCTGTCGTTAAGCCTTACGACGCTGCGCTCGCGCGTGACGACCGCAAACTTCATTTCGCCGTACGGGGTTTTCAACATAGTAAAAGTTTCGGCATCGTCGAGTACGATGTCGTAATTCATTACGCCCTTTGCCGCGACCGACGTCGCCGCCTTGGTATGCACGACGGTAAACTCGTCCGCACCCATGCAAAACCGCAAGCTAAACCCGTCCGACTGCTCGGTATATGTCCCCGAACAATCTACGGGTTCCTGTTCCGACGCGATCCTTACCGCGACCGGGATAGTACTTCGTGGTTTGCTGTCCATGATAATATATAATATACACCAAATATTCGCGCCTGTCAACAACAAACGCGCCCATTTTATGTTTTTGCCGATTTCGCGGTTATTTGCGAAGCACGAGCGACTTTATGTCGTTGACCTGTGTCTTTATAGCGTTATCGCTCGCGACGAGCGCGGCGATCTTGTCGCGCGCGTGCATGACGGTCGTATGCTCGCGCCCGAAATAATCGCCGATAGCCGCAAGAGGCAGCGTCATCATGTCGTTCACGAGATATATGGCGATCTGGCGCGGCATGACGACTTCTTTGTTCTTGCGCTTGCCCACGACGTCCGCCTTTTGCATGCCGAAATACCTGCATACGCAATCGACTATCTCGTCGATGCTTATCTCGTCGCATTCCTGCACGCGATAGTCCTTGAGTGCTTCCTGACATATGGCGAGATCCACTCTGCGCTCGTAGAGTTTGGAAAGGAAAATAACTTTCGTAAGCACCCCTTCCATTTCTCTTATATTGTCGGTGACGTGCTCGGCGATATATGTAAGCTCGCGCATGTCGATATTCTTCTTCGCGGTCTGTGACTTCTTTTGCAGTATCGCGATGCGCGTTTCGAGATCGGGCGGCTGAATGTCCACAACCATGCTCGACATGAACCGCGACCGCACCCGCCCTTCGAGGTCGGGAATGTCCTGCGGACTGCGGTCGGACGTGAATACCATTTGTTTGCCCGAATTTTTGAGCACTTCGAAAGTGTTGAATATCTCCTCTTGCGTGCTCGGCTTTTTACTCAAAGACTGCACGTCGTCTATCATCAAAAGATCGACGCTGCGGTACTTGTCGCGGAACGATTGGTTATTCACGCCGTCTTTGGAACGAATGGACGATACGAACTCGTTGAGAAAGTCGTTCATCGACACGTAGATCATCTTGAGGTTGGGACGGGTCATGCGCAGGTCGTTGCCTATCGCCTGCATGATATGCGTTTTGCCGAGTCCGACGTCGCCGTAAATAAACAGCGGGTTGAACATTTCGCCGGGACGCTCGGACACGGCGAGAGCCGCTTCGTACGCGAGGCGGTTGCTCTTGCCGACGACGAAATCGGAAAAGTTATAGCGCGGGTTGAGCACGTTATGCGTAACGGGCGAACTCGGCTCCGACGCGGCGGTCGGCGCGGTCGACGAAACGTCCACCTGTTGCGGGCGTTCGTCGTCGGAAATTATGACTATATCGGCGGGCGCGCCCTCTATCTCGCGCATGGCGCGCTTGAATAGCGGCAAATACCGCGAAATAACGTCCATTTTCGCGCCCGCGGTGGGTGCGCAAAGCACAAGCACGTCGTCCTCTATCTTGAACGGCTTGAGCGGCGTTATCCACACGTCGAACCCCAACGAATGGACTTCGACTTCTATTTTGGGCAGCATTTCCTGCCATATCGAATCAGCGTCTTTCATACTCCACCATTATACCGCAAAAATTTCTCAAAATCAAGCGTTTATGTAAATTGCCGCGAAAATATGCTTTTATTCGTCCTTCAGCCTGCCGTCGGCTTTTAACTTCACCGCAACCGCATACACCTCGCTCTTTGCGACGTGCCGCTCGGCGGCGACGGACTTTATCGCGTCGCGCAAAACTTCCCCCGCCGCTACCGCGGAAAGCAAGTGTTCTTCTACGGTAAGCGACGAAAAATCGGGCTGTGCCGCGCCCGCTATGACGATAACGAACTCCCCTTTTTCGGTGACGTCGAGATCGTCGCCGAGCACGCCGCGGGTGACCGTTTCGTACAGCTTGGTCATTTCTCGGCACACCGCAACGCGCCGCGCACCGAACTCCTCGTACAAAAACCGCAGATCTTTTTTGATGTCGTGCACCGCGCTGTAGAAAACGAGCGACGACGGCACCGCCTTGTACGGCGCGACGAACTTCTTTCTGTCCGTCGCCTTTTCGGGCAAAAACCCGAGCACGGTAAAACTCCGCGTATCGAGTCCCGACAGCACGAGCGCGTCGATAGCGGCGCACGCACCGCTCACCACCGTAAAATCAAGCCCGCGCTTTATAACTTCGTCGATGAGAATGTGCCCGGGATCGGACACCGTCGGCATGCCCGCGTCCGAAACGAGCGCGACGTCCTTGCCGCTCTCGAGCAGCTCTATTATCCCGGGCGCGGACGTGCGTTCGTTGAACTTGTGATGCGCGATGACGCGCGTCTTTATTTCGTAACGGTTCAAAAGCACGGCGGTGTGGCGGGTATCTTCGGCGGCGATAACATCCACCGACCCGAGCACGTCGAGCGCGCGCCGCGAGATCTCGTCGAGATTGCCTATCGGCGTTGCGACTATATAGAGCATTGTTTTTCCCTCCGTATGTTCAGCGTCATGCCGGGCTTGCCGCCGCGCACCGCCCGCAGTAAGAACGTTTTGCCGCTCCCGAGCACGGTGATATTTTTGACCGCGAACCCCGCGTCGCGACACTCCGTAACAGCCTCGTCCAGCCGCGTCGAAGTGTAAACGAGATACAGTCCGCCGCGCGGCTTTAGCAGATATTTCGCCGCCGAAATCACGTCGCGAAGGGTAACCGAAAGTTCACTGTTCGCGCTCGGCGCGACGCTCGACGGCACGCTCCCCGCCTTGAAGTACGGCGGGTTACACACTACCGCGTCGTATCCGCATTTGGTAAAACCCGACACGTCGCGAATATCGGCGTTGAAAAAGTTCACGTTATCGAGTTCGTTCATAGCCGCGGAACGCACGCTCATATCCCAAAGCTCGCCGTCGAGTTCCGCGCCGTCCACAGCGCACCCGCACGCGATCGCGACGAGAATACCGACGATCCCGCACCCCGAACACATATCGAACACGCGGTGTTCGCGCTTGATAAAATCCGCCGCGAACGAAGCGAGCGCGACCGCATCCGCGCCGAATCTGTAACCGTCGCACGGCTGTATTATCGCGTGAGTTTCGTCGAGCGGCTCGACCGCTTCGTGTCGCTTTATGTCCGCGCTAATCATTATACAGCCTCACGACGCCGCGGCGCACCGTGTTTTCGTCGATCTTGACTTCGTCCGAGATCTGCACGCCGACTATTACGAGCACCTCGCTCCCGCGGCATACAAGCGGCGTTCTGTCGCGCAACCGCTTGCAAATTTTACCGTCGATAAAGAACTGTTTGAGTTTTTTCCGCTTGCCGCCGCACGGCGTGAAATAATCGCCGTCGCGTCTGAACCGCAACGTCGCGCCGTCGAGTTTGTCTATATCGACCGCGCCGCCGCGCACAGATTTCGGGTCGACATTCTCCTCCGTCAAACACACGGCAAGCCCGTCGATATAATTGCGACCGAGCACGAGTTCCTTTTCGGTGTCGCACTCCGCCCGCGGAATGAACAGCGTCACGCAACCGTACTCGCGCGCCGCGACCACGCCGTTATTCATAGGCACCGTCGCGCCCGTCCGCATGCGAACAAGTTCCGCCGCACGCGAAAGCATGTCGCGCGTGACGTCGGTAAGCGAGAAGAACGCGAGCGCGCGGCGCATGTATCGCGTTGCGAGCGGCGACTCGAGCGCGGCGTCTTTGACGGATACGCACCCGCCGCCGTATACGATATTGATACTGTCGAGCATGCCGTCGAGCGCGGCGCAAGACAATGCCATGTCGCTCGCGAGCGCGTTTATCGCCCGCACGGCACCGCCGTACCGCTTCATTACGAGCGGCAACACGTTCAGTCGAATATAATTCCTGTCCGCGTCGTCGATAAAATTCGTGCCGTCGACGACGTACTCGATACCGTTATCGGCGACGTATTTTTCTATTTCTTCGGGATATGTGTCGAGAAGGGGGCGCACCGTAAACCCGCTCGCGACCCGCATGCCGCAAAGCCCGTCCGGTCCGCTGCCGCGAAACATGTGCATGAGCACCGACTCGGCGTTGTCGAGCGCGTGGTGCGCAACGAGCACAACGTCAGCAATGCCGCTCTCTGTAGCCGAGCGGAACGCGCCGTAACGAAGATCGCGCGCCGCCTGCTCGACGGAAAGCGATTTTTCGCGGCACTCGCGCTTTACGTCCACGCGGTAAGCGCGAAACGCCACGCCGTTCTTTTCGCAGTACCCGCGCACGAAATTCTCGTCGCCGTCCGCTTCGGCGCGAAGCCCGTGGTTCACGTGAAGCACGGAAATATCCGATCTATCGAAAATACGGCAAGACAAAACGGCGTGCAAAAGGCACATGGAATCCCGCCCGCCGCTCACGCCGACCGCTATTTTTTTACCCGCGTATTCCTCGAGAACGCGCGTCACGTTTTGCAAAACGCCGCTCACGGTCTACTCGCCGTCGCCCTCCGCAGGCGGGCAATACAGTGCGCGGTCTACGAATTTGCCGTCGAGAAAATCTATAAGTTGCTTGATGTTCGCCGTCTTTACTTCGTCCACGGGCGTCTTGATAGCGGCGAGCACAAACTCGCCCACTTCGCCCGGCTCGCTCTGACCCTTGAGCTGTTTTTCGATCATGGAAATGCGCATTTTGTCGCCGCCCGAAAGCTCGTTCATGTCAAACCCGCCCTGCGCGTAGAATACGGGCAGCTTGTCCTCGTACTCGACGGGTATCGTGTTCTCTTTGAGCTGTTTCTCGGTATTCTCGCCGCGCGGCAGCATGCCGACGGCGCACACGACGAGCTTGTCCGCAACCGCGGGAAGATATTTCGCGAACTTTTTGAACTCGGAAATGACCCCGCCGCGCACCGACGAAATAAACAAATACTTGTCGTAACCGAACATGTCTTTTTTCAGCTTGTCGAGCGGAACGGCGTCGCAACCGAGCGCGTTGCCGATAATATCGACGTAACGCTTGACATAACCGTGCTTGGAAGCGAAAATCACCAAGAGCGAACCTTTCATGCTAAACTCCTTTATCTGCCCGCAAAAATCGGGCAACGACGTCACCGCTTTATTGTAACATTATTTGAAAATAATATCAACTGTTTTCGCCCGTACCCGAAAACTCTATTCGCCGTCCGCAGTGCGGAATTTGTTTATCAGCACCCACACGTCGGCGGGGGTTACGCCGGGCACGCGCGACGCCTGACCTATCGACAGCGGTTTCGCGGCGGCGAGTTTTTCGCGCGCTTCGAGCCGCAACCCGCCTATTTCGCGGTAATCGGTGTCGGGCGAAAGCGACATGTTTTCCAGCCGCGATTTTTCTTTGAGTTCGGCGGACTGACGCTTGATATAGCTGTCGTAACGCACCGCGGCATACGCTTCGAGTTTCGCGGACGGCATGATACCGCTCAAAAGCGAGTTTTTTTCGTCGAAAAGCTCGAGCGTGACGCGCGGACGCTTCAAAACTTCTTCCGCCGTCATTTGTTTCGCACTCTCCTCGCCCGCCGCGTCGAATATTTCGCGTACCGTTTCGACGGGGAGCGGCGTTTTAAGCAGTTTTTCGCATTTTTGTATATCCGACTTTTTGCGCCGCAACAGCTTCGATCGCTTTTCGGACACAGTGCCGTACGGCGCGGCAAGCTCGGTAAGACGCAGATCCGCATTGTCTTGACGCAGGCTCAACCGACACTCCGCCCGCCCCGTCAACATTCTGTACGGCTCGTCGCTCCCGACGGTCACAAGGTCGTCCGCCATTACGCCGATATAGCTGTTCGTGCGGTCGAGAACGAGCGGCGACATGCCGCGAAGATATGCCGACGCGTTAATACCCGCGAGCATGCCTTGCGCCGCCGCTTCCTCGTATCCGCTCGTGCCGTTGACCTGTCCCGCAAAGAACAGCCCCGGTATGCGCTTGCTCATAAGACTCGGGAAAAGCTCACGCGCGTCGATGCACTCGTATTCTATCGCGTACGCATCGCGCACTATCGCGACGTTCTCGAGTCCCGATATGGAACGGTACATATCACGCTGAACGCTCGGCGGGAGCGAAGTGGAAATGCCCTGAATGTACCACTCGTCGGTGCCCGCGCCTTCCGGCTCGAGGAAAAACGCGTGGCGGGATTTGTCCGCGAACCGCACGATTTTGTCCTCTATCGACGGGCAGTACCGTGCGCCCGTACCCGTTATCAGTCCAAGTCGACGCGGCGAACTTTCGAGCGCGGCGCGAATGATTTCGTGAGTGCGCTCGTTCGTGTAACCGAGATAGCATACGGTCGTGTTTTTCGGTTGTTTTTTGGTGAGCGCGGAAAACGTGTACGGCACGTCGTCGCCGGGCTGAATCTCCAAGCGGTCGAAGTCTATCGTCCTGCCGAGAAGCCGCGCGGGCGTGCCCGTTTTGAATCTGCGCAGTTCAAAACCGAGCGCGCGAAGCGACGTCGCGAGATAGTCGCTGCGCGAAAAACATACGGGTCCGCGCTTTTGCACCGAACTCCCGCATATTATCGTACTGTCGAGATACACCCCGCTCGCGATCACGACGGTGCGAGCGCGATAAACGTTGCCTGTGACGCAAGTGACGACGAAATCTTTGCCGTCGCGCTCGATAGCCGAAATTTCGTCCTGCCGCATATCGAGATTTTCCGCACTCTCGAGCGCGCGCTTTGTGAACGCATGGTATTTGTATTTATCCGCTTGAGCGCGAAGCGACCGCACCGCAAGTCCTTTGCTCGAATTGAGCATGCGGATCTGCGTCGCGCACGCGTCGGCGGCAATGCCCATAAACCCGCCGAGCGCGTCCAGCTCGCGCACGAGATGACCTTTGCCCGTTCCGCCTATGGACGGATTGCACGCCATGTACCCGACGTTGTCGACGGTAATGGACGCGACGAGCGTTTTCGCACCCGTCCTCGCGAGCGCGAGCGCGGCTTCTATTCCCGCATGCCCCGCGCCCACGACTATTGCGTCATAATTAACACTTTTGATCATTGTTATGTACTTTCCGTGCCCCTAAACCTTCGGAAACGATTATATCACAACACGATCGTAAAGTCAATTAAGAATGAACGATTTACAGCCATACCGAAATGCTCCCCTGTGTCGTTTCGACATTGTAGGGCGGAAAGTTCTCGTTGCCCGCCGTATACTCCATGCAAAACAAACTTGTCATTCCGAGCGAAGCGAGGAATCTCTAAAGCAACCCCCTTTCGATTTGCTACACAAACACGCACCCACCCTGTCATTTCGACCATGCGATACGAACACGCTCCCACTCTGTCATTTCGACCGAAGCGCGAAGAATGAGCGCGAAGCGGAGAAATCTATTCTAATTAAATGTCGTTCTTGCAATTACTACCCGCATGAGATTTCTCCGCGCACTCGCTTCGCTCGTTTGGTCGAAATGACAGGGGACTTTCGATTGCGCTTGCGGAGTTCTGCAAAAGCGTATCGTTCGCGGCGTGCCGAGGACGTCACGCCCTACGAAATCGTCGAGCAATTTCTTTCCATTGTAGGGAGCGGCGTCCCCGACGCTCCGCATAATGCAACGATTTACAGCGAAGCGAGCGCAGAAATCTATACCGCCTTTGCCTTAAAAGAAAGTAGCTTATCACGGTAGTATTCGTATTGTTTTTTGCGCAACTCTATCTCGGCGGGTATGCCTTGCGATAAGTCGTTGCAAAGTTTATCGAATTTGTCGAGTATCGACACTATGCGTTCTTGCTCGTCAAGCGGCGGAATGGGAATAGTCAATTTGTGCAAACGACTTCCTTTTATGCCTTTAACAGTCCCTCCTGTTGCTGCGGATTGTAACTTGTCTTGAAAATTTTTGCCTAATAAAATGTATTTCAAATAATCATTGCTTAAATGTTTATCTTTAGATCTATATTTGATTACTCTTTGCGCTAACGCTATATCTTCTCTATCAACTTGCGCTACGTTACCGCAGGGGGCTTCGGTAGTAATTAAAACATCTCCGATTTTAAGTGTTCCGCGACGCATTACAATATTATAATCTTCTGCCGAAATATATTCTTTTGACTTTTCATAGTCGATATATCCTTTACGAATATTTTTTGCCGTAACTAAAAATACCCCTTCATTAGTTTTCTTGGGTGTTTTGCCGCGATAATCAACAATATCGCAAACTTCATCCAATGTTTTCCATTCTACATTCTTAATTCTTAATTCTACATTTAATAATTTATCTCTATAATATTCATATTGTTTCTTTCTCGCCGTAAGCTCTGCTGTAAGTTCTGCCGTAAGCTCCGTGAATTTGTCAAGTATTCGCACAATTTCACGCTGTACTTCGATAGGCGGTACGGGAATCATTATATTTGAAATCATGAGAACCGTTAATTGAGGTATCCCCGTTTTCGGTATTTGAAATGTTATTGTTTCAAAAACATATTTAAGAAATTTCGGTATCATCATTTCATTCGGCACAGCACAAATTAAACGCACTATCGGATAAAACGGTTGCGTTCTCAATTCACTATACCCTATAGTCCCGCGAGCCGATACAGTTACGCAATCACTCTTTATCTTCGCTTTATCCGTATAGCCGTATAGCGCATTATCTCCGACGCCGTTGCTATATATGGGTATCTTATAATCATCTGTCGCGATTTTGCTATACCTATTTTTAGGCACATCTCCGCCCGCACTTAATGCACATATTTCCCCAACCGTTTTATACTCTACCCCGTCAGGACATAATTCTTTTATTAGGTCTTCGAGTTTACTCATTTCGTTATAATTCCTAATTCTTAATTCTACATTCTTAATTGCTACTTACACTCACCACATTGTTTTGACGTCTATCCACATGCTGTCGAGTTCGGTGTTCATTTTCATGCCGAAGTCGCGCATGATGCCGCAACGGGCGATGACGTCCTTGGGCGGGAACATCATGTCGAGATACATTTGTTTGTATCCTTCGTAATAACCTTCCTCGAACTCGTCGTTCTCCTCGATTGCCGCTTTCGCCTCGTCCATGACGCTTTTCACCGACACGGACTCGCCCATCCACTCGAAGTTGATCGCGGCGAATTCGTGTTCGTTGATGAACTTCAGAAAATAATTCGCGGCTTTGGTGTTGCCTGCGTACTTAGGAATGATCCAACCGTCCACCCACACGTTACTGCCCTCTTTGGGCACGGTGTAATAGAAATGCTCGCCGCCTTCCTCTATCATTATGAGTCCCGCGTCGCACGACCAGAAAAAACCGAGGTACGCGTCGGTCGTGCCCGCGAGCATATCGTTCTTGCCGTCGTCCACTTCGTACTTGCACACCACCGATTTCTGTTTGATGAGCGCGTCCTGCGCTTCTTTGATCGCGACGTCGTCCACTTCCGAAAAGTACGAAACAAGTTCTTTTCTGTACTCGGCGTTATAATCGGTAAACCCATTCGAGAGCGCGGACAGTTTGTCGGTATTGGCGTAGATCCGAGCGAGCGAATACGCGTCGCGCACGCTGTCTTTCATGAGGGTGCGCTTTCTGCCGCTTTCTTTATACCATTTGTCGCTCCACATAGCCGACCAGCTGTCGATCGAGCCGGGCTTGATATAATTCACGTCGTACATTATGCCGAAAGTGCCCCACACGTACGGCACGAAATATTCGTAATTCTCGTCGAACGGTTCGATCATTTCCGCAAGCCCGTCGTAAAACATGCTCATGTCGCCCATGTCGAAGATCTCTTTATCGACGGGCAACGCGAGTCCCGACGTTATCATGCGTTCCGCCATATAGTCGGACGGGCACACGAGATCGTAGTCCGCTTTTTGCGTTTCGATACGCATGATCATGGTTTCGTTGGTGTCGAACGTGTCGTACTGCACGGTTATCGCTTCGCCCGTTTGTTCTTCGTACCACGCTTCGAATTCCTCGACGAGCGAATCTTCGATATAGTCGCCCCAATTATAGATCTTGAGCACGTTCTCGCGCGGCGCACAGCCGAGCATTGCGAGCGGCGCACAGCCCATGACCGCGGCGAGCGCGGCGGAAACAAATCTTTCGCGTTTGGTCATGATCATTTCACCTCCGCTTTTCTGCGCTTCGCAGACACGATATTGAGCGCGATGAGCACCGTCAGCACCGCGATGAACAGCACCGACGAAAGCGCGCGAAGCGTGGGGTCCGCGCCGCGTTTTGCGAGCGCGTTGTACAAATAAATGGGGATCGTTTCCACGCCGCCGTTTATGAACTTACTGACGATAAAGTCGTCGAGCGACAGCGTGAACGCCATGATAAACCCGCTTATCATGCCGGGTATCAGTTGCGGAATAACCACTCTGAACATCGAACCTATCGGCGACGCGCCGAGATCAAGCCCCGCTTCGTAAAGATTGGGATTGAGCTGCGACAGTTTGGGCGTTACCGAAAGTATGACGTACGGCACGGTTATCATGGTGTGCGCGACGATGAGCGCGCCCCAGCCGTACCCGATATTGACGGCGAGGAAGAACATCATGAACGCGACGCCCGTGACGATCTCGGCGTTCTCCATGGTGATATTCGCGACGAACCCCGCTACCGCTTTCCTTTTCGCTTTCATGTAATAAATCCCGACGGCGGCGGCAGTTCCGAGCACCGTGGCGAGGAACGCGGACACTGCGGCGAGTATCAAAGAATTTCCGAGCGCGCCCATGATCTCGGCGTCGGTAAAGAGATTTGCGTACAGCTCGAACGAGAACCCGTTCCACACGCCGAGTGCTTTCGCGTCGGTAAACGAGTAGATTATAAGTATCAATATAGGCACATACATAATGGCGAGCATTACTGTTACGAACGCCCAAACGAGGGCGGATTTGACCCGTTTATTCACAGTACACCCCCCACTTCCGTATGACCTTTGGTTATTTTATTCGCTATTAGCACCGTCGCGGCTATGAGTATCAGCAGTATGAACGAGTACGCCGACCCGATATGCCAGCCCCCGCTGTTCCGAAACCACTGATCTATCACGTTGCCGAACAGGTACGTCGAAGTGTCGCCGAGTATATCGGATATGGCGAAAGTGGATACCGTCGGCATGAACACCATGAGCACGCCCGACACTATACCGGGAAGCGACAGCGGCAACACCACTTTGAACAGCGATTTTACGGGCGACGCGCCGAGGTCCTGCGACGCTTCGACGAGCGAGCGATCCATACCCGAAAGCACGGTGTAAAGCGGCATGAGCATGAACGGAAAAAAGTCGTATACCATGCCGACGGTGACCGCCGTCCAGGCGTTGGTGACGTCGAGAATGTGCAGGACTATTTTCATCGCATACGTGCGAAGCAACGAATTTATCCACATAGGCAATATGAAAAGCATTACGAGAATAAACTTGCGATTGAGCGACGTGAACGTCAGCGCGAGCGCGAGCGGGTATGCGAGAAGAAAACAAACCACCGTCGTAATGAGCGCGACGAGAAAAGATTTGCCCATGACCGCCATTATGTTGGGGCGACTGAAAAAGTGCGCGAAGTTCGCGAGCGAAAAATTCCCGTCGAGGTCGGTAAACGCATAGTACAGCATTATGAAAAGCGGCACTATTACGAATATTATCGACAGCGCGAGATAGGGCATGGAAAATGTCGAACGTTTTATGCCGCGGATCCGCTTCGCTTTGTTTGTTTTGAGCGATTTGGGCGCGTCGGGGGTCACGAGTTTTTCAGTCATTGCCGTCGCCCTCCGCATTCTCGGTAACAGGCTCGACCTTGATATCCTCGGGCTTGATCTTTATGCCCACGCGGTCGCCCATGTCCCATTCGTCCACCGTATCTATAAAGAAATCGGTGTCGTCGTCGGTGTAGACCTGCACTTGATAGTACGTGCCTTTATAAAACGTCTGCGTGACGTTCGCGCCGATACAGCCGTCCGCTTCGTCGTCGGTGAGTTCCACCTTGTCGAACGGCACCGTCACGCGCACGGCGTCGCCCTTTTGCAGTCCCGAAGAATTGACAAACTCGAACTTGCCGCCGCAAAACTCGACGGTCGTTTCGTCGACGACCGTTCCGATAAACTCGTTTACCGTCTTGAGCTTTTTCATTATGTGTATGCCGTCCGGCTCGACGGAGAGGAACACCGTTTCGCCCGGCTTGCGTTCGACCGTGTTCTGCACGGTGAACTGATAGCCCTCGGCGAGGATTTCCATTTCGTAATATGTGCCCTTGAACACCGTGGACACCACCTCGCCTTTCAACGCGCCTTTCTTGGGGGCGATGAATATATCCTCGGGACGCACCACGAGGTCCACGCGCTCGTCGGGCGCGAAACCTTTATCGAGACACTTGAACTTCGTGCCGCAAAACTCGACGAGGAAATCGCTTTTCATGACGCCCGAAAGTATGTTGCTCTCGCCTATGAAATCGGCTACGAACGCATTGGCAGGCTCGTCGTAGATAGCTTTGGGCGTGCCGTACTGCTGCACCGCGCCGTCAGTCATTACCACTACTTTGTCGGACATTGTGAGTGCTTCTTCCTGATCGTGCGTGACGTAGATAAACGTTATGCCGATATTCTTGTGCATGGCGGCAAGCTCCAACTGCATTTCCTTGCGCATTTTGAGGTCGAGCGCGCCGAGCGGCTCGTCGAGAAGCAATACTTTCGGCTCGCAAACTATCGCCCGCGCGATCGCGACGCGCTGCTGCTGCCCGCCCGAAAGCCCCGTAACGTTGCGGTGTCCGTACGTTTCGAGGTTGACGAGTTTGAGAACGCGTTCCACCTTCTCGGCGATCTCGTCTTTGGTGAACTTGCGAAAAACAGGCTTGCCCTTTTTGTCCGTTTCGCCCGTGGGGATACGCTTGAGCTTCAAGCCGAACGCTATGTTTTTGAACACGTTGAGATGAGGAAACAACGCATACTTTTGAAATACGGTGTTTATGGGACGCAGGTGCGGCGGCACCGCCGTCACGTCCTGCTTCTCGAGCATTATCGTGCCCGAAGTCGGCATTTCGAACCCCGCTATCATGCGGAGCAGCGTCGTTTTGCCGCAGCCCGACGGTCCGAGCAGCGTTACGAACTCGCCGCGCTTGACGGCAAGATTAACGTCGTCGACGGCGGTTATTCCGTCGAACACCTTGGTAACGTTCTTGATCTCGATAATGTTATCGAACTTTTCTCTTGCCGTAACAGCCATAAAGACCTCCGTGAACTAATAAGTGATGCAAGGCGCGCAATCAGAATGAGGGCGGGCACGAAACCCACAGTATTTTGCTCTTGCCGTTCGCGCGATTGCGAATACAGTGCCTGCGGTCGGACGGGAAATAGAACGATTCGCCGCGCTTCGCCGTCGCGACGCGCTCGCCGACGACCACTTCCACCTCGCCCTCGAGCACATAGCCGAACTCCTCGCCTTCGTGCGGGATATCCTCGTCTGTCGCCCCGCCCTTTTCAAGCTCGAGAATGACAGGCTCCATCTCGTTCTTTTGCGCCGTCGGGACTATCCAAGTCACCGAATGATCGTCTGTGCGCTTCTCAAAATAATCGTCGGGCGTGAACACGAGCTGAACGTCGTCGAAATCGGAAAAGAACTTTCCGAGACTGCTTCCGAGCAACGTTATTATGTCTGTGAGCGTCGCTATCGACGGCGAAGTTAGATCGTTCTCGAGCTGGCTTATAAACCCTTTCGACAGCTCCGCCCTGTCCGCGAGTTCCTCTTGCGTAAGTCCGTTTTTCAAACGAAGATCGCGTATCTTCGCCCCGATCGTATTGCCTTTTTCCGCTTCCACTTTTCGCCTTCCTCTAAAATCAAAGTTAATTTTACTTAAACTTTTTGTTTACATTTAGTAAACAAGCACGATTATATATTATATCTGTTTATATGTCAAACGTTTTAAGCACATTTTCGGCAATATTTTCATAATTTTTTACGCAAACAGCCGCGATAACGCACATCAAACGCATAGTTTCGCCACAAAATTGAAAAATTCTACAAATTATATACAAAAATCAGTAGTAAAACTGTTGACAAACGCATATTCATGTAGTATAATACTTTAGCATCAATGATGCGGGGTGGAGCAGTTTGGTAGCTCGTCGGGCTCATAACCCGAAGGTCGCGAGGTTCGAGTCCCGCCCCCGCTACCAAAAAATCCTTCAAGCGAACAGCTTGGAGGTTTTTTAATTCTTCACTATTCATTTTTCATTCTTCATTAAAAATCAAGGATTTTTCGGAATGAACAATTAAGAATGAATAATAAATAATGTGCTTGCGCATTAAGGTCAATAGCAAATTATCAAAAAATGCATGACATAATTGCCGTAACGAAATTTCAAATAAAGTATTGACATTTTTTTATATTTGTGGTAATATACATGTCGTGGAATCGAAGCCGCTTCGGGCGTCCGGTCGGGGATTATTATTATCGACTATCGATTCCTTTTTTTGTGCCATAAATTCCCAAATGCGAAGCAAAATCTTCATTTTCGATCCTACATTCTTAATTTAATTTAATCACCTGTCTAAACTGTTTTACGGTATTATTCCGACACAAAACGACATATTATTAAACGAGGTAAAAAATTGCGTTTTTTTGGCGAAAATCATGCGTTTTTGAACAAAAATATGCATTTTGTCCAAATTACTCTTGACAATTATACCCATAAGTGTTAAAATGTTAGCATGTGATTTATACACATCGGAGTATACATGATAAACCATTCTTTAACGACTAAATCGCGCCGTATACGGCAGCGTAAAGCTATAATTATGGTACTCATCATGATGATCGTTTTGACCGTCGTGACGGGTATAGGAGGCGGTGACTACGAAACGGACAATACCGTTTACAAAGCGACTGTCGGCGAAACGATCGTCGCGGAACTCGCCCCGCCGTCGGAGGGCACGCCGCAGGACTTCGACGCACTTTCTTCGCTCAAATTCGCGGCGTACAAACTTCATCATTCGACGTTCTTCCGCGGCGAAACGGACGGCGTCGCGGTTGCGGACATCGGCATTGCCACTTACGAACAGCGACTGCGCAATACCCGCGTCGTCAAGGGCGAAAACACCGTGTTTGCGGAAACCGTGTCATCGTCGTCGCTCAAAAACGTCGGCGAGCAAAAGTATGCCGATAACGGCATCATAGTTTACCGCCCGTCGGTCAGCGTAAAGAACGGCGTAGCGAAGTTTTCGGATACCGCCTACCGCATGACGTACGAAGCGTTCGCGGACGGTTACGGTACAGTTCCCAATCAGTTGAGCAAATACATAATAAACGAGGACACCATTCTTTCCGTCGTCGACGAGAATGCGGTTTCGGTTGCGGCGAAGAACGCGCCGCGAGCCGTTTCCGAGGACGGAGCGGAAGGCGGCACGCTCGACTATTACGTACCGCAGGAACTTGTTCCCGATGAAAACGGCAACTACATGTTCACGGTGACGCTCGACCCCGAATCGAGCACGCGGTACTACCGCAACGAAATGCGCACGCTCGCGGGCGCAGACAAGCACCCCAAATTTTACTCCGCGACGGTCACGATAGAGATAGACGGGGAATGGAATCCCATTCGCGTCACGACGGTGGAAAACTACGATATAGCTATACCCGTCATCGGCGCAATGAATTGCACGGGCACCAACGTCGAAACGTTTTATCAATTAAACGACCCCGACGGAGTAGTTCCCGAACAGGACTTCTTCCAACCGTACATAGACGCGGCGAAAGTGGATCCCGATTACGTTCCGCCCGCTCCCCCCCCGACGGTCGCCTCCCCCGCCGACTATCTCGCCGCGGCATTCGCGCCCTATCTTTCGGGAGAGGAAGCACTCACGCTCGAAGCGGACGTCGTTTCAGACGCGATTTCGGTATACGGACTTACCATTTCCGCCAACCTCGCCACTTACGATATACAGGCGGCTTACGACGACCTGTACGTCAAGTATGCGGGCGAAAAAGTATACCTGCGACTTAACGAGCTGAACGGCTATATCGAAACCGCAAAGTTCAAAGACCTTCTATCTGCCGACCCCGTTGCGGAACTTCTCGCGGGACTCGGCGACATTCGGTCCATCGACTTCGACTCGCTGTTCGGCGGCGACATACTCGGCACCGTATTTGCGAATTGCGAAATGACGAATAACGACGGCACGGTGCGCATACACATGCCGTTCGCGCTCGACCTCGCCCCGCTCGGCATAGACACCGAAGCGAAAATCGACGCGTCGATATACATACGCAACGAGGACAAGAAGCTCGTTTCGATAACCGCCGACGTCACCGTGTTCGACACGACGATCGGCATTTCCGCACAACCGCCCAAGCGCGCGCCGCGTTTCCCGTCTACCGACGGCGCGACCGATATTTCGGGCATACTCGATTTCCTGCCCGATATAATAACGACCGCAAAGCAACAGGCGTTCGGCATTTCGGGCACCGTGTCGGCTAACGGATACGACATAGCCGTCGACGGATATATCGACGTATCCGACGGGCTTTCCGTCGACGCGACGATAAACGCGCTCGGGCTCGACGTCGGCATCGAATACATCGACGGCAAAATATTCGCGACGCTCGGCAATATCGTCTGCGGCGGCACGGCGGACGAACTGCCCGTACTCATCGACGCACTGAAACCGCTTCTCGGAAATTCTTTCGATATCGGAAAAATTCTCGACGCCGTAAAGCCTCTTTTGCCGACGACCGTCGCCGATTATATCGGCATGATAAACAATATCACGGTGACGGACGACGCTCTCACCGTCGAACTGTCCGCACTTACCGTACCCGTAACGCTCGAAATATCGCGCGGCGACGGCAGAATAAACGGCGTCAAGTTCGCGCTCGACGTAGATATGTTCGGCATCGAGTTCGACGCCGCCGCAAACCTTGCGGTAACCGCGCCCGAACTCCGCGAAATCACGCCGCCCGAATCGGAAAACATTATTTCGTTCGCACAGCTCGCGACGCTCGTTACCGACGCCATGCCGTATCTCTCGGCACAGGGCTTCGACATAACGCTTAACGGCAATGCGGCGATAAACGGCGACAAATACGATATTGCGGCAGAACTCGCGCTCGACGTTGTGAACGGACTCGCGGCGGAAGGCTCCGTCGCCGCGCTCGGTCAGACCGCGCAAATCACGTTCGCGGACGGCACGCTGTACGCCGCGCTCGGGAATATCCGCGTCGCACTCGACACGGCAAAACTCGACGCGCTCACTTCCCCGCTTTCGGAAATACTCGATAGCGTCGCGGAACTGCCCGCGCTCGATATAGGCGCGCTTCTCGGCCGCATATCGAGCGTATCGGTGAACGACGACGGCACGCTCGTCGCGATCATTCGCCCGAACGGCGCGAATATCACGGCGACGATCAATTTCGCAACAGGCAACATTACGCTCGACGGAGCGATAGACGGCATCGACGTAACCGTCGCGGTCGCCGTCAAGACAGCCGACGCTCACGGCATAACCGCGCCGAACGGCGAGTACGTCATGCTCGACGTGCTCGGTACCGCGCTCGACGCCGTAGCCGATATAATAGCCGCAAGATCTTTGGTAGCGACCGCGCAAATTACATTAGCGGATACCGTTATCGACCTCGGACTCGAGCTGTCGTTCGCGAACGGCATTGCGGCACGCATAACCGAAAATACGTTCGGCGCGGAAGCGATACTCCTCGGCGACGAAATCTTTGTTTCGCTCGGCGACATTCGCGTGACGGGCAAACTGTCCGAACTCCCCGCCCTGTTCGCCGCGCTCGAAAGCGTCCTGCCCGAAGATATTGCGAATACAGTCAACGGCGTATCCGACAAACTCCAAAACGGCTATACCGTAGACGTTCCCGCCGCGCTCGACGCACTGCTCGCGGCTATAACGAGCCTTACGGCTACAGGCTACAAACTCGATCTCGGTATCGGTATCGACGGCGTTTCGGCGCGCGTATCGGTAAACACAGACCTCTCGGAAATCACCGTCACGGCGGACATTGACGGCGCGGCGTTCGCGGCGAAACTCGCCGACGTCAAACCGCACCCCGTAGAAATACGCGTCGACGGCGAGTATGCGAAAATAACCGATCTCACCGCAGTTGCGTCGAGCATGCTCCCGCTCGCGAAACACTCTGCATTCGACGTCGCGATCGACGCCGAAATGTTCGGCACGAAGATACGCGGCGACGTTTACTTATTCCTCGGCGACAAAGATACGCCGTTCACCGTGAATGCGCGGCTCGCCGCTGGCGACGTTCCTATAGGGATAACGGTCGTCGGCGATATGCTTTACCTCTCGGTAGCGGACTCGCTGTACATAAAAGAACAGCTTTCGGAAACGGCTATACTCGACATAGCGGCAAAGCTCGATTACGCATTGCCCGGTATAGAAGCCGCAGCGATCGAGATGATGGAGTTGTTCAGATCAATGACGCTCGAAAAAATCCTGTCCTGCATCGCACTCGCGCCGACAGACAACGGTTTCGCGCTTATTCTCGACATGAACGGAATGGGCATGAACGTGCGCGCGGAACTCGGCTTCGACACGACGGGCGGCAAATTCGGCGCGCTCTCCCTCGACTGCGACATTTCGGGAGCAAAGCTCTGCGCGACGCTCGACACGGTAACCGAAAACGGCGTGCTTAAAGGCTTCTCCATGACGGAAGCGAGCGAACACATAGACGCGCTCGAAATATCCGTCACACCCGCCCTGCCACGCGCCGTCGCCGTCGACACAGGCAAATACATTCCGCTTGCTGACATTACGCGGCTTATTAAACCGCTGTTCGACACATTTGCAAACGCAAACACCGCAAAATCAATCGCTCTCGATATATCGGGACTGTTTACGACCGCAAATAATGCCAATACCGCAATAATCGGCAAAGTATTGCTTTCGCTCGACCCGCTCGCGGTAGATGCGACGCTCACTCTGTTTGCGGGGTCTGCGGACGAGATCGACGTCGAAATCAGATACACGCAAAACACGTTGTATATAAAAGCAGGCAATATCGCGCTCTCGCTCGACACGGCAAACGACTTTGCACGGCTGTACGACGTGCTCGCGGAATACCTGCCCGAATATATCAATCACGAAATAGCCAAGCTGTTCGGCTTGGAACAGGGCACGAGCGCGTTCAGCGATATTTCTCTCGTCATAAACAGGTTCAAAGAGATCGCCGCCGCAACCGATACAAGAGCCGTAATAGGACTGCTGTTCAAACCGCTCGACGGTATAGGCAGCGGCAGCGCGGTGAAAACGGTGCTCGATATGCTGACCGTGTTCGAGCGCGACGGCAAGCTCGCCGTCGGACTGAACGTTTTGGGCATGACTCTCAACCTCACCCCCGAGTTCGACACCGAGTATACCGAGCTCGTCGGCGCGACAATCGACACGAATATCGCGGGGTGCTCGATAGCGATCAGAGCGGACGGACTCGCTTTGAGCGAGTCGGGCGCGACGATCGCACCGCCCGAAAACGCCGCCGATTACGTTTCGATCATCGAATTCATAGAAACGATAAACAACGCCGTGCATACGTTCACGCAAACGGACTCCGACGGCAATATCACATTCGAACTTAAAACCTTGGATTTCGACTACAAGATTTTCGACGTGGAAACAACGACGGACGAAAACGGCAATACGGTCAACGTCAAAGACGAAGCGGGGCGCGACAAGCCGCGCGTGGACGAGTTCGGAAACAAAGTCGTCGGAAGCACGATCAAAGTATACAACAAGCCAGGCTATTCCGCGCTCAAAGGCAAGTTCGTGCGTAACGAAGAAAAGAACGAGAACGGCGAAACGGTATCGACAAACTATCGCTTCAACCTCGAAGCGCACATTGTGCTCGATATAAGCTCGCTCGCAAACAGCACTCCCCTCACCCTCGACCTGTACATAGTGAACGAGGACGGCAACGGCATGGCGTTCCTCGATTATATGGAGGGCAACGGCAACGGCGAACGCATTTCAATAGACTACACGTCGATCATGCAGATAGTAGCAACGGTGCTCGATATACTCGGCATGGACGACGAAGTGACAGAATTCCTCGTCGGCGATTACCGATTGAACATAGACAAAACGGTATTCGAATCAATGGATATTGCGGGACTCGACTCGGTACGGGTCATGCTCGCAAACATAGTCGATGCGATACACGGCGCGGAGAACGCGCTCGACCATGCGAAAAACGGTTGGAATTTGATAGCGACGGCAGGAAGCATCGACGGGCTTAACGCACGGCTCGACGACGTCAAAGCACAGTTCGGCGCGGCTATAGACGGACTGAAAGCCGCGCTCGCACCGTTTGTAAAACCGTCGGACGACGATGCGCCGACGGACGACACAAAACCGTCGACCGAAATCAACGGCAAACTGTTCAAGCAGATCGTTACGGGCGTCACCCTCAAAAAAGACGACGATCGTATTTGGGCGACCGTCGAAAACGAGATCACGACGAACACGCCCGGACGCTCGTCTATCACGGTCATGCAAAACAACAACAAGATAGACCGCATCAACGTGAGCGGGCTTGACGTCAATACCGCAAAGCTCGAAAACTTCGACGCGCTGTTCACTGCGGGCGAACAAGTAACGATAGCACTTCCCGACGACTACAACACGACGCAGGGCAATGCGACATATTCGGACTTCTCGAACCTCAAGCATTTGTTGTTCGACGTCATGAACACGGCGAACATGCTCGAATTCGATATAGGCGACACAAAAGCCGCGACGAGCGAGAACAAAATAGAACTCGGCATTAAATTGCTCGGGTTGGAATCCATAAAAGTATCCATTCAGTACAGCGTGAAAGTTCGGATCATAGACCAAGGCGCAGGCGCAAACCCGCGCTACAAGACGGCGGCGATCGTCGAACTTGTCTATAAGAACTGCAGCGCGCTCGGACAGCGCGTATTCCCCGACTGCACCACACGCCTGTATTTCTACGACAACGTGCTTTACGTACACGGCGTAACGAGTTGGGATGCGGGCTTCTTCGGCACTTCATCGAAGAACGTCAAATACATAGACACCGCGTATACGATCGAACAGCTCGGCAATATGTTGAGTGCCCCGAACGGCATGGATAAACTTCTTAACGAAATGCTGTTCTATCTGTTGCCCATTCGCGAAAGCATACTCGGCATAAACATTCGCCAACAAATAGCGGAGTCGATACAGTCCGACGGCAGTGACAAAGCCGCACCCGCACCGACGATTGCGACGGTATTCAAAGGCTATAGCTATACGGACGGCGAACACAAACTGACGATAGGTCTTTCCGAACTCGCGGAAGCTCCCGGCTCGAATATGCTCGGCGATCTCAACATATCGCTCACGGGCAAGAACGACGGCGACACTAATATACTCGACAACTATATAAGCGCGGCGGGCATCACTCTGTCGCTCATCAACAGCAGCGCGTGCACGATCAACCTGCGGCTGTTCGCGACGCTCCGCAACGCGACGATAATCGAGAGTGACGGCACGCCCGTGCTTCGCAGTTCGGGACTGTCCGCAACAACGGACGGATACGACATGAACGGCGTGATCAACACCGTCATACCGAATACGAATTGGCAATACCTTTGGCAGTAAAAACACACCATAAAATACACCGCAACATAAAACACGCCGCGAGGCGTGTTTTTTAATTAATAATTAACAATTAATAATTGCGGCCAATTTTAATATACGAATTAATTTCGGTTACTTTGCTATAACGTCACACAAATGACTTTAATTGTTTATGATTTCCCCGCAAACATTTTTAAGCGCGAAATCTGCGAGGTCTTTCACGCCGTTATTGAGCGCGATGAGAAGTTTGATATAAAGCGCGGTTTTCGTTATATGCGAGCACAGCACGACGTTCTTTTCGAAATCGGACGGCGAATATTTTTTCTTGCCCGAGATCAAGAACATTGTCGTAGCGGGGTTTGCTTTGGCGAACGCATTGAATTCCGCGACGTTTACCCGACCCGAATGATACGCCGAGTGCACTACTGCGGTAAACCGCGACACGTCGAGCAGTCCGTAGTTAAGCCCGACGTACGGCGAAATGCAAAACACGTCGCTGTTTTTCAGTTCGAAATCCATGCCATGCATAAGCCCGCTGTCGGTAAAGCCTCTGCCCGTGCCTATCGAATGATAGAAGTTTTCGTGCAGGTGTGCGGGTGCGAGCCGTGCGCCGTGGTGGATCTTGACGACCTCGCCGGGGTTTTTATACAGCACGAACACGCCGCGTTCGCCGCGCGCTATAAAGCTCTTTGCGGCATTGAGCACGTCGTACCCGTTGCTGTCGTAATCGGTAAGCGGCATATCTGCGGCACACATGACGATCGGTATTTTCGTGTCGGCGAATGCGTACGCGAGATACGACGCCGAAAACGCGAGAGTATCGGTACCGTGCGTCACGACCACGCCGTCGGGCTTGTCCTCGAGTGCGTCGAGAATGGTGAGCCTGAGCGTATTGAGCGCGGCAAGTCCCACGCCCGCACTATGTATCTTGAACTCGCCGAACACTTTGCTCGCGCCGATGACGTTCGCGATTTGGCGGGTTGCTTCGTCGGAAATGACGTACTCGCCGTTCACAACGCGACTGCCTATAGTTCCGCCGGTTGCCACAAGATTGATTTTCATAACACGACCTCCTTCACCGCCGACCGCGGTTTAGTTTATCAGGTAAAAACTCAAATGCCTCGAACGATAATGTATTACGCCAAGCTCTCTATGAGATACGCGATTATCTTTGCGTGGTCGAAAGCGGACGCTCCGCGTTCCGTTATACCCGTTTTGTTTATATCGACTTTGCCGAACGCATCGCGGACTATATCGAGCGTGACGTCGAATTCCTCGCCGTCGGCGGCAAAATGCATTCTGCCGTTCTTCGCATACTCGACGTCCACCCATTTCGCGGCAACAGCGTCGTCGTCGCCTACCGCGTCGAGTTCGTGCGGGACTTCGGCGCAATACACGACCGTAATATTTCGCCAACGCGGATCGCGCCCGGGCGTGGACGCCGTCAATAGCTGACGAAGCATCACGCCGCGAACGTGAGTTTCTTCCATAAGCTCCCGCGCCGCCGCCGTTTCGCAGTCCTCGTCGCGCTCCACAAACCCGCCGGGGAACGCATAGCAACCGATATACGGGTGCCCACCGCGCTTGACCATAAGCAGTTTAATGCCGCGCGGTGTTTTTTTATACAACACCGCATCTACCGTTACCGAAGGACGAAAATACTTCGTAACATCGTATTCCCGCAAAAATTCCGCCTCCGTCTTGCCGTTTCTATCTCTTATTTCCATGATCAGTATCCTTATGTTCCCGTTAACATGATTATACCACGACGGCGGAAAAATATCAAGCAAAACATCTCACTTCTCTTACTTCTTTGTAAAGAAGTAAGCAAGAAACTTTTATGTGTGTTTGTTACTTATAATTGTTACATTTCTGTTCTTTCTATCACATACATGTATTTATCGTTATCATTCCCTTGTAAAGAAGCAGACAAGAAACTTTTATACGGGTAGTTACTTGTAATTATTACTTTCTTTTTATATCACGTCAATTTTTCGATGAGCGACAGGAATTTATTCACGCGACTGTCGTCGAGCGCGGCAATATACTCTGTGAGCCGCGAAAAATTATCTGTGGTTTCGCCGTACGGACTCGAGCAGTTTATTCCGCGGTTTTTGAGGTCCGCGAGCACGCTTTCCACGAGGTCGCGATGAGATTTCAGCACCGACCGATACTTATTCTGATACCGAAGTGCCGCTTTGGGATCGCCCTCGGCAAGCTCGAATATCGCACGACGCACGCTTTTGCCCTCGCCGCGAGCAGTAAGCACATACTCGACGAGCCGACGCACTTCGCCGCGCCCGAACGGCACGAACCGTTCACGCTCGACGGCGGCACGCTTGATGCCGAGTTTTTCCGCGACTTCGGGCACAAGCTCGAAAGTCTTTGCCTGACTGTAGTAGTAGTTCCGAACGGAATTCACCGATCGCCCCGTTCGCGCCGCGATTGCTCCGAACGCACCCGACAGACTTTCGCCGTTATCGCGTGCCGCCGCGCATTGCGCAAAAAGTTCCACGGTCTGATCGACCGTCCAATTTCCGTTAGCCATAATTATTACCTCCGTAGATCCGATACGCGGTAATTATGGACACACCCCGCACGGTATATACATATACCGCGAAAAAATATCATATATTAGCGTATGGAACTGCACATACAAAGCGACTTCGACTGCGTATATCTTATAAACGGCGAGCTTTCCGACCGTGCCGACTCACTCACCATGTCCGAGTACGACGTGGTGTACGTAACCGTTTTCCCGATAGATATACGGCTATTGCCGTACACCGTAAAACTCGAGGGCGCGGACAACATTAAAAACTCGCTCGCCGTCGGCGTAAGACTGTCGGCGGAACATTATCTGCTGCATCTCGCGCCGCGCCTGCCCGTGCTTTACGGCAACGCCGATTCTTTCCGCAATATACGCACGCCGAGCCGAATAGGCAGACTGTTTTCGCACGTCAAAAACGGCGACATGACGGCGGCTTTCGCCATGCTCACCGAGAACCTCAAGTCGAGCATAAGCGAAAACGCGCTCGAAGCCTTCTTTTCGGCTTGCGAGCGCGTCGCGGAATGTACTTGGTCGGACGGCAATAATTTTTATTTGATCCCCGCGAACGGGTTGCCGCGGCTGTGTTCGTACACGCTCAAGGACGAATTTATCGACGACCTTTCGCAGTGCGACGAATAGAAATTCGACGGCACGGTCGCGCGGCTAATCTCGCCTTCTTCCCATCATTAAAATCGCGAGTATGCGCAGGAACTGCAACGACGACAGCATAAACGACGCGACGTATGTCATGGCGGCGGCACGAAGTACTTTCTTCACGCCCGCCGCTTCTTCTTTCGACATGCACGTCTTGAGATAATCGTGCGCGCGTTTGCTCGCGTTGAACTCGGTAGGGAGAGTAACGAGCGCGAACAGCATGGACAGTCCCATGACGACAAGACCCGCGATCAAGAACCCGCGACCGATCGCGGTATACGGCGACGCCAAACCGAATATGAAACCTATAATGTATATAGGCCACATCAATTTGCTCGCGAAATTGACTATAGGTACAAGTTTCAGTCGCAACGACGAAAAGAAATATTTATTCGCGTGCTGTATCGCGTGTCCCGCTTCGTGGCACGCCACGCCTATCGCGCCTATCGACGAGGAATCGCGCACGCTGTCCGACAGCGAAATCGTGTTGTTTGTCGGATTGAAATTATCGGTGAGCGAACCTCGCACCGCCGCGAACTTTATATCGGTCACGCCGCTCGCGAGCAAAAAGTTCCGCACATATCCCTGCGCGGAAATACCCGACGAACTTTGAATACGGCTGTACTTGCCGAACACGGTGTTCACGCGCACCGAAGCGATCACGCCGAACAGCACGCACGGCAAAAACAGCGCGAGCGTTATACCGTACAATAAATATTCGGGATCTGAAAACCACCTATCCATAACATACTCCTCAAAATATTATTATCGCTTTCGAATCAATCAATTCGCTTCTTATATTGAAAATATTGTAGCATAATCGCCGCACAATGTCAATTCTTTTGCGTGACGGACTTTACGGAGCAACGCGCGAAAAAGCAAGAAAAAAGCCCGATGGGCAATCGGGCTTTAAGCTGTTATGATTTGTTCGGGAGCGGCGGAGCTTCACCGTCGCCTATATATATAATTTCCTGCGGAACGTCTACCGCATACCTATCCGACCATTGCGGATTGAGTGCGTCGAGCGACTCTTTGGAAAGCCTCGAATACACCGTAACGTCGAGTGCCGAACTCGATGACGCCGCAAACACCCTTTTACCCAATTCGGACAGCGACGACGGTAATATAATATACTCGAGCGGACAATTCGCAAACGCTTCATCACCTATACTTTGCACATTCTCCATTCCGTAAACACGTCTCAAGAAATTGCAATTCCCGAAAGCTCCGTCGCCTATAACCGTAACACTGTCTGGTATGCGTATTTCTTCTATTCCGCACCTATTGAACATGCGTTTGTTTATAACGGTAAATCCTTCGGGCAAAACGACGTTTTTCAGCTTATAGCAATTTGAGAAAATACGTTCGCCGATTACCGCTACATTAGCCGAAAACTCCGCATAAGCAAGCGACTCGCACCCCATAAAAGCGTCACTTCCTATTCTTTGCACGCTCGTCGGAATCGTTACGCGCTCGAGCGATTTACAATTCATAAATGCACCCGCGCCAATATCAACCGTCCCGCCGAATTCGATGTCCGTCAGATAGGCGCAACCGCGAAACGCATAATCGCTTATAGTCCTCATGCTCGCGGGCAAAGTTATTCTTTTCAATTGCGCGAATCGCGAAAGCAATCTCGCCGTCGTTGTACCGTCGGCAAGCGTGACGTGTTCTATACTTTTATTACCGGTATTCATAAGCGTCGTCGCAGGCAAAACCAACGATTTCAGTTTATCGCATGATTGTACTGTCAAACGCTCGATGCCGTCGGCTAAATTCAGCTCGGTCAAATTCGGGCAGTCGTATATTTCAACCGTTTTAACGTTTGACGGAACTGTAATAGATTCGACCGAATCGACATTTTTGCAGTACAGTGCGGTAACCGTCGCACCGTAATACAGCTCGGGCACAACCACTTCCGATTGCGTGCATTGCTCGCTCAGTTTCACTTTCAAATATCCGTCGCGCATTTCGACTATGTCGAGCGGCGGATTTCTGTCCGACAAATACTCGAATACCGCTTTAACCGTCGTTCGCTTTTCTTCGGTCTTAAAATCGCGATCCTCGCGTTCTGCCGATGTCTTACCGTCACTCCATCCGACGAACCTGCTTCCGGGATACGCTACAGCCGACACGGGCGAAGCGTCGTCGCCGTAATCGAGACATTGCATTTTTTCGCCGACAATATACCCGGGACCTTCGACTTCGTATGCCAACTGCAAATTCGTTATTCTCTCGAAAATCGCCACGAATGCACTTCCTTTTCGAATTACATCGCCGCGAGTGTCTCTATCCCAACCATCGCTCCACTTCACAAACCGATACCCTTCGTCGGGCATTGCCGTGACCGTGCTCGCACTTTCGCCGTAAAGAACGGTTTGCTCCGCATCGCCGACAATGCTTCCGCCCTCGCCTGCGGCATATATTACGGAAAAACTGCACCGAGCAAAACGCGCAACAACGTCCACACTGCCGCGCACGTTAGTATCGGTGCGGGTTGCGGTGCGAACACCGTCGCTCCACTCGACAAATTCGTACTCTTCGCTCGCGGGCACGGCAGTGACGCTCGTCGCGCTGCCGCCGAACTCTATGCGTTGCCACGTCTCGCCGACAATACTGCCGTAATCGAAAGCATAATAACTGCAAATAAACTCGCGCTTACGGAATATCGCAGATACCGAAATACCGTCGACGACGTTTTTATCGTTACGCGTCGCAGTAAGCACAAAATCGCTCCAGTATAAAAATTCGTAACCGTCCGCTTCGTTCGCGACGGCTATAACCGGCGCGGCATCTCCACCGTATTCGACAGTCTGAACCGACTCGCCGAGAATAGTTCCGCCCTCGCCCGCGGTGTAAGTCACATCAAGCGGTATCGGCGTAAACCGTGCCGTAACGCTGACGTCTGCCCCAACATTCTTCTCGACACGCTCGGCAGACGTAACGCCGTCCGACCAGCCCGAAAAAGTATAGCCGTAATCGGCAACGGCAGTGACGGGCGTACCGTCGCGATTATTCTCAACCGTTTGACTTGCGTCACCGTCGATATGCCCGCCGCGCTCCGCGATATAAACAACATTATACTGCGAAGGATTACCGTCAACGGGCGGACCGTCCTCGGGCTTCGAGCACCCGACAAGTACCGCAAAAGCCGCGACGGCAAACGTGATAGCAACAATCGCAGCCATTATGATTCTTCCGAACCGTTTCACACACTCTCTAGCCATAATTCATTACCTCTCTTGCTCGAACATCAATATCCGGGTTTGATGTCATAGCCGGGATTTGTCGGAATTACAGGCGGCGTAATCGGGGACAATTTACCATCCTCGCCGTCCTTCCCATCAATTAAAAATATTTGTCCGTTACCGAGATAATTTGTTACAGTAACATCTCCATATACTGCCGTACACCATACCGTCCGCCCAATTAGGATTTAGCTCCGCCATGCCATCTTCGGACATTCTTGCATATATTCGATTGGGGTTGCCTTTGAAAATTTGTTTCCCCAAACTTTCGACAGGCGGTAAAATCATTTCGCTCAATTTAACGCAATTTGCAAATGCATTGTTCCCTATCGAACGCACTTTAGCCAAACCGCGCACCGTTTCCAAATTTTTACAATTATAAAATGCATTATTACCTATCAAAGTAATAGATGTCGGCAATGTTATCATAACCAAATTGGAACACCCCATAAACCCATTATCGGCAACCGCCGTTACCGGCAAATCATTGTATGTATCGGGGATGACGACTTCCGAAATTGTTTTATCGCGCACTTTAACTTTATAAGCCGTATTATTTGCATATAACACAAACGAAATCTTACTGTCCGGTTCCGTTACAACGTCGGCATGTGCCGCGTTTGTTTCGAAACAACACAGTAATGCGAAACACCACAGTAACGCGACGGTTATTATCGTTAAAAGAACGATATTTTGTGTCTTTGTCTTGTTTGATAAGATTTTCATATGAATACCTCTCCGTTTATTCGACAATTTTGCTTGTCTATAATATATACGGAAACGGAAACAATTTTTAACGAAACAATTCCAAAATTCTCAAAATTATTTTTTTGTTAAAATTTCTTCGACAATTTCGAACAATGCGTTTTCGTCGGGAGCATATGTCAAGTTCAAAAAATATCTGTTCTTATTCCACAGAAACGTTCCGATAAAGTTATCATTTCTTTTCACCCAAAAGACATCCACATTGTTTATTTTGGCTTCTATTTTACATGATTCTATATCAGCTGCCAGTCTTTGCAACGAATTGTCATTAAACACAACGCTCAACTCCATTGCTATTTCTTTCTCCTCGTGCATCATTGTTTCCAAAAAGCCCAATCTTTCATCGGTTTTAACATCGAAATACTCTCTTGTAACACATCCGGTTTTTCCGTCGACGCATACATCATACCAATCGAGATACAGTAGCTCGCTACCCGTTTGTTCGTTATATTCTTTTATGGTAGAGTTTACGACACGCGTATTGTAATCCCCGATTTGATAACCGTATCTGTTATCGGTATCCGGATTTTTGCCGATGTTTTTGTCATTCAAAAGCACACATGGAATAATTATTGCCGTACATACGGCAATCGTAGCAAACGGCACGATCCAAGCAAGCCGTTTTTTAATTTTATTCCGATTGCTCTGTTTCTTATCAAGCTCGGGATGCACAAGTTTTATATCGCTCAAAACTCTATTGGTATGAACTTTTTCGCTATCACGCACATAATTATCGAATTTCCGCTCTTCTTTCATCTTATTTAACCTAACCTTATAACGTATGCGGAACCCATAAAAGTATCCGCTTTCACATAAGCCACTTTGACATCCGACAGTCCCGTTGCGACCATAATGTATGTGTCGGTTCGCATTCCGTTTCTTAACCGATAATTTACTTCCCGATACCCGTATGCTACCATAATATGATTCCCCGCAATCGTGTTTTCGGTTATAATATCTACACCATCACAATCATCAATAGTGTTATATTTGCAAGAAGGCAAAAACAGTACCGATACTTCATTATTTTTCAAAGACGACTTAAATGCTTGAACATCGAAGCGTCCGTTCCAAATAGATCGATATTCTGCCGAATATCCGTTTGAATTGACATAGTCGGAAAAACCTGTTAAAAACTCGTTTTCCGACACTCCGGGCGCAACAACATTTGTGCGCATATCGTTATAAAGCTGTTGCAACAGTTTAGGCACATACACACTATCCATTGTCTTAAACCGCCCGCTCGATAAAGCAGACTTCCAACCGGGTATCATATTCTCGTAATAATAATCATAATAACCCACCGCTATTGCCCCAGCAACCGCACCGCACGCATTAGGAAGCGTATCGGTATAATACACGGGAACGGCTTTGGGCGAAACAACATCGTCAATGACGGTTTTGTCGATATACTCTATCGTTTCATTTGCATACAAGGCTATTGACTGCCCGCCGATATATCTGTTGTTATCCGTCACCGCGCTTTCGGCTATAGTGACGGCTCCGTCAATACCGCAAAACGACATAAATATCGGAACAACAACACTTGATATAACTTTGCCTAAAATTCCCATAAACCACCTCTATTTATAATTTTTCAATTTATCAGACAATCGTTTAAGTGCCGAATAGTAACGCGCCTGCACCGTTGTTATCGGCATATCTAATTCTTCGGCAATAACCGCAAACGTGTCGTCGTATATTGCCCGTTTTACTATTATCTTACGGTCAATATCGTCGAGGTTTTTCAACACTTCCGCCAAATCATATTGCACGACCTGTTCTTCTTCTACATTTTGCGTGGACGCAATCTCCTTATCTATACCAACATAACAAACATATTTTTCATTTTTACGATTATAGTCGCGTGCAATATTCTTAGTTATTTGTATCATCCACGCATAAACGTTTCGTGTTTCGTCACACTTATCCGCATTATTGTAAATTCGCATAAGAGCTTCTATCGCAACATCTTCCGCATAACTTTTATCTATAAGATTGTCGTATGCCACATACTTCAAATAACCGAAAAATGCGCGAAAAAGCTTATCGAATTCAAGTTTATCGTTTTTTAATTTCTTGATATATTTTTCGGCTCTTTTACGTTTATTCATACGCCCCCGCGCATCGGCATCTTTCTTCGGATTATATAATATTATATCATACGCAAGTGCGCCTTGTCAATAGGCTATTTTATCGCCGCATCTATCACTCCGCCGCCGAGGCACCGCTCGCCGAGGTAAATGACCGCGTACTGCCCGGGCGTTACAGCGCGTTGCGGCGTATCGAATTCGAGCGTGAACTTTTCGCCGTCCAAGTGCAACGTCGCGGGAAAATCGGGCTGACGGTACCGCGTTTTAGCCGTACAGCGCAGTTCGTTCCCGCCGCCGTACTCGCCTATTATATTGAACCCGCCGCCGACAAGCGCGCGACTAAAAAGCTCGCTCTCGTCGCCGCACGACACTATCAGTCTGTTATTCTTTACGTCCTTGTCGAGCACGAACCACCTGCCGCTCTCGCCCTTGACGCCGCCTATTCCGAGTCCTCTGCGCTGACCGAGCGTGTAATACATAAGCCCGTCGTGCCGCCCAACCGTTTTGCCGTCGCGGTCCACTATGTCGCCCGGTCGGGCGGGAAGATAAGTCGAAAGGAACTTTTTGAACTTGCGCTCGCCGATAAAGCATATACCCGTACTGTCTTTTTTTCGTGCGACGGACAGTCCGAGTTTTTCGGCTATTTCTCGGACTTGCGGCTTTTTGAGTTTGCCGAGCGGGAACATTACGCCGCCTAACTGTTCGGTCTTGACCTGATTGAGAAAATACGTCTGGTCCTTGTTCGTATCGGCGGCGCGAAGAAGTTTATCGCCGTCTATGTCGCAATAGTGCCCCGTCGCGATACGGCTTGCGCCGAGTCCCATGCAGTAATCGCGAAACGCGCCGAACTTGACGACGCGATTGCAAAGCACGTCGGGGTTCGGGGTGCGGAACGCGCGGTACTCATTGAGAAAATACTCGAACACTCCGTCCGCGTATTCCTTTGCGAAATCGACGGAATAACATTCTATGCCGAGCCGTGCGCACACGTCGCGCACGTCCTGCCAATCGCTCGCCGCAGGGCACTCGCCGTCCTCCTCCCAATTATGCATGAAAAGACCGGTCACTTCGTAGCCGGCGTCTTTGAGCAGCCACGCCGCGACGGCGGAATCCACTCCGCCCGACATGCCGACTATTACTTTCTTATCTTCTGCCATTCCCACCTCACACATGGTCGATGCCGACGTTCACCGTAAACGACGGCAGCATGGCGCGAACGGTCGCGCTCACAATGCCTATCATCTCGTCGGTAGGACACTTATCGCTCGTCACGGCTATATCGAGTGTGACGGTATTCTCGTCGTCGTGTATCTCTATATCGTGCGCCGTCGCGCCGAACGCCGCCACCGCGCCGTCAACGCGCTCGCGCAATGCCGCAAGCCGTTCGTCGTCGCTTTGCAACGGGTCTGCGTGCAAACACAGCCGCACGCCAGTGACCTCGCGCACCTCGCGCTCGATCGCGTCGCACGCGCCGTGCACTTCGGTAAACGGCAAACGACTGTCGAAAACCGCGTCCGCTTCGGCGGTTTTGTACGTTTCGCCGTAATCGTTTATCATGAGATCGTGCACCGATATGACGAGCGGACAGCTCGTGATTATCCGCGTGACCTCTGCAAAAAGCGCGGCGTCGGGACGCTCGCCGAGCAGCCTGCTCACCGTGCGCTTTACTATCCGCAAGCCCATCACGAGTATTACGACGGAAACCGCGATCGACGCATAGCCGTCTATTATAAATCCCGTGTACATCTCGATCATCGCGCAAATAAGCACTGCGGTCGTAACTGCCGCATCGGAGAACGAATCGACCGCAGCCGCACGCATGGTATCAGAACGTGCCGCGCGTCCGCGCACTACGTACATGACCGCCATTATAAGTTTTACAGCTATCGACACGCCGAGCGCGGCAAACATGAGCGCGGAATGTTCGACGGGTTCGGGAGATATACTGCGCTCTATCCCGCCGAACAATACTTCCGCCCCGACCGCGATTATCACCGCGCCGAGAAGAAGTGTCGCTATATACTCGTACCGCCCGTGACCGTACGGATGGTCGTGGTCGGCACTCCGCGCCGCGAGCACAGTCGAAATTATCGTCACAACGGAAACCGCCGCGTCGGACAGGTTGTTTATGCCGTCCGACGTGACCGAGTTCGACCCGGCGAGAAGTCCCGCAACGAACTTGAGCACGCCGAGCGAAATATTGAGCGCGAGTCCGACGGCAAGCGTCACGACCGCGTTTCTTGTTCTCGTATTTTTCATATTCTATGCGCAAACCTCGCCCGTCTGTTTGCTCGGCGCGCTTTTACGATCATGAGTTTACCACTCTATTGTTTCGACGGGAGTACGCGCCTCGTTCATATCTATTCTTTCTACCTTGCCGCTGCGCATGTGGATCACTTTGTCCGCCATAGGCGCGATCGCGCTGTTGTGTGTGATAAGTATTACCGTTTTGCCGTACTTGATATTTACGTCCTCAAGCAGTTTAAGCACCATTTTGCCCGTCTTGTAATCGAGCGCGCCCGTCGGCTCGTCGCACAGTAGCAACAACGGATTTTTAGCGACCGCGCGCGCGATCGCAACGCGCTGCTGTTCACCGCCCGAAAGCTGACTCGGAAAGTTATGCGCGCGGTCCGCAAGCCCCACTTTATCGAGAGTATCGGCGGGATCGAGATGGTCGGGCGCGACGGACGCCGCGAACTCGACGTTCTCGAGCGCGTTGAGATTGGAGATCAGATTGTAGAATTGGAATACGAACCCCACCTTTTCGCGACGGTACATGGTGAGCTGTTTCTGACTGTACTTCGTGATATCGTCGCCTTCGACAATGACCTCGCCGTCCGACGCTCCGTCCATACCGCCCAAAATATTGAGCACGGTAGACTTGCCCGCGCCCGATGCTCCGAGCACGACGACGAACTCGCCCGCCTCGATGGAAAAATCCACTCCAGCAAGCGCGGGGATCTCCACCTCGCCGAGCTTGTAAATTTTGCTCACGTTTTTGAATTCGATAAGGCTCATGTCTTTCACCTATTTCTTGCTCGGCGCAAAAAGTTTCGCCGTCATTTTACTGCCGTAATAGGCGTACCAACGCCGTTTCAGCTCGTCCGTCGGCGCAAGCGCGGTAAGATCGTCGAGAATTCCGTTGACGAGCGACGAAAGTTCTTTCTCGCTGTCCGACGCGTCCGAAAGTTCGTCCGCAAACCTGCTTTTGCAAATGAAATCGAAATACGTGCCGTCCTCGGCGGCAAACTCGTCGAGCACGTCGCGCACCGAAGAAAACATGTCGTCGGTGCTGTCGCCGTTCTTGAGAATAACCGAAAACTCCTTGCGCAACAGCTTAAGCCGCTCGATACAAAGCAAGCGCACGATCTCGTCCTTGCTTTTCATGTATACGTACACCGTCGCCTTGGAATACCCCGCCTCTTTTGCGAGCATGTTCATGTTCATGCCGTCGTAACCGTACTGCATGAACAGACGGTCGGCGGTTTCGAGCAGTGTTTTAACATGGTACCGCGTCGCCGCGGCTTTCTTTTCTTCCGACATTTTGACCTCACGCCGCAAATTATCGGCGTATAATCAGTATATCATTATGCGGCGGAATTGTCAATATATTTGCGAAAAAAGCGACCGTCAAAGCGCAACGTCCGCGATAGTTTCGTCAAGCGGATATGCACGGCGAAACCGCGCCACATCCCGCGACGAAAATTTTCCAACAAAATATTACAAATTCATAAACCCGCCGCTATGCGCTTGCGTTTACGGCGCATATGTGGTAACATATTCGTAATGGACTACTTGGCTATCATCGTTATCACTTTCATTTCCGGCGTAGTCGGCACGGGCGTCGGCGGCGTAGTCGGCGCGGTGCTCAAACGCGACTCCAACAAAGTCGTGAGTCTTTTGCTGTCGTTCGCGGCGGGCATAATGCTCGCGGTCGTTTGCTTCGACCTCATGAGCGAACCGATCGCAAAAATGGAAAGCGGCGACCTGCCGTCGTACACCCCGTTTATAGTGGTCGTCGCCGCGATAGTCGGTTACGGCGTCGTGCATCTTTTGAACTTTATTATAGACAAGCGCACCAACCACGAAGTCAAACATATCGACAAAGACCACCCGCAAACAGCCGACGACCTCGACGAGCTTATTCATTCCAACCATCTCGAATCGCACAAGGACAACCATTCCAACCTGTTTATTGCGGGGCTTGTCATGATGTCGGCAATCGCGCTCCACAACCTGCCCGAAGGCATGGTCATCGGCGCATCGTACTCGATTACCCCCGACCTCACCGCAAACCTGTTTTCGGGTTCGGGCTTCATCATGGCGATCGTCATAGGACTGCACAACATTCCCGAGGGCATGGCGGTTTCCGTCCCGCTCATTTCGGGCGGCATGAGCAAAATCAAAGCGATACTGCTAACCGCATTGAGCGGACTGCCCACCGTGTTCGGCGCGCTCATAGGCTTCGCACTCGGCGGCATCAACGAAATAATGCTCGTCCTCGCGCTCGGGTTTGCGAGCGGCGCAATGCTGTACGTGGTATTCGGCGAACTGCTGCCCGAATCCATTCTCATGTGGAAAAGCAAGCTCCCCGCGCTCGCTCTGTTCATAGGACTGCTCGTAGGCTTCCTGCTCGTCATGTTCTGATGCGGCATGCAACACCGCAGCAATTTCGATCGCAAATATACGCAAATACGAAACCTCGGTCACGCCGAGGTTTTTACGTAAGAATCTATCTCTTGCTCGCTATTATATAGCTATTGTCTATGCGCTGTTTGATTTCTTCGTCGGACACCGATCCGTCAAGACAAACGGTATACCAATGCTTTTTGTTCATGTGGTAGCCCGCAAAATACGACTTGCCGTCAACGAGTGCGGCGACCGCTTCGGGCGTTTCGCGTAAGTCTACCACTTCGACAGTGCCGTCGCCGTCAAGCCCCAATTTTTTGCGCCCGACCGTCAATAACGCCCCGTACCATTTTTGATTGTCCTTTCTTCTGAACACCGCGTTGTCGGGAAACTTCTCCCACAGGTATTCGATTTTGTCGCCGTAACACTTGCCGACATAGTCGATGACCGCTTTCGCCTGACGGCTTTTGAACACTTCAGTGTAAAAACATTTGTCGGCAATGTCGAGAAGGATACGTTCCGCTTCCGCCCGCACCTGCCCCACGAACGCACCGCTCGCGCCGTCGATATGATAGAGCGTGAACGGCTCGTTCCAGGCAAGCTCTATGACGTCCGTTTCGATTTTGCTTCCGACGATATTGACGACAAACATAAACCGCCCGTCCGAAATGAGTTCCGAATAGGTAAAACCGTCATCGCTTTTGGCGAAGCCGTATTCCGTAAGACTGTTTTCGTCATACGCTTTTCTTTTGAAAATACCGTCCGCAAGTTCCATATGTTGTCACCCGAATATAATTACCGAAGAAAGACCGTCGGTACGCTAATCTTTGTTTGAGTACTCGAATCCCCAATTCATCATTGCGTAAAATAAAGGATACAAGTCCCTGCCCTTTTGCGTAAAAGAATATTCGACGTGCGGCGGGATCTCGTTGAACTGCTCGCGCACGATCAGCCCGTCCGCTTCGAGTTCTCTCAAAGTAGAAGTAAGCATGGTATTCGTTATGCCCAGCAAATCTTTTTTCAACTGTCCGAAACGCACTTTTTCGTAAACGCACAGTTCGTACAAAACTTGATTTTTCCATTTGCCTTGCAACATCAGCATTACGGGCGTTACGGGGCAGTTGCCCTTGTCGTCGACAATGCCCTCTTTTACCTTGACCAAAAATTCTTCGTAAGACATTTTTTCTTTCATATTCGCACCGTTCCGTACAATGATTTATGTATCAAGTATACCAAAAATACTATTCCGCGTCAATATCATAAAGCATATAATCGAACATTTCCCTATAGCCTATAGACGAATACAGAGCCTTTGCCTTGTCCGTGCTTTCGAGATAGATTTTCGTTATCTTCAAGTCCCGCGCTTTGCGCGTCAGCCAGCGAACTATCTCCTCTCCGATGCCGCCATGCCGATATTGCGGACAAACGTAAATATTCATAAGATACGCGCATTTACCCGACGGATTATCGGGCGACGGCAGTTCTTCTTGCAAACATATCCCGCCGCAACCGACTACCCTGCCGTTTTCTTCCGCAAAACACGCAACATGCGCGCCGCTCTGCAAAGCCCTCGAATAGTAATCGTAATTCGCGCCCGCGAGTTCGGTCATGTCGCGATCGGGCGATAAGCGGAATACTTCGCACAATACGTCGACGCGCCATTTTACGAGCGCGGGCAAATCATTTACGGTCGCCTGTATTATTTTCGACACAATGCACCTGCCTTCATGACGACGGGCAATTTCGCCGTATCGGGTTTGCCGTTATCGTTGAGCGGGATAGTCGGCATTTTGACTATAAACTCGGGGATCATAAACGAAGCCAAGTTATCGGCAAGCTCCCTTTTTATTTCCGAAACCTTTATTCGCGCATCAGACGAAACGATATACGCAGTCATATATGCAAGCCCGTCCTCGTCGGCAAACGCCCGCACTACCGCCTGCTCCACTCCCGTGCATTTATACAGCTGCGACTCCACTTCGGATATTTCGACGCGTTTGCCGTAAATCATGATCTGCGAGTCTTTTCGCCGCAAAAAAGCGATATTGCCGTCGGGCAGTACGTATGCCAAATCCCCGCTGCGATACATGACGTTCCCGTCGTTCGACTTTACAAACGCCTTGTTTTCTTCGTCGCGACCGCCGATATATCCGAGCGACACACCGTTTCCGTAAATGCAGATCTCGCCCGTTTCGCCTTGAGGAACTTCGACCCCGTTTGCGTCCGCAACGACGATCTTCGCGCCCTCGACCGCCATGCCGATCGGATATGTACCGTCTGGTAATACATTGTCCGCGGTGCAACGAAAGTACGACGCGCAAACGGTTGTTTCCGACGGACCGTACGTATTGTAGACCGACGCTTTATCCAACAGGTTGTTCACGTACGCGCCGCGAAGAATGTCGCCGCCGCTTATAAGCAGCCGCAACGATCGCGGGATCTCGGCTAAACGGTTCATTTCGGCGAGCAGGTACGGAAACCCGCTCAACATGGTGACGCCGTGACGCTGTATAAAACCCATAAGACAATGCACGTCCTCTCTGTCATCGTCGGACGGGATAGCGAGCGCGACGCCGTTAAGAATGCTCGCAAACACTTCTTCCACGAAAATATCGAACGAGCAAACGGAATACTGCAACATTATATCGTCGGGGCGCGGGCGAAACTCGTTTGCAAACGCCCGAACATAATGGCACACGTTTCGGTTTGTAACGCATACGCCCTTCGGTCTGCCCGTCGTACCCGACGTGTAGAGCACGTAAGCGGGATCGACCGCGCTCGATCTGTCGATCGAATTACCGCTCGGCTTTTTTATGCCGCACACCGAGCAATCGGCAAGAACGACGGGAAAACCTTTAACTTTGCCTTCGAACGCTTTGTCGGTGAGAATGAAATCGACGTTTGCTTCGCTCATCATGAACGCGATCCTGCCCGCAGGAAAATTCGGCTCTGCGGGGATATACATTGCGCCGCATTTGAGAACGGCGAAGATCGACGCTATCATTTCGATACGGCGGGTCATAACTATGCCGACGCTCTTTATGCCTTGCGGGAAACTCTCGGCGACGATGTCCACCAAATCGGAAAACTCATTGAAAGACATTTTTCGGTCGTTTTCCATAATAGCCACGCGCTCGCCGTACGCGGCGACGGCTTGTGCGAACATAGAATAAACAGTGTTTTTCATTGCTTTATCTCCCGCCGATTTTCCAATATCCACTTAATACCCGACGCCGTTCTTTCGGTACAGTTTTTGTAATGGTTGCCCTCATTCATGACGAAATCGGTTTTGATCCCGCTGTTTGCGTAATGCTCGAAAATGCTTTGCGTGTTGATTTGCACAGGTTTCAAAAACTTGTTTCTCGTGTTTTTCTCTTTGTCGCCGAGCGAGAAATATACGCAATCGGGCTTTCGCAGCGGCTCGTGCGTGCGAACGTATTCTTCGAAATTCGGGTACCACAACGATCCCGAACAGCTCGCCGCGCTTGCGAAAATATCCGTTTTGTAAAGCGAGTATATGGCAAAAAGCCCCGCGAGCGAGTACCCGACGATGGCATTATACGCGACGGGCGCGAACAGACTTTTTCCGATCGTCGGCATTATGTCGTCGCACAACTCGCATAAGTATGCGTCCGCCCCGCCCGAGCACGCCGTATCGTCCGATGATATTTTGGGAATAGCCCACGGCGACATATCCCTGTTCCAATCGAATCCGCCGATCACCGCCAAATGAAACGGCATGTTCGTTATCGCTTTCGTCTTTTCGAAAAGTGACTCGCCCTCGTTCATGACTGCATGATAAATAATTAGCGGTGCTTTTTCGTCGGCGGCAAAAATAAGTATTTGTTTTTCGCCGCTCGTCAACTTGACGGAAATTTTTTCCATAATGAATTTCTGCTTCCTTTTTCTCGAGTCTTTGTATAATAATTATACAAGAGTATAAAAAACTTGTCAAGTACGCAGATTTTTCTTACATAGTACGTTTTTTCTTACCTAAAAACAAACAAATTACCCCGCCGAAAAAACCGTTAAATCTTATTTCGTTATGCCACGCAAAAACGACCCTTTCGGGTCGTCCTGCGTGGTAGAACTTAACCAATACAAAACAAATAATGCCCGCGGCAACCGGATTGCCCGCGGGACTCGCGGGCGGGCTTTGGCGTTCCGCCAATCGCCTAGCGAACCCCGCGACGAAATTCATTTACGGTTTTTCGGCATTTCGTTCTTTACCGTATCTTTCGCTGTTTGAATTTTCTTCGTCGCAGTGTTCTCATCAATCACCTGCCGCTACCACGCAAAAACGACCCTTTCGGGTCGTCCTGCGTGGTAGCGGCAACTGGATTCGAACCAGTGACCAATCGGGTATGAACCGAGTACTCTAGCCAGCTGAGCTATGCCGCCGCATGTAGTAATAAGTATATCAAATATTATCGGTTTTGGCAAGGGTTTTTCGGTGATTTTGCAAATTTTTTTGGTTATGTATATAAATTCGCATACAACAGCATGTCTTATGCTTTTTCCGCTATACGTATTGCCATCGTCATTGCCGCAGTAGCCGCGACGGTCGTCGAGTCGGTCACTTTAAGCTCCAATATATCGTTCGGTTCCCATTCCTCGCCCGCGAGGCTGTCCGCCGTTATGAAAAACGTATAGAACTGCTTACCGCGAAAGTCCGCCGCGATCTGCAACGCCGAACACTCCATATCCACCGCGACACAACCGTTCTTCCGCATAGTTTCCGCGCGGCTTTTCGTTTCGCGATAGAATCCGTCCGTCGTCCACGTGCCGCCCGTCACAGTATTTACTCCGCACTCCGCGAGCCGTTTTTCCACGACCTTGCTGTTTTTTACTTCCGCGAATTCCGAAGCGGGCGCGTAATGCAAACTCGTGCCCTCGTCGCGAAACGCCCTGTTCGGCACGACAAAAGTATGCGCGGGCACGTCCGTAAGCGCGCCGCATATCCCGAACGCGACAACGTGCTCGACGCCGCACGCCATTACTTCTTCCATAGCGGCGACTGCGGCGGGCGCACCGACGGGACTTTTATACACGAGCACTTTTTTCCCGTTCGTTTCAAACATGTACATTTCGACGTCGACACAGCCGTAAACGTCTTTTATACGCTTCGCGCCCGTTCGCGCGACAAGCTCCGCAAAAGTATGCGCGCTGAACGCGGTGACGGCGACTTTCGCGCCGAGCGGTTCGCCTATCGGGTCTATCATGCCTTTCTCGTCGATGAATTCTATCATGGTTGCGGGTATATCCTCGAAAATGTTTTTATATTCCGATTATACCACTCGCCGCCGAAAAAGTCAATCGCTTAATACCCGCCCTTGTACGAGAACGGTCGAAACCGCCTGACGTCGTATATCTCGCGCGTATCCACGAGGTGCGCGTACATATCGCGGTACAGCCTGAGTGCCGTGCCGTCGAACGGCTTGCGATATATAAACTTCGCGTCGCCTTGCTCGCGCTCGTATTTCGTTTCCGCATGACACCCGACGCATAGAAACACGTCATACCCGTATTCGCCGAACACTTTGTTCTTCGCGCTTTTCGCGTTATGCTCGCCCGCGGGATAGCACAGCACCCGCGTGTCGCCTACAACGGGCGCGATATACTCCCGCCACTTCCGACAGTCCTTGCGCAGTTCGCTCGCACTCGTGCTGTTGAAATACTTGTGATAGTAAGTATGCGACGCGAACGAGTATCCGAGGTTTTTCAATTCTTTTACAAACGCCGTCGCCTCGGTTCTGTCGCGCTCCATAACTTTTTCGCTCACCCTACAGTCGGGCGTGATCCTATACCCGAGTATTCCGTTATAACCGTTGACGCACAGCGTCGCCCGACCGCCGTCGTACGAAAAATCGGGGTGCTTTTCTATAAAGCTCTCGAGTATGGTCACGTTCTCGCGTTCGCGGGTATACTGCGGTTCTTCGCCCGCGGTATAATCCCACACCCCGCCGTCGCGCCAAACGAGTTTATCCACGCACCCGCAACCGTGCGTATCGTACGTCATATCGTCGAAAGACATTACGAGCGGGATTTTGCCTATGGGCACCGTAACATGTCCGTCGAGCACGCTTTCGAGCCGTACAAGCACGTATCCGCGCGTATACAACGCGTCGAGCAGTGCGGCGAATTCGCGGCTCGTCATATGATCCTTGTCGAAACAGTTCCGCAGTTTATTGCTCGGCGAATACGCCGCGTCTGTATCGAATATCAGTTCGTGCGTGAAGATATGCTCTACCTTTCCGTCGTACTCGTACAGCACGCATGCGGGCGCGGTTTCGCCGTACGCATGCGAATTTTGCGGCACGGTATAAGCAAGCACATATGTGCATATCAGCAAGCATACGATCGCAACCGATCGCCGCGCGAAACTATCCCCTCTCATACAAAGTAACATAATAATTCTCCGTCGGCGCGATCTTTCTTCCGCCGCTTTGCACTTCGTATTTTGCGCCTGTATGCGTATAATAATACACGGTTTGCCGCGCACCGAAAAACACGCACGAAAAAACCCGATTTTTACGTCGGGTTTTGCTTGTTATGCTTTTCGGTATTATTTCAGTTTTTTCGCGAGATCGCCGAGCGCGATATACGTGCCCGAAGTATTGGCGCGGACTTTGATCGCCGTTATGCGATACGTGGCACGCGTCGCGCCGCCGTCCGCCGCGTGGTTGATCACGCGCTCATAGATATACGGGTAGAGATAGATCTCGCCGACATTGCCGTCGGTATTGCCGATAACGACTTTGAGCCTGTCGAAGTAAACGGTTTCGCCGTCCACTTCGAGCGACCTGCAACTGCTTTTATCGACTTCGCCGTCCACGATCTTCGCGCGGTCGTAAACGTATTCTATCATATACGCCGAACCGGTCGCGCCGATCTCCTCGATCTCGTCGGCGGTCATTTCGATTTTTTCGTCCTTGGTATTGCGAACGAAGTTATACGAGTAATCCCACTTCCAACGCAGTATCGCGCTCATGACGTTGAAATCCATTTCGCCCATAGCGGTGTGGATCTCCGTCTGCGCGGCGTCGTTTGTGAACGATACCTCGGAGCTTCCGAGATCGTAAAAATCGTAACGCACGGGACGATCAAGTTTATCCATGGGGTCGACGCGCACGGACACGAGCACGATGATAGCAATGATCAAAAGTGCCGCAACGCCGGACACGATACCGACAATTATGTTTGCCGCTTTACGCGAAGCGGCTGCTTTTTCTTGCTTGTTTTTCGCCATACTATGACCTACCGAAAAAATGAATTTTGTGTGTTGGAAATCTATTCGTCCGTTTTATCGCCGTCGCCGTCGCCGTCCGACTTAGGCTTACTGCGCTTAATGGGCTTCTTCGTAGAATGAGTAGCTTTCTCGCCTTTATCTTCGGGCTGTTCTGGGGTATCCGCGATGCCGACCGTCGGCGTAGAGTTCGTATCGGCAACGCTCGGCGTTTCGATCGCGCTCGGAGTTTCGGACGGCGCGACGGGCGCGAAGTCGGAAAGTTTCTTTGCGGGAGCTTTCTCTATCTCGCCTTTGTGAGCCGCCTTGTAGTCGAGCCGCGCGTTGAGTTCGGCTTTGACCTCCTCGGGCGACGCGCCGTTCATGAGCATTTCCACTTCTTCCGAATATATGGTTTCGCACTCTATGAGCACGCGCGCCATATTATCGAGCACCGCGCGGTGTTCCTTGAGGATCTTGACCGCCTGCGCATGGCTCTCGTCAACGATACGCTTGACTTCCGCGTCGATAGCGGCGGCGACGTTCTCCGAATACGAGTGCTGCGTCTGATAATCCCTGCCGAGGAAAACTTCCTGACTGCCGCCGTAGAATACGGGACCGATCTTTTCGGACATGCCCCACTCGGTGACCATTTTACGCGCAATGTTGGTCGCTTGCTGAATATCGCCGACCGCACCCGCGGTGTAGTCCTCGATGACAAGCTCCTCGGCGGCACGTCCGCCCATTGCGGAAGCGAGCCTACCCAAAAGTTTGCTTACGGGCACGTGGTTGTTGTCGTTGTCGGGGCGATACATTGTGTAGCCCGCCGCCTGTCCGCGCGGAATGATAGTAACTTCGTGGACGGGATCGCAACCCTTGATCGCGCACGCAACGATCGCATGTCCCGCTTCGTGATATGCGGTGATACGCTGATCGAAAGGCGTGACGAGCCGCGATTTCTTTTGCGGACCCATTTCCACTTTGTCGATCGCTTCGAACATGTCCTCCATGCCGATCTTGGTGCGGTTGTCGCGCGCGGTGAGTATCGCCGCTTCGTTGAGCATGTTCTCTATGTCCGCGCCCGAAAATCCGCTCGTAATTCGCGCGAGAAGCTGGAAATCGACGTCGGACGCGAGCGGCTTATTGCGCGCGTGGACCTTGAAGATCGCTTCCCTGCCGCGCACGTCGGGAAGATTGACGTATATCTGTCTGTCGAACCGACCGGGACGCATGAGCGCGGGGTCGAGAACGTCGCTGCGGTTGGTCGCCGCCATGACGATGATATGCTCGTTGGACTCGAAGCCGTCCATTGCGACAAGCAGCTGATTGAGCGTTTGCTCGCGCTCGTCGTTGCCGCCGCCCATGCCTGCGCCGCGCTGCCGACCCACCGCGTCTATCTCGTCGATAAACACGATGCACGGCATGTTCTTCTTGGCTTGGTCGAACAGATCGCGCACGCGCGACGCGCCGACGCCGACGAACATCTCGACGAAATCGGAACCCGACTTACTGAAGAACGGCACGTTCGCCTCGCCCGCGACGGCTTTCGCGAACAGCGTTTTACCTGTTCCCGGCGGACCTACGAGGAGCACGCCGTGCGGTACGCGCGCGCCGACTGCGGTAAACTTTTGCGGATTCTTGAGAAACTCGACGATCTCTTTGAGTTCCTCTTTTTCCTCCTCCGCGCCCGCAACGTCAGAAAACCGCACTTTGAGCTGGTTTTGCGCGTTCGTCTTGGTCTTGCCGAAATCCATTGTGGATTTAGTGGAATTGTTCATCGCTCGGAACATGAACACCATGAGCACAATGAGCATGATAAGCCCGAGCACGGGAATGATATAATCGGTGATCGAAACGGCATACCTGTCGTTCAGTGAAAATTTGATCTGTGCATCTTTGTTGTTACCGTTGTATTCGAGCAAAAATTCGGTGACGATAGTGTCGCGCGAATATGTGTAGTACGCAACTTTTTTGCCGCTGTCGGCGGTGAGTACGTATACTGTATCGCTTTCTATACGCACTTCTGTTACGACTCCGCTTTCGACGTCATCGACAAACTCGGTATACGACTTTTCGGGGAGCCCCGTCGACGCATACACGATAACGCCGATAATTACTCCGACGAGAATAATGCTTATTACCGCAATCAAAACTTTGGTGCTTGTTTTCAATACTTCCTCCGGTCTGTAATCGTCGTTCCGAAAATGCTCACGCAAAAGGAAACATACGCCTACATTACTGAATAGTATATCACGTTTGGCAAAATAGTACAAGCGTTTTTCGCCTTATAACAAATATTTTAATCCACTTTTAATTATGTGTCGAAAAAGCGTCGAATAAATGTAGAATATGGAATGTAGAATGTAGAATTGTTGACCCGCAAGCGGGTAATTAAGTTATCCGATTTTATTATCTATTATTTAATTTTTAGATTTCTCCGCTTCGCGCTCATTCTTCGCGCTTCGGTCGAAATGACAAATGATAGCGCGTTCGTCGCAAACGGTCGAAAAAGCACAACGTTAGAGATTCTTCACACAACAAACAAAATTTCTTTCGCCAAAATTCTGCATTCTTAATTCTGCATTCTTTTTATACGAAACACGCCCCGTTTGACCGAGGCGTGTTTCTGTATACTGCGAACTAAAGTTCGCACGGGGGGATGAGACTGATCAAGTGCCGTTACGCCGCGACGACGTTTATCGTATACGTTGTCGTCAAGCCGTTCCAGGTGACGGTGACCGTTTTTTCGCCGATATCGTCCGCGGTGAACACGTGCCCGTCGAGGTCTGTCGTAACGTTGGCTATATTGACTTCGCCGCCGTTGGCATAACCGCTTCCGTTGCTCACATCTACAGTCAGTTTTTTCGTATTAAACGTTTCTCCGACCGCAAATGTAGTCGTGTGCGTACTATTTGCGTTAACGGAAATCCCGCCGAACTCGTTTTCGTATGTTTTGAAATAAGCGTAAAACACTACGGGAGTATCGGTCGTGACGTCTTGCAATAATTTGATATTATAGTTACACCCTATCGAACCGCCGGGATTTACCGACAAATCGAACACCTTACTCTCGCCGCCCGCGACTGTAATATCGACGCCTTGTTTGGCTCCGTTGTTTTCGGCGTACAGTCTGAAGCTAATACTCTCGGTGCCTTTGTTTTCGACGAATATGCGCAACTTTCTATACGTATCTGCGTAAGTGGGGATCCGAACGTTATATCCGTTTTCGTCGGCATTATCGTTTTGCGGCCACAATGCATTATCGTTGCCTGTCTTGCCTCCTGCCTTAAATGTTAATTGCGTTGCGGGCAACCCCGATGCATCGTCATACACAAATGCGGAATCCAGCCATGATATGCTCGTGCCGCCGCCCCATGCCAAGTTATGCGAAAATCTCGTCGCGATCCAAGTGCTGTAATCGTTCAGTTTTACAACCTTCTCAAACCCTAAAGCACTTACAGTCACTTCGGTAATTTCGGGTGTCCATTCGGCACCGTCCTCTATACTGCAATCATAGTCGAAAATAGAAACCGCATATCCGCTGATATTACCTTTTACAGACATTTGCGACAAATCGAATCTGTCTCCCTCTTTATAAAACTCGGGGAAATCGACGGATATGCCCGTAAGTTTATTATTCTCCGTACTTACGAGTTTGCCGTAAATATCGAGAGTGACCGTTTCGCCCGCCGCACGCTCGCTTATAAGCTCGATAATATGGTCGCAAGTCGGGAATGTAGTGCTGGAACTCTCCTCGTTGCTGTATTGGAAAGGGAACACCGTGGTTTTTCCCGCTTCTGCGACGATCTCGACCTCGCCCTTTACGCCGTAATTTTCAGCCTGATACCTGATTTTCGCATCTTTGTCGCCGTTGTTTACGACGTACACGAACATCAAACTCGTCTTATGCGCCGGAGAATACACGTTTACTTTATGCGATCCGGTGTCGCCGCCGCTATGCGGCAACTTTTGTACTTGATGCGCCGCGTCGTCGTCCCAGACAAAACGTGTCGCAATAGTTCCGTCGTCCAAAACAACGTGCTCGTATGCTTCCGTGCTGAAATGCGGTTGTGCCCTGTCGGCGGGTGCGAAGTGAACGGTGTCCTCCTCGTATATCGCATACATGGTGACTGCTTGATCGGGCATTTCGAACTCGGAAAGATCGGAATATACGTCCACGCCTACGCGATAGCCGAGGAATGTCTTGCCTGCGGCGGGTGTCGGCGTATCCGTAACTTTTTCGCCCTCTTTGAGCTGCAAAGTATCGGTACCGTCCTCGAACGTCGCGCCGACTACTTTGAACGCGAAACTCGGTTCTTCGGGCGCGTCGTAAGTGAAGCTGTCCGTCTTTTCGCCGACGGTGACGCTCAACGTATTCACGCCGTCAACGAGTACGGCGTCCTCGAATACCACGTCTTCCGCGGCGACGTCTTCCTGATGCCCGCATTCGCAAACATACGCTACAACGAGGTTGGAAGCGGTGATCGTCCTGCCGCCGTACAGCTTACTGCCGACCACTTCGACGAGAAGCTCGGCGGGCGCGTGAGGCGCGGATGCCGTTTCGTAATCGCACGACCTACATTCCGACCTATGCGTGTTTGTTTCGGGTTCGAGGAACCACTTAAGATCGTGCGGGAGTTTTTCCGACTTGCCGTTGCAAATTCCGCAAGTCAGATAATGCCCCGTTTCGTCGTCGAACTCCGAAATCTTGCCGTAACTGCAATCCACGATTTCCGCGTGCGTAGCGTCGTGCGAGCACACCTTTTTGTGCTTGCCGTTGCCCGCGTACTGCCATTCGCCATAATCGTGACCGAGCGGCTTTATCGCAATGTTGTTCGCGACGACCTCGCAATTTTCGTCGAGGAAATTCCCGTCGCAATCGTCGCAGGCATAGTATTCGACGGTGCCGGGCGTCGTGCAGGTAGCGGCTACGGCGTTCACCTTCGTCGCGTGATGACCTTTGGGGGTAAGCACTTCCTGCGCGGTTACAAGCGTGCCGCACACCGAGCACTTCTCGCCCGCGGTTACGCCGCCATCAGTACACGTCGGGTCGGACGGAGTGCCGACGGCAACAAGCTTGTGCCCGCCCGCGGGAATGACGACGCTGTCAGCGGAAACCTCGTTCTCTCCGAGTTCGTCGGCGAACAGTTTATTGCACTCGGGATCGTAGCACTTGTAGTATACTATGTTGCCCGCGGCGGTGCAGGTGGCGTCGTGCGCGTCGACCTTGACGAGCACGTGCCGAGAAGTACCGCAACCGACAGCCGCAAAAGCCGTGCATGCGGTAAGAGCCGCCGCCATTGTAAGTAAAATACCTTTTCTTTTCATAGTTTTCCCCTTTTCCGAAGATATGTTTCGGAGCTTATATGGCGTCGCCGTCGAGGTTATCCACGTGATCTACGAACGTGATCGCGGCGTCCGTCGTGATCTTTACGCAGTCGATAGTCGGACCCGCCGTGCGCGTGCCGTTGTAAAGTTTATTCTCTTTGATCTTCATCACGAGCTTGTTCTCGCCTTTCTTTATAGCGACGTTGTTGCCGATAATGCAATCTTTGAACTGCATGTTGTCGAGATCCAACGGCTTGCCTTCTATGGACAGCATGCCGTACTGCAATACCGTGCCGTTGACGGAAAACTCGACGTCCTGCGGCGTGATCGCGGTGACGTTCGCAAGCTCGGTGCCGAGTCGCGCGACGAAGTTCGCCGTGGTGTCTTTGTCCGAATTGAACACGAATTCCATGACGCACTCGGGCGAATACGTGAAGCCGACATAGTAGCCGTTGCTCCAACCGAGAGCTTTTTGCGCCTCGGTGCCTTCGCCGTAAATCATGCTCAAGCCCGAGTTGTTGTTGGAGATGCCGCCGCCGATAACGTTCTCGAGTTCGATATACTCCGCTTCCATTACGTACGTTTGCACGCCGCCGGGCTTGGGTTTGTTGTCGCCGTCCGGTTTACCGGGGTTCACCGTCGTCGGATCGCCGCCGCACGCAGTGAGTGCGCCGAGCGACAAAACAGTCGTTGCCGCGAGAAGTGCCGCTATTGTTTTCTTGATTTTCATGATTATTCTCCTTGAATATTATTTTCGGTTGATGTGTCCTTCGCCGCGTCGGCTTCCGCTTTTTCTTTCGCTTCCGCCTCGGCTTCGGATAGAGCTATGTCTATCTCGCGCGGTTTGTCGCCGTCCGCGCCCGCGTTCTTGCATTTTCTGATTTCGCGTATCATGAAGAAGCACAGCACGCCGCTTATGACCGCGATTATGCAAGTTGCCACAATGAGCCAGATGACCCACACAGGTATCGAATAGCCGTAGATGATGCCGTCGCCGTTGCCGTTCATGGCATTGCTGTTGACGACGGTATACAGAATGTTTTTCGTCGCGCGGCGAAGTGCCGTTATATCGGTGGGGGTGCTCGCCGACGAAGGACCTTTGTTGGGGCTGAGGTTGAGATCGCCGCCCGCACGCAACATTTGATCGGTGTCCATGTAGTCTTTGAGATTGAAGTCTGTTATGACCATGCCTCTGAATCCCCACTCGTCGCGAAGAAGGCGGGTCAAAAGATTATAACTGCCGCCCGTCCAAGTCGAGCCGATACGGTTAAAGCTGCTCATGACAGCCGTCGCCTCGCCCTCTTTGACGCACAGCTCGAACGGTCGGAAATACAGCTCGCGCATGCTCTGCTCGTTCGCCCAAGTGGCGACGCCGTTGCTGTCGCGCGCCGTTTCCTGCTCGTTGAGCGCGAAATGCTTGATATACGTGTACACGCCTTTGCTCTTTGCGCCGACGACGACCGCCGCCGCCATTTTGCCCGAAACGAGCGAATCTTCGCTGTAATACTCGAAGTTGCGCCCGCCGAACTGACTGCGGTGGATATTCATTGCGGGAGCGTACCAACCGCTGTACGTTCTGCCGTCGCCCTTTTCGTCGCCGATAAGACTTTCGTTGCCTATCATTACGCCGAACGCTTCGGCAAGCTCGACGTTGAACGTCGCGGCGAGAATGCACTCGCTCGCATAGTAGCAGGTATTGTACACCGCGCCGTCGCCCATAAAGCTCGCAAAGCCCATCGGACCGTCGCTGTCTATCGTGAGCGGTTTACCGATATTCTCGATCTGCAACGTGCGATAGTTGCCCACCGATACGAGCGATTCCATTTGCGACACGGTAAGCTGGTCGAGAAGCGAATCCCACTTTTCGGTGTCCTCGTAATCGACGCCTATCATGTCGTAAAGTTTGACTTTCGCGTTCTTGTAAGAAAGAGTGCGTTTGCTCTGGTTAGGCTCGCTCGCCGAGTACCACGGATCGGACTCCGAATCGCCGTACTTGTAGGTGAACGCCGCAAGGAACTCGTTGCTCACGTCGCGATGCGACGTTTCGCTCGCGCCCTCGAGCACGCTCATATTCGCGAAAGCGTCTTTGCGCGAAAGATATTCGTCGATATAATCGCTCACGTCGTCGAACAGATTGACGATCGGGGTTTTGCCGTCCTTGTCGTAATACACGCCCGTGCCGAGGTTGTACGTAAAACTCTCGACGACTTCGTGCGCGTTCTTGCGCACGCTTATCACGTAATCGCCCGCTTCGAGTTCATAACCTCTTTTGCCGTTGCCGTTTTTGTCGGAGTAATCGTAGCTCGCCATGTCGCGAACGTCGAACTCGAGGGTGAGCGTATCCGTTTCGTTCTGCGCCAATTCTTTCGTCTTAGCGAACGCGCCGAGCACGACGTCCGATTTTTCTATTCCGCCCGAGGTGTACGGCGGAGTGAAATAAAGCTGCACCACGTCTTTTCCGGGACGGGAAGAAATATTCTTGACCGTTACGTCTACCGATATTTTGCCGTTCGCGTCGATGACGAGATCTTCGGGCGGAGTTACCGTCCACTCGAACTCGGAATAGCTCAAGCCGTGACCGAACGGGTACACGACGTTATCCGAATACCATTTTTCGCCGTCCTCGCCTTTTTTGCTCTTTTCTTTCGCCATCGTTTCGTAGTAGCGGTATCCGACGTAAATGCCCTCGCGATACTCGACGAAATACGCGCCGCGGTTTTTGCCGTTCGTGAGATAGCGGTTGCCGTCGTTCTCGAGATAGTTGCCGAAGTTCTGCCAGCTCGGGTCTTGCTTGAAGTCGCGCGCAAACGTATCGACGGTGCGCCCCGACGGATTGACTGCGCCCGAAAGCACTCTGCCGAGCGCGTTGAGTCCGGACGAACCGGGATGACCGAGCCACACCGCCGCCGAGATCTTCTCGTTATACGCATAATGGTCGGGGTCGTCGATAAACCCGAGTTCGAGCGGCGACGCGCTGTTCACGACTACTATAACTTTGTCGAAATTGTCGCAAGCGGTTTTCAGCATAGCCGTTTCGTAGCTGTCGAGCTGCAAATAGTGGTCGTCCACGCTGCGCGCGCCCTTGACGGGTTGACGGGTGCCGCCCGACCATTTGCGGTAGCTCGAGCCGTCCCAGAACATGGTGCGCGGCAGGTCGAAACCCTCGCCGCCCTCGCGCGAAAACACGACGACCGCCGCGTCCGAATACGTCTTGTAACTGTTGACGACGCTGTCGGGGTACTTGCTCGGATCGGCTTCGCAAACGGGATAGCCGGTGAGAATGGTACCCATAGACACTTCGGGACGTTCATAACCCGAAAGCCCCGCATAGTAGTCGCGAATGACGGTGTTGCAGTTGAACCCCGCGCCGCGAAGCGCGGTCGTTACGTCTGTTGCCGCGCCCGCGGTATCGCCCTTGTTCGATCCCGATCCGCCGAGCACGATATTCACCGAGTTCCTGCCGAAAACGGTTATGTTCGCACCCGCATTGAGCGGCAGCGCGTTGTTTTTGTTTTCGAGCAGGATAATTCCTTCTTCGACTACCAGCTCGTTGAATTTGTTAGCCGCCGTCAGCACTTCGTCCTTGTTGGTGAAGTCGGACGTGTAGTATTGATACAGCGACGGATCGCCTTCCTTAAGATACCGTTTTTCTCCGCCCATAACGGAATTGATGGTATTGTATAGAAACTGTACCTGAGTGAGCACAAGCGTCACTATGAACATGAACGCGAGCAGTGCGGCGACTATTATAAACCACACTCTCAACGCCTTTGCTCTATGGGATAATTTCGTTTTAGCCATATGTGTCATTCCTTAAAGTAGCCGCCCCGCCGCCCCCCTTTGAAAAGATGGCGGCGGTTCGGTCGATTGAGTTACCGCATCGAAGCTTATTTATCCGCTTCGTCTTTCTTCTTGCGCGCTATTAGACACGCGCCGCCGAGCACGGCGACAGCCGCGAATACCGCACTGCCCGCGCCGATCACGCCGCCGCAACCGTATTCGATTTTGGGCACGTACACGGCTTCGGGTGTGCCGTTGGCAACGTACAGCGTGACCGTGTACTCGTCGCCGACGATGCCGTCCGCTTTCGCCTCGACGGTGAACACGAACAGTCCCGCGAGTTCGGGCGTACCCGTGATCGTGCCGTCCTCGGCGAGCGTAAGTCCCGCGGGAAGAACGCTTCCTTCCTTGAGCGTGTACTTGATGCCCGCAGTGCCCTGCGCCGTCGCAACGCTCGACATATAGCCGTCGCCCTGTCTGCCGTAGCTCAACGTCACCGCGTTGTAAGCGATGGAAACGGTGAGTTCGAATTCGGCTTCGACGGGTTCGGCGAACTCGCTCGTCGCGATCACCGTGAATTTATGCGCGGTGCAAACCTCTTTGGGCGTACCCGTCACATACCCGCCCTTCGTGAGCGTCAGACCTTCGGGAAGGGTGCTACCCTCGGCGAGTTTGTAAGTAACCTCGTAATCGGAATCGGTGACGGCGAGCTTTATGCGCTGCGAGTACGACGCGCCCCACTTCGCGACGGGAAGCACGCCCGCCGAAAACTCGAGGTCGTTGTACACGGACACCGTGAACGTCATCGGCACGTCTTTGTAGCCGAGCGCGTAAGCGAGCACCGTGAACGTGTAGCTTTCGAGTTCTTTGTCCGGCGTTCCGACTATCTTGCCGTCGGAGGTGAGAGTAAGCCCCGCGGGAAGCAGGCTGCCCGTTGCGAGTTTGTACGACACGGTGGGAAGCACTTCGCCCGGTTCCGCGTCCGGCTTGACTATCGACGCTTTGCCGATGTTTATCTCGCACGGCTTGCCGATCTTAAGACTGTCGAGCATGCCGTCCGTTTCGTAAATGATCGAGCCGTTGGCATTGATGACGGTGATATTGAAGTCGCACGACCGCGTGAAGTTTTCGTATGTCGCGTCTACCGTGAAACGGAAGTTATTCACTTCTTCGGTAGGCGTGCCCGTGATCTTGCCCGCAGTAGTGAGGTTAAGCCCTTCGGGGAGTCTGCTGCCTTCGTGCAATGTGTAAATTATTTCGCTGTCGTCGGCGTCGGGATAGAGTATCTTGGATATTACCGCCGTCGCGACGTTCGCACTGTACTTGCCGTCGAGAACGGCGGCAGTGAGGCGTTGCGAGGTAAAGCTCTCTATCGGGCGCGGGGTGACGGGGGTAGATCCCGTATTGATTGCAAGGCTGTTCGCATGGGCGTAAAGTATGCCTTTCGCCGCATTGCGGAGCGCGGTGACCGTCGTCGCCGAGTTCGGGTTATAGCGGACGTTGCCGCCGCCGCCCAAGCACAGGTTGCCGCCGCCTCTTATCATGTGGTCGATGCTGTCATGCCATTCCGTCGACCAAGAGTCGGTGACGACGTTGCCTCTGAAGCCCCATTCGTTGCGGAGTATCTCGGTGAGAAGCTCGTAACTGCAACCCGCAGGCTCGTAACCAAGGCGGTTGAGCGAACTCATCATGGCGCGGGTCTTGCCCACTTTGACGTCAAGCTCGAATGGGCGAATATATATCTCGCGCATGCTCTGCTCGTTGCACCAAGTGAGAAGTCCGCAGCGGTTGCTCTCCTGATCGTTGACGCCGAAGTGCTTGACATAGCAGAACAGACCTTTGTTTTGTGCGCCGCGAATTACGTACGCGCTCATCATGCCCGCATGGAAGCCGTCCTCGCTGTAGTACTCGAAGTTTCGTCCCGAGAACGGGCTGCGGTGGATATTGACCGCGGGCGCGTACCAACCGCCTATCTTGTACCACAACGCTTCGTTGCCCATCGCCTCGCCTTTCGCTTCGGCGAGCTGTTTGCTGAACGTAGCCGAAAGTATGGTTTCCGCGCACCAGAACACGTGCTTGCCGCCGGGTGCGCCCACGCTCCAACCCGCAGGTCCGTCGGCGTTAGTGGTGCGTTTCACTCCGAACTCGCTGCCGCTGTTGCCCGACGAATAGCCGCCGCTACCCGCGAGGGCGTTGAGCTGTGCGACTGTGAACTGATCCATGAACGTTGTCCACTTCGGATCTTCGTAATCGACGCCGATAAGCTCTTGGAGTTTAATGGGCGTATCGCCAACGACGCCCTGCTTCGGCATATCCTCGGGTGCCACATAGTACGGCATTTCCTCGTCTTTCGCCGCAGGACGGTTATCCCATTCCTTGACGCCGTCCACTACCCACTGCGGTGCGGTCGTGCGCATTTCGGGAACGGGGAACGTGCCCGCAAAATCGGCGCGCGTCATGTATTTTTCGTCGGGAGCGATCTCGTACAGATAATTGCTGACATGATCGAAACGGTTTTCGATGGCGTTTCCGGTGGTTTCGCTCGTCGGGTACGTAAAGCCCGCTTGCGGCACTGTGTACTTAACGCTCGCTATCTCGTTATGCGCGTCGCGCATGAGCCTGACGTAATAGTCGCCGCCGTCGAGCTCGTAACCTTTGAACTGATTCTTGTTGGAGTCGTCCCAATCGTAAGAGGACATCTCGCGCACCGCAAGCTCTATCGTGAGAATTTCGTGTTCGCCCGGCTTGAGGATACCCGTCTTTTCGTAACCGCCGAGAACGACGGACGATTTTTCTATGCCGCCCGTTTTGTACGGCGCGGTGTAGTATATCTGCGCGACGTCCTTGCCCGCTACAGTACCCGTATTCGTGACCTTGACTTTAACGGCGATCTTGCCGTCTTTCGTGAGTTCGGCGTCCGCGGCGGGGAGAGTTTCCACTATCTCCTGCGTGAACGACGTGTACGAAAGCCCGTGCCCGAACGGATACACTACGTGCGCGTCGTACCAGCTGTCCCACTCGGTAGTGGAAGTGCCGCAAATGGCACTCGCGCTCGACGCATCGTAGGAGTACGCACCGTCGCCCTCGGTAAGCCCGCGCGTTTCGTAGTAGCGGTACCCCATGTAAATGCCCTCTTTATAGACGACGTAGTTGCCGCGGTATCCGCCGCCGCCGTTGCCGCCCGAGCTTACGATATTCGGGTACTTGTTGCCCTTGTGGTTGCCGTCGATCTCCACCATGTTGTTGCCGAAGTTCTGCCACACGGGATCTTTCTTGAAGTCGCGCGCCCAGGTATCGACGGTCTTGCCCGACGGATTGATCTCGCCCTTGAGCACCTTCGCGAGCGCGACCGTGCCGTTACCGCCGGGATAGCCTATCCAAATACCCGCTTTGGTGTTCGGGTGATAGCCGTAATGTCCGGGGTCGTCGAGGAAGCCCGTTTCGAACTGCGAACCGGTATTGAACAGCACGATAACTTTATCGAAATGCTCGCCGCAATACTTGATGAGGTCGCTCTCGTTTTGGTCGAGCTGCAAATAGTGATCATCGCCGCTCCGCGCACCCGGCACAGTCTGCGTCGCGTCCGCGCCCCAGCTCGCGTACGTCCTGCCGTTCCACCGCATCGAGCGCGGCAGGTCGAAGCCCTCGCCCGCGATACGGGATATAACGACGATAGCCGCATCGCTATACTTGGAGTACGTGTTCTCCACGTCGTCGGTGTACATGGACACGGGGGTCTCGCCTGTGTTGTAACCGGGCGACACCGCGCCGTTCCCGGGCGCATTGCCGCGCCCCGCGCCCGACTTGGCGTTGTCGTTATAGAAATTCGTGAGCGTCGGGTTGACGGCTATGCCCTCGTTCTGCAATGCCTGCGTGAGCGGAATTACCGTGCCGCCGCCGCCTTCGCCCGAACCCGAACCGCCGTTGATAAGGCTGACCGAGTTTTTGCCGAAAAGACTGACGCGCGCATTGTCGCCGAGCGGCAAAGCGTTATCCTCGTTCTTGAGAAGGGTCACGCCTTCGCCGTAGATCTGCTTGTTGACTTCCTCGCCCGCCGCGACCGCTTCCGCGGTGCTGTCGTAATCGGAAGTAAAGTAATTGCCGTATACGGGCGACGGAGTGGTGAGCTCCGCGTCGTAAGACGCTTCGGCAAACGCCGTCCCTACCGTACCGACGGTGAGCACCGTCGCGAGCGTGACCGCAAGGGCTGCCGCGCTTTTTACTCTGTTCTTGTAAACCTTTTTCATATCAGTCCTCCTCGTAGCCTATGCAGTTGTTGTAAACCATTTGGATACAGAAGCTGTTCGCGTCGTACGTGCCGGTGGCGTCGAGCTTCTCTTTGAGTATGGCGAAGTAGTAGTTCTGACCCTCGACGCGATCCCACTCGAGCTTGAACATTTTCATGTCGCCGATGCTGTCGGAATCTATTTCGACGGACGCCACTATGCTTCCCGCCGCCATCGGATTGGCGGTTTTGCAGATGACGAGCTTTAACGTCGTTTTTACGCTGACTTCGGGATTGAGCGCGAGATTGAGATATTTGCCGTAGATAATGCCTTTCGGATTTTCCGCGTCGTATGCGGGCATATTGACTATAGGCGCGCTCAAATACGTCGGATTGGCTGCGGTCGGATTATTGTAACAACCGCTGTGAGCATAGTTAGCTACATATATCGCACCGACCTTATTAGCCAAATACCCTTCGCGCTGCCAACCGTTATCGGCAAACGGCTTCGGGTCGCCGTTCTTATACATAAAATCTTTGCTCGCGTCTTTGAGCTTTACATACTGCGGACCGCCCGTGACCGCGAGCGACTTATCGCCCTTCGGATACATTGTCGTCGAACCGAGCACCATGTCGAGTACGACGTCCGTGCTCGAATTATTCTCGCGCACCGCGAAGCCCATCCACGGTTTGTCGATACCCATACCCGCGGTGAAGAACACTTTTTTGGTTTCGCCGCCCGCTATCGTAACGCGTCCCGACGAAGCGAGTATGCCGTAATAAGACGCGTATATTTCTACCGTAACGGTGCCTTCGCTGTTGTTGCGGAATATCGCTTTCATGAGGCGGGTGCCCGTTTCTATCGAGTTGAGATCGCTGCCTTGAATGTTTTCGTTGGTATAACCGTCGGCAGTCGTCGCGCCCGCGCCTATGGTTATGCGATAGCCGCAAAGTCCTTCGAATGTTTTGTCGGGGAAGTCCTCGCCCGGCACTTTGCCGTTTGTAATCGCCTCGCTTCTCTTAACGTCGCCTATACCGCCCGCGGTCAGGACCTTTGTCTTAAGCTCGCCGAAGATCGCCCACACGGTGTGCGTCTTGTCGGGAGTTTCGAAGCTATAGGACGGCACGCCGTTCTCGCCCGCGCGGTTGTCCTGACTGCCGTTGTCCCAACCGACGAAAATCTTGCCCGCAGGCTCTGCGATCGCTTCGACGTCGATCGTCGTATTGTACGGGAATAAATATTTGGTAATGGCGTACTCGGCGGTATTGCCGTCGTTGGTATGCCCGCCGTCCATGCCCTCGGGATCGAGTTCGGTGTCGGCTTTGACTATCTTCGCGCCGACCACGTTCAATTCGTAAAGCATGTCGGTGAACTCGGCGACGATCTCGACGTCGCAATCGGGCATTTTGAACACGTTACCGCTTATCCAAGTAACGGTGTTGGGGAAACGCCAGCCCGTAAAATCTTTATGCTTGGGCACTTCCACCGCGAGCGTTACGTACTCGCCCGCACGCGCCGCGGCGACGTTTGCCGTGCCGCCGTTGACGGTTATATTGTGCTCGACGCCCGTTTCGGCGTGCGTGTCGTTCACGACGAGAACGACGCTGTGCGATTTACTGCCCGCAGTCGCCGAAAGCACCGTTTCGCCCTTTTTGAGAAGCGTCACCGCGCCCGCGGCTGTGATAGTCGCCACGTTTTTGTCCGAACTGTCGAACACGACCGCGCCGTCCGCATCGGCGTCTTTTACGACGTTCGCGGTGACGTTGATCGTGCCCGCGCTTTTGTCCACGGAAAGCACTCCGCCGTCGATCGCATTATCGTTGTACATTATCGTGACCGAGTACACGCGACTGACCGCGGCGGGCGGATTCACCTTTTGGTCGTCGGGGATCTCGGGAGTTATGTACTCGCCGCCGACGTCCCGAGGCACACTGCACGCAACAAGCCCGAGCACAAGACAGAACGCGAGTACAACGGACATAACGAGCGTGAGAAGTTTTTGGGTCTTTTTCATCATAATCCTCCATATATAATTTAAGACTGCCGCATTTCGCGACATTCATACTCGCTTTATAGCACATACAAAATGTTATTACAATAGGTTTTGCACAGCCTAAAAAATAACGCGCACAACCTAAAACATTATCAAATTAATAATTAATAATTAACAATTAATAGTTGTCGGATTAAAAATTTAAGAGATTCTTCGTATCTTTTGCGGAGCGCAGTGGGCTGCGCTCCCTACAACCTATCGGAAAATGCTGACATGTGAGTGTAGGGGACGCAGCCCTCTGCGTCCCGCATGCGTCACGCTTTTTCAACAATGTCAGCGACGAACCCGCTCTCGCCCGTCATTTCGACCGAGCGCAGCAAGCGGAGAGATCCGTTTTTTAATCGACCTCAATTACTAATCTTTAATTTTTGATTGTTAATTATTAAAAAGTATCGACAAATCGAAAATATTGTTCTCGGCGGCTATCGTAAGTTCACCGCCGTAATGCTCGCAAATACACTTGATACTTTTGATACCGAAACCGTGATAGCGTTTGTCCGCTTTATGCGTTTCGGGAAGCCCGCCGACAAACTTGATCGGGTGTTCGTAATAATTTGTTTCACGAATGGTCAAGAAATTGTTGACGGTTTTTACAGACAGCGTGATAACGCGCTTGCTCTCCTCCACCGCCGACACCGCTTCGATGGCGTTGTCAATGATATTGCCGAACAGCGCGAAAACGTCCTCCTCTTTTATAAAGTCAAGCTGTTTACCGTCAATGATACAACTGAGCTTGATATTCTTGTTCGCGCAAACAAGGCTCTTTTCGGAAATTATCACGTCAAGCGCGGCGTTGCCGGTTTTGACGCTCGAGTCGTAAATGGATATGTGCTTTTCGATGTCCTTGAGCACTTCGGGGTTTATATCCCCGCCCTTGCGCAAAGTACGGATCTGATGCTTGAGGTCGTGACACTTGAGGTTTATCATTTCCATATTCTCTTTGGAAACGGCGTACTGCTCTTTCGCCTGATGCCACATTTGTTCGACGCGGTCGAGCGTATCCTCGATCTTGCGCTTAAGCGCGACCTCGAACTGCAAGTACAGCACGATCAAACAGCACAAAATGTTGTACACGCACATGATTATCTTGTACAGCGGTTTGTCGTCGCCGGCGAGATAGTACACGATCACGGCGTTAAGCACGACGTCTATTACGAGTATAAACACCGCGCCTATGAATATGAATGCGGTTTTGAATCTGATCTCCTCGCTCTTTGGTATCTTCTCGCTGAACAGAAAAAAGCACGCGCAATACGTGACGATGAACGAGCAAAAATATACCGCTATAGAGAACGGATTTTCAAAAAACGCGATTTCGCCGTCGCCGTAAAATCCCATCGGCGACGCACTGCTCGCGCCCGACATATGTAAAAGCAGCGTGTAAAGTTCGTACGCGAGGTGTTGAGTGGTATACCCCGCAAGACAGCAAAAAATCACCGTCAACCAGGTTTCCTTGAACAAAAATTTCGCGAGCAATACCGACGCCGCGAATATCATCAGAAATGTAAACGAGCAATACCAAGCACTGTAGCTCAACACGGGGAAAAGAAAAGAGTACGTAAAAAACACGACGAGCGAGCCTATCATGCGCCACACGAAATGCGACCTGCGGTGAAGTTTGTATGCGTACAGCGACTCCGCCAATATGAGTTCCAATACGAATTGAAACGATTTGTAAAACTCGAACTGCGTCATGTAGACAATTAAAAATTAAGAATTAAAAATTAGAAATTACGGATAGATTAGATGTGTTCATCGCGATGACCAAGCGTGTATGAATCGTCATTTAGACCGAAATGCGAGGGACGAGCACGTATCGGAGAAATCCGATTATTATATCGACAACAATTATTAATTATTAATTGTTCTTCCTGAAGTAATCGTTGAGCTTTTGCATGAACTCCTTTTTGCGCGGCTGGCTTATCATGATCTCCGTTTTCTCGTCGCCGCGCCCGGTGAGAAGCGTTAGAGTGTACCCCTTGACGCCGAACACGTACCGAAGATTGACGAGGCAGTAATTATTGCACCGCACGAAGTCGTGCGCTTCGAGCATGCTCTGCGTCTTTACAAGACTGCCCGACGTTTCGTACTCGCCGTCGGCGGTGTAGTACTTGAGCCGATGCTTTAGCACCTCGATATATCTGACGTCGCGAGCGGCAATATACGTGACCGAACCGCCGTTCCCGACAGCGATTTTCGTATTGTCCGCCGCACGGTCGAGCTTTTTCACCACGCGCTCGAACTTGAGCGCGAAATCGAAGTACGACACCGGTTTGACTATAAAATCGGACGCGTCCACTTCGTAACCTTTTATTGCGTACTGCGCCATGTTGGTGATAAAAATAAGCGGAACGGTCGCATTGCGCTCGCGAATTTTGCGCGCCAGATCCATGCCGTTCATACCCGGCATTTGAATATCGAGCATTATTATATCGTAATCGACGCTGTATTTTTCAAGAAAATTTACGGGATTGTCGAACCATACCAAGCGACACTCCAACCCTTTCTCGGCGGAAAGCCTGTCGAGATACGCTTTGACGGTTTCCGCTGCGTCGCCGCTATCCTCTACCAATGCAACTTGTAACATACCGAATCCTCGCGGACAATATATATCGTACACTCCGTTCGCGGTTATCCGCCGCGGCGGTGCGACACGGTTATGCACACCTCATCACCCGCCGAAAAAATGTACAGCTATACAGTAAATAGTATACCATATCCCCCCCCCCGCGTGTCAATAGCGTTCGGCGCATTTTGTTCGTAGGTTATGCCTCATTTTTCTTAAGTTGTGCACACCGTGTGATTGCACTCCGAAAACCGTGTGATACTATCTTTTGCACTTATAAACATTATATACGCGACGATCTTTTCGCACCAAAAAACACCGACGCGAATAATGGACGGTGTTTTTAGTGCGATTTAATTACGTTTACGGTTTTACATCTCGCTCGCAATTTTCACGGCGAGGGAATATTTATCCTCGTCGAACAGCACGAGCGTTATATCCGTATCCTCGTCTGCAAACTTTCCGAGCGTTTCGAGCGCGACGCGTATCGCTTGCTCTTTCGGATACCCGTATACCCCCGCGGAAATCAGCGGAAACGCGATGCTTTTCAGCCCGTTTTCGATAGCGAGCTTCATAGAGTTCGTATAACAGTTTTCGAGCGTTTCCCTTTCCCCGCACGTACCGCCGTGCCAGATAGGTCCGACGGTATGGATAACGTGCCGCGCGGGTAAGTCATAACCCTTTGTGATCTTCGCGTCGCCCGGACTGCACCAACCTATGGTGCGGCACTCGGCGAGAAGGAACGGACCCGCCGCTCTGTGTATCGCGCCGTCCACCCCCGCTCCGCCGAGAAGCGTGGAGTTTGCGGCGTTGACTATCGCATCGGCGGATATTTTAGTTATGTCGCCGCAAACGAGTTTTACGCTCATGCTATGCTACCTTTATGCAGTCGCGTCACGTTTTGCCTTTGGCACGAACAGCGCGGCAAACAGCACGCTTATCACTGCGAAAGCGAGCGAAACATACACCTTTGCGTTTACATAGAACGCGAACGCCATGCCGACGGACGGCATTTTCGTGCCCGTGACGTCGGGCGGCTCCGCGACCGCGCCGAGCACTCCGACGACGATCGCGCCGACCGCGAGAATTATCGCCGTCATGAGCGGCAATACCTGTATGCGTGCGCCGTCATCTTCCGCTGTGCCGAGTTTGGCGAACGATTTAAGCATGCCCGCGAGCAATACCGCCATCGCGCCCGCAACGACGGCAAGAACAAAAATTGCCGCAACGTTGCTCGTCACCGAGTAGAAAATCTCCACCTTGTTCAACGAGAACAGGCTTCCCGATATGATCAGCGTTTCAAACGCCATGCCAAGCGGTGCGCCGACCGAGAACGAAGCCTCCTCCCCGCTCGTCGAAACGAGCGTCGTAATATCCACCGACAGCAGACTGCCGCACAGCAGGAAGAACGCCACGACGGCGAGCGCGGACAGCACGGTGTGTTTTATAAGCAACGCGACCGACTTGCCGCCCGCCACACCGCGCACGGCGGCATATGCGAAATACGTGAGTGCCGCGGTGAGCGCGACGGCGAACATCGAACCGAGCGATATAAGCGAAGGCGCGAGCGAAAGCAATATCAGCCCTACGCCCGACATGATCAATGCGGTTTTGAAATACGCGCTCGCTTTGGCGTCGCGCTTTTTCACCATGCCGATTGCGGCGAGTATTATAAATACGAGCGACACCGTTGCGAGTGCTATCGCCGTCAACGCAATCAGCGTCGCGAAAATCAACGCGAGCAGTGTTTCGGCGTAAGTAGCGGAAACCAAGTCGGCGAGATTTGAGTCTACATTATCGTACACGCCCGCGAACGACACGGCAAGCACGTTCACTTCGCTCATGTGCTTTGCCGATATTCGCATGGCGGCGTCCATCATTTCTTCTTCGGTCGCATCCTCGTTGTTCTTCTGCCACTTCAATACTTCTGCGGTAACGTCTTTCATGATCGCCGCAAGCTCGGCGTCGAGTTCGTCGGCTTTTTTCTTGTCCGCCTTGTCGTCGGGGTCGAGATTTACATAGCCCCAGGCACCGAATACCTGAAATATGCTTTGATCTACCGTGTACACGGCAGAGGAATCCGAGCCGCCCATACCGTCGCTCATGAAATTCGTGATATTCGTCGCCGAAAGTTTGATCGGCGCGAACAGCGACACGAACAGTACGACGATCGCGAGCATTATCACGAGCACATTTGCGAAAATGTGATTTTTCTTTTCAAAAGCGACCGCTTTATCGCGCACCGCGGCTATCCCGCCGCCCGATTTAGCCCGTTTACCGACGGGTGCGCCGCCTATAGCCGCACCGCAATCGCGGCAAAACCTGTCGCCGTCCTCGAACTTTGCGCCGCACTTCGGACAGGCGGTCGGTTTTTCTTCGACGCGCGTGCCGCAGGCGGGACAAAACCTATCCTCGTTTTTAAGCTCCGCTCCGCACGCCGCACACACCTTTTTACCGTCGGCTTTATCTTCGATTTTCGCGCCGCATATCGGGCAGAACTTATCTTTCTCGGATACTTCCGCGCCGCAACTACCGCATTTACCCATAATCACCTCCCAAATCGCATTGTGACCGAAATTGCCGTCAGTATTGTATCATAAAAAATATAATGTTTATGCATATTGCGAAATCGGTAATTATCATTGCGAAAATTGCTTTAATCGACGGAACCGTTCGCGTTTTTCCACTCGAGCAATTTTTCTATATCTTCGCGCTGTACCGACGACGGCGTGCGTTCGAGCGCGCCGAGAAAATCGCCGTGCGTGATCGTTTTTTCGCCCGTTTCGATGCCGCGCAGCGCGGAGATCTCCTCCATGCAGTCGAGAAGGTTTGTCATGTCCGAACCGTTGAACCCGTTCGTCCTTTCCACTATGTCGTCTATGTCTATATCGTCGGAAACGGTAACTATTCCCTTCGACGCGAGTTTTTTGAGTCGGCGTTCGAGCATGTACTTCCGCGCGGGCGCGTCGGGCAATCCCACGTACACGCGCGTGCCGAACCGTCCCGGACGTATGAACGCGCTGTCCACGTCCCACGGCTTATTCGTCGCGGCGATGAGGAACAGAATGTTGTCTTTCTTTTTGCCGTATTCTTCTATGCCCTGCAACTGCGCGAGAAATTCCGAACGCAACTGTTTCGCATACTGCGATTTGGTCGATTTGGGCGAAATGGAATCCATCTCGTCGAAGTATATCACCGAGCACGGGAAAGACCGCGCCTGCGCGAACAGTGCGCGCACCGCTTTTTCGGTGTTGCCGACGCCTTGATTGAGAAGGTCGGACGGCTTGACCGAACAAAACTTCGCGCCTATCTCGTTGGCGATCGCCGCGGCGATCATCGTTTTGCCCGTTCCCGGCGGTCCGTACAACAGCAGTCCGCCGCCGCCTTTTCGCACATACCCCTCGAACACCTCGGGATTTTTCAGCGGCAGCAAAACTTTGACTTTTACTATCTCTTTTACGCTGTCCAGCCCCGCTATATCCTCGAAATTGATTATGGGCAAACTGTCCCAATCGAATTTGAATTCGGAATCGAACGCGCCGTCGCCGTCGAGCACTTTGTCTTCGGGCGAAACGTCGTCCGCGGGCGGTGCGCTCGGCGCACTCGATACGGGTGCGGCGGGCGTCGGGTTTGTAACTATGGGCGAAGCTGTCGGCGGTTTTATCGGTTTGCTTCCGCCGTTTACGATTATCGGCGGCAGGTCCTCGAGAATGATCTCCGTCATTTGCGCGTCGGTGGGATTTTTAAGCCGCGCGATACGCCGCGACTGACGGGTGACGATCGTTTCAAACGCATTGCGCACATCTCTGCCGTTGCCGAAATTGTCGTCGCGGTCGCGGTACAGCGCGGTAAAATACCCGAGCATAGTCTGCTTCACGCCGTCGCCGAGCGTGTAACTGCTCTTGCCGCACAGCGATAAAAATATCTTATACAGCTCGTCGCCGTTGTAATCGTCGAACTTGATGAAGTTTTTGAACCGCGACAAAAGTCCCGGGTTGGACATGATGAACTTCTTCATCGGCTCGTCGTATCCCGCCGCGATAACCACGAGGTCGCCGCGCTTATCCTCCATATACTTGAGTATGGTATCTATCGCTTCCCTGCCGAAATCGTTCTCGCTGCCGTTCGCGAGCGAATACGCCTCGTCGATAAACAGCACGCCGCCGCTCGCCTTTTTGAGCACGTCGCGCGTCTTGACTGCGGTCTGACCGATATACCCCGCGACAAGACTGCTTCTGTCCACCTCGACGAGATGTCCTTTGCTGAGTATTCCGAGTGCGCGGTAGATCTTGGACATGAGCCGCGCGACCGTCGTCTTGCCGGTGCCGGGATTGCCCGTAAACACGAGATGGTACGACATTTCTGGCACGGGTATGCCGCGTTCCTTGCGCATTTGGAAAACAGTGATCTGATCCACCCAATCGCGCACATACCCTTTTACCGCGCCGAGCCCCACGAGTTTATCGAGTTCGGCGAGTGCTTCCTCGAGCGTGACTTCTTCGGGTTCCACGGCTTCGACGTCCGACTTTATATCGTCGTCATCCTCGGTCGAGGCTGCGCCGCTCGCCTTGCGCTTGGGCGCGCTGATGCTCTCCGCACATTCTATAAGCCGCTTCGCCCGCGCGACGCGCGCCTTTTGCAGTTCGCCCGTGCTCGCTTTCGCCATTTTGAACATTTGTTCGGCGGCGAGAAAATAGTACCGCTTTGCGAGCGCGGCTTCGCCTCGGGCTTGACAAGTCTTTGCCTTGTCGAAGTACAGGTTGAAAGTTTCGCTTAAAATATCTATGTTTTCCATAGTGACCCCGTAACGAATAATTATCACCAAAACAATATTTTCGATGTTTGAGCGTCCGATTATCGTTCTGTTTTACAAACAGTAACCGCCTCGGTGGCGGAGTCGCGCGTCAGGCGGGCAACAGGCGAAGCAACAGCGAGGGCGTGTAGAACCACCTACATAACCGAGCTGTTGCGAGCACGTAGTCCGCATCACGCGATGAATACGTCGCCGAGTATCAAGTGGACGACATTTTCTTCTTCAATTCTTCAAGCTCTTTGTCTATCATCGACTCGGTGAGATCGTTCGACGCCGCTTCGTTTTCCATAAGCCCTTCGAGCTCGCCGTTTTCTTCCGCGGTGACGAACGTGCTCGACGAGAACGCGGCTTCGGTTTCGTCCATGAACGCTTCCATCTGCTCCGTTTGCAATTCCACGCCCATCATGGCGTCGGTGAACTGCTTTTGTATTTTGGAGAAATCTCTTTCGCGAGTGAGCTTGAGCATGTCTTTGGAAAGCGCGCTCATGCCGCCGAGGAACTCGGACGTCATGGCGGACATATCTTTCATTTGCGAAGTGATTTCGAAATTGAGCTTCATTTCGTACACGCGGCGTTGCTGTGCGATAGTCATGCGCAGTCCCGCAAGCGCGAGATTATACTGCGCGGTCAAGCCTTTCGCTTTCGCCTGTTTGCCTGCGTCGATATAAACCCGTTTTTGTTCCTCGAGTTTTTGTATCTGCTTTTCCATCGTGTTGATGGTGCGCTTGATGAGCATGCGCTTTTCTATTTCTTTCCTTGACGTTCCCATACGTTACTCCTTGTACGTTATTATTTGTCGTCGTCGGTGCTATCGGACGACGAGGTTTCGGCAACCGCTTTCTTCTCCTCGGCGTGCTCGGCGAACATGTCCATATCGCCGTCCACCGCTTCTTCCGTTTCAAACATGGCGAGAAGCTGATCGTCCGCTTCGTTCACGCCGTAAATGGATTCGTTCTTCTCGTACGCCTCCTCCACCATTGCGAAAGTTTCGTCGGCGGCGGTGAGAACGTCCTCTGCGGCAATTCTTGTGTTGAGTGCTTTATTGAGGAATTTCGCAAGCCCTTTCTGATCGGAGAGCAAGCCGCCGAGCGACATTTTGGACGACGTCTTGAAGAACTGATTGTCGTCGATAGCCGTTTTGAGCTTGTTGAGCAGGCGCACGTTGTACATTATGTACATTGCGCGTTTGACGTCCTCCTCGCGCTCGGCTTGAAGCGCGTTTATCTTTTTCGCATAGAAAAGTTTGGTTTGACGGTTCTTTTCCGTCTTGCCTTTTGCCATAAGCTCGTCTATGCGCGCTTGTTTCTGTTCGAGTTCTTCCTCTATACGTTGCGATTCCGTTTCGAGCTGACAAATCGCATTCACCACGTCTTCGCGGGTGAGCTTGTCGAACTTGCTTCTGAAAAGTCCCATAATATCTCCTTAAGGCTTTACGCCTTGCTTTTTGCGAGTATGTACTCGCGATATTTATTATAGTCGATATCTATTACCGGCAGTACGCTCGCATACGCGTCCACATGCACGTGCCTGTATACGTCGTCGCTGTATCTGTCCGAAAACATGATATCGCCGTCATCGCCGCGAACGAAGAAATACCCGTCGTCCGCCGCGTCCGCGATCGGCACTCTTTCGAGCACTTCGCGAAGCTGCAAAAAATATTTCTCGCGCTCTATCGACTTCAAGTACCGCAGTGCGCGGCCTTTTTCGTCGCGAATGACGCAGTTCAAAAACTTCGGATCGTCGAACACTATATACTTTCTGTCGTCGCCGCCGTCCTTTATGTCCGCGGTATCGGTGACGACGTGCGAGTCGAACACGTCCATCGCCGACTGCGCGAGCGATAAGCACGTTTCCGCAAACAGCCCGTCGGTGACGAGTGCCGCAGAGATCGTGTTCCCCGAGTATGCGAACGCCTTCAACTCGCTGTCGCGCCTGTGCACGGCGTCGGTGTGTACGCGGCAACCTGTCTTTATGCGGTAAGACCTGTCCACAAGCTCCGCGGAAAGGAGCGCGTCGAGCGACCCCACTTCTTCGGAAGCACAGCCCCACGCCTTGAATATCTCGTCGAACATTTTTTTGACGAATTCTTCGTCGTCGATGCCGTCGTAAGTCGTCGCGTACCATTTCTTGTCGGGACTGATGCGCGAAAATGTATCGCCCACCGCTTTATGCACTTTTTCGAAATCGTCGGGGTGCTCGCCGAGCAACCGCGACATTACTTTGGACTTGAACCGCGCAAACCCCGGCGTTTCCTCCTCGTCGAGAAGCACGAACAGCGAGCCGAAATTTTTATGCGTTTTTTCAAGTTCTTCGAGCAGTTCGAGTTCTTTCAGACACGCATTGCTGTAAACGAACGGCGCGCTCACGAAATAAATCATGCCCATGCACCGTTTATCCGCAGTCACCTGCTTGACCCGTTCAAACCAAAGATCGCCGCCGTGCAGATCCTTGTCGTACCAAAAGTCCCCGCCGCGATCGTTGAGTGCGGTGAGAACGCGCTCGATGCAATCTTGATTTTTGCTCGAATAACTGATGAATATATACGGTCCGCTCGGGTCTTTTCTGTCGAGATAGATCTTACTCATTGCCCCTCTCCTTGATCACTTTATTGTAAAACTCCGAGCAGCGCACGAGTATCGGGTATGTGATCCACCGCGTCTTTTCGAACTTCTTGGGCGCGACGTAGAAATACCGCTTGCTTATATCGTACGAGAAATAGGTGATCACGTTGTATTCTTTTTGCGGCACGTATCTTTCGCTTTCGTAAGCGGTGAATGCGGCTATGGTGGTATTGTCGCCGTTGACGCGACTGCTCGTATGAGTGAGCACCTGCGGATAACACGCGAACCGTATTCCCAAAACGTCCGCGCCGTTGAAGAACCGCATAAGTTCCACGACGCGCGCAACGAATTTTTCTTTGTCTATCGAGCACTGCGCGGGGTCGTCGAGATTGCACTCGTACAGCGTTTCCACCGCACCGTTTTCTCTCCGCCGCCATTCCACGAGCATGCACCGTTCCCGCTTGACGTCGAGCGCGATATACCGCTTGAGCGCGACGAGATTTACCATCTCTCTGCCGAGCATTATCGAGATCCCGTCTTTAAGCTGCTCGGTATCGTCGACGAGCATTTTGAACAGCGTGTAGAACGTGGGGTCTTCGCCCATTGCGTTCAGCTCGCGTTGCACGCCCGCATAGAACGCGTCTTTAATGCCGCGCTCACACTCCGCGGCTTCCGCCTTGCCGAGCACGGTCGCCTGCTCCGCCATTATTTCGTATGCAAGCTGTTGCTGTTTGCAGTTCGCAAGCCCCGCATAATACGCGAGTATGACCTTGAGCGTGTCACGCAAAGTGTTCCGCACCGCGGCGACGTCCTTAATTCCCGTTATGAGATCTATCTTATTGCGAATACTGTATACGTTGCCGCTCGGATTGACGGGGCTTGAACTTTCGTCGCGATCGAGATTTTCGAGCACGGTAACGAGCGCGTCGGTGTACGCGCGAATAGTGAACGGCTTGAGCGTGGCGGCGACCGCAGAATCGAGGCGACGCTTTTCGTCGATGTCGAACGAAAGGTATTTTATGGACATCTCGAAAAACTCTTTGTAAAGCTGCTCGACGCGTTCGGAGTCGAATCCCGAAAACCGCTTTTCGAGTTGCTTGTTCACTTTCTTGAAAAGGTCCTCGAGCGACGACGTGTCGGCGTTATACTGCGCGAAGATCTGCGGCAGTATTTCTTTGCACCCCACCACCGAAAACAGTATGGTGAGAATACCGACGATATCCATGTTGGACAGGCATGCGACGTTAATGTCCGATTTTCGCTCTATAAACCGCTCTTTGTTGCACAGCCTGTCTTTCGCGCCGAACGGGCAGCCGGTGCCCAAACACACGCAGTCCTCTTTGCAAATATTGTAATTGTTTTGAACGACGGGCAGAATGAAATTCTCGATGATCGTCCGCTGTTTATCCGCCGACGACACTTTCATCTCGAACGCGTCCATTATCGACGCGACGAGCTCGCCGTAATATTTATAGCTCGACAATCCGTTGCAGAACGACATTCTGTGCCGCTTGCGGAGCAGATCGCCCGTCACGTACGAATAGAACATGCCCACGCTTTTAGTTATGATGAGCTTGTCGCGGTCGTGCTCGAACTCGACGGGCGAAACTATCACGGCGGTGTTCGCGCCGTTGTCGCTCGCGCCGAGCTTCGTGTAATTGAGCCGCAACGCCTTGTTTCCGTCGCGAAGATTTATTTCGTCCATACTGCGCATAAACAAAAACATGTCGTTGTACTCGTTGGGCGAATACTTGATGAGCGCGTATTTGGACGGGTACGACCTGCCGTCTATCACGAACGAACACGGCATGACCGCCGATTTCGCGTCGCAATAATCGTCGCTCACCGCTATATCGAGGTCGCAAATAAACTCCGTTTTCTTGAGCAAAGCGTACAGCTTATCCGCGGAATTTAACGAAAGATTTTTCGTTTTGAGCGAGCCGCGCTCCTGCTCCTGTATATGATCGAAAATGTTTATGTATTCCTGAGTGTCTTTGTAAAAACCGCTGCCGCCCGCGATATTCTCGAACTTGCGCAGAAACTCGGCGTTCGCGTCAAGACCGAGCGCGACGTTGAGTATGACGTACTTTACAACGTCGTCGCTCGCATTGTACGCATTGTACAAATTCGCGATCGCCTGATCTATGCGCGCCTCGCAGTTGCTCGTAACAGTCATGCCGATGGACGTGTATTTCGATATTATGTACAGGAATGCGAGATTGACCACCCTGTGCATCATGCTCACGTAGCCTGTTACCGATTCCCGCAGTTCGGACTCGAGGTCGCAAAGCGCGTCCTCGTAACGTTCGTCGGTGACGAGCGAGTTGCCCGTCTGCCCGAGCAGAATGAGCCGAACGTACCGACTTTTCGCCTTGCGGCAAATATCTATTATTTTTTCCGTAGCGTCTTTGGTGACGACGGTAGTTTTATCCGCCATGTCTGCCCCTAATTGTATGTATACGAACGAATAAGCCGCGCAAGCATTGCGTACTTCTCTTTCGCGAGCCGCTCGTCCTCCTCGTCGCTCGCGACTTTTTCCAAACAACACTCCTGCCATTTGAATCTCTGCACCTCGGGAATACCGGGCACCGAACCGTCACGCATATCCCACACGATCTCTATATTACCGTTCGTGCTGTTCGCTTTGGTCTGCAACTCGTTGCGAAATCCCGCGTACGTAGTTTTCATGTAGTAGTCGGGATACACTTCCGAGTCGATATTTATTTGCTTGTACGGCACAGCCGACGGACAGAATATTATATTCTTTTTCGCGCCCTTGCCGCGCCAGGTTTCTATGAACTTTTCGAAGCACAGCCGCGTGCCCTGCTCGAACTGAATGGACGGACGCATGCAACACACTATCGTCTGCGAGCTGTTGAGCGCAAGCTCGGCAAAGTCCTGCGTGCCCGACGGCGTATCGAACACCACCGAGCATTTCGTGAGCCGCAACACCTTGAGAAGCTCGTTGAAATTGTCGAACGATTTATCGCCGGTATTGTTGAGCGAAAATACACTGCCCCAGCTTTCGCGCTGTTCTTTGGGCGTCACGTCCGACCGCAACAACAGCACCGCGTCGTTCTCGACGTCGCGCGTGAAATATCCGCCGACGGGCACGAAATACTTGTGCAGTTTGCGGTACGACAGCCACTCGGTGGAATCGCCGCCGCTTAAAAACTCGTCCTGCGTCGCGCGCAGTGCGAGATATTGCAGCGAACAGTCTATGCCGGGCAATTTTTCCAAATCGCGCAATAACAGCATGGACATGCCGTAGCTCTCGGTGTCCGCGTCGATTATTATTATCGGCTTGCTCGGCGTGGGACGCAGTTCGCGTATCAGATAAAACACCGTGTTCAGCGTAGTCGTCGTGCGACCGGAGCCGCCTTTATACGAATAGAAAGAAATGTTGGGCATTTTTGATCCGTCCTTTATTTATCCGTTCGGTAGGATTTTTATATAAGTTTTTCTCGCCGTTTCGTGCCGTACGCAAAAAACGCTAATCGTCGGTCGCCTTGTCGCCGTCCTTGTCGCCGTCGTCCTTGAGCGTCGTAGGAATGAGCGTTTTCAAAAGACGGAGCAAGAACTTTTCGCGCATTTTGTCGCTGCCGAGCACGTCGCGAATAATGTAGCTGTGCGTTTTCATGCCGCCCTCGCCCGCAGTACCGAAGAACTTGGCAAGCACGTCGTCGTCGACGTCGGACAGCATGAGCATGGACATGAGCTGTAATTTATCGAACACTCCGACGAGCTTAGTCAGCTTGACTATATCGTCGTCGCTCGTGAACGACTTGAGTTTGGCGACGACCTTGGCGGTGTGCATGAGGTCGTCCTCGTCGAGCGCGTCCAAAAGCGTATCGCCGCCGAGCTGTTCGTCCACTATGTCGATAAGCCCGTTTATGACGAGCCGAGCAACGCCTTTGCCGATATTCCGAACGTCGGCGGCATAGCTCGACAGCTTGTCGATCTGTTTTTGTTTTTCCGCTTCCAGCTGTTTAAGCTCGGTCACGCGCCGAAGCTCCGCGGCATCCGCGGCGATCTGTTCGCGTTCGCGCCTATCCTTCTCGTTGCCGACGAACGGCATTTCGTACGTTTCGTAGTAGCGGTAGAACGCGATGAGCGCGTCGACGTAATAATAGTTTGTGATCGCGTTATAGCCGTCCTTGTCCCACACCCAGCACGGTCCGTTCTGTCCGCGCTTGCGATTACGGATAATGTCCTTGAGCGAGTCGATCATCTGCTTTTGCGGATACTTGACGACGTACTCGCTCATGAGGTTGTTGTTCTTGAGCATGAGCGGCAACAGCGGCACGACCGACATATTCACTTTGCGCAGCTGCTTCGCAAGCTCCGCATTCTTCGCGTCCACCTTGTCCGAGAAGTCGAGAATGTAGCTGTCTATTTTGTACAGCATGTCGTAACTCTCGATCTCGTTGTAACAACGCTGTGTGTTCTGAATGGAGAGCTGGAAGGTGTTGAGAAGGGTGTCGTATTCTTTGGGATCGGTGTCGGCAAGCTCGGCGTCGTACGCGGAGTTCAGCACTATGCCTATTACGAACAGATTGTTGAAAAACGCGTTGTTCTGATTGCTCAATCTGACCGTTTCCATATTGACGAGTTCGCCGTTCTCGAAGCACGGACCTTTCGCCATATTCTCGCGGAACGGCAGGCGCGTTTTGGAATTGCCGAACCCGACCGTCCACAGGCGTTTTGCGAGCGCGACCGTCGCGTCTTTGAGAAGCGAGAACGCGCCGTCGTCCTTGCCGCGGTCTATTTTATACGAGAGCGGTTGCCCGTTGTTGACGGTATTGTACAGGAAGTCGAGTTCGGAAAGCGCGAACGCGTCGAGCTGTTTGAGAAAATCTGCAAACGCGTCGTAAGGATTCTTCTCCGCACCGCGGTCTTTGCTCTCGGCGGCATAACTCTCCAGCCTGTCGAGCGTCGCCGCGAGCTTTTCGGGGCTTGAGAAATTCTCGTAGAACTTGAACTGACTCTTTCCGTGATCGCCCGAGTTTTTGAGCACGCCCTCGAAGTCGCGCAGCGTGTCGATGGCTTTATCGGTCACGTTAAACCGTTTGTACAGCCCGAGATACACCGTCGAAGCGACGTACGAAAAATACAGCGACGGCTCGGCGTCTCCGTCCATGTGGCGAAACGTCCAGCCGACCACTTCGCCGTCCCGACGCACTATGCAGTCGCACGTGATGCGCAAGCACGCGAGATATATCTTTCTGACCGCTTTACGCACGCGCTCGGCGGTGAGCGATTCTTTGACGAACTCTTTACCTTTGTCGTCTATCTGCGTAATGTTCCAATCTTTGTCGTAAAGCTCGGGCGCGACGCGCTCGAGACGGTTGAGAAATCTCTCTATCGAATCGGCGGCGAGAAACACCCAGCTCGCGCTGTCGAGATAACCGTTATCGAGCCAGCTCGTTCCGTCCGAAGCGGTAAGCTCGTCATAGAACGGCATGCTCGAAAGCAATACCGGCGCGTAATCGTTTACTTCTTCGGGCATACATTCCGAAAGGAGCTTGCAAACGGATTTTTTGACGACGCCGAGCACTTTGCCGCCGTCGTTCTTGAGCATGTCGCCGAACGTAATGCCTTCATATCCCGCCTCGCCCTTATCCTTGAGCAACGACAGTTCGAGAAGAAGCGCGGAGAGCGACGGAGCGATCGACATGACCCCGACGTCTTGCAATTCGTCGGACATGTACAAGCCTTCCTCGTCGACGATCTTGCGACGAACGCTTTTCTTTTTGCGGTAGCCGTTTTCCACCAAGTCGTTTATAAACCGACTCGCGACTACGTCTTTGGGTTTGAACTCCTTGAATATTTGCCCGGACAGCGAGGCTTCGATGAGATCGCCGAACTCGTCCGCCGCATCGATAATATTTTTTTCCATGGTCACTCCTTAAGGATGCTTGTATTTGAACTCGCCGCCGTACTGCGCATAGTCGTTGCCGATCTTTGCGTATATGTAGCGAAGCGGCTCGCAAACAATGTCTTTTATCTTGAACAGATCGCCTTTCTCGTTGAGCGTTTCGCCGAGGCAAAATCCCGCGCAATGTTCGCGCGCAATGCAGTCCGCGCAATCGGGAAGATTTGCAAGAGTGCGGCTTTGCAACACCTCTATCTTCTTCTCGTCGTAGATTATGCGATTGTGTTCCTTGTCGTACTTACCGTAAATAAACGCGTCCATCTTGCCTGCGTCGGTACCGCTCATGCACATCTCGCACGCCGACACGTAACCATCCATTGTGAGGTGCGGCATCGGCAGGCACGACCGACAGTTATAGCACGTCGGACCGTCGAAGTTGGTGGTGAAATTGCTCTCGTAAAAAACGCCGAGCGTGTGCGCGAACCGCCGCGCCTCGATGAACTTCCGCGCGAAATGCATGTTGTTTATCGGCTCGAAAGTCTTGTCCTCCGCCTCGCTGACAGGCTCGAAAATGGGGTCTACCCATATGTACTTGATGCCCAAGTCGTTAAGATAGCGTATCCCTTCTTCCATGCGGTCGATATTGTACGGCGTGATCGTGCTCCGCACCCCCACCATCGCGCGCTTGTCCGACAGACCGTTGAAATACCGCAGGTTGCGCTCGATTATGCCCGAAGTCGGCTTGCCGTTTTTGGTGACGCGGAACATGTCGTGCGTATCGGGAAGAAGATCCATCGACACCCAGATCTCGTCCATGTTATAAGCAAGCCATTCGGCGAGCTTGGGGCTGAAAAAGCCGTTCGTCTGTATCTCGCAGTTTATATCGTCGCGGTACTTCCGCGCGTACTCGCAAATATCTTTAATCAGTTGCGGCTCGGTGGACGGCTCGCCGTTGCCGAAAAAGCGTATACCGTTCACGATACCCGTTGCCACATACTCGTCTATCCCGCACTTTGCAAAATCGAGATCGAGTCGCTTGTAATCCACTTTGCGCGCACCGTAACAGTATTTGCACGCCATATTACATCTGTTCGTAAGCAAAAAAGATATGATTTTTTTATTACAGTAAGGCAAAATATTCTCCCGACATAAAACTCGCGTTATAAAAGCGAAATTATTGATATTTATTATACACTATTTATACAAATATGTCAATAACTTGATAAATTAAAAATCAATAATCGACAATTAAAAATCGCGGCATCAAAAACGCGCGTCCTACGGAGCGATAGAACGTTTCCCGATTTTCCGTAGGGGACGCAGCCTACTGCGTCCCGCACTCTTGATCATACATATGCGGGCGTCACACCGCGCAATGCGCGATCGGAATTCATTTGCGTGTTCCAAACCCGGTCGAGATACTTAATGCGCGTATCGAACCAATCGTAAAGGTGCTCGACTGCGGCGGCATGGTCTTTGAGCTGCATAGCCGTCCAGTTAAGCTCGCTCGATTTGACGAAGCCCCATTTATCGAAGTTGCGCCGATAGCCGTCCGCGTACTTTTCGCGACCCGAGCGAATGAATTCCCTCGCCCTGTCGAATACACCCGCTTCCGAAGTTTCCTTCCACTTATTGCGGATCTCGTTTCTGAACCAGCTCTCGTTTATGAACAGCACGAGCCAGGGGTTGTTGCAGTTCGCCGCGAATAACCCCTCGCCGCTCGCGCAGGTATCTTTGAGTCCGAGCGCGGAATCGAAATCCCACGGAGCCTCGAACCGCATCCGCCCGTCGCCCGACGCGCTCAAATCGACGGACATGTAAAAGCTCGACCAAGCCAGATCGGCGTCGCAGGCTATCTCGTTGATTATGTACGTATCGACGAGCGAACGCACGTCGATCACCTTTTCTATCGTCTCGCGCACAGGCTCGTTCGTTTTGGGAACATATGCGACAAGCCCCGTCCGCGAAGAATTGAACGCATAATATTTGTGACTGTACACCGCTTCGTAGCACAGTTTGTACAGGTTGGCGGTATACTCGGAAATATATTTCGTCTGCGCGCAGTTGTTCACGTCGTCGTAATACACGTCGCTCTTTACCGAAAAACCGTAATCGGGCGGCGTGACTTTACTGCCGTTATACACGGTGAGCTGTTTGCGTCCGTAATAATCGAACGAGAACCGTTCGGCGGGGATCTCTATATTGTAATACCCGTCGTACTCGATGAGATATCCTATATCGGTGCCTTGATAATCGTCGTCCGGCTCGGCAATATCCACGCGCCCCGTACCCGTCTGCTGTTGCTCGGCAAGAAGGTACATTCCCCAGTATGTGTTGTTGAGATACAGCTCGACGGGCATGAAGTCGGTGGAGTAATAATCGTCCGAACCGAGGATCTGCTTGCTCAAGTAGAACGTGAGCGCGTTGCGGGTCATCGCAATGTCTTTGTAGTCGGCAAGCAGTACCCAACTCTTGAACTTGCGCCCTTCGTTCAAGCCGAGCATCGCCTGCTTTTTGCCGAACTTGATGCGGAACGGTTTCTTAGGATAGTTCGCGGTATAGTTGCCGCGAATTTTGACCTGCGCGGCAATGTCCGTCAACACATGCTCGGCGGCGCAGTTGCTCACCGAGATCGAGCAATCGTAATACGGGCGGTTATCCTTACTGCCCGGTTGACCGTTAAAGCCCATGCTCTCCGTCGTCATGAGCGCGGGTGCGTCGGCGGCGTTCACCGTCGATATGTTTATGCGCGGAAGTTTATCGGCATAGTTCGCTTCGTAATCGTAATGCGGTGGCTTCGCCATACCGCATACCAGACAGACCTTGTTGACGTAATCGTGTTCGCACGCTTCGCCGCACACCGTGCATACGCCGTCCGCGTACTCGTCATGTGCGCACGCCTCGCCGCATTCGACACACACGCCGTGCGCGTATTCGGCATGTTCGCAGATCTTTTCGCACACGTCGCACGCCCCGTCCGTATAACTCGGATGGTCGCATGCGGTCCCGCACACGGCACAAACGCTGTTCGTATAGCGCGGATGCGTACACGCCTCGCCGCACTCGACGCACAAGCCGTTAGAGTATGCTGCATGCGCACATTCGATACCGCACACCGTGCATATGCCTATTATGTACTCGTGTTCGCAAGGCTTTTCGCAGTCTATGCAAACACCGTTCTCGTAGTCGTGCGGACACGTAATGCCGCAAATGCCGCACTTGCTGTCTGCGTCGTATTCATGCCTGCATTCTTCGCCGCAAATAATGCACACACCGCCGTTATACCTATGCGGACACTCCTCGCCGCAAGCGCACTTGCCGTCGGTGTAACTGTGTACGTGCGGCGAGCACCCGAACAGTGCCGCGCATAAAATCACGCACAGTAGCATTATCGCGGTCATACGCATGTGTCGATTGGTTTTCATACATTTTCTCCTTTGGGGCGTTATGTGCAAAAACATGCCGATACGGCATGAGCATACTGCAAGTAATATCATTGTAACACATATCCGAGTGTTTTGCATGAACTGTGCACAGATTACCGTTATTTTGACACAACCTACCGATTAGCAATGAAAATGCCGCGAAAATAATCGCGGCACGTGATTTTATATTCGATTATTCGTCGTCCGACCGAGGCGGTTCGTCCTTGTCTTGCGCGACCTCGCCTTCCGACCCGCTCGATACGTCGGCGGATTCCGACTCCGCGGGATCTGCGTCGCTCGTCGCTTCGGGATCGCCCGCATGCTCGGCGGCGTCGGTGATTTCCGAAGTTTTTTCTATCTTGAGTTCGGGGTGTTTGCTGTAATAAATGAGGAACGCCGCACCGCCGATGAAGAACACCACGAGAATAAGCAGATTCCACAGCACATAGTTTTTCCGACTGATGTCGAGATACGCGAGCTTCATCAAGCAGAACAGCGCGAAAGCATACTGCGCGACGACCACGACTATCACGGGTATTACGATATACGCATCCAACGAACTCAAAAACATAACCTAATTATACAGCGACGAACGGCGTTTGTCAAGCGAATAATACCCGTGTGGAAAGCTCGCGCGGGCGCGGCTTCGCCGTTATGCCTGCAGAACACCGTCGAATATTTCCGCCGCCCTACAGCTTGCTTATAAGCCGCTTCGCCCTACGAACGGGCACGGGCGACACCTGACCGGACACGCCGCGCTCCACTTTGATTACCGTCGCGGGTTTTCCGACGTTGCCGCCCCCGAACGGCGCGAGCACTTTGTCGCCCTCGTCGACTTCGAACTCGGCGACGTACCAATACGGCTTGCCGTCGCCGCCGTCGAACACGACTTTGGCAAAAGTATACGTGCCCCATTCGTCGAGCACTCCGCCGCTCATCGAGTGTATCATAAAGCGACACCGCCCGCTTTAACGGTGAACGTCGTGGGATTTGCGTCGAACGTCAAAGTCTGTCCGAAGAATCCGCCGCCCGAATACCTGCCGCGGTACACCGTAACTTGCACGTCGTCGCCGGGCACGAGTTCGGCGACCGCGTCGTTGTACGAAAGCAGCGACGTGATCTCTCTGTCTCCGATTTTATAAATGCGGTCGTACTGCATAAAAGTATTCGCGGGACTGTTCCCCGCGGAAGTGACGCAAAGCATATTCGTGCCGACAGTTGCGACTTCTATGCCGAGCGACGCTCTGCCGCGCACTGCGCCGTACTCGACGAGATCGCCGTAAATCGCGCGCGCCGTGTTTGCGGGAATAGCAAAGCAGATACCTTCCACTTCCTCGTCGCTCGTTTTGGCATTCACGATGCCGATGAGTTCGCCGCGCATATTGAAAAGCCCGCCGCCCGAATTTCCGGGATTGATCGCGGTGTCCGTTTGCAACAGTGTCATGGTATGATTGCCTACGGCGATATTCCGCGCCTTGGATGAAATTATGCCTTTGGTGACTGTGCCGCCGAGCGAGCCGAGGGGATTGCCTATAGCCACAACGTCCTCGCCCACTTTGAGCGAATCGCTGTTCCCCCACACCGCGCGGTTGAGCGTTTCGTTCTCCTCGATAGCTATGACCGCGACGTCGCCGCGAACATCGGTAGCGATAAGCTCCGCGTCGTACGTGACGCCCGAACGCAACGATACGTGAATATCCCGCGCACCTTCTATCACGTGGTTATTGGTGATGATATAGTAAATGGATTTATCGGTGTCCGCGTGCGCGACGATAACTCCGCTCCCCGCGCCCGATACGACGTACTGCATTCCCCACTGCGTGACGGTGGACTCGGTGCGGATCTCCACCACCGTGTCGGCTACCGCCGCCACCATTTCCGCAGTGGAACTGTATACTTCGGTGTTTGTCGAAATATACGATACATACTTCCCCGTACGGTCAAGACTTCCGTCGTCGCATCCGATACAGCACGCGGCTACGCACGCCGCAGCCGCCAACAACAAAACACTATTTACCTTTCTGCCCATGATCCGTCCTCCGAAATACAAACGGCACGCTGCGCCGCGACCGCCCGATACAATACAAATATTATAACCTCCGAAATTGTTTACGCAATGGTTGCAATGTGTACATAACCGATTATTTTATGGTGCGGTTTGTGAAACAATGCACACATTTGCCTCGTCTGCGTCATGCGCGCACGTTATAAAACACTCGACTGCGCGGCGGCGGGCGGCACGGATGTATCTCACTCGAGTATATACAGCCGAGCGAGGGCGCGCGTATACGCGACATATTTTTCTTTATCGGAAAGCGCGCCGCACACATACACACGCTCGTATTCCATTCCCTTGCTTTGCGCGACGGTATACAGCATGTCGCGCGGAACGATTTTTGCGAGCCTCGAGCCGAGCGAGGCGTCGCGTTCGGGATAGATCACCGCCACGCGGTCGTCGCCCGTGCCCGCAAGAAGATGCGGCAGACTTTCGAGCGGCGCGTGTTCGACGGTGCCGCCGTCAAGCCCGAGCGAAGTGACGTTCATGCCGAGCAGTCCGTTCACATACTCGGTTATTTCCCGCGCGTTGCGGTAGTTCTCGTTAAGAGCGTAGTGTTGCATGTTCCACAGCGCGTCCAGCCGAGCGAAGTCGCACACCCCGCGACCGTCTACAAGCTGTTGGTTGGTGTCGCCGTACACGTTGACGACCGCTTTGGTACATTCGGCGAGAAGTTTGTACTCGTTGAGAAAATAGTCTTGACCCTCGTCGATAAAAAGAGCTTTGTCGAAATCGGGCTTGCCGAGAATGTAGCAGTACGCGGTGAGAAGAAGATACAGTTTGCATTTACTAAACCGTCCGCCGAGATCGGGCAGGAACGGCAATTTTGCGAGATCGACTCCGACCGCGGGCAGCGTCGGTTTTTTCGCGTCGCCGCCGTAATACACCGAACGCGTCGCCTCCTCGTACGCCGCAAGCTCCGCGCGGTATACCGACATGCGGGCGCGATAACTCTGTCTGACGGGTGCGAGCGCGGTGATCAGTTTGCGCTTCACGTCGTCGCCGTAACAAGCCGTCACCGCGGAATCGGGCAATCCTTCATCGCCGCAAGGCTCGCACGAATTAAGTTCGCGCCGCGCCGAACTCTTGATCCCGCGCAAAGAAAGAATAAGCTCGCGGTACAGTACGGGCATGGTGACACGTCGCGCCGCGTTTATCATGAGGTCGTCCACGACGGGCTGAATGTGCGCGGCGTACCTGTCGCTCGGCGCAATAATATACACGTCGGACAGCTCGATCTTTTTATTGAAACTCAAATACTCGAGCCGTTGCAATAACAGCATGGTTTTGCCGCAACCAGCACAGCCCGCAACGACGCAATTTTCGTCGGCGGGACGGACTATGACCGCGTTCTGATTCGCCTGAATGGTGGGAATAATGTCCGTAAGCCGCTTGTCGCCGCGCTTGACCTCGAGCATGTGCGCGAGGAACTTGTCGTAAACCACCCCGCCCGCTTCGATCGAGAAATCCTGAAACATCGCTTCGAGCTTGCCGCCGCGTATGTCGAACTTGCGTCTGAATATCACTTTGTATTCGTACCCGCCGTACTCGACCGTGCCGCCGTCGAACCGCTCGTACACCTTGTTGCCGAGCGGCGAATTGTGCGAAAATATGATTATCCTATCTTTGTACACGACAACATTCGCGCCGACATACACGTCGATCTCCTCGCCGAGCGGCACTTCGTAATCGAACGTAAGCGAACGCCGCCGCGTCATGCTCGGCGTGTCGAGCGCGGCTTCCGTCGTCCTGCCCGTCGGCACAAGTTTCATGCGCGCGAAATACGGCGTGTCGAGCGTGCGCTTGAGGATCGCGATATCCCGCTGTCGCTCGTCGTGACGGAACTTGTCGGTGCGAAATTCTTCCACGTCAAGTTCGTCGTACATATTGACGATGCGGTACGCGAATCCGTCGTTTTCGAGCAGGTCTATCTGCTCGCGAATGTTGTCGAGCGTCGCACACAGGTGCTCCGTCTCCTCGGCTATGCACTCGGCATTGAAATTGTCGCTTTGAGAAAAATCCATATTGTTACCGTAATTTTGATTGATTTTATCCTCGATTTTTAATTATTAATTTTTAATTGAACTTCGGCGTGTACTTCGCCGACGCCGACGAAAAGTCCTGTATGTATCCCGTTTCAAACCCGCGCTTTATCGCATGCTCGACGACTATTTTATACTCGATCTTGTTGAGCGGCACGCGCGGCTCGCCGATGCCGTTGGGCGTGAATTGACTCATGAGCGACAAAACGGTATCGGTGCCGACCGTGTCCGCGAGCCTGTCTATTGCGGCGAGCGAGTTTTTCACCCGCCCGGGCAGAACGAGATGCCGCACTATAAGCCCGCGCACGAGAAGTTTTTTGCCGCTCTCCTCCCGCCACTCGTCGCGCACTCGTCGGCGCATTTCCGCAACGGCGCGAATGGCGGTATCACAGTAATCGGGCGCACGCGAAAACGCCGCGCCCGTTTCGCGGTCGGCGTACTTGTAATCGGTCAAAAACACGTCGGTAAACTCGCTCGCGCGGCGCACGGCGTCAATCGTTTCGTAGCCCGAAGTGTTGTATATCACACGCTCGGTTTTGCCGCAAATGCCGTAAGCGCGTTCTATCGCGCCGAGATAATGCGACGGCGTAACGAGGTCGAGCGGATTTTTCGCGCCCGACAGAACGCCCGCGAGCGCGGCGTCGTCGTACTCCTCGCCCGCCACGCCGCAGCTTATTTTACTGTTTTGGCAGTACGAACAGCCGAGCGAGCACCCGCCGAAAAATACGGCTGTGACGGTGCCCAAACAAGGTTCCTCGTACTCGAAATCGTCTATTACTTCGGCGATACGCGCATACCGCCCGCCGTGACAAACTCCGAGCTTTACGTCGCGATCGACGCCGCAGGCGCGCGGGCAATCGTAACACTTCATTTGAGTATCGCCTTTTTCACGGTGCGTTTGACGGTATTGAAACTCAGATCGCCGTCCATCCAGAACGTGACGAGCGGCAAGCCCGCATTGGCGCATATGGCGGCGACCTTCGCGTCGCGCTCCTGTCTGTCCGCACGCAAATGCGAACGGTCGTTAAGCTCGACGAGCAACAACGGCTCGAACGTTTCGCGGTCCACGAAACAGTAATCGCAAACGCGGAAAAGCTCGTTGCGGTTGGTCGTATATGTACGCTTTTCTATGACGTCGATAAGTGCTACCTGCGGCACTACCTCGTACTTTTCGGGCGATATTCCGCGAAGCAAGAGTAAAAACTCGTATTCCGGTTTGGACAGCATGGTCGCTTTGCGCTCATACTTCGCGGCGAGCCGAATTTTCTCTTTCGGCTTGTAGCACAGCATGAACATGCAAAACGCCATCAGTGCCACGCTCACCACCGTCATTATCCAAAACGTATCTGGCAAAAGTTCGCGAAAAACGGGCAAAAGACTGAACGTGAACAACGTCAGTCCCACAAACAGGAATATTATATAAACGCCCTTGTATTTTCTCATTACGCCACCGCAGATGGAATTAAAAAATAATAATTAACAATTATTGTCGATTTTTTGATTTGTTATGAATGTCCGATTGCCGTGTCTTTTGCGTGTCGCAGCAGACTGCGCCCCCTACAACCTGTCGAAGTTGTTTAGATAATAGATAATATATAAAAACGAGATAAAAAATGCTGTCGAAATATTATTTAATTTGTCCGATCTTCTTCACTATTCACTATTACTTCTTACTTCATCTCGTCCTCAATTATTAATTATTAATTTTTAATTATTAATTATTCTTCGGTGTGATCACAATGTATCTGTGCGGCTCTTTGCCTTCCGACGCGGTGGTCACGCGCGGGTCGGACGAAAGCGCGTTATGCACGGTGCGGCGGTCGGACCGCTCCATCGGCTCGAGGCGGACCTTGCGCCTGCGTTGCACGCACTCGTCGGCGCGACGTTTGGCTTCCGCCACGAGTTTTTCCGCCCTGCGGTCGCGGTAGCCGTTGCAGTCCACGACGATGCTTATATGCGCTTTCTCGGCGCGTGCGCACGTTTCGGCGAGGTACGACAGTGCGGCAAGCGTTTCGCCGCGCCGTCCGATAATCAAATTATCATCGCCGCCCTCTGCCGCGATGTCAATATACTCGCAATTTTCTTTCGCTTCTACTTTCGCGTCGAACCCCATCTTCTCGATGACGGTGCGCACAAACTCGAGCGCGTGCGCCGCCGCTTCTTTTTCGGACGCATTCAGCTTGCGCGGTTTGCGGTCAAGCCCGCTCGGCGCGGCGGCGTTCTCCTCCGCTTTACCCTCCGTCGCGAGCGGCTTTTCTGCGCGCTTTTCGGGCGCGGGTTTTTTGTCCGCACGCTTTTCGCCGACGTTATCGGGATCACGACGTTTGTTATCGCGTTGCGGCTTCGCGGCAGTCGCTGTTTTTTCGGGCTGCGGCTTGCTTGACGCGGGCTGCTCGACCGCTCTGCGGCTGTCGGCGGCAGGCTGCTCCGTCTCGGGCTTTTTATTTTCCGCGACAGGAGTTTCGCCGCGATCAATCGTCATTTCGATTTTCGCTTTGCGAAATAACCCGCCCTGGTCGATGACTTTGACTTCGACTTCGTCGAGAGTTGCTCCGAGCTGTTTAAGTCCTTGATTGATAGCGTCCTGTACCTTTTTGGCGGTAACTTCGATTTTCACATTCCACCTTCCTTCGAGTTAAACACCCCCGCGGGCGCGCATAAAAAACGTGCGCGAGGTATTCCGTGTAATAAATTGTTTTTTCGGCAAGCCGTTACGACATCACGCACCGTAAACGGGCAAAACCGCGCGGCGCGGCTTTAAGACGCCGACACTCTGCGATCGTCGCGACACGCAACTGCAAGGCTATACGCCGTCTGTTATTTGCGCTTTTGTTTGTCGGACTTATTCGCCGACATATCGTATCCCATAAGCTCGTTGGGATCGGGTCTGCCGCCGCGCCGAACGACCGTCGCGGAGGATCTGTCCTTTTTGCTCTTTTTGCCGGTCGGATCGTCTGTAACGACGGGACGCGCGCCCGCATTGGGGTTCGCACCCTTTACGTAATGAATGATATCGGGCGAAGCCAAGCCTGCGCCGCCGCGCGGGCTGCCCGCATAGATCGCGTGGCTCTTGTTTGCGCGGAGCTTGTCGATAAGCCGAATGATCCCCGTGAACAACAGGTTGAAAAGCAACGTCGTCGCGCTGTTGACCGCCATGTACAGCGCGAATATGGACGCGCTTTGCAATGCGAACACAGCCATCATGACGGGCATGACGAACATCATTACTTTCATGCTCGTCGCGACGCCGCCCTGCGCATTCACCTGTCCCGCGCGTTTTTGCTGGAACATGGAAAGGAGCTGCGCACCCACAGACAGCAATACTACGAGAATGGGCAATATAAGATAACCGTTGGTGCGGCTCGTCTGCGCGTCGTTGAGCAGTCTGTACATGACTTCGTCGTACTTGTCGATAAGCCGCGTCTGTACGCCGCCGTCGAGTCCGCTCGTTTCCGACTTCTGATAATCGCCTATACCCGACAGGAACGCCGATTTGCTCAAAACCGCCTGATTGCCCCAGGGCACGTCGGGTGCCCAAATGTTTTTGATCCAAAGGAATGACGACTGCACAGGCTCGACCGCCGCGTCGCCGCGGAGCAGTTTGAGATCGTCGGGCAGCATGTCCGCATAGTCCTTGACCGCACTCTCGTTACCCGCCTCGTCGGTGACCGTAACCGTGTGATCGCGAAGTGTTTGGACATAGCTTTCGTCGATGCCGTTATAGTACATTTGGTATACGACGTCCTGCCCGATTTTTTGCGTGATCTCCCACTTGCGCATGGCTTCGTCGAACATCTTGCGTTCTTCGTCCGTTTTTTCTTCTTCGCTCTTGTTGCCTATCTCTATTATTTCGGGCGGCACTTCGTATATCTGTTCTGTCACATACGTATACTCGTCGTACAGCGTCGTATACTCTTTGAACATCATGTACCGCGCGATAGTCTGCATCGACATCCACAGCGTAATGAATACGACCAAGGTAATGATCATCGGCAGGCACGCCGAGAAATAGCTGTAACCCTCTTTGCGGTTAAGCTCCATCTGCTTTTGCTGAAAAGCCTGTTTGTCGCCCGCGTACTGTTTTTGAATCTTCTCCATCGTCGGCTTGAGCCGTTCGGTGATCTTCTGATTCTTGTTCATCTTGTACCGCTGGTAGAAGTCGAGCGGCGAAATGACGAGTTTTAACAGCACGGTAAACACGACGATACGCCAACCGTAATCGGCGACGAACTCGAACGTCTTGAGTATAAGGATATGCCACATGCCCGAGGGTGCCTGCACGCCTTGGGTGATCGCCTCGCTTATACCTAAAAATGACAGTATGGTGTTCAGAAAAGCCATTTCATATCTCCATGAGGGTTGTCCGGCACGGGGTCGAACCCACCCGCTTTCCAAGGCACGCAACGCAGTATGCGCTTTGTGCCGAGAAATATACCGCGAATCACTCCGAAATTTCGGATAGCTTCGACCATGTACGTCGAACAGCTCGGCGTGTAAATGCACACGTCGGGCGTGAGCGGCGAAATACACTTTTTGTAAAAGTATACAAGCCCCAAAAACAGCCAGCGGAACGTGACTATATTCTTGATGACGCGCTTCGTTTTACGCTTCATTTCAATAGCTCCGCACGCCGCAACAATGCGACAAGCTCGCCGTCGAGCGCGGCGTAATCTTTACCCGCGGCGGACGGGTTGGCGACGACTATCGCCTGACACCCCGCCATGCCGTGAAGATGCGCGGCGACGGAAGCGCGCAGTCTGCGCTTTACTTTGTTGCGCACGACCGCTTTTCCCACTTTGTTGGATACCGAAAAACCCACCCGTACCGAACGTGCGGGCGTGTAGATCAAAACAACATCGGGTTCCGAAAGGCGCACGCCCTTGCGGTACACGTACGCGAACGAACCGTGTTTATTTAGCCTGTGCGCTTTGTCGAGCAATTACTTGCCGAGCGGCGTAGGGGTGAGGTTTTTGCGACCCTTGTTGCGACGGCGCGAAAGCACCCGTCTGCCGCCCTGCGTTCTCATTCTCTGACGAAAACCGTGGACCTTGCGCTGTTGACGTTTTTTGGGTTGATAAGTTCTTTTCATGGTAGTCTCCGTATAGGCGGACGCACGCCGCCATCATAATATCTTACTAATTATACAGTAAATCGTATTATAAGTCAAGGATTTTTACCCCCGCTTGAAAAAATACGCGCCGAGACGTATTCATAGAAAAAACCGCGCGGCAGTTACATTCCGTGCGGTTTTTATTGCGTTTACGGACGCATGATGCCGTTCACATTTCCTTGCGCCCCTTGATTACGAAAAACAGCGGCGCGCCGAGGAAGAACGCTACGAACACCGCCGCGGCGAGAAGCAAGCCCAAGCCGCTCAATATTATCGCAGGCAAAACCTTTACCATGCCCGTCAGCATTTTGTCGCGGTAATCGTCGCAGTTTATCATGCAGAGCGAGAAAAAATTTATATGCAGTGCGATAAAGAACGCCGCGACGCCGACTATGGCGTCGCTTGCGCAAAACCATATAAGCCCGGCGAGAACGACCGCCCATATCAATGAAAATACGGTTGCTTTCACTTCCCGCCTCCTATAACATCATTGCGGTGCGCACCATGACGAATATCATGAGTGCGGTGTAGGTAATGCCGCCGCGCAACATAATGTTGCAGTTTACTTCGTCGCATACGTTGTGGTTCATCACGCCGCCTATGATTATGAAAATCACGCCGCCGATCGTCATGGGTATGCCGAGCGACAAAAACCGCTCCGCGAACACCCCGAAAACGATCATCGGATCGTACAGCGCGACGAGCGCGAACGCGATCGCGATCACCGTCGGGAGCGAAACGAGAACGTGTATCACGCCATCCTTGAACGCGCGTTTTTTGTAATTTTTAACGACCGCGCCCTGCCCGTTTATCACTCGCAATATTTCGCTCGCGAACTCGGTATTCGTGCCGACGCGGGCGAAGTTATACGCTTCGTTCAATTCCGCATCGCCGCCGACTTCCTTTTTGAGTCTGAACGTGTCGTCGAGTTTCTCGCACTTATACCGCGCCAAAAACCCGTCTACAAGCTCGTGCGCGCGTGCGGTCATTCCCCGCCGCACTTCGCGATCGCATTTATCGAGCGACGCGCGAGGGATATACACGCTTCGCACGGCGGCTCCCGTCATGTCGCCGAGAGTGGCGCGGAGTTTTCCCAGCTCGGAATTGACGTCGAGATAAAAGTTATTCCCGTCGGCGTTGCGTTCGGTGTAACAGTTTATCGCCGAATAGAAATCGGTATCGCCTATCAGCTCGTCGCCGAGCGACATTATTTCGAGCGGATTGACGAAATTATGGTTTACGAGCACGCGGTAAAAGAACGCAATATCGTCGTGCGCGTCGAGCGTAAGACAATACTCGACATACTTCTTCGCGTACTTGCCGCACCGCGTATCGTACAGCTTGTCTATTACCGCGTGGAGATATTCGAGCAGTTTTTTGTCCTTGCTTTTTGGTATGACGGTGATGAGAAAATCGAAAAGCGAGAGTGCCTGTTGTACGCGCGTCGGGATATTCTCGACGACCATGTCGTACAGCTTCTGCGTCGCGTACTCGTTGTATCCGTAGGAATATAACGCGTCGATGACTTTTTGCTGATTGCCCGCGTCGCCGCAAAACGCGAACACGTCGGCATGCTCCGCCTCGAAACAGTAATACAAAGCCTCTTTGTGTCCGTTATCCGCTTCGAGCACGTTGCGGTAGTATTTGCTCGCCGCATCCGCCGGCAACTGCCGCGCGAAAGCGAGATTCATTTGTATGTATCTGTCGGTGTCCCTGACGGTGTTTATTATCGCGTCGAACACCTCCGTGTCCTTTTTGCTCCGCGCATGGTCGTACATGAAATCGGTAAGCTCGGCGATGATATCGTCGTCGCTTTCGGGAAGCACGATATACTCGCGGTACGCATAGAGGTCGCGACGCCGCCGCACGCGCTGTTCGAGCGCGGTATAGTACGCCATGCGCGCCGTATGGTCGCCCGTCGCCGAGATAGCCTTTTCGAGATACTCGAAGTCCGTTATCGTCGCCGCGGACACTATGAAATCGAGATCGTTCGCACAACCGTGCTGTGCGAGGAAGCGCAGCCAATACGCCCTGCCGCAAAGCGGAAACTCGTTGATGATCCCGTCGCACCAATTCCGCGCGCCCTTGTAGTCGTGCCTGTTCATAAAATCTTCGGCGAGCCGCAACCGCGTTTGCTCGTTGCCCGAAACGGCGGTCGCCGCGGCGATCTTTATATCGCGCTTTGTCACGCCCGAACGCTCGACGTTTTTGCGTTCGTATGATTTTGCGGAATACTCCTTGCGCTCTATATCGAGGGGGCGCATGTTCGCCGAAAGATTCGCGCCGACGAAATCGACAACGCGCTCGAGCGCGTCGATGGCGTCGCCGTTTATGCCCTGCACTTTGCCTTGACGCCCGGGAAGCCGCTCTATCGGCACGCCGCCCTTGAACACGATCGTGAGATTGTCGTCGTCCCGTCCCGCGTCACGCGTGAGCTTCATGTAACGCAGATACTCGTTCTTGACCCACTTCGTCTGCAAATAACGCTCGTCGCCGCACACCACGAGCATGCTCTCCGACGAATACAGCGCGTACAGAATATGCGCTTCGTAGTCCGCGCCCGTCGCGCCCGCGAGATCGCGTTCCGAAAAGAAGGGCTTGTAACCCTTGCCCTTGAGCGCGAAGTACAGTTCGTCGGCGTACATGCAGTCCGAAGTGCGCATCTTCTTGCCCGAAGCGTCCGTCCGCTCGTCGTCGCTCACTTTGACGCAGATGAAACAGTCGTAATCGAGTCCCGAGCTTTTGAGCCTGTTGAACTCTTTGTGGATATGCTCTATCTCCCGCGCGCGCTCGACGTACTCGGCGCGTTGCTCGACGGTCGCTTTGGCGATCGCTTTCAGATAATCGGGATTCTGCGTGAACTGTTTATCCGAAATATCGTAACAAATGGGCTGCTGCCTGTCCTTCACTTCGTCGCGTATGTAACGCACGCGAAAATCGGAAAGAGCCATGCCCCAATACGCTTCCGGCTCGTTCCCGTCGATCGCGGCGGCACGCGAGAACGACTCGTACGCCTTGTCGAAATCGCCGACGTCGAGTTCGTGCACGCCGAGTTGCAAATATGTGCGCGCCTGTTCGTTCGTACTTTGCGCAACAGGAAAACGGCTGTGGCAGAATTTACATTCCGCAACGCCGTTTACAGCCTGACTTATATCAATTTGCGCACCGCAGTTGGCGCAAGCATCGGAAGTCAAATACATTCCCGACACTCCGCTTTACGCATTCGCATTGCGCTCGGCAATCACTATCTCTATATCGCGAATATTGGTCGAAATAACGTTCATGTCGTCGGGCTTGCGCGTAACGGCGATCTTGAAATCATCGAGCATATTCTTGATCTTGCTGTCCTTTTGGAACGCTTCGTCGGTGCCCGAAGGCATGAGAAACTTGAGCTTGTCGCGGAACTCCGCGAGCGCGGCTTTGCCTTCCTCGATCGTGACGATCGCAATGAGAATGTCTACCGCCTTTGCGTTCTGATCGACGAGCTGACGGTCGGCGTCGCCGCCGGGGTTTGCCTTGGGCTTCTTCTTGACCGCGAACAACGCCACGAGCAACAGTATAACGCCCGCCGCCGCAACACCTATGATAGGACCTACAACAGCCCAATTAACAGCAGAAAGAAAATTCATTGTCGGATACCTCCCGAATTAAGATAATTTTTTGCCGCAGCCCGAGCAGAAAGCCGCCGAGGACGGATTGACCGCACCGCATTGCGTGCACGTAACGGGCGCAGTGCTTACGCGCTTGCCGCATGCCGAACAGAACGTCGCCGCGGGCGCGTTCTCCGCGCCGCAGTGCGGACAGCGCGGTTTGCTCTCGGCACGCGCGGTGCTCGAATAGAACGCCTCGCGTTCGCGACGGTCCAGGTCGCGCATGCGCAGGTCGCGCTCGAACCGCTTGTCGTCGAGCCGCTCCGCTTCCCGCCGCGCGTCTTCTTCTTCGCGCTTGCGTTTCTCCTCGCGCCGTTCTTCTTCCTCGCGGACTTTGCGCGGATCCATAACTTCTTCGGTCGCGGCTTTGGCGGCGGCGTCGATAGTCATGCCCGATATGGTAAACGTATCCACGCGCAGTCCGTACTTCTTCTCGAATACGGGCGACAACGCTTCGCCCATGCGCTGACCGAGGAGCTTTCTGTTGGCGTCGTACTTGTCGTACGAAATGCCGAGTTCCTCGACAATGTGTTGGAAAACGGCGTTAAACTCGTCGACTATCGTCGCCGCGGCGCGACGGCTGAAGTCGTCGATATCGAACTTTTGATTGTTACCGACTATGCGGCGGAAAAATTCCTCGGGGTTGGACACGACGACTTCGAACTTGCCGTGCGCGCCGAGGTTTACGATATGCCCGCTGACGGGATCGCGGAAAGTAATGGGATTGGGCGTGCCCCAAGTAACTTCGACGGCTGTATCTTTGATTATGTAAATGACGTCCACCGTCATGCCGCGCTGCCACTTCTCGAGAGCCTTCTTGTCCTCGAAGATCTTCGTATCGCCCGTAACGTATTTATAACTGCTGCCCATGAGAATGATGGCGGTATGAGTGAAAGGCACTTCCACGACCGCATCTTTATCTTCGATCGCCTCGCGCACGCGGAAGAACAACGCGTTATTCGTATCCGCGTAATTGCCCGCGACGTTATTGAAATTGATCGTCTGCACCTTTTTGTTCCTGTTGAAGATAGACATAATTCCCTCCGTAAAAGATTATGTTTAACATAATGATTATATATATAAATCGTGAAAATGTCAAGTGTTTTCCCTATAATCCGCTATTTTTTCTCTGTTTTTCTCTAAAAGTGTGTATTATCTTTATTTCGCGGCAAAAAAACAAAACGCGAGCACTGCCCGCGCTTTGGGGGTCATTATTAAGATAATGATACAACTATCAAATTAATGCTTAAAGCAATAAACACCAATCCGCCTATCAACCACGCCACAGAAGCCGCTTTATTTCCTTGCTTGCGTTGAGCAAAGCACCCTGCAATCGTTGAAATAAAACCGAAGAATGTCGCCACTCCGCCGACAATAACGCCAGCTTCTTGCGCGGCAAGAGGATCGGCAATCACCGATATAATTCCCGCAATCATAATCCCGCAAAATATAATATCTAATATAATAGTCGCGATTAGCGGTCGCCGCGCCGCTCTTGCGGCGGCTTTTCTTTCTTTAACAAACTGTTTTTCCCTCGACGCTGCAGCTTGCTCTGCGCGTTGCTTTTGCTCCTCTCTTTTTAATTTATTATCTTCAATTTTATCCTTTAGATGTTTGCGAATGTAGTCTATACATGCATATATAGGCATATCGGCAGTAAATCCATTGCCATTGCATCTCGGGCATTTTGTGTCCACTATACCGGTACCGCCGCATGTATGGCAATTCTCTCTGCTTTTTACCTTGCCCGTGCCGCCGCAATGCCAACAATCGTTTTTCGGTCCGAAACCTAACTGTATATATCCGTCACCATCGCAAATACCACAAGTTTTTTTCTTTTTTCCGGTGCCATCGCAATCGCGGCATTTTGCATTTGACAAATATCCTTTACCACTGCACACCTCGCACGTATAATCGTTTACATACCTATACGGTATTTTTCCGCTACCATACGGATTATCTATAATATTAAAAAATGTCTTATTATCCGCTTTACAATACTCGTATGCAATCGAAAATATAAACGCTTCTCCAAGGGCGGGATTATCGGTAATATCTTTTGTAAGTTTCATTATGCCGCCCAAATCATTACAAAAATATTCTTGCAGTATACTTCTCCATTTTCTTTCGCTCTTATTTTTGTAATACTTTACTACCGTATCGCGGCAACCACATAATTCGTTTAATTCCACACGCTGTTCTTTTTCGAACGCCGAAAAAGCGTCGCGCACCGCGATCAAATCAATATTGTTCTGCACGTACATGTAAATGTCCATGTAGATATTATTCGTCCCGGGGTTGTTCTCGGGATAAAGGTCGAACGCCGCGCGGAACTCGGGATCTTCGAGCAAGCCGTCGCCGAGCCGAAACAGGCTGACGGGGTTGTTCATTTTGTGATTGATAAGACAGGCGTTCAAATGCGCTCTGTCGTCCTTGCTTTTTGCCGCGAGATACATGTCGTTGTACTGCTTCGCGTTCGCATAACTGCCCCTGTCCATGAATATCTTGACGCTCGAACGAAGCCGTTTGTAATATTCGCCGTTCTTTTCGGACGGTATCATCGACAGCAAGAAGTTCAAGAGCGCGACGGCGTTGTCGTTCTTGTTTTTCAGTTCGCTCTCGCAGATCGAGAAAAGTTTTTCGGCGGCGAACTCGTTGTAGCCGTAAGCGAAAAGCCCCGATTCTATAGCGGGAAAATTGTTTTGGTCGCAAAAATACTCGCCTTGATTTTTGGGCGCATGGGCGGCGACAAACACGTACCACAGCGATTCGCCGTGCCCCGCGTCCGCCTTTTCAAGCACCGCGCGATAGTACGGCGCGACCACGGTAACGCCGAACGACGTGCCGTCGTTGAGTTTTCGCGCGAACTCGACGTTCATCTTTATGAACAGATCGACGTCGCCCACCGTTTGAATGATCGTGTCGAATATTTTTTGATTGCCGTACCGAAGCGCGTCGGCGTACATTTTTTTATTGAGCGCGGCGATTTGCTCGTCGGTGCTGTCGGGCAGGGTTATGTACTCGCTGTACGCGGCTACGTCGAGAGTTTTCTCGATATGCCGATACAGCATGCCGTAAAGCTCTTTCGCGCTATCGCCCGACGCGACGGCGATCGCCTTTTCGAGATTGTCGAAAGAAGACGCGGTGCTCCGCATGTTCTCGTACGCGGTTCTGTCCGTACACTTGTTTTCGGCGAGGAACAGAAGTTCGTACGCGGCGGAGTTGGCGGGATTGTTTTTTATCAGTATGTTCGCGAAATTGACGGCGTTTTTGTAATCGCCGCGCCGCAAAAAGTCGGTCGCGTTTTTGAGTATGGAATTATCTGACACCGAGATTTCGGCACTGCCGCCGAGCGAACCGAGCTTGCGCTTTTGCACTCCCGTTCTGACCGCGGCATTCTTGTCGTAAGTGCGTGCGCCGTACGACTTACGCACTATGTCGGGCACGGCGAAACTCGCTTTGTAGTGCGCGTCCACGAAGTCTACAATCTTGCTGTACGCGTCGGGAGAATTGAGGTTGACGCCTTGAAGCCTGCCGTCGCGACCGGGCAGCTTGTCGATAGGCGTATCGAAATACGCGATGGTAATGCTGTCGTATTCTTTTTCGTCGTTGCGGATAAGCCCCATGAACCGCGTATATTCGTTCTTCACCCACTTCGTCTGCAAATACTTCTCGTCACTGCAAACTATTATCATCGTTTCGGACGAATACAGCGCGTACAGTATTCGCGCCTCGTAATCCGCGCCCTGCTTGTTCTGTATCTCGCGTTCGGAATAGAACGGCTTGTACCCGCGGTCGCGCAGATGATAATACAGGTCGTTCGCGCGATCGCTGTCGGGTGTTTTGCGTTTAGTGGCGTCGTCGGTGACTTTGACGCATATAAAGCAGTCGTAGTCCACACCTTCCTTTTGGAACCTGTAAAACTCACCTCTTATATAGTCTATATCGTGCGCGACGCGCTCGTATTCGACGCGCTGTTCCGCCGTCGCGCAAGCGATCGCCTTTTTGTAGTTCTCGTCTTCCGAGAAAACCTTTTTGGACACTTCGTGGCAGATAGGCTGAAGTTTTGTTTCGTCCTTGTCGTTCACGTAATGCAAAAACCGCACTTTGAAATCGGAAAGTGCCATGCCCCAATACGCCGCCGACTCTTTCTCGTCGAACTGCGCCGCTTTCGCGTACGCTTCGTGCGCCTTGTCGAACTCGCCGACGTCCATCTCGTGCTCGCCCATGAACAAAAAGTGCAACACGTTGCCGTCGGTACTTCTCGCGACGGGAAACCTGCTGTGACAGTATTTACATTCTATTACGCCGCCGATCGCGTCTATGCCGTCGAGTTCCGCGCCGCAGTTGCCGCAACGCCTGCTAAAGTATTCCATTATCCTCTCCCGAAAGTTTTTTCAGCCGCCGAACATGTCGCATACATTTATTCGACAAAATTGTACATACATATAATATATAGGCACAATGTGCAAATGTCAAGCATTTTTAGGCACAATGTGCTAATTTTAGGCTATGATCACCATACAGGAAATACAGGCGCGACTGCGCGACGCGATAAAAACGGCGACGATATCCAAAAAGGAACTCGCGAAACGTTTGGGCATCAATCAATCGACGGTGAGCAAGTATTTGTATCTCGACAAATATCCCTCGCTGGAAACTTTCGCCAACCTTTGCGAAATTTTGGACGTTTCCGCCGACGACATTCTCGGGCTGTCTTAATTTACTTGATTATTGCCGAGGTTTTTTGTATACTTATCGTGTATGAAACTTCAACAAATACTGTCGCAGGTGCGACGGTGCGACAACGATTATAAACTGATAAAAAGCGGCGACCGCATCGCCGTCGGACTGTCGGGCGGCAAAGACTCGCTCGCGCTGCTCCACGCGCTCGCGGCGTATCGTCGGTTTTGCCCCGCGAATTTTTCGCTTGACGCCGTCGTGATCGACGCGGGCACGGGTGCGGACTTCTCTCCGCTCATACCCATGTGCGAAAAACTCGACGTGCCGCTGCATATAGTAAAGACAGAGATCGCCGCCATAGTATTCGAGGCGCGCAAAGAAAAGAACCCGTGCTCGCTATGCGCGAAAATGCGCCGCGGCGCGCTCGACAACAAGCTCAACGAGCTAGGCTGCAACGTGCTCGCGCTCGGGCACAACGCCGACGACATGGTGGAAACATTTTTGCTCGGCATGCTGTACGAAGGGCGGCTGAACACACTGCAACCGAAATCGTACCTCGACCGTTCGGGCATCACGCTCATTCGCCCGCTACTATACGTGCGCGAAAAAGACACCGCCGCGTTCGTTCGCGACAACGGCATTCCCGTGATCGAAAACCCCTGCCCCGCAAACGGCTTTACCGAACGCGAAACGATGAAAGGGGTTATCCGCACGCTGTGCGAAGTCACGCCCGACGCGTTCGAGCGCATGCACTCGGCTATAACCCACACCGAACGCGCAAACCTGCCGCATAGACCGATCGGAGATAACGATTAGCATGACGAAAACCGCAAACAACATAAAATACGTGCTGTTCGATCTCGACGGCACGATATCCGATTCGTACGAAGGCATCACCAAATCGGTGGTGTACGCGCTCGAAAAAATGGGCATAACGCCGCCCGAAAACCGCGAAACGTTGCGCGTGTTCATAGGTCCGTCGCTGTGGGGCTCGTTCATGACGCACTATCATCTCGACGCGGACGACGCAGAACGCGCGGTGCAATACTACCGCGAATACTATGCGCCGCACGGCATGCTCGACTGCAAGCTGTACGACGGCGTGCGCGAAACTCTGACCGAGCTTAACGCGCTCGGCAAAAAGCTCATACTCGCAACGTCCAAGCCCGAGCCTGCCGCCGTGCAAATACTAAAGCATTTCGGTATACTCGACCTGTTCGAGTTCGCCGCGGGCGCGTCGCTCGACACCTCGCGCACAGAAAAAGCGGACGTCATAAAATACGCGCTTAAATCGGCGCACGCCTCGGCAGATAACTCGATCATGGTCGGCGACAGACTGTACGACGTCGCGGGCGCGCATAAAATCGGCATGCCGTGCATAGGCGTGCTGTACGGTTACGGCGACCGAGAAGAACTCGAAGCCGTCGGTGCGGACTACATTGTGAGCGAAATAAAAGATATAGTGAAAATAATCGCGAACGGTACCTGAATTGTACTTTCTTATTCTATAAACGCGCGTCGTTCTGTCGCGTC